>JBGSVD010000001.1:0-2329 GCA_041753135.1 Planctomycetaceae bacterium
AGCAGAGTACTGCGGTTCAATCTGATTTATCAAAAGATTGTGAAGGAAAACGTGAATAGCAACCGGAACTTCACCCAAATTTACAGTCCAACGCGGACCGCACACGCTACTGATTTGGTCGCACAGAGAAAACAAGATTAAACTTACTTTCTTGAGTCCACCGTGACAGCAGCCCATGAACAAGATTGCATTCTCGTTTAGCAGCGATGTCCTACAGAGAATTGTGGCGAAGTCTGCCCATCGCGCAATTGGACCAGCGTTCTCGCCGAAGCAATGATGCGCGCCATGTGCAGCGACGTACAAGAAGTCAAACGTCCCGTTTGAGCTGGCGAATGTCTCAAAGTCAGCGTCGGTCGTGTAATCATGCACCGTCATTTGGACACCGGTCAGTGCGCAGACTCGCTCGATGTGGTCGAGGATCTCCTTAGAGTACGCAGCGGTAGCCTTCAATAGCAGCAGTCGTTTTGATGAGCATGTCGACATTGCGGTTAGTCAGTCCTGGGAATGTAACGAATTGCGATCTATGCGTCTGGCGATTAGCCGACGTATAGATCGTGCGTTGAACTTTTCCGCTTTGTGGATTGGGTGCACTCGGCTGAAGCAGCCCTATGCGGAATCAATCACGATCACTCGGCGGTTGCGGTGAGTCTACCAGTGACATTGGAGGTTGTCACCCGCAATTCTGCACCGGACTGTGATTCGATCGTGACGATGGCTCCGGATGTGGCGGGGGCGAGAGTGGTCCTCAATCGTGAGTCGCTCGTGCAGATCTCGAAGAAGGCTCGATGGCCAGCACAGAGTTGCCGAAAATGCACTGTCGGCGCAGCAGAGACAAGGCCGATGCCTGTCGAAAACAGGCACGGAGAATCGACGCGTCGCATTGTGAGATGGGGCTCAGCCATCGCGGCCTCGATACCATGACGGCCGGTGAGGACTCCACATCACGATTCGCCAACTTGGCTTTGGCTGAAAATCAATCAGCCGCATGCGAGCCTGACATTTCGGACAGCATGGGCTTCGATCAACGGCGTGCTCTTCAACAGGAGACTCCGAAGCAGACGGTTCGGGAACAGGCACTACGGCCGTCGACCCCAGTAGTTCACGGCACTCGGCGACGTATCGTTTCCGATGACGACCCGAATAGCCTCCGAAGCGACGCGTCTTCGTGTAGCCCTTCGGAAGAATATGCAGACTCCAGCGCCGCACAAACTCTGTGCCTGGAATGCGAATGGGAATCGTCTGTTTGCTGCCGCCTGTCTTGTCACCGATTCTTGCCTGGAACGTTACAAAGCCATCGCTGTCCGACACAAGACGACGATCCGAAATCGGGCCGCCCGTCAGATATCGAGCCAGATACTTCGCGACCATTTCCGGCGGACAGTTTTCGTTCGGCGGCGGTTCGATGTACGCCACCCACGTCTGTTGCTCCATCGGCTTCAGCCAGTCGTCGAACGCCGCTTTGGACTGAAGAAAACTCCATTCTCCCGTGAGTTTCAGCTTTCCATTTTTATGAAGCCGCTTCAGACCTGCGATAAAGTTCTTGCGAAACTTCTCCTTCAACTCTTCCGAATCGCACAGATAGCGACCATCACACTGTGGCACATTCGGGCGACGACTCTTGATCCAGCGACGATCACCGACCAGCGACGGTCCGCCGCCCGGTACCAGAGCATGCACATGCGCATGAGCTTCCAGCTTTTGGTTCCAGGTATGCAACACCATCGCCGCAGCAGCTTCAAAGTGCTGCTCATCGGCGATGACGTCACGCAGTGTCTTCCACGCCGAGCGAAACAGCAGATCGTACATCTCCTGGCGATTGCCCAGAGCCAGCGATGAGAGTTTATCAGGAATTGTAAACACGACCTGAAAATAGGTAATGCCCGGGACTAAGAGTCGAGTTGTGGAATCTAACCAATTCGCTCGCTTAGCGCCCGAACATAAGGGACAATGACGATCGCCGCAGGAATTATAGACAGAGCATTCATAGTCACACGGTTCGCATCGATACTTATGTCCGCCCAAAGCCGCTGTGCGACAAAGTTCCAATTTCGCCAGAGTGCTGCGCACTTGTGCCGGTGCCTGATCGCGAAACTGGCTGACAAAAGTCGGCGTGTATTTTCGCAGCAGTTCGGAGACAGATAGCGAGGGGGTGCTGGGCGCTGGTGTCTGACTCAGGGAGGGACAACAATCGGAGGGTTTTTCAAATTGCCCTGCCGCTCGCCTTAGTTGTTCGTCGCCGGTGGCGTGTTCGGCGGTTGCATCCAGCCGGGCAGTTGGCGAATCGGCAGCCAGTCGATGGGGCTCGGCGTTGATCCCAGATGCAGAGTCC
>JBGSVD010000002.1:0-29918 GCA_041753135.1 Planctomycetaceae bacterium
ATCTCTAACTGGCCCAAAAATCCATTTTCCGCCGCCGACTTCATGTCAGCTGCTCTACAGCAATTCGCAGGCCGAAAAAAAACTTTTTCTCAACACAATTCAGCGACGTTTGGTGACATGTATCAGGACAGACTCCTAGCCCGTTGTTTGGGCGTACGGCACCCAACCCGACAACATCCCGAAACTTCGCGTGATGACTCACCCGGAAGTTGAAATCGAAGCGGAATCCGTTGCTTACCTCGTATGCGAAAGAAACAACATCAAATCGAAAACTGAAGCGCAGATGGCACATTTTATCATAAATGGCGTGAAGGCGGACAGCCTTGATCTGTCTCAAATCACGCGTGCGGCCGGTCAAGTCGAGTTAATTCTGGAACTGTCCATGCACACGAAATTTCCGTCGTCGAAAAAACGGATCTAGTGCAATGTCGCTTAAATACGGGAACTTATTTTCAACCGCTGGCGTCTTCCTTCCCAACAACGGAGGATGCGACGATGCGGATTGCGAAAACCATTATTCTGACGGACGAAGAACGGACCACTCTGATGCAGTGGTCCCGTGGCAGGAAGACGCCTGCACGATTGGTGCTGCGGGCAAAAATTATCCTGGCAGCGGCGGCTGGACAGGAAAACAAGGACATCGCTGCGGAGCTGAAATGCACGCGTCGAACGGCCGGCACATGGAGAAGTCGATTTACTGAAGGTCGGCTGGAAGCTCTCATCAAAGACGCGCCTCGAAGTGGACGGGCGCCGAGTGTGCGAGCAGACAAAGAGGCCGAGATCCTTCGTAAGACAACTCAGGAAAAACCACTGAACGCGACACAATGGTCGGTTCGCAGTATGGCCAGTGCTGTCGGCGTCAGCAAAGACACGGTTCAGCGAGTCTGATCTGACAACGGTCTGAAGCCGCATCGCATCAAGACGTTCAAGGTTTCGAACGATCCGAGATTTGCGGAGAAGCTTGTTGATGTGGTCGGCCTTTACCTCAATCCTCCTGAACATGCTCTGGTACTTTCCTGTGACGAGAAGAGCCAGATTCAGGCACTCGACCGAACACAAAAGAGCCTTCCACTTTTTCCGGGACGATTGAAGACACAGACACACGACTACAAACGCAATGGCACCACAACACTGTTTGCTGCGATCGAACTGGCTGAAGGGAAAATCATTGCGGAATGCATGCCTCGTCATCGGCACCAGGAATGGATTAAATTCCTGAAGAAGATCGACGTGGAAACGCCGCCAGACCTCGATCTGCACCTGATCGTTGACAACTATGCAACGCACAAGCATCCCAAGGTTCAGAACTGGCTGAAGCGTCACAAACGTTTCCACATTCACTTTATCCCGACCAGCAGTTCGTGGCTGAACGTCATCGAACGCTGGTTTCGTGACATTACCTGCATCCGCATTCGCAACGGAGTCTTCCGCAGCGTGGAGCAGTTGGAACAAGCAATCCAGGATTACATTGATCATCACAACGCGAACCCAAAGACGTTCGTCTGGACAAAGAAGGCTGAAGACATTCTGGAAAAAGTGAAGCAGGCCAGAGCGGCACTCAATAAGATCCCATCTGAGTGAGACACTACACTAGTGACCGGCCGGCGAACGTGACATCCGTGCGTGAATTCTCTTCGCTGGAACGCTCTTATCAACTCAGACTCCCATCGGAACGGCATCAGATTCATCAGCCGCAATTGGAGTGACTCTCCGACTCGCATGTTTGAAACCCACCCTGTTTGAACAACATCCGAAAAAATTGGAGAGTGGAAACTGCCAAGGCGAACCATAAAGTGGCAGAACTCCAAAGTGCGGGGTATTCCAGCTCCGAGAATGCCCGTGGCTTCACACACACGGAAACACAGGCTTCTGACGCGGTAGCTCTCAGGGCAGCATATCGAGGGCGACGTCTGCAATCACCGGCCACATCCGTCTGTGCTTACTGTAAATGGCCATTAGATCATGCACGTCGCCATTTGACTTATACAGCCGCCCATTCGTATCGAGACACGCCCGTGGTTCCCCGTTCCAGAGCAGAAACCAGTGCAAGTACGCGGAGTCGATTCGACCATTCGCAAATTCGATGGCCGGAACTTCAGTTTCAATCTGGGGGAAGCAGCTGAAGTACGTTTCCCGTTTTCCACCGCAAAATCCCGACGTGTCACAGAAACCGTTTCGACATTCCCATCGCTCGATTCGCCCAATCGCATGCGTAAGAAACTCCGACACAAAGCGGAATGTAATTGTCGCCGGAGTGGAGCTCGGCAGTGGATTTTGGTGAGTCAATCCCATTGCTAGCTCGATGTCATCCAGGAAGCCGCTCGCATTCTCCAGCATTCGATCCGTCCAGCCTGACCACGACTGAGGACTGCGGCCGTGATGTAAGTGAACACTCCCGCCCCGATTGACTGCAAGGACTGATTGAAGCCCATGTTTGTATTCAGCAAGGCTAAGGCAGTCATACTGTCCGCCACCGGGATGTGTTTCAATGAGGGCATAACGATCGGGGAATCGCCGCCACAACTCCGTCAGCAGTCGCCATGAGAGCGTTTCATTGAGTTGTGTCATGTGTTTTAGTTTTCATTTATTGCTGGAGGTTGCATTCCACCCAAATCGCGGAAGGCATTGCCCGGGAATGATGGGAAGACTTTGCGGGGTAAAACAAGATGTGTCGAAAACCTGCGAAGATTTCTTTCACCTTTGCGTCCCAAGCACACTGTGAGCTTTTTCGCATTTCTTTTGCAACAATGATTGAGGAGCTCCTTGGGTGAGAGTACTATGCACCCTTCAGTGGGAATAGTGTCGAATAGTGTCGAATAGTTGTAAATTCGCTGTTGAGTTGCGGTGAGTCAATGAATCACCGATCGGAATGGGATGGACTGAGGATTTTGTCGGACGAAAGGATTGAGAACTATCGGTTGGCTGTTGTAGAGAAAAATTCTCGCTCGAATCACCCGCAGGAATGCCGGAATGGCAAGTTATCAAATCTGGAATCTTGCTATCTGCAACCATTTCTTCTCGGAGGTGCGTCGCGGACAAAGAGTTGTTTTGACCACCGATTCTGAATCTTTGCGGCAATGCATGCAGGAGCAACGCGGAGAGGATGATTTTGACTCTGAGTCAGATGCCGTAATTGATTTTGTCGATGCAGTTCTTCACGAGTACCAGCGTAGGCATTGCCGTTGGCGGATGCTTGAGGAAACGAGCGTCGGCGAAATCCCAGACTATCTTGCGTTTCTAGCGGCAGAAGTCCTTGCTGCAATCAACGTCGGGGATTTGGACCAAAACGTCGAGGACGCCGGGGACAGTTTTTGGCGATCATTTCAGGATTTGTTTGGTGAAGCTGCGACCCCAAGCCCTCAATTTTACGGTGACCAGGTTGAAGTTTGGAATGATCTTGCTCAGTGGGCTAATGTCCGAAATGGCAGGAGAAACGGCTACTTTCTGATTCCGGAGATCGAGCGACGTCAGGGAAGTCGATGGTTCGTGAATCTGCCTTACTCTCAATGCCTGCTACGAATCACCGACCTTGATCGATTGACTGGATTGTTTGCAGAGTTCGGTCTCCGTCCAGATGATTCGCACGATCGCCCACGAGTTACTCGTCTTGTGCAAAGCTGCCTACATGAATCCCGATGGTTCACTCGTCATGCGCAGCGTGTGCTCCAGTCAGGTGATCGCTGGACGGACGCGTTCGATCAGATCGTGGAGTACCTCCGTGACTGGGACGGTAATGTTCGCTCAGCAGGATTACGGGCAAACCACAGTATCAGAAAAACAGAGATCTCAGTAGACAAACATTTGAGAACCTCACGGCTCGACTTTCGATTATTTGACACTGAAAAGGAAAACGCGACGGGCCGGCTGACCAGTGATCAAATCAACAAGTTGTTTGGCATTGGCGTGTT
Source organism: Planctomycetaceae bacterium (assembly GCA_041753135.1). GTDB lineage: Bacteria > Planctomycetota > Planctomycetia > Planctomycetales > Planctomycetaceae > SXXK01. The sequence continues at coordinate 3,909 of JBGSVD010000002.1, forward strand.
CCAAAGGCTGTCTCTGAACGGATTAAAGTATCGACCACGGGCAAAGCATTACCTTCTGGCAGTGGAACACGCTGCGATCAATCGGTTTCTCACGGTCAATCGAGTCCGGCCCGGCGAACAATTTCGATTGATAGTTCATTTAAACAATCGTCGCCATTGGCAAAAGGGCATTTATCAGGTCTGCGAGGACGATTCCGTCCATATCTATTGTTCGTCCCAGCGACAGGAGTATGGCATCGACGGATTCCTTTCGGGCCTGCCGACGGACTGGATTCTCATGGAAGGCCGTTGTCGAAGTGAACTGCGCAACGTACCTGAACCATGGCGGAGTATCCTCGACGAACGGTCACCTCGAATCTGTGCCGTTGGTGGCCTCAAGTTAACTCGAAACGAATGGCAAGCAGAAGCTGGGCCACGCATCCTTGTATCAGGACCCACATTGCCTTCGAAATTGCTTATCGACGACGTTGAAGTCTCGATTCCACCGTCGGGATTTGTCACACACTCACTACTGGACTCACCCGGGTTTCACGTCGTCTCAATCGGTAATAGAGAGCGGCGATGTCGCGGACTTCGCGTCTACGTTCGTGAGTCAAACCTCTCTCCACCGCTGAATGAGTGTTCTGGCTGGACGACAGAGAATGCTGGTTGGCCGTTGGTATCTGTCGCGACGCACGATGCAAATTCGAATTCTGTCGTGGGTATGAGTGTTGGTGGAGCTTGGGGAAACCGCGTTGAGAGTAAGGCGGACACTTCATCGGGGCTGTTTGATTCTGCGCAGCGTTCAATGATTCGATTGTTGCTTTCTAATCGATCGAATTCCAGAACTGACAAAACTGAGTCAATGCATCCGTTGGTCAAGTTGATTGCTTCAACGCGTGTACTTGGAGCTTCGAAATGCAAACCCGGAACCAAGGCGAAACGAGGGTAATCCAATGAGCCACATGTTACGAAGTCAGGACAGTTCAATGGACATTGAGTTACTACACTCCGGCAAGGAAATAATCTGCACGGTCGCTCAGTCACCAAACCAGAAAGATGATAGTTTTCTATGCACACTGCATCCTGTCATGTTTGCCGACTCTTGCCGACCGGCGACTCCGTCTGATTTCCCAGACCGCGGCTTGGTGTGGTGGTGGTGGAAGGCATCTGCAAATCAAGCGAGTTTGCCAATGGCAGGAAAGCTGGTTTCTGTAGTTGTTGAGCTATCACGAGATCAAAGTGCCGGAAAAGATCATTATCAAGCCCGGCGAAATTCAGCGAAAGAACTTCATGAGGCTGGTTTCTATGAGTTGCTCCGAGCGCAGAGCACGGAATTCAAGTCGGAATCAGACCTGATATCTAGATCCTTCTCGCTCTCCCACGTGCCGGCGTCGATCATATTTGTCGAATGGAAAGGCCAGCTGTTGGGACCATTTCGGACATCAGTCGTGGAATCTAGTCATGATGCTTCATCGTGGAACGTTTCGTTATCTACGCAAAAAACCGGAAACAGAGTCAACCGAATCTCCGTTTCTCAAAGTGAAGCATATCGTAAGCTTGGCTGGCAAACCCTTAGTGTTAAATACTGCAGAACTGGCCGTGGATCGAGTGAGCAGGATTTAACACAATCATCAGAATGCGTGCTAGTTAAGAAGGATCAGCTCGACGAGGATTTTCGAGGAGCTGAAACGTTTCGCCTTGAAACTGACTCGGAGTTGATTCGGCGAGTTGCTGCAGACGCGCTAAGCTTGTCACGCAAGGAACGAAATGAAATCCGAGACTTTCTCGATCAACTTGAATCGCGTTTGAGTCGTGCTGAGTCTTCGGAGTGCCCTCTTGCACTTAAAGCGATCGAGCGAATCCGCGATACCGAAAGTATGAACGGTCAAGCGGCAGAGTCCATTGTCAACGCATTGATTGTAAGTGGAGTCCTCGCCGAACAGATCGATCGTCGTGTTGAAGTAAAAGCACTTGAAGAAGCCAAGAAAATCCAAGCGAGAGTTGAGGCTCAATGTGGCGAATTGCTCGAAATGCATGCAGAGTTGCAGAATGAGTGCGACAAGAAACGCGATGAACTGCAACGCATGGAATCTTTGTTTGAATCTGAGTTATCGCGACGAAGAGAAGACGTCGAGAAGCAAGAACAAGAACTTCGTGAAAAAGAAGCTGCTTTTCTAGAGGTACTACTTCCTGTGTCTGACGAGATCAAATCTGCGAGCTCGGATCTCTTAAAACAGGCATTGAAGTTCCAATGCATGTTCCCGCAGTTAACAGTCCCGCCAGAAGTTCCGGCGAAAACACATTTTTTAGCGTCACCGACCATCGCCAGAGCGGCAAGAGAGGGCACCAGTTTCCAAAACGCCTTGGAATTTCTGCAACAGAGACTGCATCCGATGCTCCAAGAATGGAACGCCGGATTAACCGAAGCGGAAGCACTGAACCTACTTGCATCCTTCCTTGGATCCCGATGTATCCTTCTGCCCGAGATTTATGCGGCCAGCGTCATTGCTGAATCGGTCGGTACGTCACTCGACTTGTACCACGTAGAGCCAGACTGGCTCAACTTTCGTGCGCTATGGGAAGGTGGACTTCGCTGTACCTGGCAAAATGCATCCAGCAACCCCGACCAACTATTTATCGTTGCGGTAAGCGGCGTGAACCGCACTCCCTCCAGCGCATGGGCACAACCAATTCTTACACATGCTGCATCGATCAGCGGAAAAATGCCAGAACTGGCGCAGGCCGCATGGCCGGATAACCTGCGCGTAGCATTCATATGGGACCCTCCGAACGACGTGACCTTTGATCTCGACAGGACTTTTCGAATGGGATGTTCAGCGTGGAGGGCGACGTCGGTTAACAATGATGGCCAGAAGCTGCCGACCAAAGAAGGATATGTTTCCGCAGATGCATGGAGGAAATGGTGCATTGACGCGGAGGTAAACGGACGCGATCTTGCATTAGTATTCGATGAATGGGACGTTTCGCCGACCTGGCGTCGCGGCGCTATCTCGGACGTAAAGCGAATGGCGGGCGCATTGCGGTGTTTTGGCTTGGATGTTGCTCCTGCGATCCGCGTCGCGGCGTTCCTGAGGCTTGAAACGCCAAAGGAGGCCGCCGGCGCAAATGAGCAGTAAAGAAAGCACGCTGCTCTATTGGCTAAGTGAGAGACAAAGAGCAACACGACAGCAATTGAGAAGAGCCTGGAAGGGATTGTCACTTGCTTCTCTGGATGGTCAGAAGATGAGCCATTCACTAAATCGCCTTTCCCGTGCCGGACATATTGAGCTCGACTCCGCGGGTAATGCAACGGTTTGTCCGCCCATAGTCATTCTGGCAAATCAGTCTCGGGCATTTGCATCTGGTGCCAGATCGCTGACACTGCGCCGGCAGTTATTGGAGAGACTTCCTAAAAGTAAATTCATTTCTCGCCCTGGTGAATGTGAAGTTTGGTCGCTTTTAGGCAACCTCGAATTGATTCGGGCGGCGGCGGAGGAATTGAACCTCACATTGGTTGCCGATCGTGGACTGGAACTCTTAAGAACGCTGCCAGATTACCACAGTCTTTTGGACAGGATCGAGTTATCAGGAGAGTTGATTGCTACTGTTTGGCAGCAGGCCTTCTGGAATCATAGAGCAGGACTCTTGTTGTGGAAGGACGCTTCCTTGAATGTGAATCGGGGAGTTTACCGAGCGAAGTTCGGCCATCAATGGAAGTATGTTCTGCGTCAGGATAATGGTTCTCTAAAAGAATTGACGACTTCAGCCGAGCGTGCCGCCGGAATTTGGATTTGTCTACGAGACCAGAATAGCAGTGTTTGTTACGGTTCTGAGAATCAAAAGATTGAGATAATTCCAGGACTTGTTCCTCCGGTCTTACTCGATCGCGGCCTCCGGATGGCCAGTGGTATGCCACCGGAAAGGAAGCATGGTGAGCTGCATTATTCTGGAATTGATCTGGATCGTGCACACGAGTGCGCGAGGTTGCTGTGTACCTCGTTAAGAATTGAATAGCCCACGATGTCTTCGACCAAAAGAGAACAATTCAAAGACCCTATCTCACTTTCCCAAGGCCTGCATGATTTGTATCTGAGGTACCTGGATAGTGCTCTGCCGCTGCGGGAAGCATCTTTGATGGAAGAACGCCGAAAGCTGTTTTCCACACCAGGAGCAATTTTTCAGCAACCACTTTTTGAATTCATACAGCGTTATTCTGAAGCTGGAACACTATCACAAATTAGCCAGGCGACAGGCTTGAGTTCAGAATTCTCGGAGTTTGTGGCCAGTGGCCTTTTTCCTTCTGACAGAAAACTCTATGAACACCAGAAGCAATCGCTGTTAGACGTAGCGATTGGCAAGAAGCACTTGGTTGTTACCTCCGGGACCGGTTCCGGAAAGACTGAGTGCTTTATGTTGCCATTGATCGAATCTCTCGTCCGCGAATCTGCGAAATGGACCGGAAAACAGCGTCCTCGGGCTGTTCGAGCGTTGTTGCTATATCCGCTTAATGCACTCGCAGAAGACCAGATGGTGCGACTTCGGCGCACTTTGGACAGCGTTGATTCGCCGTCGGGGCCGGGTGCGCGAACGTGGTTGAAGAACAATCGACTGGATAGCTTTTACTTCGGACGGTACAATGGGCTTACACCGGTCCCCGGACGTAAGAACTCTAGCTCGCAAGCGGAATTAAGAAAAAAAAGATCTGAGCTCGAGCGTACAGCGAGAAGTGTCGCCAACAACTTGGATCTCCGATATCAATTCCCAAGCATGGACCCAGAAAGTGCCGAATTGTGGAGCCGGTGGGCGATGCAGGAAACGCCGCCAGACGTTCTCATTACAAACTACTCGATGCTAAACATTATGCTGCGTCGAAGCATCGAGGGGCCAATATTTGATGCTACGCAACGGTGGCTGAAGAGTGATTCTGCGGCTGTCTTCCATCTGGTCGTTGACGAGCTCCATACCTATCGAGGGACTCCCGGCACGGAGATTGCTTATCTGCTGCGATTGCTTCTGGATCGGATCGGCCTGACACCCGAGTCACCCCAGCTCCGAATCCTGGCTTCCAGTGCGTCAATTGATGGCGAGGAAGGCAGGGGGTTCCTTCAGGAGTTTTTCGGCTGCAACGGGCAGTCATTTTCAATAGTTAGTGGTTTTCACGTTACTCCGAAGAAAACAGGACACTCAAATCTCACTCAATTCGTGGAGTGTTTCGAGCAATTTGCATCAAAGACCGAGGAGCCGAGCGACGAGCCCGAATTTGCGCGTTGCCTCATTGAGTCCCTGTCTGGAGAAAAACTTGCCTCTGCCTCAAGGGCGGACCTGTACCGAGCATTGGAAGACACCGGAGTATTTCATCTACTGACTGAAGTTGAAAAACCACAGACAGCGATTGATCTCGGCGTGCGATTATTCGATGCAGAAAGTACGGTCGCCGTGCAGGGACTTTTGAGAGCACTGTCCTGGTCGCGAATAGAGAATAAGCCGTCAGCTCCCGCACCTCTACCATTTCGAATTCATCAGTTCTTTCGAAATGTTACAGGACTGTGGGCCTGCAGTGATCCTGCCTGCAGCTGCGCACCACAAAGTGATGAGGAATCACAAGGACGTTCGTGTGGGAAACTCTATGCAACTCCACGACTTGTATGTGACTGTGGTGCACGTGTTCTCGACGTTTTAATGTGTTCTGAATGCGGTGACATCTATCTTGGCGGCTATCGGTTTACGGGAAGCGATAATGAAGAGTATCTCGTTCACGATCAGTTGCAATTTGATAAATTTGAGGTGCCCGTACTACCTGAAAGACAGTACGGCAGTTACGCAGTGTACTGGCCGTTCATCGAAGAACCTGCTTGCGGCCGGAAATGGGAGTTACAGCCCAGCACTCGACGGTGGGTAGAGGCCCATTTGAATCCTGCTACCGGGCGGCTTTCAGTAGGCTCCTCGGTTGAAGATTCACCAACTGGCTGGGTGTATCGAATCGCAAACGTTACTTCTCATCCGAAAGAGTACTTCTCGGCATTGCCTGCAAAGTGTTGTCGTTGCGAGGCTGACCGGTCACGAGTTGGTGATAGCACGAGGTCGCCCGACGATGTTCCCCGGCAGGAACCAGTAAAAACACCACTGCGATCGCATCGTACTGGTTTTCAGAAAGTCAATCAGCTTCTTGCTGACGGGCTGCTTCGAAACCTTGATCGGAAGAGTCGCAAGCTCGTAGTGTTCACCGACAGTCGTCAGGACGCCACCAAACTTTCAGCTGGCATTGAACTGGACCATTATCGAGACCTTGTGCGACACTTTCTGGTTATTGGTGCTCAGTCATCATTGGGCGATGCATCCGCATTTCTAAAGTTGATGAAACACGGGATGGACAAGCTGAGTGAAGACGAACGCAGGGCGGCCAGTCGATTCAGCAAATCCAACACATCGTTGCGTGAAGCATACGAGGATCGAAAACTTGGGATTACGAAGCCTCAGCAGTTGAAACAGATTCAGGAATTCGAGTCTGCTTCGAATAACCTGATTCCGTTAGCAGAGCTGAACGAGCGTGTCTGGATTCTACTGCTTCAACTGGGAATCAACCCAGCAGGCCCCCACCCTTCCCTGCAGTCACGCGACGCCGGAACGTGGTATGAACTATTCGACTGGGACGGTTCTCCACCTCGAATACGCGACAGTTCAAAACTCCTCGCGGAACAACGATCGCACGCAGATGAACTCAAAGTACGTTGTCTGTTCGAATCTCTTGTGACCCTTTTTGCCCACAAAAGACGAAGCGTTGAATCTCTTGGCTTGGGGTTCCTCAACATAGGGGCACTTGATTTAACAGGACTTTCTATACCCAGTGACATTTCTCAGGGACAGTTTACGGAACTAGCAAACTCCGTGTTGAGACAAATGGGGGAACGAAGGCGATTCCGCAATGATGAGGTTGGTGGGTATGCAAGCCATGACTTTCCGGGTTATGTAAAGAAATTTGTCAAGAAGGTTACAGCCGACCCTACACTCTGCCTTGAATCATTGCGCGAGCTCCTGATTGATAAGAAGGCCGTACTTGACGGAGACTTCCTGATTGTTCCTCAAAACCTCTGGTTTCAAGCCGTTTCTGCCATGGAACCAGCATGGGTCTGCAGGAGATGTCAGGCGAGGCACCTTCATTCAAATGCGGGAATCTGTTCAAACTGTCACGACCAGCTACCCGGGCAACCAAACTCGCGTGCCGGTGATGATGCCAGGGATTACTACAGCTTTCTCGCATCTGCGGAGGCAGCAGCATTTCGGCTCCGATGTGAAGAGTTGACGAGCCAGACTTCTTCTGAGGACGCGGCAAGGCGGCAACGCCTATTTCAGGGGTTGTGTCTGGATCAGGAACGACCGCTTACGAACGAGATTGACCTCCTCAGCGTTACAACAACGATGGAGGCAGGAGTTGACATTGGCTCGTTGGTTGCTGTCATGATGGGGAACGTGCCTCCGCGGCGATTCAACTATCAACAAAGAGTCGGCCGCGCTGGTCGGCGTGGTGCTGGGTTTTCCGTAGCACTTACAGTGGGTCGCGGACGCAGCCATGACGACACCTATTTTCAGGCACCAATGCCGATGGTGTCCGGTCAAACGCCGCCGCCGTATGTAGATCTGGCCAGCACGCAAATAGTAAAGCGTTCGATTGCCGCAGAGGTACTGCGACGGGCATTCCTTGCGACAGCTTGTGCTGTTGATGCCCCAGGCACAAGCGTTCATGGTGAGTTTGGACTGGCAATCAACTGGCCGGGGATCTCAGGCACAGTCCAGAACGGGATTGATAAATCAGATGCAATCATCGCTGACGTAATCAGCGTTTTCATCAGTAATTCTCCAATCGAGGGTGAATCTAAGACATTGAAAACATGGGTAAGTCGTGCACTTACACAGGAGATCTCACGAATCGCAGGCGATGACGCTGCGTTTCCACAGGAAGACTTAGCGGAGCGTTTGGCAAACGGTGGCATCTTGCCAATGTTTGGTTTCCCCACACATGTTCGGAATCTCTACGAGGGGGAGCCACGGCGACTGCCAGCAGAACATACGATTGACAGAGAACTTCATATTGCCATTTCGCAATTTGCCCCCGGAAGCGAAATGGTGAAAGACAAACGCGTTATCACCGCAGCCGGAGTCGCCCACTTTGTGCGTGACGGACAAAGGGTACGCGCTGCCGATGGAAGAGGTATCCTCCGAAAAGTAGCCCTGTGCCGGGAATGTGGCGCGTTTTCATTTGCACAACATCTGTCCTCTTGCAGTGTCTGCGGGAATGCAGGTGAAACGTTCAGTGTCGTGGACACGTGGGAACCGCTTGGTTTCGTCTCAGAGCCGATAGGGCACAGAGATTACAACGGCCAGTTTGAGTGGTCGGCCCGTTCGTCGAGTTCGCGCATCGAAACAGGACCGGCAGAGCAGTTTACTTTCGTGAGTGAATCAAACTTTGAGATTAAGTCCGACAATCGGCAGGTCGTTTCCCTGAATGACAATGAGTCTCAGCTTTTTGAATTCCGGAAACTGAAGACCAGTGATGTTTGGGTTGTTCCATCGACTTTGACATCGGTCTGGAGATCAAAGGTTTCTCAGGAAGAATCTCAGAGGATCGCACTGGCGTCGGTCAAGCAAACGGATGTCCTGTTGATGAGGCTCAGATCGGTTCCAGATGGAATTCGGCTCTCCGCAACAGGACCAGATTCGTGCTATGCAAGAGCTGCATACTATTCATGGGGCTACCTCACTCGTAACGCAGCTTGCAGACTGCTGGATGTTGAGCCAGGAGAACTGGAAATCATCCTGCGACCCATCTCAGGCAGCTCAACTCCGTTCGAGGTGTGCCTCATGGACACGCTGGCAAATGGAGCTGGATATTGTTCTTTCCTTGCAGAAGAAGGGCGACTTCGGGACGAAATCTACCTTCCATTACGCAAAGATTCCTCTGATCTCTCGCTTCCAAAACATGCACATGACTGTGACAGTTCTTGCTACGCCTGTCTGCGCGATTATTACAATGGAAAGCTTCATTCGCTGCTCGACTGGAGGTTAGGATTGGACCTTGTGCATCTTGCCACCGATCCCAAATGTACGGCCGAGTCAATCAGCCTCAATCAGTGTCATTGGGACGGCATAGGGGCGAAGGCAGCCAGAGCTTTGGCACGAGGAATTCCTGGTGCCAAAGTGCAGGTACGGAATGGATATGAACTCGTCTGGAAAAACGACCGGCCAGTAGCTTGTCTGGTACATCCGCTTTGGGGAATTGATCATCCAGGATTTCTGAGTCTGGCAACAACACTCGGAATAGCTGCAAATGAACTCCCGGTATGTACCGTCTTTGATGCAATTAGAAGACCGGGCTGGTTCTTGTCAAATTCGGGTCTAGGCTGATCAATCCCATATGCGATCATCAGGCGAGCGGAATTGGCCACTGCCAATCATGTATTGCTGACAACTCAGAAGACAGTCCCCGTTTCAGGGCTTCCAAACCGATAAATCAACACGCAGCCGTGCAATCATGTCGATGGGAAGATCCACGACACCGGAATCGTTTGATTCGTCACCGAGATCTTCATCGTCCGTGCCGATACCAAGTTTTTCTCGGCGTTTGTGTTCTGAAGTCACATGCTCCGGATCCATGCGACCATCGACTCGTATGTCGCCGCCCAGAGTCACTTCAAATAGCTGAGCACGGCGATAGAGTTCTTCGAACATGCGTTCATCGTACGTTGCGGCCAAGTACGGTACTGCGATCTCCAGCGTCGGCCCTGTGCCTTCCTCAACTCCCATTCGTTCACGTTCCACCTTGCTACCAATTCGGTCAACTCGCCCTGTTCGCTGTTCGATAGTCGCTGGGTTCCAGCACAGGTCATGATGGATTACGTGACGGCATTCCCGGTGCAGATCAATTCCCTCCTGGCCGACTGAAGTTGAGATCAGGATCTCGGGGCGGTATGGCGTGTTGAATCCGAGAAAATATCGATCGCGATTTTTCGTCTCCCCTTTGACAAGCTGGACAACGTTGCGATTCTCAGCACCCGCATAATACCCTGAAAGCAGCGCATTGTTGCTGAGTGCGCGTACAAGGGTTTCGAGATACGCGTTAACACGATCCCGAAGTGACTCCAAATGACCGTCCAGCGGTTTGACATACCGCTCGGAAAGATAGTCGGCCCATCGCTCAGTGTTGTCTTTTTCAAGGTCGGCCAGATATCGAAGCAGAAACTCGTCAGCCATAAGAATTCGCCGGAATACCTGGCCAGCGACGGCTCTTGTTTCCAAATCAAACTGGGCCAGCAAATGTCCGTGATTCTGGACCAGGAGAGGTGGGCGACCATGACAGGCCGCAATCAGACCTTGCTGAAAATAGGGGGCGATGATCTCCCCAATCGCGTCCTCACGAAGCCGACGCGTCCACGCATCGACGGCTGCTCTCATGGGTTCAGCGACTTCGGTCGGTGCCTCATAAGCCTCCGCATCTTCCACTTCTAGCGGATCACCTGTCTGTTGTTGAGCCTCGGGGTCAGAGTGTCGCGTGGCACGGCCAGCGCGTTCACTGCGAGAGAGCGGTTCACGAGCTTCGAGCCAATTGGCAGAAACAATCCGTTCTTGCAGATCTGGGCAATTCTGAAGCACTTTCTGGAGCCAGTTTTTGCCATCCGCTTTCTCACGCCACCAAGCCACGGCTACTTGTTCCGTTGCTGCAATAATGAGGCGACGGTCTGGCTTATCAGAATTTGCGTGTACACCCTTTTTCACCAACAACAGCGAGACCTGCTCAAGGTGCTCTGCATTTAATGCGATTTTCGATGGGACTCCAATGCGTCCCCCTGGCTGTTGGCCAAGTAATGGGTGATCCTGAATTAGTGAAAAGAGCAACTCCCGCCGATTAAAGAATCGTCGCCGGAAATTCTCAAATGCCGATGAATCCCCGAACACACTCTGCCGTGTCTCGCTGAGGTATTTCTCAATTGCAACCTGCAGATGATCACGAACGGATTCTGCAGTCTTGGTGTAGACGCAGAAGACTAGGGATTTTTGACCTCGCTTAAAGAACTCAAGTGCCCGATGAACTGTGGCTTGAATCTCTCGATGTTCAGCATCCGGATCTCGTTCTTCAGTTCGGGTCCCGATCATCTGTTCGAGTACGTCGTGGTAGTCACGAAGTAGCGGGGTAGTGCTTTTCGCAAGTTTTTTCCAAACGGCAGCCGTTTCCACTAAGTGCCGATAGCTGCCAGTTAACTCGGCTCCCAGGTTTGGCAGTCCTCGCTCCTGCTTTGAAATCGCTACTGCTCGCATCATCAGGTACTGTGCCAGTTCGTCATGACCGTGAACTTCCATGCCCGGCGACCAACTGAAGGACAGACTGCCATGGCTCTCCATAGCGTCAGCCTTGTGCCCCACGAAATGCTCTCGATAGCCACGCAGATGCTGATGCCGAATGATAAATGGTTGCAGTTGTCGTCGCAGTTCTCGATTGCTTTGCTCAAGATTCAGAGCGGCGATGATGGCATGCGAAATTCGCGGCGGTCGGATCTGAGCCGCCAAAGCCTGGCGATTTTGTTCACCATCCTTCATCACCAAGTCCCACGTTTGACTGATGACTCCCTGATCGATTTGACGAAGTGCCTTCCATCGCCTGCGGAAGGACTCCCCAGAATCTCGCGCCGATTTGATGGCCGCTCCGAGTTGGTCCACCGCTTCATCGAGTTGCTCAATGCGACTCTTCGGCAGCGCCAGTGCGTTACGCAGCTTAAGCAGGCTCAGCAGCTCATCATGACGCAACTGAAATGGCGTGGCGGATAAGCCCAGTAGGCGACAAACCTTTCCTGCCGCAAACGCCTCAAAGTGACGTCTCGGTTGAACATTTTCGGTTTTCAAGCCGTGGATTTCATCAATGATGACGAGCGGAAACTGGGGCCAATCCGACACCAGTGCGTACCGAGTTAAATCATCAAGAAGCCGCGAAAATGCGTCCTCGTCACTACCATTGAGTGCCTCTGCCAGTCGATCTGAGAGATGCGGATTCGATTCAAGTGCTCGAGCGAAGGCCCTCGCTAAATCGGGTGAGATTCCATCAACGCCATCAACCCAAAGGTAGCCAGAGCTTCGAAGATCCAGAAGTGAATGCAGTTCAGGGATGCCAAAACTATCGAATAACCGGCCTTTGCGACACCAATAGCGGCGAACGTCTGTGGGAGTGTGAAAGTGGCCAAACACGGTTGCCAAACTGCGCAGACGCCACCAATCGCGATCATGCAGGGCGGCACCGAACACACTCTGCTTTGCGACAATGAGCATCGGCCTGGCTCGTGTAGCGCTTCGGATTTTTGACGACAAGTCGATTATGTTGCTGGAGTTCCCGTTGTTGCGATCTGGCGCCACGATTTGAAGCCAGTCCAGGTCGCCGTCATACTTTGCACAGTCTTTCCTGAAAGTCTCGACCTCTCGCAGCCATTTGTTGAAGAGTGCATCACTCTTTGGCGTTATCACTAATATGACAGGCTTGTTTGCGGGCAGTCCGTCCGGTGATTCACCTCGCTTAATTGCATCAAGGATTGAGACTGCAACAGCCAAGGCCACAAAGGTCTTCCCCAGTCCAACTTCGTCAGCGAGAATCATCAACTCCCGCCGTTCACTCTCTTTTGCAATAAAGAATCGACGCAGGATGGCGCTTGCCGTGTCGGACTGTCGCGCACAGTCATGCAGGATCTGCTCGTTGAAGTCGGCTTTGTTGCCAAACACATGTCGCAGCGAGCGGCTCAAGTCGATGTCCCGAGAAATCTTCATCAGGCATCTCCCAATATACGAGACTGGTAGCGGCGAAATTCTTCGGTTTGCAACTCCACTTCCTGAGCAACAAGAGTGGACAGCATTTTCCGGCAACGGTCGACAACTGGCTCAAAGCAATCCTGCAAAGCTGGGTCAGCGATGCCGGAACGACAACGCAGCAAACTGGCGAGGATCTCTGTCAATTGGAATCCAACTGCTGTTGGCGTCTTCTTCGGTTCATTGATTGTTGGTGGCATCGTAAGACTTGCGAATACACGTTCGGCCAATGCCAGCGGGCTAGTTGGACCTCGAAGTGCGGCATCGAGTGACGGACGCGAATAGTTTGCCCATCTTAACTCAGCCTCAATGCCGGGGATGGCCTGAACAAACTGCCGGATGAAGTATGCCAGTATGCGACGAGTATCCACCGGGGCGTCGGTCTTCTTATCGTCGTGCGAATCATGCAGTACGCCGCTTCCGTCATCTGTGTCTTCTGGTTCCTTTCCAAACAAGTAGTGTTCCAGGATCTCACTCTCGGTTGGCTTTCGTCCTGCGAGGAGAAGTGGCAACTGCGTCTTATCGTCAAAACGGACTGGAAAATTGACGCGGCAGCCCTGGCACCGAACTTCCACATAGACATGCGGCTGAACATGCTGACCAGATCCCTCATCGGGAAAGTGGACCAGGTGTTCGTCGCATCTCGGGCAGGAAGTCAGGTCAATGGTCACCAATTCATTTGGAATCGACACATCAGCCTCTCTTCGATAGAGGAGCCAGTAACCCGGATCATCAGCCTTTGCTGGAATGGGCATGAGGATGACGAGATCTGACGGTACGGCATCGCGAAAGCGGATCGTCAGCACCGATCCTGAAGCAACCACTTCCGCCAAAAAGGCTGGACTGAACGCTTCGTCTTCAATCTTCGGCGAAATCGTTGGCGGGACATGATCGGCGTTAACCTCGGTCGGCGGCCCAGCAAACTCGAACAACCCTTTGAGTTGCTTCCGTTGACGAGGTGCCAGCCGATAGACAAATCCAGCCTCAGAATTCACAGACGTTCCACCAAGTCCCAATCCCAGCCGCGTGCAATTCGAGGAGCCGATATACAGGACGCTTCCTGCTGTTCCATCTACGAGGATCAATTTGGCGTGTAGCACTCGTTGCGACTCGGACTCCTTAACATGGCTACCTCCTACGCGAGTCGCAAATTCCTGTTCTTCGGTTTCGTCACCTTTCTCTTCCGCATTCTGAATAGATTGCGGGGCCGCCTTCTCGGGCAATGCCGGCCGAAGATAGATCCGACTGTCTAGTCGTTTCTTCAATTCCATGGCCACATTGCCATCAAATACCGGGAGCCATGATCTCCCATCGGCGGATTTCTCACCCACACACACAAGCTCCAGATGGGCAGGTGGCCCCAGCCTCTTGAACAGATCTGTCAAAGCGAGAGCCGCCGTGCTTCCTTCAGGCCAGAATGGCGAAACGACGGTCACCGTTTCAGGGCGTTCGGTCGAAACAACAGCCCATGAGTTGCGGATGGCAGAAACTACCTCTCTCGCTGATACCAATGCGAGTGGAGTCTCCGGCCCTGTAACACCCTCGGATAAGATACTGGCCTGCCGAGAGAACTCCGCGAGTTGGCGAGCCAATTGGGGACTTTGAGACTCATTGCCAATCTGCTGAACAAGCCCGATCGCGGTCAGCAGCAGTGAACGGGGCGATATGTTCGTTCCACCAAAATCGATCGACACAACGCATTCATAGTTGTGACGAAACCCCTGTCGAGTCAGATTGGCTGAACCGACAATCAGGCGAATTCGCCGATCTGGCGGGGTTTCACTGTCGGTGCTCTCGCGTACCCACATCAGCAATGAAATCTTCGAATGCAGCTTTGGACGTACAATCGGAATGGCATCAATACGAGGCGAGAGGCGAGCCAATCGGTCGCAGCCACTCAGGTCGTACAGAACAGACACTTCAGTTTTTTGCAGCCTGCTCTCCAATTCGGATCGAAATGCTTTCTGTCGATGAGCAGGCGAGCGAACGCCCAAGGCTGCGGCTAAAAGCTCTTCTTCGACAAACTCGAAATCAACCTGATACGTCGTTGCGACAACCGATTCCAGCAGGAACCCTTCACCAGGTGGCAAGTAATAGTCAATAAGGCGATGACTTGGTTCCATTGAGCATCCGGTCCCGGGTTTAGGCGTTGCCAGCAAGCACTCCGGTTTCCCGAAGCATGTAAACGAACGGTTCCAGTCGATAGGGATGCGTCAATTTGATGCCGCCCGCGATCATCGGCCGCTCATTGCGTTGAAACCGTGGTGACGGACGCAGCAATGAGGAATCATCCCAAGTGATCCAGTCACGTTTAGGAATTCCGCCATCAACTTTTCCTGATTGGACATGATGGTGTCGATCCATCAATGCTGTGATGACCTCTAGCTCCGACCGACATCGATCAATTTGATACGCAAATCCCAAAAGACCTTCTATTGCAATACGAACTTCTGGAAGTTCGCAACGATCGCGATACTCCCTTAGCCTTTGAGCTGTGTCCCGGCAACGATCGGACATCTTGCAAAAATCCTTCTCTGTTGCCAGATCCCCAATCGATTTAGAGGCGTTCTGAGTCCCCCACCACAGCAGTGTTTCAAAAAGTGCCAATATGGCTTCATGAAACTGCTCTGTCACAACAATTGCCTCGACGACAATTGGCAAACCCATCGCTTTCGCTTGTGGGTGTGCCTCCAGCGATTCACCAAGACGAGTTAGCGAGGTCGTGTCCCAATCTGTCGGTACGCCATCAGGCATGCGGCGGATCGCCTGGCTCACGTATTCCCGGCGATCATCTGCGGTCAGTACCTCGCTCAACTGTCGACGCTCTTCTGGTCCTGCGGCCTTCAGGTGGCACTCTTCACTCCATGATGCAAAGGCTCCCTGCGAGAAGGACACGCGGCGGGCTTGTTCCGGATCTGCAATTCTGGCGAGATCCTTGTACTCCAGAGGCAGTTTCGGGAACTGTTCCGCAAGTTCGACGCCCTCAGCAGATAGCCTGCCTGTATCTGGATCAACCAATTGTCCGCCAACCATTGTTGTCCAGTATGTACCGACAGCACCGGTTCGTGACTGATACTTCAACAGCGTAAAGTCACAAGTGACGTTCTTTCCGCTCGTGGCAAAATTCTGGAAGCTTGTCTTCGCATAACTGATCCCTCGCAATCCGTCAGCTGCGCCCGCATGACCTGCAGCCTGAGCCGTCACGCACGCAAGTGCCCAAAGCCGCTCAAATGGTTCGACAGCTTTCCGTCGTTGCGCCAAGCCAGAGGCTCCCGGAAGCATGGTGCGATGCTTTTCCGCATTGGCAAGCGAGGCGCACAGCATCGACAGGTAGCGCGAACGCGTGGTGATTGTCGTGACGCCGGGCAAAAGCAAATCAGCGAGTGAACCATACGTCTGCATTGCTCCAAGCGGATCGATGCTGCCAGTGCTTCCTCCCAGCGGATCATAGGCAGTAATGAATGGCAGCATGAGTTACATCCAATGCAATCGGTATCGCATTCTTCAGGGGAGCGGTTCTAATTTGACAATTGACATTCGCTCAGAGTTCATTTCGCGACAGGCACTAAAGCCATTTCAGGGCATCCTCACGAGATACGTCGCGAGGAGGATTATCCATAACACTTTGAAAAAGTGGTAAATTCGGCAGAAGTTGTGGTTCCTGATACTCCCGATCTTTATCAGTGAGATAACGATGCATCGCCTTGTTAATGGCCTGCACATTCACGAGGCCATCGCAGCAACGCATTGCAAAGATGAATTGAGCGTTCTCGAACGCGACGGCTGTCAGCCCTCGCTGACTCGCCTTACGCACAACTTCAGTAACGTGAGAAATCATCTGCTGGAACGGCGCCGCTTCTTGCAACCGGCGCAAGACAGTGATTTCATCCGATAACTGAAGCATTGCACTTTGGAGGGCGCTGATAGCATGGCGGCCCTCGAGTCTATCGAATCTAAGGAACTCACCCGACTCGATTGCTGTTGTGAGAGTAAGTGACCGAAGGCGGAGAATTACGGTCGGCGCGTTGACTATGAAGCACGCAAACATCGCGGCATGATTAATCGTGTACGTCGTTGTCCCCTCGACCAACCCACTGAATGCTTTTCGTGCAGGCTGACACCAGTTGGCAAATGGAAACGCAGTTCCATTTCCAACTGTCAACAATGCCCGTGTATTGAGTTCAAGTTCATGCACGAGATTGGTACGGAGTGTTTTCTGCCTCAGATTTCCTCGTAAATCAAGCGTCGTCTTCAGTGCATCGAGGACGTCTCGAAACGAATTGAACTGATAAATCCAGTTAGCCGACGGTAATGGTGCCTCACCACGCGTTGCCAGCTTCATTTCGTCGACTCTTCCAACTTCCCGCAGGAACTCAAACAACGTTTCTGCCTCGTTGGCGAACTTGCTGGGGCAGTTGAAAATGCGTTTCTTGTCAGTATCAGAAAGCTCCTTGTCGAGAAACGTGTCTTGCCGTATCGCATCCTGCAAAGCACGCCGATCTTCTCGAATATCCCAAAGCTCTTTCCTCACAAGTGGAATGATCTTTAGTTGCCCTGTCACAGCTCGACGGTAGGCGTGGCGATATTCCATCCGAGTGATGCTGATACGATCGCCAGCATCATACAAACCGCCGATACGATGGCCGATAAGCTGAATAAAGTAGTCACAGCGGTCAATTGCCTGAAGACAGGAATCGTACGAGTTGCTCTTTGGCTGCTGTGGAAAATCATTGTGCTCAGACAGCAGAACCTCAAAGCCGCTCTCTTCAAGCCACAGCTTCATTGCGGACCGCAGGTCTCTGAAGTCGTAGATCGTTGAAGAAATAAAGACACGCATTGCTGAGTCGCACTTTCCTGTTGTAGCTTGTCGCAGGAAGAGCCCCGAAACTCGGTCAAGCTCCGGCTACTTATTCACCTCAACACGTGCCACAACTCCACACTCCATGAAACCGTTAGCACGTCACAATGAGCTCCGTTCTGGTAGCAAGAATGCCGTGGACTCGAACTCCCTACTTCATTGGAAAGGCTACCCAAGTTTGGTAAGGTTTACAAAGGTGTTGAGTTTCTGCTTCGGCGGATTGGATGGATTCTGAGAGGGGTGTCGTGGAAAACCTTAAGGACTTTTTGCGCATCTCGGAAGCGGCCGAGTATCTGGGGGTGTCGGCGAACACGCTGCGCAACTGGGAAAATGCAGGCAAGATTGCAGCGCATCGGCATCCGGTGAATGGATACCGACTGTTCAGAACGGATGAAATGGATGCGTTGCTCCGGCCGTTGTCCAAGCCTGCAAAATCGCCGAGAAAACCACGGTAGTACAAAACGCGTGTCGCTGGATGTGTCGCCAGAGATCAAGTTGTTTGAGAGCCTGAGAGCTTCATGGAATCACCACGCTAGTAAGTTATCACACCGTAGTTTTACAAGCATGAACAGCTGAGCTGACCTCCAACATGGCAAAACTGAAGAACTGGGCGACGATCGCAGAATCCAGCTTTCCGTGGGAACGGGATGCTCTGGAATTCGTGCGCGGCCAGTTCCCGGACCATGAGCCCTATCGGGCATGGTCCAACTTCGAGTTCATTGCAGACGACGGAACTGTTAATGAAGTTGACCTGCTGGTCTTTACGCCTCAGGGCTTCTTCCTCATTGAAATCAAGAGTCGCCCGGGCTTGCTTCGCGGTGACGCCGGGACTTGGACATGGGAGACTGAGGGCAAGGTCTTCACATGCGACAATCCGTATCAACTAGCGAACTCGAAGGCCAAGAAGCTCCGCTCACTGCTTCAGCGTCAGAAAGCGTGCAAAGGTAAGGGGCAAGTGCCGTGGATTGAGGCTCTTGTATTCTGCTCGGCTCCTGACCTGCGTTGCGAACTGCAGAGCAATGCTCGTTACCACGTTTGCCTGCGTGACGTCGCTGCCGCCGGGGACAAGCCTGCTCGTGCGGGCATCATCGCTGCGATCACGAATCGCAAATGTGATGGCCTCGACCCAAACAACAAGGGAACTCACGATCGCCCCACGGGGAAAATGGTTGCTCAGGCGATGGAGCAGTCAGGAATTCGGCCGTCGCAACGCAGTCGAAAAGTCAGCGACTACGTACTGGACAGCCTGGTCGATGAAGGCCCGGGCTATCAGGATTGGCTCGCCACACATTCAACCCTGAAGAACATCAAGCGGCGAGTCCGGATCTACAACGTTCGAATCGGAGCTTCCGCCGAAGAGCGACAGACGATTGAGCGAGCTGCGCGACGCGAAGCGGTGCTGCTGGAATCTCTGCAACATCCGGGGATTCTCCGCCGCGAAGGATTCACTGAACATGAACTCGGACCGGCTCTGATTTTCGAGCACGATCCGCAGTTTATTCGGCTCGACCACTTTCTCACGTTGCGGCACTCGCAACTGACACTCGACCAGCGACTCGACTTGTTGCGGCAGATCGCCGAAGTCGTCCGGTTTGCCCACGAGAAACGCATCGTTCACCGAGCCCTGCGACCGCAGAGCATTCTCGTGAACCCGTTGTCGACTGGGCGATTTCAAATCAAACTCTTCAACTGGCAGCTTGGCTATCGCGAAGAAGGCTCAACGTCGTCGGGTGGATCACGCGGAATCAGTGCAACATATCACTTTGACCAATTGATCGAAGAAACCGCGACAGCCTACATGGCCCCGGAAGCCATGCTGCTGGATGGCGGCCTTGGTGAACACCTTGACGTGTTTTCTCTGGGAGCGATCGCCTACCACAT
Organism: Planctomycetaceae bacterium; assembly: GCA_041753135.1. GTDB lineage: Bacteria > Planctomycetota > Planctomycetia > Planctomycetales > Planctomycetaceae > SXXK01. The sequence goes on from JBGSVD010000002.1 coordinate 23,467, forward strand.
CTTTTCGGGGCAACCTCCTGCTGCAGATGGCCTGGAACTCAGCAACAAGTTGAGAGAAACCAAAGGGCTGCAGATCAGCTCGGTCCTGAACGGCGCGAGTGCAAGCCTGCAGGACCTCGTTCAATGGAGCACCCATGCTGACGTTAGCCTGAGAATCGACACGGTTGGTGACTTCCTTGAACTCCTGGAGAAAGTCGAAGACGAAGCCACTTCTCCGGATGCGGAGAACGTCATCCTCGACCCCGACGTCGCGCGAAAAGACGACTTTCTTCCCAATGGATTCCGAGTCTTGCGACGACTTGGAAAAGGTAGCTGCGCTGTTGTCCTGTTGGTCGAGAAAGATCACCAGGAGTATGTGCTCAAGATTGCATCGTCGCCTGAACACAATGCTCGTGTGAAAGAAGAGGCCGAGACTCTCGATAAGCTTCGACACAATCACATCGTCGCCGTCCGAGGTACAACGGAAATTGGCGACCGATTTGCATTCCTGATGCAGCCTGTCTTCTCTAACAAAGAAGAACGCCGAATTGAAACCCTGCGCGATCGGCTTCGCCAGGAAGGTCGACTGCATATCGATCTGTTGCAGCGATTCGGGGAAGACCTGCTGGATGTGCTGAAGTTTCTGGAAGAAGAGTCCGGAATTCCGCACCGCGATATCAAGCCTGACAACATTGCGATTGGCCAGATCAAACGAGGTGACAAGCTGCACCTCGTGCTGTTCGACTTTTCGTTGTCGAAAGCCCCGGCTGACAACATTCGAGCTGGTACAACCGGTTATCTTGATCCATTCTTGCCACTTCGAAAGCACAAACGCTGGGACTTGCACGCGGAACGTTATGCCGCCGCTGTCACGCTGTACGAGCTTGCTGCAGGCCCGAATACGTTTCCAAAATGGGGCGATGGTTCCAGTGATCCCTCGCATCTGTCGTGTGAAGCCACAATTGATGGCGATCTTTTTGATGCCTCGCTCCGCGACAGCCTGACAGAGTTCTTCAAAACGGCGTTTCGTCGCAATCCGGACGAGCGTTTCGATAACGCCGAAAGCATGCTGAATGCATGGCGAGAATGTTTTGTCGGCATTGAAGAACCCGGATCTCTCTCTGATCATGAAGATCAAAACGAAATCCGGCGGCTTCTGGAAGCAGCAACATTTGATACACAGATTCCGGAACTCGGCCTTGGCACTCGTGCGACCAATGCTCTGGATCGTGCGAATGTTCTGACTGTCGAAGACTTGTTGACTGTACCCGTGCGACGATTGCTGCGACTCCGTGGAGTGGGCAACAAGACCCGTCGTGAAATTGTCGCGGCAGTTCGGATACTTCGCGAACGGCTTGGCAACCCGGAACGTCCAACGGTTGCTGATGATGCAGCGACGGACAAGGCTCCAGAACCACAGGGACTTGTCGAAGTCGGAAACCTCAGCGTTGATCAGATCATCGCTCGCATTTCCCGAACAGGTAGCCGAGAAGGCGATACGGCGAAAGAAACACTGCAGGCCTTATTGGGACTGAAGAACGCGAGTCCAGAGCCCCAACCATCGACTAGCAACATAACCTCATGGCCGAGCCAAACGGATGTGGCCACCCTTGTCGGAGTCACGCGGGCACGGGTTGGCCAGCTTGTTGGGAAGTTTCAGGAGCGTTGGGCAAAAGATCCACCGCTCACAAGCCTACGAACCAGCATCACAGAAATTCTGTCTGCAGCCGGTGGTGTCATGACCATCGGTGAACTGGCCGAGTCTATTCTGGTTGCACGCGGGTCCGTTGAGGATGACCCACGACGAACAATTCTGGCCACCGCAGTTGCCCGTGCATGTTTCGAAGTCGAACGCACGATGGACGAGCCGCGATTTCTGGTGCGCCGCGATGACGACCGAGTCTTGGTCGCGTTGTCACAGGAACTGACGGCCTATGCCGGGAAGCTGGGCGACGAAGCCGACAAACTGGCCGGTGATGACCCTTTGGTTCCGCCTGCACGAGTGCTGCAGCGATTGCGCGAAATCACTGCGCCAGGTAGTCATCCTCCACTCAGCGATGCCCGGATCATCCGCTTAGCCGCTGCATCATCCAGGATTGCTGCCGTTTCCAGTCGTCAGGAGTTGTATCCTCGGGGTATGGATGCAGCCCGAGCGATCAAGTTGTCGCAGGGGGCGATCTACGGCGTACCGATGCTGACCGTTCAGCAGATCTGGGACCGCATCTCCGGGCGTTATCCCGAGGCAGCACCTCTGCCGGATCGTCCAGCCCTGGATGATCTTCTGCATGCCGCGGGATTTGACTTCGAGTGGAAAACCGACGCTCAGGGCCTTGGTCGATTTGTCAGTCGTCAACGTGACATGGTCTCCGTCACCAGCGGCAGTGAATCCGCGTCGCGTATGCCCACAGCACCAGGGCTGTTGGCGCCCGGAGAGATTACACCGGAAATCGCAGACGCTCGGCAGTTTGAAGAGCGACTGGAACGAGGGCTTAAGGACGGAGCTTTTCTGGCTCTGCTCGTTACGCCCAAAAATTATCAGAGAGCCGCAAAAGAACTGTGCGAAAGATTCCCGGTTGAGAATGTGGACCTGGAATCGCTGTTTATCGACTCGCTGCAACAGGTTGTTGAGAAAGCGGGCGGTAAATGGGACGCCGTCGTCAATGCTGATGCTGCTGTTGGCAGCCCGCAATGGAATAAATTCATGGTGCTCGTCAATCGAGCCATGCCCGTCATTGAGCAGCAACTTCTGTCGTCGCAACGAACAATCCTGCTGACCTACCCTGGACTGCTGGCTCGATACGACCAAATGTCTTTGCTGGCCAGCCTGCGAGAAAAAGTCGGCCGCAAAGATGGCATCCCTGGCCTGTGGTTACTGATTCCCGGCGATACACAGCCGCTCCTTGATGGAAAAGCCATTCCGATCATAAGTCCCGGTCAGCGGACTCGGATTCCGGAGAAATGGATTCGCAATGAACATCGCGGAGCGAGCGGTCAGGGGACAGCATTCAGCGGTCAGCAGTCAGCGAACGGCGATGCAAGAAGCGTGCAGCCGTCAGCGGTCAGCGATCAGCCGTTGGTGGCGAGCGATCAAAGTCCACAGGCGAAAAGCATGAACGGAGGGGACCGATGAAAGCCTTTCGGGATCTGCTTGTCTGGCAAAAGAGTCACCAGTTGACGTTGGCGGTTTACGGAGCATCACGCAGCTTTGTACGTGAGGAACTGTACGGCTTGACGAGCCAGGTTCGCCGTGCCGCGGCTTCAATTCCAGCCAACATTGCCGAAGGGTGCGGGCGTGGAGGCGACAATGAGCTGCGTCGATTCCTTGAGATTGCTATGGGATCAGCAAGCGAACTGGAATATCACCTGCTTCTCGTGCATGATCTGAACATGCTTAATCCCGAAGCGTACCAGCAACTCAATGAACAAACCTGTGAAGTGAAACGAATGTTAGCCGCATTTGTTGGTAAGATTAAGCGGGAGCGGTCGCAGGAGCATTCAGCGATCAGCTCTCAGCATTCAGCAAGAACGAAATCGCAATCGACTGACTCCGACCCTGACTCGCTGACCACTGACCGCTGAAAACTAATAGGAGACAAACCATGACCACTGTAGCCATTCTGCCAGTTCCGAAACAAACGGGCGGCCAGTCGTATCAGGCTGTGTCCGGTGAGTGCGTGGCCACGGGCGAGACAGCCGGGCAGGCTTTGGATGCCTTTACGGAACAGTTCCCGGAAGTCGGGGCGGATTCTTTGCTGATCGTGCAAAGGTTCCAGGCAGACCGTTTCTTTTCCGAGGCCCAGCAACAGCGGATGGCTGACTTAATGACTCGCTGGCGGGAAGCGAGAGATGCTGGCGGCAGCTTATCGACCGAAGAGCAGTCCGAGCTGGAATCTTTGGTCGAAGCGGAGTCAAAGGCCAGCGGGCAACGCGCTGAGGATGTGGCGAAAGGACTCGGCAAGTGAATCCTCGTTACGCTCTGGTCTCCGCTCGTGCGGGACATCGCTGCGAATACTGTCACGCACCTGAAGCGATCTTCAACTTTCCGTTTGAAGTCGAACATGTCATCCCGCCTGGACAGGGTGGGACCGACAGCGAGGACAACTGGGCTCTGGCCTGCCGTTCCTGCAATCTCTTCAAGAGCAACGCTGTTCAAGGCACTGACAGCGAAACGGGAACCATAGTGCCGCTGTTTCATCCGAGACAGGAAATCTGGGAAGAACATTTCGCCGCGATGGTGGGCGAAGGAACTGTGATCGGACTGACACCGACAGGTCGAGCCACCGTAGACCGACTCCGCATGAATTCACCGACACAACGCTTTGCCCGACAACAATGGCAGCGACTCGACCTCTTCCCATAGCTTCTCGCATTCCTGACCGCTGACTGCTGACTCGCTGAAAGCTCCTTCGAACAATGATCAATCGCCAAGCACTCCTTTCCGATCTTCAAAAGCTGCTACAGAAGCTGGAGGCTGATCTGCTGGAACGCAGTATGTCTGCGGAGGTTCTGGAGGTTGGAGTGCGGTTGAAGGAGGAGCATGAGCGGGCGACGAAGGCTCAGCGGACGGCTCAGAATTATGAGGACTGGCGGACGGATGCGATTACCCAAGCTGCGGCGGCATGGGTGTTGTCGTGTGTGTTTGTGCGGTTCCTGGAAGACAATCGATTGATTGATCCGCCGAAGATCTCTGGGCCGTCGGGTTCCGAGCCACGACCGTCAGGGAGTGGTTCTGCATCCGCCGCAAACAAGACTCCGCTTCCTGACGGGCGCGGCGCGCAGGAGGATCGGCTGAGCCGGGCTCGGGACGAACATGAGTTGTACTTTCGGAAGCATCCAAAGCAGACGGACCGGGAGTATCTGCTGTCGATCTTTGATCAGTTGGCGAAGCTGCCGGGGACGAAGGATGTGTTTGGCGAACACAATCCGATTCGAGAACTCCCGAACTGGCTGAGCGGTGACGCGGCTGGGGAGCTGTTGAAATTCTTTCAGAAGATCGACGCCAATACCGGAGCCCTCGTTCACGACTTCACTTCCGGTGCAGAGCCGCGACCGTCAGGAAGCGTTGCAGCAGGACCGCTCCCTGACGGTCGCGGCTCGACGTTTCTCGACACTCGATTTCTGGGCGACCTGTATCAGGACCTCTCGGAGGCGGCTCGAAAGAAATACGCCCTGCTGCAGACGCCCGAGTTCGTCGAAGAATTCATCCTCGACCGCACTCTCGATCCTGCACTCGATGAATTTGGCCTTGAGCCAATCGAGCCTCGCCCGTCAGGAAGCGGAGATGCCTCATCACTCTCTAACGGTCGCGGCTCTACGAATATCTTCAAAATGATCGACCCCGCCTGCGGCTCCGGCCACTTCCTGCTCGGCAGCTTTCCGAGAATCCTGGATCGCTGGATGAAGATGGAACCCGGCACCAACGTGCGGGAACTGGTCCAGCGAACACTCGACAGCATTCACGGCGTCGATGTGAATCCGTTTGCGATCGCAATTGCTCGATTTCGACTGCTGCTGGCCGCATTGAAGGCGTGTGGCATTCAGCGACTCGCCGACGCCCCGGCGTTTGAAATGAATCTCGTCTGCGGAGACTCTCTGTTGCATGCGCCGCTGGCCTCAGGCGGAAAGAAATACACAGCGGGTCAGCAGGAACTGGATTTCGCCCTGGTCGATGATGTAGAGCCGCGCCCGTCAGGAAGCGGAGAATCTAAACCACTCCCTGACGGTCGCGGCTCGGGAGACTCCGACGAATGCGACCACGCCTATCGGACCGAAAACCTGCCCGAGCTAAAGCGGCTGCTGCGTGGCGGTCAGTACCACGCGGTCGTGGCCAACCCGCCCTACATCACGCCGAAGGATCGGCAGCTCAACGAGCGTTACCGGAAGCGTTTCGCGTCATGTCACATGAAGTACTCGTTGTCGGTGCCGTTCCTGGAAAAAATCTTCCAGTTGGCGGTGATTGGTGGCTACACGGGGCAGATCACGTCCAACAGCTTCATGAAACGCGAATTCGGCAGGAAGCTGATTGAGTCGTTCTTTCCGAGCGTAGACCTGACGCACGTGATCGACACCGCTGGAGCCTACATTCCCGGGCATGGGACGCCGACGGTGATCTTGTTCGGTCGGCGTCGCGTTCCGGTGGCGAGCACTCTAAGGACGGTGATGGGCATTCGCGGCGAGCCCTCAACGCCCGCCGATCCGGCGCGGGGTTTGGTTTGGTCCGCGATTGTGGAGACAGTGGATTCCCCGCCAGCAGCAGGCCCCGCCGCAATTCGAGCCGCGACCGTCAGGGAGCGGAATATTTCCGGTTCGCAAGGCGAAGACACCGCTTCCTTAGAGATCGTGCAGCTTTTAAGTTGCATTGCGGGTGGGGTTTGAGTCAAACAAAGTGACCTTCGTGTGGCTTGTGATTTCGCACAGAATGTGCGTTCTTCAAGAACCACAAACGAACACGGAGGTCGCTGTGAGTTTAAGTC
>JBGSVD010000003.1:0-78198 GCA_041753135.1 Planctomycetaceae bacterium
AGTCGTTCGGCTTCAGCCTTCTCTCGAGTGATGCGTTCTTCTTCGGCTTTGCGAGCTGCTTCTACAGCAGCCAGTCGTTCGGCTTCCGCTTTTTCGCGCGCGATGCGTTCTTCTTTGGCTTTGCGAGCTGCCTCTTCGGCCACGAGACGTTCAGCTTTCGCTTTCTCGCGGGCGATGCGTTCTTCTTCGGCCTTGCGAGCCGCTTCTTCGGCGGCCAAACGTTGAGCTTCGGCTTTCTCTTTCGCGAGCCGCTCTTCTTCTACCTTTTTGAGAGCCGCCTCTTCGGCCGCCTTCCGTTTGGCCTCGGCCTTTTCCTGCGCGAGTCTCTCGTCTTCAGCCTTCTTCCGAATGGCCTCTTCCGCAGCCGCTTTTTCCGCAGCGATGCGATCGAGTTCGGCTTTCTCCTGAGCGGCTTTCTCCTCCGCTTCCCGCGCAGCCTTGTCGACGATGGCCTTTTCAGCGGCAGCCTTTTCGGCCGCGACCTTCTCAGTTGCCTCACGTTCGGCTGCTCGCTGAGCCGCACGAATGGCGGCCGCCTTTTGTGACGCATTGAGCTGTGGAGCAGGAGCCTTGACAGCAGCAGCCTCTGAATCGGAAACACCCGCAGATGTCACGGCTGGCTGAGATTTCTTCGCTTTGCCGGAAGTCGATTCTTTGGACCGAGACGACTCTTTCGAAATCGACTTCGAGTTTTCAGAGGATGGCTTGAACGCCGCAGCGGGTTTTGAACTGACTTCGATGTCCGAATCCGCATCCGAATCATCCACCACGATCCCTGAATCAACATCCGAATCATCCACGACGATCCCTGAATCAGCATCGGGTTCCGGAGTTTTTGGTGACTTGCCTTTCGGGTTTGCTTTTGGAACAGACGCGTCTTTTTGTTTGGGAGCTTCCGGAGGAGATACGGGCCCGCAATCAAAACCTGCGATTTCCGCAAAGTGCTGACGAAGGTCTCGCGGTGAAGTCGGCTGAAACATCGTCGCGCCGAATTTTGTCGAATTTATCAGCTTCTTGACCGAGTCGGCTTCTTCTCCCGCAAACAAAGCAACGCACGGGACTTTCAGCGTTCGAGCATACGCCTGAACTTTTGGATAAATCTCCAGAACCGGCGCAGCATCAACGTCGGCCATGAATAGCAATCCGTCCGGAGGCGTCTTTCCCTTCAGCTTTTCAAATGCGGCCGAAGCATCCTCAATAAAATTCAACGCAAACGAATGCTGCTCGAAATACTGTTTCAGTTTTTTTTCGCGTTTGCGTCCCGGTTCAACCACCATCAAACTGAACGATTGTTTTCCTGACATGGCGGATGCTGAAGATCCGGATTTTGAACCCGCACCACCTGAAGGCACGGAGTTATTCTTCGCGTTCTGTTCGGTTGGATCTCCCAGTTCCGCAAGCACAGCCCGCAGGTCCTTGTTGACTTCGACGTACGACTGATATCGCGATGATGGATTCAGTTCCATCATCGTTTTCACGATTTTGTAGATTCTTTCCGGCAGGCCGGGGAGCACTTGCTTGAGTGGCCGAACGTTAGAGTAACGACTCAGTTGCAGCTTCGCTTCACGATCGATCGTGCGCGGCCATGGGCCATCTCCGCAGAGCAACTCGTAATAGATTGAACCTGCAAAGAAAATGTCGCTGCGAGGATCATTTCGAGGTGCATTGGTACCGCGCTCCAGTGTCGAGTACTCCAGAGCCCGCTGAACGTCATCGCTGGTGCCAGCCTGCGTTGCATTCTCTGCACCTGCCAAGCCGAAATCCACGAGTTTTGCAACGCCAGTACTACTCATCAGAACGTTTGTGAGTTTCAGATCGCGGTGAGACGCGCCCATCTTCAGAGCATATTCCAGCCCCTGGCAGATCTGGTAGATGCAGCGAGTCGCTTCCACAGGCGACAACGTTTTGCGAATGTTCATGAAGTCGCGAAGATTTCCGCCTTCAATGAATTCCATTGTGAAATAGTGGAACCGCCCCTCGTTGCCGATGTCCAGAATCGACACGATGTTGGGATGCACGAACTTCTGACAGATGCGAGCTTCTCGTTCGAAGCTGGCGACAGTCCGAGGATCATCGACCCATCGCTCACGCAATAGTTTCAGAGCTACGGTGCTGTTGGCATCCGTCGACACCGCGCGGAAAACTCGAGCAAAACTACCAGACGCGTTGCGATACAAAAGTTTGTAGCGTCCGAGAACCAGTCCCTCAGTCTCTCCCTTTTGGATTCGCCCCACCTGAAACTGCGTCAACAATTGCCGTCGTTCCAGCACTTGAAGGATGGACGAAACTTCCTGAAGTCCGGTGATCTCAGTTTCGATGCCGCTCCAGGCTGCGGGAGTCAGCAGTCTTGAGGTCAGCAGGTAGGACTTCAGTCCGTCTTTCGACTTAATCGCAGCCATGGACTGAATACTGACCGTCTAAAAGAGGTGGTTGAAAACCTGCAGAGATTGCAGACGAAAATGGGTGCGAATGGCAGACGCAAAGCCGGTCGCATTTCTCACGTGATAGGGTTACGCAAAAAGAAAATCACCGCCAAGCTACAGGTTATGAACAAACATCCACTCGCTGCTGATTTACCAGCCTCCCGAGGGTCATTGAGAAATCCTAACACCTCTACGGATCTGAGCAAACGCTCAACACCAGCTTTTGCCGGAAGAAGGGACTGCAAGTGACAGGCTGGACGGAATGTAGCCCCTTGATGCGATGCCGGACTGTTCGCCTCGTCGGAAAAATCGCGACAAGCCAGCAAATCGGAATCCATGCTGACAATTATGCTCATATGGACAGTGCGTATTCGTCGGCAGGCGACGGAGAATTTCGACACGAAGTTGACTATCGTGCCGTTTTCGTGGATTGTCCTCTCGAAAATTGGCCCGACATAACGAATCCACTGGTTTGCAAACTCAACAGGCTCATTGTGTGGTTGCCATCGAATTTCCGATGAAACCGAAGACATTTCACCGCAGAAAGTTGCCGCTTACCAATGACTGCCGCTCGACACTCTACTGGGATTCCGCGACTCGACCAGGCACTTGGGGGCGGCGTAATTCCCGGAACACTGACGGTTGTGATGGGCGCAACAGGCATCGGCAAAACTCAGCTTGGTGTCAGCTATGCCCATGCGGGCAAATCGCAGGAAGGCGAGACTGGAATCCTGTTCGATCTGACGACTCGAGGCGATGCACAGAATCAGCCAGAGTACGCGGACCGAATGTTTGAATGGAAGTTCAAACAACGTGCGTTTTCTGATCATTTTGAACCTGCCGTTGTCTGGGACGCGAAGCAAATCCGTTCCGATTATTTGCACGTCTTTCATCGCGGCGGCCGTCGAGTCACAATCGGGGATATGCAGCCCGAAGAATGGCAGGAATTCAAAGCCGACCTCATGCGACGTCTCGACCAGACGATTGCATTTTTCTACGGGAATTTTGTCCACGGTGTGCGTCGTTGCGTGATTGACGGAGTTGAACCAACAACGAAAGATTCTGACTCTTTTCAGTTTCATCTTTTCGACTACGTCTATCATCAGATACTTCGAAAAGATCACGACTGGCTGGCTCGTGACTTGTTCCGCGTGCATTTTCGCTCGCAGGAACAAGACGTCATGCAGCATGGATACGATCACAATTCACTCAGCAGTCTGCTGCTATATACAAGCCATGAAGTGATGCTGGACGACCTGATCAGTCGCCCAATTCAATCGGGCGATGTTCTTTCCAATGCAAACACAATTATCATGATCGGCAAGACTCGCACTGGCAATACAATGGGACGAGCACTCTATGTGGCCAAGCACCGAGGCAGCGCCTGTGATGAGTCCATTCTGCCATTTCGAATTACAGACAAAGGGCTGGTGTTTGAATAACATCGATCCCAGCCAGGCGAATTGAACACAGTTCCACGTAGAATTTACCCGGAAGAAGCTTTTCATTGAAACGCATCGATCGGTCACCGACAGCAAGAGAGTCATTCGTAAGATAGAGTGTAATTTTCGAAGAAGCTTCGAACGACACCTACGAGCAGAAATTCATGCACAGTCGCATGTTGCGACTGAGATACCCGACAGCACTTGAGCCCCTGAAAATCCTATGTCAGATGCACTTCACAACAGTCGTTTCATGAAGGCCGTTCGGCGAGAACCAACCGATACGACTCCCTTGTGGATTATGCGACAGGCCGGCCGTTATCTTCCGGAATACATGGCCGTTCGTAGCAAGGTGACGTTCATGGAGTTGTGCAAGACTCCGGAGCTGGCCTGCGAAGTCACCATTTCAGCAAGAGAAGTTCTTGGTGTGGATGCCGCAATTCTATTCGCGGATCTGCTTCCAATTCTTGAGCCGATGGGAATTGATCTGGAGTATCAAAAGGGCGAGGGCCCTGTCATCCACAATCCCATTCACACGGGACGTGATGTTGATCGACTACGATCGCTCGAATCGATGGACAGCGTCGACTATGTATTCCAGGCGATTCGCCTGATTCGTCGAGCTCTTCCGAACGACATTCCTTTGCTGGGTTTCGCAGGAGCTCCATTCACTTTGGCTTCCTACTGCATTGAAGGTGGCGGCTCGAAAAACTACGTGCGTACCAAGTCATTGATGTACAATGACGAAAGCGCATGGAATGTTCTGATGAGTCGACTGGTAGACACCGTCAGTATGTATCTGCAGCATCAGATCGCTGCAGGTTGCCAGTGCGTGCAGGTGTTCGACAGCTGGGCCGGTTGTTTGTCGCCATCTGATTATCGCCGATACGTTCTGCCGCACACAAGGCGGTTGATTCAGTCAGTGGAGCCGTTTGCTCCTGTGATCAATTTTCTCAATGGCAATCCATCACTGCACGCGTTGCAAAGAGAAGCTGGCGGACAAGTCATGGGACTTGACTGGCGATGCCAACTCGAAGATGCCTGGAAGACATTCGGATACGACGTCGCCATACAAGGCAATATGGATCCTGTTTCCATCTATGCAGACTTGCCTGTTCTGAAGCAACGGGTGGCCGATGTTCTGAAATCCGCTGGTGGCCGCCCCGGACATATCTTCAACCTGGGTCACGGTGTGATGCCCGACATGAATCCTGATCATGTCAAAGCTGTTGTTGAGTTCGTACATGAACTTGGAGCAAAGTCGTGACGATCTCTTCGTCCGATAAAATGGCTGGAAACGCAAGGCGGATTGCCGTGATTGGCGGTGGTATTTCCGGGCTCGCGGCCGCTCAGCGACTGGTTTCACAATCTGCGAATGTTCGTGTCACACTTTTCGAAGCATCGCGACGCTTCGGTGGCATCATTCGCACGGAAGAAGCCGAAGGGTTCCTCATGGAACTGGGGCCGGATTCGTTTATCACAAACAAACCGGCCGGCATCAGACTCTGCGAAGAGATTGGTTTCAGCGATCAACTGATTCCCACAGACTCACGGTACCGCCGATCGCTGGTTCTGCGAAACGGAAGACCAACGGCGGTGCCTGACGGGTTCATGCTGATGGCACCGGCCAAACCCTGGGCTATTATGACAACTCCCGTACTTTCGCTGACCGGAAAACTACGACTGCTGGCCGAAGCGATCATTCCGCGACGACAGAGAACTGATGACGAAAGTCTTGCCAGTTTTGTAACCCGCCGATTTGGCCGCGAAGCACTGGACAGACTCGTCCAGCCGCTGGTGGGTGGCATCTATACTTCGGATCCAGACAAGCTGAGTCTGATGGCGACGATGCCCCGTTTTCTGGAGATGGAGCAGAGTCACGGCAGCGTGATTCGTGCGACTCTGGCGCAACAAAAATCTGAACAGAAATCCGCAAGCGGTGAACAAGGTTCTTCAGGCAGCGGTGCTCGATATGGTCTTTTTGCGACAGCAAAGAACGGCCTTGGTGACCTGATCAATTCGCTGGAATCCTGGCTGAAAAACAAGGGGCAGGTGGATTTTCGTTCTGGCTGCCGAATCCGGGAAGTATCGCCTCCGTCGGATGTGAATTCTGAGTGGTCCGTGATTGTCGAGGACTCGACTGCTCCGGAACTGTTCGACGCTGTCGTCATCACTCAGCCGACGCATGTCGCAGCCTTAATGATGAAGCATCAGTCGATGGCGGAACTCTCGTCACTTCTGAACACCATTGAATACGCCTCCAGCGCGATCGTTGTGAGCGGGCACAACTTGTCGGACTTTTCACATCCAATGGATGCGTTTGGGATGGTGGTCCCAACGACAGAAAACAGAAAAATCCTTGCCGTAAGTTTTTCCAGTCGAAAGTTTCCCAACCGCGCACCTGAAGGCCAAATCCTTCTGAGAACTTTCGTGGGCGGAGCGATGCAGCCTCAATTGCTGCAAATGGACGACGACGCCATGGTCGCAACTGTGAATGAAGAACTTTCACAGATCTTCGGCATGAAAATGCCACCTGCCTTCAGTGAAGTCATTCGCTATAACAAAGCGATGCCTCAATATCATGTAGGTCATCTGAATCTGGTCGCCAGGATTGAGACTGCACAGTCCAGACTGCCTGGCCTGTTCCTCGCTGGCAGCGCGTACCATGGAGTTGGAATTCCCGACAGCATTGCCAGCGGCCGGCGCGCCGCCGATGCTGCGCTGAGCCACATTACGCGATGAGAACTACTCGTTCCGCCTCACAAAGATGCACGTGAGAATCGCGACCTGCATTGATGCATCGAGCACCCGCAACGATTGACGATCACTGTCGTGCGTTATTGCTGCCACGAACAGCAGTCGATGTTGTTCGCCGCCTGGGGCGGTTGTTTTCATAAGTTTGAACGAGCTTTTCGATTTCAACCTGTTGATCCTCCGGGGCGACCTCTTTCGATTTTCTCGCCCAACTGGCCGCCTGATCCAAATCTCCGGCCTCTGCATATGCGGCCGCTAAGGTGCCCAGACAGGACCAATCAGTGAAGTTTGTCAATTCGCATGCCTTTTTCGCCATAAAGACTCCGCGAGTGGTATCTCTGATTTCCGGATCGTCACTGGTGGCCAGAAGCCAGGCGTAATTATCCCACGCACGAGCAAATCCCGGACTAAGTTCCAGCGCTCGCTCATAGTCTTCGATCGCTTCCTTTGGACGATCAAGCTTCGCCAATGCTGCCGCGCGGTTGTTATAAGCGCGGAAGAGATTGGGCTGAAATTCGATTGTCTTCGTCCAGGATTCGACCGCGTCTTCCAGTTTCCCATCATTGAACAACAGATTTCCGCGGTTGTACCATGCCGCAGCATGGGACGGTGCAATTGCAACCGCTTTGTCGTACGACTCCATCGCGGCTGCGACATCTCCCGTTGCCGCGGCAATGTTGCCTTTTACATAATGTGCCTCGGTGAGCTGTGGGTTGATGCGCAGTGCTTCGTTGAGATCGTCAAGGGCGAGATCCGCCTGGCGAAGCTGATGCCGCGCGAGACCCCGTCGATAATAAACTTCCGCTGCGTCAGGAATCAGGATCAACGCCCGAGTCAGGTCATCAACGGCTTCTTCGTACCGACCGCGTCTATGCAAAAGCAGACCACGATTCAAAACGGCATCTGAATTTTCTGGATCCCTGCCAATCAGGAATGACAAGTCGTCAATGGCAACATCGAACTCGCCTTGTTGCTCGGCCAGTCTGGCGCGCAGAGTTCTGGCTTGCAGGTGCGATGGATTTGCTTCGATAAGTCCATTCAGTTCTTCTTTCGCCCGAAACAACTGCTCAAGCTCCGCAAAGCACTGAGATCTTATCCATTGGAGCTCAACACTGTCCTGATGCCTGACATCGACACTGTCCAGATCTTCGATGGCATCCCGATAATGCCCAAGATGAAACTGACTCACTCCTCGAATCTGACGCGCGGACGCAGTCGTTGGGCTTTGGTCCAGAATTGTGTTCGCATCAAGCAATGCGTTATTCCACGCGTGCAAAGCGGCATAGATATTGACGCGAGCGAGAAGTGCGTCTGTATTCTCAGGCTCCATCTTCAGGAATCTTGTGAGTTCTGTTTCAGCCTCAGCAAGCTGACCCAGACGAGCCATGGATGAGCCTCGAAGCCAATGGATCTCCGGCGTCAAATCGGTGTCTGAAATGCGACTCAACGCATCGACCGCATCGGCATCACGTTCCTGAGCAATCGCAATCCTGGCTCTTAGAAGCTCGGCAGCTGCAGAGGTGGATTCGGCATCGCCCAACGAATTCAATCCCGCTTGGGCCTCATTCAAAAGTCCACTTTGCAGTTGAAGTTGGCTTCGCATCAGGATCAATGATGACGGAAACTCGGTGCCTCGCAACACTTGCACTCGATCCAGCAGATCGATGGCTTCAGGGATGCGTTTTTCGTCTCGAAGCTTGCCTGCAACCAGTTGCACCGTGTCGTCATCTTCCGGTTGCAGTTGCACCACCCGCTGCAGGTCGCACGTCGCTGCGGTTGATTCGCCAAGCTGTTCAAACATTGCCGACCTGAGTCGCAAAATATCAATTCGGTCGGGTTCCTGCTTCAACGCGACCGTCAAATCGGCGATCGCCAATGCAAACTCCTTCTGCTGATCGTAGACTTGTGCTCTGGCCAGCCTTGCGTCGATGGATTCCGGATGAACGTCAAGCACGTTTGAAACATCTGTCAGAGCATCACTCCAGCGCTCCGCTGCCACATGCAGCTTCGCGCGACGAATCTGAAACTGCTCTGATGCCGAATCCAGAGAAATCAGTCGCGTATAGTCGGCAACTGCTTCATCCGGTCGGTTCAAGGCCTGAAGAATCTCTGCGCGGAGCTGAAGGGCAGAAGAATCTGACGGTCGATCCCTGAGCACCTCGGCAATGATCTCTAAGGCTTCTTCTGATCTCCCGAGAGCGTAGACTGCACGCGACTTTTCTACCATCATTCGAGCCGCAAGTTCAAGGTCACCGCGAGTCGATTTAGCTTCTTTGGCAATCTGATTCAAGTCTCGAAGAGCGTCTTCATACTCGCCACGTTCTACCGCAAGATTCGCCCTCGTGAGGAGAGCTTCGGAGTGCTTTGGATCGAGTGAGATGGCCTGATTTAGATTCGCAACCGCACCGGCGGTATTTCCGGCCAACGCAAAGGCACGACCAAGTTCATAATGGCAATCGGCCACGGCTGCTCCAAGCTGCGCAGCGGTGGTCAAATCGCTGATTGCATCTTCCGCTCGTCCAAGACGCAGCAAAACGCGGCCGCGTTCCAGCCATGGCCGATAATTTGTCGACTGCAGTCGACAAGCAACATTCAAATCGGCAAGTGCTCGATCCGTATCACCGGTGTGTTGCCAGCAGATTCCTCGCCATAGCCATGCTTCTGAATCTTCGCGATTATGATTGATCACGCGACTCAGGTCAGCAATAGCATCATGCGGACGAGTCTCCATGATCGCGATGGCATGTTTCATTAATGCTTCTTCGTGATCCGGACTCAGACGCAGAACCGCCTCGAGATCCGGGACCATTTTTTCGTCACGCAATTCTGAATAGGCGCACGCACGGTCATACCAGGCGTCAACAAGAGCTGCGTTCTGCCGAATCGCTTCCGAAAATGATTTGACAGCCAGGGACGTTTCTCCCGAGGATCGCTGAGCGATCCCCAATGCGAGCCAGGCTTGATCCCATTTCGGACTCAGCCGCACTGCCGTGGTCAAATCAGAAACAGATTCACGACTGTGTTTCAGCGCGGCGTGACTTAATCCTCGCAGATACCATGCTTCGCTCAATTGTGAATCAAGGGCAATGGCTCGATTCAGATTCTGAATCGCATCCGCATGGCGATTCGTATCGCGATGCTGCATTGCCGACTGAACCAGCGCCCGGGCCTGTTTCTTCTGATCGGCGCACCCGATGCAGCAAAACACTGCGACGAGAATCAACGACAAGAATGCGGACCGTTGTTTCTGACCAAACGCAGGATTAAAAATAAGAGACCAGATGGCATCCCCACGATTGAACAGTATGGGACGATGATGTGCAGTGAGGCGAAGCCTCGTCATCGATCTTCTCATACGATCCCCCTCTATCAACGACCAAATATCAGAATCTTCCGTGTCGTTAACATCGTCGTTCGTAAAACAACAATCCTGTTCGATTCAACGACCAAAATCAGTTTGATCAGTCCGCATCGCCATAACCGTCATTCTTTCCCCCAATTGACGGATTGGGCGGGTTTCCTGGTACAGGCGCGGCCACACCTCAATTTGCCCAGATTTCGTGTCCGGAAAATCTGCTGAAGCTGCGCGGTACGTCTGAGAAGACACGAGGGCGTTCAATCACAATCTGCAGAGACGGACAACATTTCGCCGAAAATCAGAGAGGCAGGAATTGCCGTTTAAAACGGTACAACGTGGATTTGTTCTTGAATGAAGGCTGGATTTCGAATGAACATTTTTAGCGCGTTCTCAGATGATCAGACAGCGATTCTCGGATGTTTTGCCGCCATGGCCTGTTGCGGACTAATCGCAGCATTAAGTTTTCGGCTAGGTCCAGCCGGGCAGCAACAAAAGAGCAAACAGGCCACAATTCCCATGAATTCAGCTCGCCCTTCGGACGCCTCAAAAGGCCAGGAACGTCGGGCCGCCTGATTATTCGTGGCTGAAGATCCAATTTACGCGCTTGCGATAGGGGCTTCGGTGCCGTATATCTGGTGCATTCAGAACTTGGTGAATCGTGGCTTTCCGGGGAATGTCGACATGCGCAGGTTGAGTGCTGCTTTGGGTGGACTTGTTTTGCTGGGATTGGGTTACGTCGCAGGGGCTTCTTTGGGACCGGCTCACCAGACGGTGCAGGCGGCTCAGGAAGAGACATCCATCGCCTATTCCAAGGATGTTCTGGAAGCCTACAAGAAAGCGACAAAGGCCGTTCGAGAGCTGAACAATCTGTTTGTCGCCGGCGGCCAGAGCACTCAGGTATTCGGCGGCATGAACTACTTCGCAGCTTCGGTTGGCGGAATTGATGCGGAAAAGGATCTGGAAGAAGGGCGTGGAGTGGACCCGGAAACTTTTGCCGCTCTCTACGCCGGGCTGGCAAGTCCTCGGATTACTGAGCATCTGGATTTCGATCAGCTCGGTCGACTTCGCTACAAGAAAAATGTGATTCGAATCTATTCTCAGGAACGTTTGAAGCTGATGTTTCAACAGCGCGACCAGCTTGATGTGCGATCGGAATCAGCTCAATAGCGAGCTGCTCCTCGCAACTTGCTGACAAAGACACAATCGTTCGCGAAGTAAACACTGCTTGATGGAAAAGAGTCGCATAGCGACTCTTTTTTTGTTGGAACAAAGCGCAGTAAAGAGCGCTCCTTCTCGGGCTATTCCCCCAGCGACAATCTTTTCAGACTGTGCACCGGTCGTTTCCCCAGGGAAGGAGCGACTCAGCCGCAACGGCTGAGACGGACACCGCAAAAAATTGCGAGGCAATTCCGTCGAGCCGTTTAGACGAAGCCGCGTCACGTTTCTAACACGCAATCGCAAGGCACAAGTTTTCGACACGCATACAAGCTCAGATTTCCAGCGGCCATCGTTTTGTGGGTTGATGGACTTTGTCGGGAACGAATAGCTACATTCTGTCACAGAACTTTCGGAGTCATTTGCTGGTCTTCTTCTGAGCTTGAAGAAGAGACCGTTCGGGACGTCTTTTGATTTGCTGAAAATGGCCAAACGACTCACCAGAAGCCATCGCCAAATATTCCGACAAGTCGTGTTTATCAAAATCAAAATAGATCCATTGTATGTAGGTGCGGAAGAACCCTAAGTGAAGACTACGCCTCGACGTGACCAACTATCTGACAGCGACTATCTCGTCGCAATTACAGCAGGTGATGTCGCCGGGATTGGACCGGAGGTTGTCCTTCGCGCTCTCACTGAAGGACAGGCGATTAAGAATTGCGGCCCGGTTCTGATAGGACATCCGGAGATTTTTCGAAGAGCAGCAAAGCTTGCAGGTATAAGCGTTTCGCTCTCTGAACTGGATACTCAATTGCCCAGTCCCGATGAGTTTCGCGATAGCTCATTGAAGGCCTGGAACAGCGGCGAAATCGCATGCTGGAACCCAGCAGGGGACGCAGTTTGTACGGCCCCACTTTGTCGCGTCAGCGCAGTCGCGGGAGATGCCGCCTTTCAGTATCTGGTGAACGCAATTGAACTTGTGCAACGCCGTTGCGTCGATGCAATCGCCACTGCGCCATTGAATAAGGAAGCGTTATCGCTGGCTGGTCACCATTATCCGGGGCACACAGAAATACTTGCAGAGAAATGCGGGGTCAGTGATTTCGCGATGATGCTGCACCTTCCGGAATCTGCTATCGCACCATGGCGATCATTGGTACGCAAGCCGGGATCAAACGTACCTTTTGAATTGGCTGCTTCGCACGGAATCAGCATCGCTCATGTCACTTTGCATACGGCCATTGCTGATGTTCCAAATTTGTTAACAGTGGAGTCCGTTTCCGAAAAGGTGCACTTGATGTCTGACTTTCTTCGCCGCATTCATTGCGACCGTCAGGCAATCGCCGTGTGTGCATTAAATCCTCATGGTGGTGAGAACGGTTTGTTCGGCGGTGAAGAGGCGAGCATCATCGAACCTGCAATTGAACATTGCAGAGCAACTTTACCAAACGTCTCCGGCCCGTATCCTGTCGATACACTGATCCGCCGTGCAATCGCGGGCGAGTTTGATGGTATCATTGCGATGTATCATGACCAGGGACATATTCCCGTTAAGCTGATTGGTTTTGATGCTGCAATAAACATCACTCTGGGACTTCCTATTGTTCGAACCAGCCCGACGCATGGAACGGCATTTGATCGTGCATGGAATCCCTCAACGCCGGCCAACGCCAGCGGTATGCGAGAAGCGATCCGCATGGCGGTTTCTCTGGCAAAGACATCGCGATTTTTCTGAAATTGAACATCAGAAGGGAATGCGATTCCATTAACCCTTCCGAAGCTGCGAGATCAAACGCGAATTTCGAACATTGAAATCACGGTTTGCTGAAACTTGAGTCTATGTCGCGAAAAGATTTTTTGTCTCCGTTTGAATCGCCATAGAAAACGCTGATCCTGCCGCGAAAAAAAGCTCTTGACGTGTTCTGCCGGTTTCTTCTAACTTCCGCTCACTCGAACTGTGGTTCCTGCAGTTCAAATCTCCTCTCGTTCTCTCCTTTCGAATGCTCGTCGATTTTTTCTAATTGGTCCGAGGCTGGATCAGGAATACCGCATTCCTTGACCACGGATTCAGTTCTTTAGAAACGACGCATTCCCCATTCCGCCCTGTTGCCGAGTTCCTGGCAACTTCCGGAGGCTCTCTGATGTCTCGTTTCGCAAGCGTTTGTGCTGGCCTTCTGATGGTCAGTTCGTTGAGTGGCTGCTGTTTGCTTGGTCATGGTGGCTGTGGTGGTGGTGGCGGCGGTTATGCCCCATACGGCGGGGGCGGCTGTTCGCCTTGCCAAAGCGGCGCCTGCGGGGCAATGGCTCCAGGGTACCCATCAGCAAACATGTACAACCCTGGTGTTCCACAATCTGCATTCCTTGCACCTCAGGTGTCTGGGTACGCACCACAAAGTGGATCACAGATGGTCATGCTGGACACTTTGTCCACGTATTGATCTGAATCCCGTTTTGCGATGCAATACAAAGACGCGCAGGGCTTGATCTGCGGCCAGCTTCGCTTGTCTTGCGCGCGGGGTTCGTGTTTCTTCCTAAGAAAGCATTGGACGAAGCTCCTCCCTCTTCGTCTTCTCTGTTCCGATGCCGAGCGATTCGATAATCTTGAGTCGCTCGGCATTTTGCTGCGCTGGCATTTTGTCGAGCTTTCCGGTGTGACAATCCAGTAAGGCGAGCGGCACAAGAGGATTGACTGTTGAAGAACGATTGTCCCAATCGTTCATGAGCAGTTGAGACAACTGCTTCACTATGGGCTGGTAATCCATTTCCTGCCGCTCGCCTGACAGGAATGCATTGTCACCAGGTTTTTGTCCGACAGGGGTGTATCAATGCCATCAGAATCTTTGCCTCAGCTTGCCGACTCCAGTTGTGGAACTGGACCAGGCAGTGTTCCTGTGTTCAATTGTGTCGTCATTTTGTCTTCATTGGAGGAAGGGGCGAAAATTCGCGGCCGTGTTGCGAATCTTGCGGATGTTTCTGCTGAAGGAAATTCGGAACGAGATGTTCTGATGCAGTTGGCCAGGCAATTCAAAATCATTATCACGGAGTATAGCCGCAATCAGAAACCCGTGCCCTGGATCGATCCACCAGAATCGCCAGCCACCGGGGAACGCCAGCGATTTATTCCGGTCCACCTCTAATCGCAGAGATGTTCAATTTTGTCGTGAGGCAGGTTTTTAACCTGTGGTGCGTGCACAAGTGGCAGGAAATTCTATGCGCAACTTCAGAATTTTGGCGGGCTACAAACTTGCCGCGCGTTGCAGCTTCGAACATTGAACGGTATTGCCTCTATGTTTTAAGTGGTCCCGACGGAGCTGTTTTTCGTTTAACCTTTAGCCCGAGGCGCACGTTGTTCGCCGCGTACGCGTACGCCTCCCGCTGACGGTTTAACAACTCAATCATGACCGCGATTCGTATAACATTCTTCTGTGTGACTCTCCTTTCAGGCTTACCGGACATAGAATCCACTCGCGACAGTCGACTAAGAACGCCTAACGAAAGCGTGTCTCGGTTTTGTCAGGTGAGCGGCAGTAAATGGATTACCAGCCCATAGCAGAGCAATTGCTTCAACTGCTCATGAACGAATTGGACAATCGTTCTACAATGGGAAATCCTCTCCTGCAGTTCGCCTTTAGTGCCTCAAGGTTCATTTATGGGATCAGAGTCGCACCTTAATTTTCAGAAATTTGCATCCCTTCTTTGTCAGTCAGTGTTCTGGTAGCGGTCTCGCGCTGACCAGGAGTTCAGGACCAAATTCTATGACAGCGTCAATAACGAACCGGCCAGTCAGTCGACAAAAGCTCGTCAAGACACGCATCATTGCAACGATTGGCCCAGCCAGTGAGTCTATTGACGTGCTGCGACAACTGGTTGTTTCCGGAGTTGATATTTTTCGACTCAATTTCGCCCACGGAAGTCACACATGGCTGTCAGAACTTGTACGAAAGATTCGTCAGATTTCTGCCGAGCTTGAATGCCCAGTCGGAATTCTGGGTGATCTCTCAGGCCCCAAGATTCGTCTGGGCGAAATCAGCGGCGGAGAAGTCATCTGTAATGAAGGAGCGGAATTTCGTTTTGTGCGTGGGATGAATTCGGACGTTGTTACGGACCTGACATGCACATATGAACCGCTGATCGAAGACGTCAAAACAGGAGACCGAATTCTGCTTGCCGACGGCACTGTCGGAATGATTGTTCTTGAAAAAGACCCCTCCCTCAACTGGGTACGCTGCGTCGTCTTTCAGGCCGGAAAAATTCGCAGTCGACAGGGCGTCAATCTGCCGGGCGTTGCGCTCAGTACGCCCAGCGTGACCGAAAAAGATCGCAAGGATCTTGAATGGGCATTGCAGAATCAACTCGACTTCATCGGACTGAGCTTCGTACGCCAGGCGGAAGATATTCGCAGCCTCCATCGGCTCATTGAATCTCACCATCCCAAAGTGACTCCTCTTATCGTGGCAAAAATCGAAAAGACGGAGGCCATTGATGATCTTGAGAATATCCTGGACGCCACAGATGCCGTCATGGTGGCTCGAGGCGATCTTGGTGTTGAGGCCGAAATCAGTCGAGTTCCAATTTTGCAGAAGCTGATCATTCGTCGCTGCAATGAACTGCGTATCCCAGTCATAACAGCAACTCAGATGCTTGACAGCATGCAAACAAATGAGCTGCCCACACGAGCCGAAGTGACCGATGTGGCAAACGCTGTCATCGATGGAACAGACGCCGTTATGCTCTCCGGCGAAACAGCGATCGGTGCGCATCCGATTCAATGTGTTCGCATGATGGACCGAATTGCGTCAGAAGCCGAAGCTCTGGTAAAACCTTCGGATGCAACGGACCTTCGCGACGACGAAACACGCCGCGCGAGGCCGATCACAGAAGCGGTGACTCGAGGAACAATTGCTGCCGCGGAATATCTTCAGGCGGATTTGATTGTTGTCGCAACTGTCACTGGCCGAACAGCACTCGCCCTTTCACGGATGCGAAGCAAGGTTCCCGTGTTGGCGCTGACGGACCGAGAAGACGTTGCCAGGCGAATGTGCCTTTACTGGGGAGTGACTCCGATTCTGAATCGAGCTGTCCAGCACTCGGCAGATGCTTTGCTACAGTTTGTTATTAAGTGGGGCCAGAAGAATGATCTGCTGCGAGCTGGCAGCAAGCTCATCATTGTCGGACATACGAACTGGCTCGGAGAAACGCACGATCTTATGATGGTGCATGTCGTTCCTGAGGAATAATTTATCATGGTGCATCTGGACAAAATCTACACTCGCAGCGGAGATCAAGGGCAAACCGGTCTCGGAAATGGCCAGCGAGTTTCCAAACTGAACCTGCGCATTATCGCCGGAGGTTCAGTCGACGAAACCAATTGCGCCATTGGCCTTGCGCTGGCCAACTCAACGTCACCCAGGGTTTCTGAGATCCTCGTTGCGCTTCAGCAGTTTCTATTTGATCTGGGAGCCGACCTGTGCGTCCCACTTCCACTCGACGGTGACGACAGCTTCCCGTGTCGACTGAATCAGAACCACGTTGACAAGCTGGAATCCCTGATCGACTATTTTTCCCGCGAAACAGGTGCACTGGAAAGCTTTATTCTTCCCGGAGGTCATGCCAGTGCAGCAGCGCTTCATTTGGCGCGCAGTATTTGTCGCCGAGCAGAAGTAGACGCACTTCGTCTTCACGAATCAGAATGCCTGAACGTCGCTTTGCTCATTTGCCTGAACCGACTTTCGGATTTGCTGTTTGTTTTAGCTCGAACGGCAAACGACAACGGAAAATCCGATGTGTTGTGGAAGCCGGGCAAAGGCCTTCTCGACGTTGTCACTTGATAAATCGGCTGCCGCACAAAGAGTGGATAAGCATCACACGATTTCATCGTTGACGCTCGTCGCAGTGATCTTTCGATTTCATGACACTCAGGGCCGGAAGTCTTTGCAGTTCGCAGATTGATCAGGTAACCCATTTGCAAGAACATCAGGGCCATTTTTTCGGATGTCGAATCTGCTTAACAGTGGCATCGCAATTCGGGTGAACCTGATTTCAACCGCAAATCTTTTCCAGGAACGATGGAGCCTGTCCCGTCGGGACTCTGCGGCCTACACTGCCGACTTTTCGATCCAGTTGGCAGCGTCCCTTTGACACGATTCGCTTTGAGTTGCCGTCGAGCAAAACGGCGACTTGCTGCGAATTCCAGAAAAATTGGTCACTCTGCACTTTCGGCAAATCTGCAAATCCATGAACACAGCTCAGCAGTATCTTCAGCAGTATTTCGGCTACTCAGAATTTCGATATCCGCAGAGCGAGATTGTTTCTCATGTCATGAGTGGCCAGCACTCGCTTATTATCATGCCAACTGGCAGTGGGAAGTCGCTCTGTTTTCAGATTCCCGCGTTGATGTTTGCTGCGGAATCGAACGCAGAGAAGAAGCCTCTGACTCTTGTTCTCTCGCCGCTGATAGCGTTGATGAAAGATCAGGTTGATACACTGCAGGCAAAAGGCGTCCCGGCCACATTTATCAACTCATCATTGAGCAGACGTGAACGTGAGAAACGATATGCGGCAGTCGCTCGTGGAGACTACTGCCTTCTTTACGTGACGCCCGAACGTTTTCGAAAGTCAGAGTTTCTGGACGTCGTTGCCTGTCGCGACATCAGACTGCTGGCTGTCGACGAAGCACATTGTATCAGCGAATGGGGACACGATTTTCGACCCGACTACACGCGTGTCGCCGAGTTCCGATCTATGATCGGGAATCCCGTCACAATGGCGTTAACGGCGACCGCCACACCGGATGTGCAACGCGATATTGTTTCTCAACTGGGCTTGCAGCCAG
Source organism: Planctomycetaceae bacterium (assembly GCA_041753135.1). GTDB lineage: Bacteria > Planctomycetota > Planctomycetia > Planctomycetales > Planctomycetaceae > SXXK01. The sequence continues at coordinate 17,965 of JBGSVD010000003.1, forward strand.
TTGAGATGAAGATGTTCCATGAAGGGATCGATCGCCCCAATCTTGATCTGCGTGTTGAGGAGGTTTGGGAGGCGGACGAAAAACAGGAGTCAATGCAGGCCGTTTTCGATCGCTGGTTGGCTCCCGGCATGAAAGGAAGTGGAATCGTCTACTTCACTCTTATCAGAACGCTTGTGGAATTCAGTGAACGGCTGCAGGCGGAGGGTATTGACCATGTTTGTTATCACGGAGATCTGGATCGCCATCTTCGTCGAAGTATTCAGGAAGACTTCATGACTGGTCGCTCGCGATTGGTTCTGGCGACAAACGCGTTTGGAATGGGTGTCGATAAAGATGACATTCGTTTTGTGGTGCATGCCGATATTCCCGGTTCAATGGAATCATATTATCAGGAAATTGGTCGCGCTGGCCGGGACGCCAGGCCGGCTGAATGCACACTTCTTTATGACCAGCGAGACCTGAACACTCAAATTGAATTCATCCGCTGGACGAATCCAGACGCCGAGTTTTGCCAGCGTGTCTACCACCATTTGGTTCATAGTGCCGAGCAAATTCGCGCGTTCGGGATTGAGTGGCTGCGAGAACGGCTTTGCGATCGACAACGGCACGACCGGCGGGTCGAAACAGTTTTGTCGCTCCTGCAGCGTTATGGCGTGATCGAGGATGAAAACGATCTAACCAACCTTGCCGTGACAGGAGATCTTCCCGCAGCACTTACAGACGACGACGCTCGATCTGCAAAACTCCTGCGCGATCAAAAGAAACTTTACGCGCTCGTTCAGTACGTTCAAAGTGAAGATCGCCGGCAGTTTATTCGTGACTACTTTGGGGTAAGTTGAGGGGAGGGCCGTCTTAAGCTTCCGCGACTAAAGCCTTTGCGGCATTTAGGTTACGACGCAAATTGACGGCAGCAAGTGCTGGCAGGGACAATCACATTGCAGGAATGCTGAGTCCGCTGTCGCCAGAATCTGAAAAACGCTGCGGAACGCATGATCCTTGACTCTCAGATTCAGAAATCACTGAGATTCCGCAGGAAACCGCCACATGCAGTATGGCCTATGTGATCAGAGCAGCGATACTATTTTAGATGAAAGTGAGATTGAGTCTCACTCCACGCTTGCTTTCGAGGGCTCCGTGTTTGATCATGGAGTCAGTGCTCAGGCTCTTTCAGTTTCGTCGTTTTCACGTTTTATATGGACGGTGCTGCGGTGAACACATTGCGACTGGCTGATCTAACACCCGGTTCTTCGGCGATTGTTACGGCAATTGGCGGGGCAAGTCGTATTGCGTCTCGACTGATGGAAATGGGATTTGTCCCCGGGGCCGTGGTTCAGGTGCTCCGCCGAGCTCCGTTTGGTGGGCCAGTCCAATATCGCGTTCATGGGGTTTCGATCTCAATGCGGTCCGCAGAAGCCTCCTGCGTCTCTGTGGAATCAGGTTTGGCAGCAAACCCAGCGAACACAAAATCAGTTTCCGCCCTTGAACTTGTTGCCCAGTAGTTCCCTTACGAGCTAATCAGTGCCCATTCAGTGACTTCTCCCTCCCCACACGGTTCTCGCGGAAATCGCCCATTGCGTGTTGCCCTGATTGGTAACCCAAACACGGGCAAGAGCACTCTTTTCAACGCCCTGTCCGGAATGCGAGTTCGCACCGGCAATTATCCAGGCGTCACAGTTGAGCAACGAATCGCGAAAGTAAATTGGGATGGTCATGCCGTTGAGCTGATTGACCTTCCTGGAACTTACAGCCTGTCACCAAAATCGCCCGATGAAATGGTGGCTGTTCAGGTCCTGACTGGTTGCTGCGATGAACCTAGACCAGATCTGGTCATCTGTATTTGCAACGCCGCTGCGTTAGAACGCAATCTTTATCTGGCAACTCAGGTTATGGAGGTTGGACTGCCACTTGTTCTCTGTCTGAACATGTGGGATTCCGCAGTCAGCTCTGGCGTTAGCCTTGATGTTGCAGGTCTGTCGAAAAAACTGGGCGTTCCGGTCGTTCCGACCTCAGCCAGTCGCAAAGAAGGACTGACGGAACTCAGGAAGGCCGTCGTTCAGGAGTTAGAGGCCGGAGCGGGGGCGGTCAGCCTGCACTCCGATAGCTTTGGACACAGCCTGCTTTCTGAGCCAATACGCCATGAAGTGGATCGGCTTTGCGGATGGCTTAACACTTCGGGCGTGCCGCTGGAGAAGCGATCAGGATTTCTGGTTTCCAGAAGTCTTTTGGATCCAGGTGGATCTGTGGAATCGATGCTTGTTCGAGACGCAGGCTCGGGATACAGCGTCATGCTTGTCGAGGCACGACAGGCATTGAAAGACAAGCAACTTGAAATCCCGGCTGCTGAAGCTGAACAAAGATATCATTTTATCGGGGAGCTGCTGTCTGCTATTCAGTCCCGCACAGTGAACTCCCGAGCGAAGCTGACAGATCGCATCGATGCAGTGCTCACACATCGATTTTTCGGCTTTCTGATTTGCCTCGCCGTGTTGTTGCTGGTGTTTTCCACGATCAACTGGTTTTCCGCTCCACTCAGCGAAGCCGTCGAAGGTGGCCTTGGGTTGTTAAGCTCGATGGTCAGTTCATCAATGTCGCCCGGGCCACTCCGAAGTCTATTGACTGAGGGAGTCATCTCAGGCGTTGGCTCTGTCATCGTCTTCCTGCCTCAGATTTGCCTGCTCTTTCTATTCATTGGCCTGCTTGAAGACTGCGGCTATATGGCTCGGGCGGCATTCATGATGGACAGACTGATGGGAGTCCTGGGGCTCAGCGGTCGCTCATTTCTGCCGCTGATGTCCTCGTTCGCCTGTGCAGTCCCCGGAATCATGGCAACCCGAGTAATCGACGACCGCAGAGATCGATTTGTTACAATCCTGATCGCACCTCTGATGAGCTGCTCGGCGCGTTTGCCAGTCTATGTCCTCATGATCGGAACATTTATCCCTGAGACCCGCTATCTTGGCGGCTGGCTTTCCTTGCAGGCTATGGTTTTGTTTGCCATGAGTACGCTCGGCCTGGTAATCGCTGTGCCTGTTGCGATGCTGCTTCGCCGGACTCTGTTTCGTGGTGAACCTTCGCCATTTTTGCTGGAACTTCCTGATTATCGTATGCCTTCTTTGAGAGTTGTGATTGGACGTGTCTGGGAAAGTGCTCAGTCTTTTGTCGTCAGAGCTGGCACCTTGATATTTGCGACCAGTGTCCTTGTCTGGGCGGCCGGGTCTTTTCCTGGCGATCATCGCGAGCGATTTGAGCTGACAGCAAAGATCGAATCTCTGGAATCTGCCGATGCCGAATTGAACGCGGAAGAAATTGAAGTATTGTCGACCGAATTGAACCAGGTGAATGGTCAGTTACTAAGAAACAGCGCTCTGGGCCGAGTCGGCAGAACTATCGAGCCAATCTTTGTCCCCCTCGGCTGGGACTGGAGGATCGGCGTTGGAGTCCTGGCATCATTCCCAGCCCGTGAGGTGATTATCGCTACGCTTGGAACTATCTATAGCCTCGGCGGCGATGTCGGCGAAGAGGATGAAGGACTTCGGGGAACTCTGAAAGCGGCTACCTGGCCTGATGGCAGCAGTGTATTTTCTGTCCCGGTAGCACTTTCCATCATGGTCTTTTTCGCGTTGTGCGCTCAATGTGTGTCGACGTTGATGGTGATCAAGAGAGAGACAAATAGCTGGTTGTGGCCAGCATTTTCTTTTGGCTACATGACGATCCTTGCCTGGGTCGGTGCGTTTTTGACGTACCAAATCGGGATCAGGATGTGAACCTATGCTCTGGCAATCACTTGCAACCATAATCTTAATTGCATGTGCCGCGACGATAATCGGCCGACGAATCTGGCAACTCGCATTTGCGAAGTCGAAGGGCCCTTGTGGCGGCTGCGGAGGCTGTTCCGGCAAAGATTCCAGCGTGGCCGTTCAGATCACTCCCCTCGTTCAACTTGGAGCGGTCAGTTTTGTGCCAGCTGACGCAAAGGCAAAAGTGGATTTTCCTCTCGCGAACGGTAAGCGGTTCTCTTAATGAACCACGCACTCGCCGTGAGCGGAGATAAAACGTGCTCCCAAAAATCAATCGTAGCACCAACCACCCAACCCGACCCGAGTTCGCCACTCGCCAGCCTGCCGCACGGAGGCTCAAACCCCAGAAAACCTGCATTTCCAACCGCGCATCAAATGAAAAATCCCTTGGAAACGATGAGTTTCCAAGGGATTAATGCTGTCTCAAATAGCGGCGGAGGGACTTGAACCCCCGACCCGCGGATTATGATTCCGCTGCTCTAACCAACTGAGCTACACCGCCGATTAATGATTCCGAACAGACAATCGTCAAAATGTCAAGATTTCGTGAATCCATTCACCGCTGAAGACACGCGCCGGACGGTTCAGTTCGGGCCGGTCGGAAGTCTAGCAAATTTCGCCAGGCGGACAACCCAACAGAATCAAATTGCCGAGCTTTGAACTTAGACGCTCTGACACCTTTTGAATCCGACTTCAGAAGCAAAATCACCTGGCGCGGAAATGCTGTCTCCTCGGGTAACCTGAAGGAGACCCAAGTTAAAACACGACGGCATTTCTGGAAGCAGGACTCCCTGGCGATCTCCGGGCAAAATCAGAGATCTTGGGGATTCTGAAAAGGCTTGATTATTTCTGCAGGAAATCTGTCTGAAGGATCGCAGCGGTTAGAAAATGTGACGTGTTTGCATTCTTTATCCGACGTGAGTCATCCGACAAAAAATGAACCGGCAGTAACCGCATGTTGGTAAGGTCCGGAAAAGTTTACGCAAACGAACACACAAAATGTAACGGTCGTGTGCGTTGTTCCATGTGGAAGCAGACAAACGGTTCCAACGGCATGCTGCTAGTGCGCGAACGGTCAAGTCGTGTAAACGCGGTCGACGAATAGAGGTGCAGGATTGTACGTCTCTCGTGCGCTCACGTTTCACTTTGTTAGAACAGTTGAGGTACAGGCAATGAAAAGGCTCATGCTGGGAGCCGCTGCTGCAGTTACCATTCTGCTGAACAGCGGTGTGTTGATGGCCGGACTACTCGGAAAGGGTGGTTTCTCCGGTTGTCCAACGTCCGCTTGTTCACCATGCGGTGACTTTGTGGCAGCTCGGTGCGGTTGCGGCCCGCAATGTAAAACGGTTCAGGAAACAGTCTGGGAGTCTCAGCAGTATACCTGCATGAAGACAGTGTACGATCAGTGCACAGAATCAATCCCGGTCACCTGCACCAAGAACGTTTATGAAACATGCTACCGTGATGAGTGCTACACGGTTTGCAAGCCGGTCTATCAGACTTGCTACAAAACCTGCACTTACAATGTCTGCAAGCCTGTTTACCAGACTTGCTATCGCGACGTAACCTGTCGCGTTCGCAAGCCGGTTTATCAGACCTGCTACAAAGACGTGTGCTACACGGTTTGCAAGCCTGTCTACCAGACTTGCTACCGGACTGTCTGCTACACAGTCTGCAAGCCAGTCTATCAGACTTGCTACAAAGACGTGTGCTGCACAACTTACAAAACCGAAACGGAAACCTGCTACAAAGACGTGTGCTACACCGTTTGCAAGCCGATTACCGAAAGCCACACTGTCGACGTGTGTTCTGGCGAATGGGTCACTGAAACAAAGTGCATCCCTGGCCCGGTTGTAAAGAAGTGCGTTGTTGACCCATGCAACCCATGCTGCACAAAGACCGTTTGCGTTCAGTGCCCATCACGCACAGTCTGCTGCAAGAAGTGGGTACCAAAGACCGTCCAGAAGACTGTCACTTGCACACGAATGGTTCCGGAAGTCTGCCACAAGCAGGTTCCATACACCATCTGCCGTCAGGTTCCTGTTCACACAACAAAGAAGGTTCCTTACACAACCTGCTCCGTTGTTCGTGAAACATGCCAGAAGCAGGTTCCTTACACAACCTGCTCAATGACACAACAGACTTGTACTCGCAAGGTACCTTACACAACGTGCAACTGGACCGAAGAGTGCATTACTCGCCGAGTTCCGTACACAACCTGCAAGATGGTATCACAGTGTTGCACAAAGCAGATCCCGTATACGGTCTGCAAGATGGAACAGCAGACATGCACTCGCAAAGTGCCTTACACTGTTTGCCGTCAGGTTTGTGAAACACGAACCGTCACCCGAACCAAGTGCGTTCCACGACAGGTTTGCGTCACAATGACACGATGCGTTCCACGAGTTGTTTGCCGCACCGTTCAGACCTGCTGCGATCCGTGCTCCGGAAACGGTGCCTGTGGCGGCGGTGAGGCGTGTGGAGAAACAGCTGCAGCTCCCTGCGAATCCTGCATGAAGTAATCGCGAATGCGATTCGTTGCGGTAAGGACTTTCAGTGGCAAGGTGGTTCAAAGGAGTTGATATCCAGCAGTCACTCAGGTGAATTGTCTGGACCACTGTTAACAGAAACTGCGGAAGGGGATCGTGAAATTCACGATCCCCTTTTTGCGTTATCGCCTCCATCAATCCCACGGTAGTCCGTTTTGCAGTGCCGGGCCGCGGCTTTGATTCAAGCGACCGCAAAGTGCGGCGGATTCTGCGTGTAACTGAAATTGAACGATGCCGCATCACAACCGACTGAGCCGCAAGTACCGTAGCGGCTGTGTCGATAATTCACTCATCTGAATCTTTTAACCCTACTCATCGAGAACTTCAGCAGGGCAGCTTCAACAAATGGATCAGGCTCGAGAGATCGAAAAGCTCCAGCAGCGGATCAAGGTGCTTGAGGAAGAACTGATGCGAGCACAGCGTCTTAGTTCTGTTGGAGCTTTGGCGTCTTCAATCACGCACGAGTTCAATAATATCCTGACGACGGTAATCAACTACGCCAAGATGGGACTGCGACATCCGGATGAAGCAACCAGAACAAAGTCTTTCGACCGCATTCTGTCTGCAGGGCAACGAGCGGCCAAAATCACCACGGGCATGCTTGCTTATGCTCGAAACTCCAGTGACCGTATTGAGCCGGCGGATTTGAAAAGACTGCTGGAAGATGTGCTGGTTCTGGTTCAAAAAGATTTGCAGATGCATCGGATCGGTGTTGACCTGACGGCACCTGCCAGCGTTTGGGCAAAGGCCAACTCCAGCCAGATTCAGCAATTGCTGATGAACTTGATTGTCAATGCTCGACAGGCGATGCCTGAGAATGGCCGACTAAAGCTGATCGTACGGGACAATCCATCGGAAGGCTGGGCAGAGGTCGTTGTTGCGGACAACGGATGCGGTATCCCCCACGAAAAACTGCCTCACATTTTTGATTCGTTCTACACAACAAAGCAGGCAGATTCGCGTGGGCAGGGCGGCACGGGGCTGGGCCTTGCGCTTTGCCGCAAAATTGTTGAAGCCCACCAGGGGCGAATCCGAGTCGAAAGCGAGATTGGTAAAGGGACGTCGTTCACGCTCAAGTTGCCACGCTCTGATTCACCAGCAGGGTTTATTGACACTTCAGCCGCTTAGCTGGACAGTGCCATGTTTTCATCAGCCGGAGTGCGTTAACTCCGACTTGCGACACTCGTACTTTGTCAGCATTTGAATTTCAGGTAATGGACCTTGCTAAAGGTCCTGCAGCTACGGGATCTTCAGGAATGGGATCTTCAGCAAGATCCACTACGTCCAACACGAATTCCTCATCGTGACGGAGCACGGGAGTCTTCTCTTCGTGCTTCGTCGCGGCAGGCGTTGTGAGAAATTTCTTCCGACAGTGTTCGCTGCAAAAGTAAAACGTCTGTCCGTCGCGTTCGGCATGGAGCGGGGATGTTTCGTCGACGGTCATGCCGCAAATGGGATCTTTGGCCATAATAGTTCCGGGATTCTTGGGGCAAAAAGATGGTTGGGCAAAAAATAGTTTGCGATCGCAGTGAGCGAATCTACGTCAGACGTCGGCTCTGAAATCTTTTTGCCCAGTCATTTTTTTGCCCATAAGTCAGGTTGTATTCTCCGCGCGGTCGGAGCTGAGGCATCGGCGAGCGGGGGATGTCAATCCCCTGATTAGTGGTGAGGCAAAAATCAGGGGACTCACGTCCCCCGCTCGCCGATCAATGCTTCATTTCTTCCCGCGTGATGGATAAACAATCGCCATCAACTTTGTTCGCCGATGATGCTCATCACCGAACGAGCAATCGATATCTCTTCGTTCGTTCGAATTACTCGAACGGTGACTGGACTGGCGTCCGTGGAAATCACCGCCGCAGAATTTGTATTGCTGGACTCATCCAATTCGATTCCGAGAAAGCCCAGTCCTTCGCAAATTCGTGCGCGGATCGATGGAGCGTTCTCACCAATGCCGCCGGCGAAAACGAGCGTATCCAATCCGCCCAATGCTGCCGCGAAACTGCCGATCCATTTCTTGATCTGGTAGCAGAACAACGAAACAGCTTCGGCGGCGCGGATGTCGTTGGCTTCGTGTTTCAGTAAGTCGCGCATGTCGGAACTGGTTTCGGACACGCCGAGCAACCCGGATTGCGAATTCACCATCGTGTTGAATTGCTCTGGAGTCATGCCTTCCGTCCGAGCCAGATACTATGCCAAAGCGGGATCGAGATCACCGGATCGAGTGCTCATGGGCACTCCGGCGGTTGGCGTGAAACTCATGCTGGTGTCGATCGGCTGGCCGCGATGTACGGCTGCCAGACTGGCTCCGTTTCCGAGATGAGCCAGTACCACACGCCCCTGACTCGCTTGTGGCCCGGCCTGTCGCGCGAGTTCTTCCATCAGAAACGCGTACGACAAACCGTGAAAGCCATAGCGGCGTATTCCTTGTGCTTCGTAGCGGCGAGGAATCGGCAGAATTTGAGCGACTCGCGGCAGATCATGATGAAAGGCCGTGTCGAAGCAGGCAACCTGAGTCACATGAGGCAAGCGGCTTCGAAACGCTTCGATTAAAAGGAGCTCGGCTGGAAGATGTTCCGGATCGAAGGGACTCAGTCGATGCAGCTCTTCAATGACTTGTGACGTGATTCGAACAGGCTGAGAATAATTCGGACCTCCGTGTACGACTCGATGACCCACCGCAGCCAGTGGGCCAAACGTGTTTTCGGCTTCGACCCAATCCATGAACGCGTCGATCGCTCCGGCATGAGTGGCGATTGCCAGAGGTCGCGAGTAGTTATCAGCCTCGTTCAAACACTTGACCTGCAAAACGGCTTGAGGTGAGCCGATCGCTTCGATGCCACCACGAAGCATCCGCCGATACGAATCACCGACCTCGAACAACGCAAACTTGATGCTCGATGAGCCGACATTCACCGCCAGGACATGCGGTTTCGCGGAAGTGTGAAGTGCTGGCGAGGGGACGATCGTTGCCATAAGCTCTCAGTGTTGAATGAATGGTTCTGTGCTTGTGGGAACGAAGATTCGGATGGTGATCCAGACGGAAGCCCCTCATCTCATCATTCGGCTGTGTTGCATTCGACGGTTTCGCATTTGGAAGCAATGCACATCAGCAAGTCGTTCCAGGATTTGACGAACGACTTCGCTCCTTCGTCCTGAAGTTGCGTAGCCAGAGCATCGATGTCGATTCCGGCGTCTGCAAATCTGGCGAGCATCTTTTCGCAATCACCACCATCGGCGGCCATCGTGCTTTCGATGTCTCCATGATCTGCCAGCGCGTTCAGCGTCGCTTCGGGCAGGGTGTTGATGGTCGAAGGAGCCGCAAGAGATTCGACGTAAAGCAGGTCCGATGCCGCTGGATCCTTGGTTCCCGTGCTGGCCCACAGCAAACGCTGCGGACGAGCGCCGGCCTCAAGCATTCGCTGCCAGCTCGACGATTCAAGCAGCGAGCGATACGCTTTATAAGTGCGTTGGGCGATGGCAATGCCGAGTTGGTTTCGAAGATTCACCGGGACTTTGCTTGAGACCGCGACGTCCCATCGGCTAATGAAAATCGAAGCGACTGAGCGAACATCGGGCGTGAGTCCAAGAGTAATCCGGCGTTCGATTCCACGCTGCCAGGCTTCGGCGGCGGCCAGATACTGCTCCGCGGAAAACAGCAAGGTTACATTGACCGGCACGCCGGCGAATATGGCTTCTTCAATCGCGGGCAGGCCTTCTTTCGTTCCCGGTATTTTGATGAACAGATTGGTGCGATCTGCTCTGGCGAAAATGTCTTTGGCCGCTGCAAGAGTCGCCTTGGTGTCATGGGCCAGCAAGGGCGAGACCTCCAGGGATACCCAGCCGTCCAGGCCGTCAGTTTCGTCGTAGACCGGCTGAAACAAGTCGGCTGCCTGTCGAAGATCTTCCATCGCTAACTCGAAAAACAATCGTTCGCCAGTCATGCCTTCCGCTGCTTTCGAACGGATGGCGTCATCGTAGTCGTCACTATTTTTGAACGCGTGTTCAAAGATCGTGGGGTTCGAAGTCAAGCCCGTGATGGAGAACTCGGCGATGTAGCGGCGAAGCGTGCCGCTGGTGAGCAGTCCACGGGTGATGTTGTCGAGCCACAAGCTCTGGCCGACGTCGTGTAGTTTTTTGGTGGCTGTAATTGATGTTGTCATGCTTTTTACTCTCGTAGAGGTTCGCGTGATTAGTTGATTTTCGTTTAACCCGTTCCATGTTCGCTTGTAGTCCCGCCTTCAGGCGGAAACGGTTGCGACAGCCCGTGCAAGGTCCGCCTGAAGGCGAGACTACGAACTGGTGATTGTTCGAGACGCTTCGAATCAATGCTTCACAGTTCGGCGTTCTAACCGTCGAGTTCCTGCACCTTGTCCAGACGTCTTTTGTGTCGTTCCGCACCGGTGAACTGTGCCGACAGAAATGTCTGAATCAGTTCCCAGGCCAGTGCCGGTCCGATCACTTTTCCGCCGAGGCAAACGACGTTCATGTCGTCATCTTCCACGCCCTGATGCGCAGAGAAGACGTCGTGAATTAAAGCGGCTCGCACGCTGGAAACTTTGTTCGCAGCGATCGACGCGCCTACGCCGCTTCCGCAGAGCGCGACGCCACGTTCGACTTGCCCGGAAGCGACGGCTTTGGCCAGAGGAATGATAAAATCGGGATAGTCGTCGTGGGTATTCAGTTCGTGCGCCCCGAAGTCAGTGACTTCGTGCCCGGATTGTCGCAATAGATCCGCGACCTGTTCTTTCAGCACGAACCCACCGTGGTCGGCCGCGATTCCAACAAGCATCGTTTGTCCTCCTGAGACTTCCGGACCATGGTGACGACAAGTGACTATTTCAACGCCTGATGAAGGGCATCGACGAACCAGAGTCACTTAACAATTCCCCGAGTCACCTCGATAGACACGTCCGACCATTGGTTGATACTCATGCTACATAGCGGCAGCAACGGGCTGATCCACCAGAAACAATTCGGAATCCTCGGCGCCGAATTCTCCAAGCAGAATCTTCGCGCGTTCCACTTCTGCGGGTGTTCCGTGTACGAGCAAGAGAAACTGCCCCGACTTGATGCTCGCTTCGTACTTCACGATGCTGTTGTTTGGAATTCCGATGCTCATCAAAGCCGCACCCAGAGCGCCGAATCCTCCGGCCACGGCAGCGGTTTCCACGGCACCGACAATTGCGGCGACAAACGGCCCTGCGACCAACAAAGGTCCAATTCCAGGCACCATGAACATTCCCGAGCCAAACAGCAATCCCCAGAAGCCGCCCCAAAAGGCTCCCTGAGTGCCCCAATAGAGCATGCGGTCGCCGACGTTGTAGTAGCCGACGACGTTTTCCTGCGTGTGGTACCCCTTGCCAACGATCGACAGCAACTTCATATCGAAGCCCGAATGCTGCAGTTGCTTGACCGCTTCTTCCGCCTGAGTATGTGTTTTGAAAGTCGCGACGACGCTATTCGTGAGATTCTTATCTATCGAATTGGGCTTCGTTTTCATCTGAACGCGTCCTTTGTTTGAGGCATAAAAAAAGCCGACGTAATTGAATACCAAACGGTATTCAATCACGTCGGCCTACTTGAAAACTGGCCGCTCAAAACAAAGCTGCCATTTTGGGGTCGTCCGACGACCTGAGATTTCCGCACCGAACAAACATCTACGGTGCAGGCTTAGATCTTTACAACGAAGCTGATTTTAGCAACGGCAATCACAGACTTCGAACCGAATAGTCAGGAATGGCGTGACAGCGAGCTCAGGACGAATCAGACATGGTCTGTTTCCTACCATTTGCCGGTCGGAACTGCGATATCGACGGACCTCAGAAACAGACGCTCCGATCATTGCGATGAAATGCAGTTTCGTCTGCGAGTGACACGCGTTCCGGCGCTTTTCAGAATCTCAATGGGAAGATTGCGTTTGGCTCACACTAATCCCCAAATAAACGGCGAGCACCAAAGCGGACAACGCCACGAGAGCAGCAACACTCAGACTGAGTGTTACGGAATAGTGCTCCGGACGGTCTTTCAACTTCAATGTCCGCGTGAATTTCAGGTGCTGCCAGGTTGACGCAGCAATCATCATTGCGCCCAGCAGCACAAAACCGATTCCGATGAACGACGCAGCCCGCTGATTTCCTTCAACCATCTGGCCACGCACAATCATCAGAAAGACGCCGAAGCGAGCTACGAGGAATCCCAATCCAATGACGGCGATACCGGTCCGCAGCCAAGCCAATAGCGTCCGCTCGGCCGCAAAATAGATGCGAGGATCTGACTCATCAGCCATAAAAAACTCTTCGTTCGTAGTGCCTGTCGGTGATGTTGACAGAAGTCTCGGCACACGCCGGATCTCGCCGTCCTTCATTTTGCAAATTGTAACAAACTCCACCGACGTTCGCTGGTCGTGGGTGACAACAAACAGCGTGTACAATGCTCTCGGGCGATTGGGCCGTCCGTTGCCAGAAAGAACCCGAAGCGAACCTATCTGTGATGCAGAAGCGTTCATCAGTCCGAGCGCGGCGAGAAAATGTGGATTCTCCAAAACTGCTCGGCCCAAGCAAAATGGTGTGCCGGCGCGCTGCTTGTCACAACGAAAGTCCTGTCGCAACTTGAAACAGTACGCACCTTGCAGGAATCTTGAAGCGGTCTTGTATTCTGAACGTAGACGGTTATAGTCAATTTAGCGAGCGTGGATACCACGTCTCGTGTGAGTAAGAGCAATCGGAAGACAGTTTGAATCGTAATGCAGCCGAAGGCTGATAGCGAGTTGATACGTAAGCCGACGCGTTGCAGACCTTGAAACGGTCTGCAACACGTCGGCTTTTTTATTGCCTGAGGTGTGGCAAACTTTTTCTAGTGCTTCAGGCGGAAGCTGCTGCAATATTACGTGCAAATTCCGTCTGAAGGCGGCACTACAAACGGGTGCTTGTTCGATTCTTGAACGGCATTGCATTCACACGTATGTCCCTGAATGAGGCCACAAATGACAACCGTTCTGAAGACAACAGACAATCAAAAGAATCGACAACTGATGGCGTTCTTCGGCTGGTTGATCGTGAGCTTTTGTCCGGCGGCGACTGCTGTTTTTGTTTCCACGGATGGATGGTATGCAACTCTCAAAACGCCATCGTGGAATCCTCCGGCCTGGGTCTTTGGTCCAATCTGGACGGTTCTGTATTTCCTGATGGCGGTCGCGGCATTTCAAGTCTGGCGGCAAGGTGGCTGGAGACAACAGTTGATACCGTTGAGCCTGTTTTTGGTGCAACTCGTGCTAAATGCGATCTGGACGCCTTTGTTTTTCGGCATGCATCGTCTGGGTCTGGCGTTCGGCGAAATTGTGGTACTGTGGCTGCTGGTGGCGGCAACACTTGTCGCATTCTTCAGAGTCGAAAAATCGGCCGGCTTATTGCTGGTCCCTTACTTGGCGTGGGTCAGCCTTGCGACCGTTTTGAACTACACAATCTGGCAATTGAACATCCCGTCGAACTACTAAAAAATATCACCTCCACGTCTTCGTTGAAGTTGGCTCAGTCTGAGTCAATTCGTTTGCAGAGCGATCAGCAAAAGCTGGCTGCACAATTTCAGATGTCAGTATTTTCACAGGAGAAGTCATCATGGCTCAAACTACCAATTCGACTCACCAGGGCAAAGTCGTCAGTGTGTCGGGCAACAAGGTCACGTCAACCTGCAGCAACGGTGAGCAACATGTTCATACCGTCAGCAAGGATACTCGCGTGACCTGCGACGGCCACGACAGCAAGGTCGCCGAATTGAAATCAGGCGATTCCATTCGCGTGACAATGAGCGACAAAAGCACGGTGGTGTCGATCGATTCGGGGAAACGCAGTCCAGCGGCATCTGCAAAGTTGTAAAGCCGAACGTTGATTTGCAGGGCGTGGTTTCAGACGCGACCTGCCGCTTTTCGTCGAGCCGCAGAGTTTCGAGCTTCATTCGCAATACAGGCTGCGAAGTGAGTCCTGCGGGCTGAAAAAGGAAAAATCTGAAAACATTGAATTGACATATCGAGATGTTCCGATATATTTGTCGTGGAGGCAATCGAAACATGGCGACGTCAAAGTTGAAACTTACTGAACTGGCAGCCTTGGGCGAGGCGGCTGAGTGTCTGCGGACGCTGGCTCATCCGCATCGGTTGCGTATGGTTCAGATGCTGCTGCAGGGGGATTTTCCCGTGGGGGAACTTGCGGAAGCGTGCGGTTTGCCGAGTGCAATGGCGTCGGAGCATTTGCGTCTGATGCAGCGGTGTGGTTTTCTGACGAGTGAAAAGGACGGGCGACAGGTTTTCTATCGCGTCGCCGAACCTCATCTGAAGCAGATTCTGGGCTGCATTGAAGCGAGGTTTGGTGTTTCGCCTCCTGCCAAATAACGCCGGTGAGTGAATTTTTTGCAGTTTTTTTTAACAAAACAGATCGACACTTAACGACATTTCGATATTTTTAAGGAACAGTCTCATGAGCATTTCAGTGATTTCCGCAAAGCAACTTTCCGATCGCGTTCAGGCTGGCGAGCAGGTTCATTTGCTCGACGTGCGAACTCCGGCCGAGTTTCGTGAGATTCACGCAACAGTGGCAAGGAATTCTCCGCTGGAAAGTCTGGATTGTGGAGCCGTGTTGGCAGAGCATCCGACGAGTGCTCCGTTGTACGTCATCTGTCGCTCAGGCAGTCGCGGGAAAACGGCCGCTGAGAAATTCGCAGCAGCCGGTTGTACGAATGTCTTCAACGTTGAAGGTGGCACGTTGGCCTGGGAGCAGGCTGGCTGTCCAGTCGTTCGAGGCAAGAAGACTATTTCTCTGGAACGTCAGGTACGCATCGCCGCCGGATTTCTCTCGCTGACGGGTGGAGTACTTGCTATTGCCGTGCATCCATACTTTGCGGGCCTTTCTGCTTTTGTCGGAGCGGGTCTGATGTTAGCCGGAATCACCGACACGTGCGGCATGGCGATGATCCTGGCTCGCATGCCATGGAATCAGGTCGGGAAGTCGCCGACTGCACCGCCGGTGAAGAATTGTTCAACGGGCACAGAGGCATCGTGTTGTGGCTAGAGTTTCAATCTGAGATTTCAGATTTGAAATTTCAAATCAATTGAAGAGGAGAAGAATCATGAGTGTTGTTTATCACACGTCGGCTGAGAATTTTTCGCGGGATGTTTTGAGTTCTCCGGTTCCTGTTCTGGTGGACTTCTACGCGGACTGGTGCGGCCCATGTCGCATGCTGGCTCCGACGCTGGATAAGCTGGCGGTTGAGTTTTCCGGGAAGGCTCGCATCGTGAAAGTCAACGTGGACAAAGAACCGGAACTGGCCACTCAGTACAGGGTGAGCTCGATTCCCGCTCTGATGTTCATCACAGACGGAAAAGTTGTGTCCCAGTCTGCCGGAGCGGCATCCGAAGCAACTCTTCGCCAGGCACTGAATCAGATGACTAAAGCTGCAGCGTAGTAACGTAGACGTCTCGCTCCGCCGAGACGAGACTTCATCAGCGGCGCTTCGCGTAAGGTTCGCGATGGGCCAGGATCAATTCGACCGGATAAGGACTGTTGCAGCATTACCTTCGTTTAACAGTCAGCCGCAGGCGGACTCGTTGTCATTGCGTCGCGTACGCCTGCGGCTGACGGTTAAACGAAGAGACTTATGCACCAGGGCTTAAATCTGGTGGCGTAGAAATGCTCACGCAGAGCGTGATGGCGACTTTGAATCACAGCAAACCATCAGGAGTTCAACAATGTTTCTCAAGCAATACTATCTCGGCTGTCTGGCTCATGCTTCGTACATGATCGCCGATGAAACGACAAAAGTCGCTGCCGTCGTTGATCCTCAGCGAGACATCGAACAGTACCTGGCGGATGCAAAAGCCGGTGGATACACAATCAAGTATGTCTTTCTGACTCACTTCCACGCGGACTTTCTGGCTGGGCACATTGAACTGCGAAATCAGGCCGGCGCGAGAATTTGCATGGGCGAACGAGCCGGCGCGGAGTTTGATCATACGGCATTGAAAGATGGCGACGTTATCGAATTCGGCGATGTGCGAATTCAGACAATGGAAACTCCTGGCCATACACCAGAAGGTATTTCACTGCTTGTGATTGATCTCGCAACCAGTGCCACGGTGCCAAATGCGGTACTTACCGGTGACACGCTGTTTATCGGTGACGTTGGTCGACCTGACCTGATGGCTTCAATCGGAGTGACTGCCGATGAATTGGCCGAGATGTTGTATCATTCGCTGGACAAGTTGCGACGCCTGCCTGATGCCACTCTTGTGTATCCCGCTCACGGAGCGGGCTCATTGTGTGGCAAGGCGCTCAGCAAAGAAACGGTTTCGACGATTGGTGAACAAAAGAAGTTCAACTACGCATTGCAGCCGATGCCGTTCGAACAGTTCCGCGATCTGGTCACCAGCGAGCAACCAGAAGCTCCGGGCTACTTTGTTTATGACGCCATCAAGAATCGTCAGGAACGTCCCGGCCTGGAAAGCACGATGAAGTCGTCTCTGAAGGCACTCAGTCTTGATGAAGTCATCAGGCTGCGAGATTCAGGAGCGCAACTGGTCGATGTTCGTGAAGCGGCCGACTTCGAAGGTGCGTATCTGGCAGGTTCGATCAATGTTGGACTCAAAGGCAAGTACGCGACCTGGGCCGGTTCGATCCTGAGCCATGATGCTCCCATTGTGGTGATCGGTGATGGCGACAACGAAGAAGAAGCCGTTATGCGTCTGGGACGGATCGGGTTCGACAACGCGACAGGATATCTGAAGGATGGAATGGAAGCATTGAATGCTCGTCCAGATCTGATTCGCACCGTGTCGCGCATCACAGCAGCGGCTCTGGCGGAGCAGACATCGTCCAAACACACGCCGTTCATTCTGGACGTGCGGTCGGAGAAGGAATATGGCATCGTTCATTTGGCAGGCAGTTACAATATTCCGCTGACTCACGTGCGAGAACGCATCGCTGAAGTTCCTGCAGACAGACCTGTAGTCGTCCATTGCGAAGGCGGATACCGCTCGGCGATCGCATGTAGCTTGTTGACTCAGGCTGGCCGCACAAACGTGTCCGACATGGTCGGCGGTATCAAGGCCTGGATCGCGATGAAGCTGCCAACGATTCCGGAAGGTACGTTGACCTGCGGGACGAAGGTTTGTGAAACGGCTCCGGCATAAGTTGTTTTTTCGGACCAAAGGTCCATTCGTTTACATAGCCTGGGGCATCGCCCCAGGAAGTGGATTTGCGAAAAACAACAAGGGCCAACGGCCTGACAGTTTGTGTCGAGAATTGATTGCCGCAAGTCGGTCCTTTCTGCCGGAAAGGACTTTCGCCGCAAGGCGAACCAGCGCGACGTGCAACCGCCAATGCAGGCCGATTTTGGCAGTCGAATTGCACGCAAGGTCGCGGCAAGCCGCGAAGTCCTGCCCGGCAGGCAGGACCTACAAAACCGCTGCCCGGCAGGCAGGACCTTCACGAAAGGAGCATCAATATGTTATGGCTCAGCCTGCTGTTTGGCTCCATCGTCGGCTTGTCGCTGGGGCTCACTGGCGGAGGCGGCGCGATCTTTGCGGTCCCGTTGCTCGCCTATGGATTGGGAGTTTCGGCTCGGGAAGCAGTGACAATTTCGCTGGTGTCCGTTGGCCTCACATCATTCGTCGGATTCCTCGGCAAGTGGAGAAAAGGTGAAGCGGAACTGAGAACCGGTCTGTTGTTTGCCGTCGCCGGAATGGTTGGAGCACCGGTCGGAACCTGGATTGCAAAGCAGATTCCGGAGAACGTGCTGATGCTGATGTTCTCCGCCCTGATGGTCACCATCGCATGGAAAATGTGGCAGAAAGGCGGACGAGTGACTGCCCAGGCTCAGGTTTGTATCCCCGTCGAAACATCTCGTCAGCAATCCGACGGTTATGTCAACGATGGTCCAAGCTGTCAGCGAGATTCCGCGGGACAGCTGATACTCACCAGCCGATGCGCTCGAATGCTGCTGCTGGTAGGAGTTGCTTCAGGAACCTTGTCGGGGATGTTTGGAGTCGGTGGCGGATTCATCATCGTCCCGGCACTCATTCTCTTCAGCAGCATGTCAATGTCGCGAGCTGTCGGGACATCGCTTCTGGTGATTTCCATGGTCAGCGCATCAGGCTTTTCTGCGCAACTGTGGGGCGGTCAGACCATTCCGTTCAACATCACAGCGTTGTTTGCGACCGGCGGCCTGAGTGGCCTTTGGCTGGGACTGATGCTTGGGCATCGCCTGGCGCCTTCGATGCTGCAACGAATCTTCTCGGTGGCAATTCTTGTCGTCGCCGTGTTTGTCATCGTCAAAAATCTTTCTTAGAACCGTGTCCGGATACCTGGTTCAACCAAAGCTCTCGGCATTTTCGCTGCGAAAATTCGGGCACGCTCTTTGATTCCGTTTTGTACGTCTCTCATGAAGATGCACGCGATTGGACTCATTCTGCTGTCGTTTGGCACAATGCCCACGGCTCAGAAAAAAGCGGCCGCCGGGGAGTCACGATTTGTGATGAAAAACGCCCCTAACCTGCCTTTGATTCGGCCGCTGCAAAAAGCCGACGTCGAAGTCATTGTCTACGGCCAGGCACTCAGCGACAAAAAGATCGAACAACGCGAAGTGACGTCAGACATTCCGGTTGCCGCGGTAGCCTCGACCGTGCTTGTGCATCGGCAAGCGGATGGATTTGCGTACGTACCAGGTCGCTTTCCGTGATTCCTGGCTTCTGGCGAATGAATGATGGGAGACTTTCACTCCTGCAGCGATAGCTTGCCAAAATCTGCGGCGATTGACCGGAAGCAAGAGTTCACTACGCGATTGGGAAAGCGTTTTGACTCTTTAAAGCAGCAATCCGCCGCAGCTATGTGGAACGCAAAACCACGATTGTGCGATCATCATGCGGAGGAAAACCAGCCGCAAAATTGTTCACTGCCTCCACCAGCGTTTTCGTTAGCCTGGCCGAATCCATTCCACAGTGCATGAGCACATCGTCAATGCGATGCTCGCCAAATTGTTCGCCCGCTGCATTTTGTGTTTCGGTAATTCCATCGGTATAAAAAACAACCTGATCACCGAACTGCATGTAAAAAGTGGCATCAGCATACTCCGTGTCTTCAAGAACCCCGAGTGGCAGCGAATTCACTTTGTTCAGCGGAATCACCGTCCCTCCCTGACACCGCTTCACTCGCGGTGGATTATGCCCGGCACACGAATATGTCAGTTTTCGTAACTTCGGATCATAGACGGCGTAAAACGCAGTCACGAAGGTTTCAATTCGGCTGGAGTAACGAATTGACAGATGATGATTCAGGTATTGCAGGATCTTTCCAGGCGGGGCTGGTGCGCCTGGATGTGTATGAGCAATGCAGTGAGTGATCGCCATGATGACGGCAGCGGGAGTTCCATGGCCGCTGACATCGGCAATGAAGATTCCCCATTTGCCATCGGGCAGTTCAAAGAAATCGTAGTAGTCGCCGCCCGCGCGACTGGCGGGCTGGTAGAACGTTGTGAGATCCATCCCGGGAACGCTGGGGGCATTCGCTGGCAGCAAAGCTTGTTGAAGCCGGGCGACCGTCTTCAATTCACGATCCAGCTCGCGATAGGCATCCTCAAGTTGCTTCTTCAGAACCAACGTACTGGTCGCGCGTCCGAAGAGATTTGTTCGCCAGACAAGATCCGGAATTTGAGTCCGCACGAATGCGTTCGGTTTTCGCTGAAGCAGAACGACCGTATTCAACGACTCGCCGTCGTCGTACATCGGGATCGCCAGCAGCGAGCGAAAGCCCTGAAAATATTCAAACGCTGGATCGTCTTCCGGGACGTCCAAATCGTCGATGACCGTCGTCTGATTGCTATAGGCGAGCTTTTCGAGCAATCCCCCCTGAGCGATCGGCAGACGAGCGGGCTCCTTCCAGGGATCAATCTCTTCGCTCCAGGTGGTACTGCGAGTGACGCGAACAAACGGAGCCTCAAGACCGCGGCGGCTCAGCGCGATGCGTCGTTCGACTGGAGATAGCTGCTGCAGTTTTTCGCCATACGTGCGTACAAGGGCCTGAGGATCAGTCTGCTGGCTGATTGTTCGAACCATATCCTCAACGATGGCAAGTCGCTCGGACCATTCAGTATTCAGGGGTTGCATGCGAACTCAGTGTTCTCAATTTCAGAATGTGTCGAAGGCACCGCGAAAAATGTCGGACATGAAATCAATCCGTTAGCCGAGCAAACATCTCGTTCGCTTCGGGGTACAAAAGCCCATTCAGGGAGATTGTAACATGATTCGTAGTCCATTCCGCACTGTTGATCACGGCAAGCGGCTTACCCTCCAGGAAAAAGCAGAACAATTGCGAACTGCTCGGTTTGATCGCTGCGCCGTAATGGTCTTTTCCCGTCTTTGACAGAAAAAGCTTCAACGTTGGCGGTTGAGCCAGACTGTCTCCTCGGAACAAGTCGAAGTCGTCACTTTTCAACACGGACTTAGCGGACGCGAAGCAGCTGGTTCCATCAGGCAGAGAAAATCTGCTGAAATTGGGATCTGCGGAGAATGAAGCCAGTCTGACTTCCAGTTGGCACCTGCGACCAATGCGTTCCCCGTAAAGCCGAGGAATCAAGTATGTGTAAACAGAGAAAAGAATGAATGCAAAAACAGTCAGCGCTGAAATCAGCGTCCATAATTTGCCTTGCGATTGCCGATTTTCCTGAACCACGGCAGGTTCAGTGGAGCCGACACCATTTTCTGCGGCACTCCACGAATCCACAGCATGTCTTGCCGTCTCAGAATCGCAGCCCGTGGCGTCTTGAAATTCCTTCGCAGCTTGAGCGACTTCCCCGCCCGCAATCAGATGCGAGATGCGTTGCGATTGTTCCCGGTTCAGGTTCATAACGTTGGCAATATCTCAGGATTTTCTGCCCGGCTTTTCAGCAGTTCCATGGGGGAGACATCAATGCGAAAAAGCGATGCGGCAGGCTATCACGCCGCCGCGTGTCCGACAAATCGTCAGTCGAACAACTGACACGACTCAGTAGATTCCTCGATTTCTGCAATGAATTGTGTGCTGATCGCGGTCAGTGATCCCTGAGTCGAACCGGAATCTCACAAACTCACATTGGGAAAAGTTCTCGATTGCTCACATCTTTGGTTTGAATGGACTTATCTGTTGTGGGCCGCCATTTGGTCTTCTAAACTCTGGCTTGCGTTTTCGGGATTTTTCCGAAAAAAGTGCATTCAGGTACCTCAAATATCAATCCGCGATCTTCTGGTGCAGGCAACAATGGCGAACTTTTTCTTTACAAGCGAATCAGTCAGTATGGGACACCCTGATAAGGTGTCCGACCAGGTTTCAGACGGCATTTTGGACGCCCTGCTTGAGCAGGACCCGATGTCTCGTGTGGCCTGCGAAACTCTTTGCACGACTGATCTTGTTGTTCTTGCTGGCGAAATTACCACGACCGCTAAAGTGGATTACGTTGCGATCGCTCGGAAAGTGATTCGAGATATCGGGTATACCTCCGACGACATTGGCTTCAACGCAGATAGCTGTCGAATCTTCCAGGCGCTTCACAGTCAGAGTGGTGACATCGCTCAGGGTGTTGACCGAGACGGCGCTGGTGACCAGGGCTTGATGTTCGGCTATGCATGCAATCAGACGGAAGAGCTGATGCCAGTGCCGATCGCTTTCGCTCATCGTCTTATTAATCGACTGACAGAAGTTCGCAAGACCGGAGTTGTGAACTGGCTCCGTCCTGACAGCAAGAGTCAGGTGACCGTTGAATACGACGGAACAAAACCGGTTCGCGTCGAAGCGATCGTTATCTCAACTCAGCATGCGGAAAGTGTGACTCAGGAGGAAATCGCGGACTTCGTGAGGAAGGAAGTGATTGCGAAAGTGATTCCTGCAAATATGCTGGACAGTAACACTAAGTATCACATTAACCCAACAGGTCGCTTCGTGATCGGTGGTCCACATGGTGACACCGGTTTGACCGGACGAAAAATTATCGTCGATACCTACGGTGGCTGGGGACGTCATGGTGGCGGCGCATTCTCTGGCAAAGATGCCACGAAGGTAGACCGTTCCGCAGCGTATATGGGTCGATATGTTGCAAAGAACATTGTGGCCGCCGGGCTGGCCGATCAGTGCGAAGTTCAGCTTGCTTATGCGATCGGTGTTGCGGATCCTGTGAGCATTCGAGTTGACACCTTTGGCTCTGCTAAGATTGCTGAAAGCAAGATCGAACAGCTTGTTCGCGACCACTTCCCTCTCACGCCAAAGGGAATTATCGAACACCTGAAACTGCGACGACCAGTGTTCCTGAAGACGGCTGAAGGTGGCCACTTTGGACGCACAGGCGAAGGTTTCACCTGGGAAGCAACCGACATGGCCGAAGCATTGAAAAAAGCTGCCGCCAAGTAATTGCGAAAACGTTGAAAAGCGTTTTCCAGTACTATTCGTGAGTCCTCAACGGGCAGGCCTGCTCTGTTTGACTCACAGGGAACAAATCTAAGCACCGGCGAAGAAAGCTACTTTCTTCGCCGGTGCTTTTGTTTTTGAAAGGGTGCAGCGACGAAAATGGCATCATTCTTTCGTCGGATCGCCAAATCACCTAGACTGCGGAAATCAGGCCCCATTTAGTATGGCGGCGACTTGTTCGATTGTCTTCCATTCCTCCGGCACGGATGCGCGGTGATGGCTTCAGAAAAACAGCCCGAACAGCAGGCAATTCACCTTCGTGCAGAAGTTCAGCGCATTATTGCCGCGGGCCAGACGCCGCAGAAGCTGCGGGCTGGGTCTGTATTTTCGGCTGCCGTCATCACTGCTATTAGCCTGACGCTGTTGTGGCTTTCCTTCACACCCGCAGAGCTGGCACCGCTGGCATGGATTGCTTTGGTACCGCTTTGTCAGCTGTTAAGGTTGAGGTCACTTCCAAGATTTTGCCTGTCGCTGGTCTGGATGGTGTCCTTTGTCTGGGCACTGGCAACTCTTCAGTGGATGCGACTTGGGCATCCCGCCATGTTTCTTGCGCTGGCGGCATTAGCAGCCTATGTGGCACTCTATGTTCCGACATTCATCTGGCTAGGTCGTCGCTGTATTGCCGTAAAATGTCCATTGTGGCTGGCAGTGCCAATCGTCTGGACCGCGTTGGAATTTTGCAGAGCTTATCTGCTGACCGGTTTCTCGTGGTATTATCTCGGGCACACTCAATATCGCTGGCTAAGCCTGATTCAGATTTCCGATGTCATCGGCGCCTATGGAGTGAGCTTTGTAGTGGCGATGATCTCAGGAGCCCTCGCCGAACAAGTCCCGATTGCCTGGCTGGCACGACTGAAGCTGGATGCTGAAGCGTCCACATCAGCACCGGCTTCGCGGATTCCGCTTGTGGCCAGCTCTGCTTGTGTGCTTGTCTGCTGCGCATACGGACTCATTCGGATAACGCCAGCGAGCGACTTCGCAACTGGCCCGGCGTTCGCGTTGATTCAGGGGAATTTCACACCGGAGGTGAAGCACGATAACAGCATGATGATGACGCGATTTCGAGTGCATGACGCACTGACTCGAAGTGCGGTCACGCTTCAGCCGGATTTTATTGTTTGGCCGGAGACCATGTTTCCCTGGTCTCTGAAAAGTGTGGCAGAGGGTGTCACTGATGACGATATCCTCTCGCAGATTCCTGTTGATGTCGTTCGTGAGTATGGCGACAAAGCCTCGATACTGGCCGAGCCATTTCGGACGCACGAAGTTCAACAACGACTCGGCAACGACGCGCAGGCGTGCGGAGCTGCGATCGTGATGGGACTGGAGGCGATGGTGGCTGAGAAAGGCGAATTGAAGGTTTATAACGCCGCAGCGTTCGCGCGGCCCGATCTGGGATATGTCGGACGTTACGACAAAATTCATCGCGTCGTCTTTGGTGAGTACATCCCTCTAAAAGACCTGTTTCCCTGGCTGACAGATTTGACTCCGTTCGGAGCAAATTTTGGAATCGACGCAGGCAGTGAAGTGCAGCTATTTGAATACGCCGGATTCCGGATCACGCCCCTGATCTGTTTTGAGGACACCGTACCACATCTTGTCCGACGTCTGGCTGCACAAAAAGACAAAGACGGCCAGGAGTGCGATGTACTTGTCAATCTGACGAATGACGCCTGGTTCCATGGTTCAAGTGAACTTGATCAGCACTTGATTACAGGAGCGTTTCGAAGCGTGGAGACACGAACGCCGCTGGTTCGATGTGTAAACGGCGGAATATCAGCCTTTATTGATGGCAATGGGCAGGTCCGTGAGCCGGATCAGATTCTTATCATGACCGAACCACTCCAGGGGTTGAAGCCGGAACTCACGGCCGTGCAGGGAATGCGTGATCCGGAAACAGGTTCATGGCGGCGACAGTTTTCGGGAATTATTTTTGGGCAGGTTCCACTCGACCGAAGATCTTCTCTGTACGTCAGATTTGGTGACTGGTTTGCTGGTTCTTGCCTGCTGATCACAATAGC
Organism: Planctomycetaceae bacterium; assembly: GCA_041753135.1. Classification (GTDB taxonomy): domain Bacteria; phylum Planctomycetota; class Planctomycetia; order Planctomycetales; family Planctomycetaceae; genus SXXK01. The sequence goes on from JBGSVD010000003.1 coordinate 42,810, forward strand.
GTGCCTCGGTATGTCGTTCCGAAGAAGGCAGTAATCTTTGCGGCGAACCGGATCTTTCTCATCAATTTTTTCGCACCGTCAATTTGCTTTGGGCCAGGTATTTGTGCATGTGTGCTATGGCCCTTGTGTGCTCTGACCTCTGTTTGTCGGACGCAGCGAGTTATTGGTTGTACTGTCAATTGACGACACTCGATTCCGCAACGAAGATACACCTCGCGCGGCGTAAAATGAGCCGTCGCTGAATTCGCGAGGATTCGGATGCGGGCTGGTCAAATTCTCCGAATTCTGACAAATCCGGTCACGTCACTCGTGCTCCGTCAAGATTAAAAATCAAGGTTGGCTATGGACTACAAGTTTGAAGGTAAGAACGCACTGGTTACAGGGTCATCAAAAGGCATCGGCAGCTCTGTAGCGATCGCCCTGGCTCGCGGCGGTGCCAATGTGACGATCAATTGCAGTTCAAGCGTTGCTCAGGCCGAGGAAGTTGCGGAAACCATTCGCAAGATGGGCCGAAAGGCGATCGTTGTTGCCTGCGACGTTTCAGATCTTGCAGCCGTTGAAGACATGGTAAAACAGACGGTCGATGCATTTGGAAGTCTGGACCTGTTTGTTTCCAACGCTGTTTACAGTGATCGTCAATTGATGGTTGAGGCTGACATGGCCGGTTTCCGCCGGACGATTGAAGTCAGCATGTGGGGAGCTCTGCATGGAGTCCGTGCCTCGTCACAACAGATGTTGAAGCAGGGCAAAGGCGGCGCGATTACGGTCATTAGCTCTCCTCACGCGATCATTCCGTTTCCAACGGCGATGGCCTACAACATGTCGAAGGCTGCGATCGACCATATGGCTCGAACTGCAGCTATTGAACTTGTGAAGTCGGGCATCAGAGTGAATGTGTTTCACCCTGGCTGGATCGATACGCCGGGTGAGCGAAAATTCTTTACGGAAGAACAACTCGAAGAAGGAGCTCGCGGACTTCCGATGGGGCGCATGGGCTCCAGTGAAGAGATGGCCCACGGAGTTTGTTTCACGCTCAGTGACGAAGCGTCTTATATGACCGGATCGACTCTGACGATGGATGGTGGAGTTGGGCTGCCATGGTGGTCAAAGAGAACCGAAGGCAAGCAATAGAGACCGCGTGTCCCAGAGATTTCAGCCAGGCCCGACGATATCAAATCGTCGGGCTTTTTGCATTTGCGGACAAAAGTTGTTCGTAGCTCGCTTGATAGCGAAGCCTGCCTGGACGCCCGAATCGAAGCGGAACGGCGCGAGCCGTCCGGTTTTTGTCAGGATTTTGAGAGCCATCGCCAGACAGCTTGCGCTGTTCCGCTCAAAATGACTGCCATAGGGCAGTGAAGCAGTGAGCCTCAGCCGTTGTTCAGGGGCCATTCGCAAATTCGTCCGAGCTGACTGATGGAACTGCAGGGCTTCGAACAGATGCGAAGTAACGATTGTCGCGAATCCAGTCTTCACGCGAATAGGAAATCACTGAAGAATCCGTCTCTCGTACTTCGATATGCGAAAGTCGGAACCCCATTTCGGTGATCTCTGTAAACATCATCCAGGCAAGATTCTCAACGCTCGTCGGACCATTGAAGAGTTTGAGCTTGAAGTTTTCGCCCGTGCGCCGGCAGTGATCCTTCAGAGTTTCATAAAGCGGATCGTGTATGTTGATCAGCATACCGTGGTCATACAGAGCCTTAAGCCAGGGCTCCACTTTTTCGTCAAAGGCGCCGAAAAGCGTGCTGATGTCGCCATCGCGTTCCACTTCAAAAAAACAACGAAGGCCGTAGCGGTGACCATGAAGGTTGCTGCACTTGTCCATCAGCGTTTCATTGCGGTGTGCGGCGTAGAACTTGTACTCTTTCTGAATGATCACAACAGACTCCGGCGAAGAATTACCAGTCGATTACCTGCACCACGTGCTCAGCCAGCATACCAAAACAAATGCTGATGTTACGTCTCGAAAACCGCTTAATCAAAGGGATTTTCTGGCTCAGTCAGCTTTGGCAGGATCGTTCCGTCCTGACCGGTTGCTGTCACTGGCCGCAAACGGCTTCCACGTGAGGGAATTAATTACGTGCAGGGCTGCAACATTGGCGCAAAAAGCTCCCGGCTACGGTTTAGCTTCCGCTGCGATGGCTGCTGGCGGGACCCGGACCTGAATATCCTGTCCTTCGAGCCGGACTTCGTAGCAAGCACTGCGGATCTGACTTCTGGAGTTGTCCAGCCAGGTACCGTCTTTCAGGCTGAATCGCCATGCGTGCCAGGGACACATCACGGCGTCGTCTTCCACATGTCCATCGGCAAGTGAGGCCCCCATGTGCGGGCAAAAGTCATTAATTGCCAAATAGCGACCTTGCGAAAGAAATACTCCGACCATCGTCCCGCCAATCGCAAAAGAACGCCCCTGTCCTTCGGGGATATCACCCACCTTTGCTACGGTCTGAAATTCTGACATTTTGATCCTGCCCTTTACGAAGAATGGACAGAATTCTGAAGTTCCGTCTGGGAATGTCAAATGGGGAATGGCATTGAATACTAGCGAAATCTCACGACGTTCATTCAGAATCACGCTACAATTCGCCGCAGTAAAGTATTCACCGCAGCAATTGCGGGACGAAATGTTGGAAATTTGCTTCGATTATCAGCCCCCAGGGAAATGTCTGGGGCAATGAGCCAGGTTGCATTTGAAAAGCGGATCTTTCGCAGGATTGACCAGAGAGAATTGCAACTCCGACATTCGGATGAGTGCAATTGCAACCCAAAGTCACCACTTCACGGCTTACAAACCGTGCAGTTTTACTGCGACTCAAAAAAACCTGTTTTCAATCTGAATTTCGAAGCACCCGGTTATTGAAAGAGATTTTCATGTTCGCGGATCGAGTCATCATTTATTGTCGTGGTGGCGATGGCGGCAATGGCTGCAGCAGTTTTCGAAGAGAAGTCTATGTTCCTCGCGGCGGCCCCGATGGCGGTGATGGCGGCGACGGTGGTGACATTACCCTGAAGGCCGATCGTAATCTTGGGTCACTGGGAAACCTTGTCGGACATCGACATTGGAATGCAGAACGCGGCCAGCACGGTCTGGGATCGATGTGTGCCGGGAAGTGCGGCAAACACACAATGATCCTGGTACCTCCAGGAACACTTGTGAAAGACCTGAAGCATGGCCATGTTCTGAAGGATCTTCAAAATCACGGCGACAGCGTAATCATAGCCAAGGGTGGCCGGGGCGGTCGCGGAAACAGTCGATTCGCAACGCCAACAAATCGCGCTCCGAGAGAATCTGAAGGTGGCCATCCTGGGGATTATCGTGAGATCATTCTCGAGCTCAAGATGATTGCGGACGTTGGACTTGTCGGAAAACCCAATGCCGGCAAATCCACACTTCTTAGTCGCGTCTCTCGAGCGACTCCGGAAATTGCGGATTACCCGTTCACGACAAAATATCCGAATCTTGGCCTGGTGCACGTCGGATACGATCATGAGTACGTACTGGCCGATATTCCAGGTTTGATCGAAGGGGCTCACTCCGGCGCTGGACTTGGACACGAGTTCCTTCGGCATGTAGAACGAACTCGGCTGCTTGTACATCTTGTGGAACCTGATCCCGCTGATCAATCCGATCCACTTGATAATTATGCTCAGATTCGCGAGGAATTGAGGCTCCACGATTCGTCGCTGGCTGAGAAGCCAGAGATAATCTGTGTGACGAAGGCAGAGTTACCAGATGCCGCAACATGTGCAGAATTATTGCGCGAAGTTACCGGGCGCGACGTATTCCTGATATCTGCGGTTACTGGTAAAGGTCTTCCGGAGTTAAATCGGCTTATCGTCCAGCGGTTAGCAGAATTGAAGCCCGTCGCTGAAACGCTGCCTGCGGCAAGTCCGCCGGAACAATCCCTGGAATCACAAGTTGAGAACACCGTCTGACAGACAGAAGCAGGATCGCAGCCATTCTTGTTCGGGTGCTCTACAGACGAAAGACAAGGTCAGGAAGTATCGATGAAAGTTCTGCTCGCCAGTCCTCGCGGTTTCTGCGCCGGGGTCAACATGGCCATCGAATGCCTGGATGAAGTGATTCGACGCGTGGGACCGAAGATCTTCGTTTACCACGAGATCGTTCACAACAAGTACGTCGTCGATCGATTTACAAATCAGGGAGTCAAGTTTGTAAACTCGCTGGAAGAGGTTCCCGTCGGTGGCATCCTGCTTTTCAGCGCGCATGGTGTCTCACCGGAAATTCGCAGGATCGCTCGCAGCCGAAAACTGCAGACGATTGATGCAACGTGTCCGCTGGTGACCAAGGTTCATCTCGAAGCAATCCGCTATGCCAATCAGGGCTATCATATCATCTTGATTGGACACGAAGGTCACGATGAAGTGATCGGAACAATGGGAGAGGCCCCACAAAGCATTACGCTTGTGGAGACTCCGGAAGACGTATCAAAACTCCCGTTTCCACAGGGAGAGAAGCTGGCCTATCTGACGCAAACGACCTTGAGCGTCGAAGAAGCCAATGCCGTGATTCAGGCATTGCGAGCTCGATACCCGAACATCGATTCACCGAAGAAAGAAGATATCTGTTATGCAACGACCAATCGACAGGAAGCTGTAAAGGTCCTGGTTGAGTCTGCAGATGTGCTCATCGTTCTGGGAAGTCAGAATAGTTCAAACAGCCGCCGTCTGATGGAAATGGGGGCTTCAAAAGGTGTCCCCAGCTACCTCGTGGATGGCGCCAGTGAGCTGCAACTCGAGTGGTTCAGTGAAGCCCAGACGGTCACCGTTACCGCTGGTGCCAGTGCACCGGAGGTTGTTGTTCAGGAGTGTCTTGCCTTCCTGAAAGAGCACTTCAATGCTGTGGTTTCGGAGGAAGTTCTGCGTGAGGAGCATGTGCATTTCGCCATGCCTCGAGAATTGCTGACCCTGAAGCCTCAGGTGCCTGGTAGCGTTGAGCAGATGTGAGGAACACGTTCCACCAGCGGCAAAACTTTGGGGGCATACACTGTCGTGAAGCCCTCTGCTTTTCGATGTTCATCCAACGCTGCCTGAGATTCCCAGCGTTCGATCAGAATAAATGTCCCGGGCACAGATTGTGACTCAAAGGCTTCGAATCGCACACAGCCTGGTTCAGCGCGCGACAGACGTACCTGGGTCGCCAGCAGAGTCCGCAATTCCGGGACACTCGCGAGTTCTTTAGCGGTCAGGATTACCGTGATATCGACCATTTGACTGTCCAATTAAGAATAACCATGCAGGGTTGTTGAAAGACGGTTCTGTTGAGCGCCTGACCGTGAGTCAATTGACTTGATCGAACCGACAGGGCTGATTGACGCTGACTTGAAGACTTCGTTTTGGCGCAGCTCTTTGGAGGCTGATTGCCTTGATCGACAAGGTCAGAGCAGAGTGTCGTCCGAAACATCGCGAATTTGAAGCGACATCAAGCTGCTCTGCGAGTTGTGTCGCGTGCCGTTTCGGTGACCGACGTGCATTCCGCATTTGATGCAGGCGCCGTTGCATTCAATGCAACTTTCGAAGATCTTGAAAATCGATTCTTGAGGTGTCGCAGTGTGAATCGATTTGCGAGATCAATCAACCAGGGCGCAAAACGTTTCAGTTGGTACAGAAGGTGAGCTGTTGGCGTAATCAACACCTGACGCCGATCGCGACGAATCGCTTTCAATGTAATTGCAGCGACCTTTTCCGGTGTTGTGCAAAGCCACGCTGGCGGCGAAGGGACAGTGCGTCCGGCATTTCCGGAGACTGCCGATTTGTAGAGCTTCGTTGTGACTGGTCCGGGACAAATTGCCGTGACCCCGACACCCCGACGTCCGTATTCCGCTCTTAGCGATTCAGTGAAACCGATCAGCCCAAACTTGCTTGTGTGGTAAGCGGCAAACCGTCCGCCTGCCACGAGCCCCGAGATGCTGCACATATTGACGATGTGAGTATCGCTGCGCTGGAGCAGCGTCGGCAGCAGCTGTTGAGTGATTTGAATCGGTGCGAGGAGATTGACGGACATCAGCCAGTCCCACTGCTGTTGAGTCATCTTGTCCGTCGGTCCATAGTAGGCGACTCCCGCATTATTGATCAGGAGATCGATGCCTCCGCTGGCCGCGATGGCTTCGGACACAATCAGTGAAATGGACTCACGATTCGTCAGATCACATTTTCGAGTCCACACACGAACATGCGTTGATGCCAATTCCTGTTCAAGATTCTTCAGGCCATCTTCATCGACATCAATGAGATAAAGGTGACAGCCTTCAGCCGCCAGCGCGATGGCGATTGATCGACCTATGCCAGACGCTGCCCCTGTGAGAAACGCGTTTCGATCTTTGAATGTCTTCATCCGAATCTTCCTGATTCACGTTAATGCATTCATCTCAATGCAATCGACGTCCAGATTGCTCTGCTGAACAAAAGGGAGCCTATCAAATGCGGCAAAGCAGCGGGAGGCCTTCCCTGGAGTTCTGCACTTTATGAATAACCCGCCCCGATTGGCTGGAAAATTCGCTGCTGTAATTCCTGTTTTAAGTGAACAACCAGTTCAAAAATAGAACGAGTGAACACTAAGTGCCTCTCAACTGAAGTGCGATTTCCATCCAAATTGGCCAGGAATCCAAGAGGACGGACGAACAACTCGGCAACATTGATTAAAAAACATTCTTGTTAAGCAAGGATGTGTCAACAAATGATCAGGTATCAATAGATGCTCAAAAAAGTTACTGGATTGTTAGTGGTTCTGGCCATTGCAGCGGGGATCGCTCAAGTGGCCCAAAGTACGCTCAGCTCCTCCATCGCGGTTGAACCAAAACACGAAAGAGCGCTCCACGGCATTGGCAAAAATGTGGCAGGCGTTTTGAAGCCACGTCAGTTACAAACGCAAGTTCTGACAGTGACATCCACAGTTGATGAGCCCAAAAATACATTCGCCAGTTTGCATTGCGAACTCTTGATGCGCGAATATCTTGGCTGTTCGCTGTCCTCTGTGGCTGCTGATATGTTTGCGCCGATTTCCTATCAGATGGCATTTGCGTCGACCGTGAATCATGAAGTCGATGATCGCGGCAACACCTTGCTTCACCTTGCCTCTCGGCTTCGGGATCCGTTCTTCACATGGCAGTTGCTGGAGCTTGGGGCAAGTACTTCCGCGAGAAATTGCTCGAACAAACGACCAATCGACTTTCTTCGTCCTGGTATTGCAGAAGCGGATCAATTCCTGTTTTCTGCTCTGACGCCGTCATCGCCATGGGACGAGAATTTTACGGCCGTGCCGTACGACAGAAGTTCCGACGGGCGAAATTCGAGGATGTCTGCAGGGACAGTTGAGGAAAACACCTCCCCGGATCGTCCTGCAATGATCTGATTCTGTTCTGAAGATCACAGACCGTCGCGTGAAGTGCGTTTTCTGCTATTTCCGTGTGCGTTTGTACGGAATTGCACAGCCGCGAGCGGGAACTTCCTGTGTTTCTGGTAAATGGCCTTCTATGGCCGCCTCAATGGCAAGTTCGACATAACGCACTGAAACCTGGCTTGCGTCTGTCTTATCATCCATTGCTCCCATGAACACGATTCTACGGTCTTTGTTGAGCACAAAAAATTCCGGTGTAAAACTTGCGACATAGGCGTCTGCGGTCTGTTGCGTTTCGTCCATCAGATAGGCAAATGGGAATGACTTTTCCTGTGCACGCTCTTTCATTTTTTCAAGTGACTCTGAAGATTTCTTGTTGGCATTGATTGCAACAAGCACAACCCCGCGAGCATCGTCCGCATACTTTCTCTGCAGTGCGATCATGCGATCTTCGTAGTCGACTGCATACGGGCACGAGTTGCATGTAAAGCACAGCACCACGACTTGTTTTCCCTTCAGGTCGGCAAGCGAATGCAGCTTCTCATCGGTACCCGGAAGATCCGTCCAGTCTGGAGCAGCGTCTCCAATCTTGAGCTTTGGGTTTTGACCGCCGATTGCACTTTCCGATGCGATCAAGCAGAGGCCCAGGCAAAGTGCAGGAATCCATGCGGACTGGCTAATGCGATTCATCTCTTGCTCCACCCAATAAGGCGAGCGACGGGAGAGGATTTACCATCGTAGAACGATTGTCCCAATCGTTCATAAGCAGTTGGGACAACTGCTTTACTATGGGCTGGTAAGCCATTTCCTGCCGCTCGCATAGGGCCACGACTTTTCTTGACATGTTTCTGATCCCCATTATGGGCAGAAAGTCCATCCACGTCGATCTCGACTGCCAGGCAGGTGGTCTATTGATACGAGTGCACAATTTGCAACCCCGAAGAAGTCGCCCCACGTCAGAAATACGAGTACAGAGCGAATCGAACATGCCGCGGGTTGGGTAGTGAGAATCCAGCATTCAGGGCTTACGTGTAATCTTCGGTTGTGATGGAAAAATGGACTCAAAATCAGACTTGAGGCAAATCCTCAGTTTTATTAAGCCTCAGTTCGTTCGGAGTTTTGATACAGATTTCAAGCGGCAGAAGTTGCCTCAAACAAACGGTTTGAGCAGGCTTTTTCCGCGAAAATCATGACAAACGCGTTGAGGAAGCATAATTGAAAATGGATTGCGGCAGTCACAAAACTAGCACATCGCTACGCAACGTTCTGACCGACCCGTCGTTCCATGCTATTTTTTCTTCTTCAACAAACGGCAGATTTTGCCGGACTGTTATTTCAGTACGTGAATGCTGCCGAAAGTTGTTCCCTCATTGATCGCTTCTTGCTATTTCGACTGAAATTGATTTTCCTTAAGACATTCCATGTATTGCCAACCCCTTCACGGAGGCACTGCCATGCTGCGTGCATTCGCCACGGTTGTCCTGTTCAACTCAACTTTGATTTCCAGTGCAATGCTCGCGTCGACGGCACGGGCAGACGTCAAAGATTTTCCCTACCAGGCAAAGGTCGTCGCTGCAGAGACTTATGTTCGCAGCGGAGCTGGTGACGATTACTATCCAACACAGGCGTTGTCTCGCGATGCCGTCGTCACTGTCGTTCGACACGATCCGGGCGGCTGGTACATGATCGAGCCACCGGCTGGAAGTTTCAGCTGGATTCCAGAGCGATACGTAAAGCGACTGAGCGATACAGAAGGTGAAGTCAGCGACGAAAGCATTCCCGCTTTTGTGGGAAGTGAATTCGGCGATGAATCATCGCTATTTCAGCGACGCCTGAAGACCGGGGAGAAAGTCGCGATCCTTGGTCAGAAGAAAATTGACACCACCAGCGGCATGCAATCGATGCTGAAAATTGCTCCACCCAGGAGAGAATGGCGATGGATTCCCGGAGCGGCTGTCGTGCCAGTTGATGAGCGACTTCGCCAGAAACAAAACTCGGATCCCTACAAGGTACCGGGAAACGCAAAGCGTCCGGAAGGCGCAATCGTAACGCCGCAGCAGGCTATCGAACTTCAAACCGCAATGAATGGTGATGGAGTCGCCGACGTTCCTCCGATTGGACCGAGCAGCCAGTTATCACATTTGCAGCAGCTTCGCCGAGAGCAACAGCAATTGGCGGAGATCGACAGGCGATTCCGCGACATGATTCTCCGAGACGCTTCACAATGGGATCTCGATTCAGTCGAGAACGAGTACCGCTCATTGCAACGGTCATCAACACACAAGCCCGTTGCCGGGCAAATTGATATGCGTTATCCGGCGATCGAACGTTACCGTCGTCGGCTTGCAACTCTGATTGAACTGAAGCAGTTAACATCCCAGACTGAAATGACGGATGCACAACTTTTAGCACGGCACTCGTCGACCAGTGGACTTGCGCCGTCAGTGATTGCCAGTGCAGGCCCCGAGTCGATGATGTCTGCCGGACAACCACCATTGCTTGCGGACGCGTTTGAATCCTTCCTGAATCGTGACATTTCCAACATTGCGTCCAGCCAGCAGCCAGCGAATGCGGATGGCACCATTTTGAATCCACAAATTTCAGCCGATTCAACACCTGGCACCGAGAGCTTCCCTGGCGGAGTTATCAGTCCAGGAAGTCCTCAAAATCGCTTCGTCGGTGCGGGGATTGTTCAGAAAATTGCAGACGGTGGCGATGGCACCGGATATGTTCTGATGACGCCATCGGGAAAAATCCTGGCCGACCTCAAACCGACAGGCAATGTAAGTCTTGAAGAATTTGTCGGGCAACAAGTGGGTGTTCAGGGGAGTCGCTGGTCAGAGGAAGAGAAACGCGACATGATTGAAGTAATCGCACTAGAGGCTGTGCGAATACGGCAATAATTCTTTGATCTGGAGAAAACTCTGTTTGACGTGAAGCCTGATCTTTCCACGAAGATCAGGCTTCTTTTGCATAGTGATGAACCCAATGATGCAATTGCGATCATGAGGCACCACCAGGAGCTTCTATTTTAGTGTAAGCCAGAGTTCTTCTTCCAGGTTGCCGCAATCAACATCGCGAAGCGTTTCAGTCTCGACTATTTGGTCGCGGCTGTTTTTGCTTCGATGGATTCACGGTGACGAACATGCAGCATTACAGGTTTCGTTGTGATCCCACCATCGACATTTGACTTGAGGTAAAAGGGACGGCTGGTCTCCGGGACCCATTTGGCAACCGTTATGAAAAACTCTCGTTCGTTTTGTCCTTGAAGCAACATCAGACCGTTGAGTCCAATATTGTCCACGAACACACCATGTGGCATATTTCGTCCAGAATCTTCCTTCCCGAATTCGACGAGCCCATCGTGTTCCAGCCGTTCAACTTTCAAAAAAGCATTTACCGTTTCACCAGCCCAAACGGTTAGCTCAGGCGTGTGATCTGTCTGTCCGGAAGCATGCTGTTCGGACGAATGGATCGTGACAAGAATTTTTGGTTTCTCAGAAAGCTTCAGAGATTTCATGCCACCAATATCATGAATCATTTCTTTCTGGCCTATGCGAGCTCTTGCTTTGAACTGAATTTTGGAAACAGCGTCGTCAGTCGGCTGCACGGCATCGTGGGAAGCCAACAGTGTTGCGAATGCCTGTCGCTGCTCATCCTGAATCAGGATCGGATCCGAAAGCGTGAACCCGACTGGTAGATTTTCCGCGAAGATCTCGATAGGCCCGTCATACCCGTCTAAACGAGTGGCAGTGAAACTGACTTCCCGCCCGGTATCCTTATGAACAGTCAGTTCATTTCCGGTCATCGACACAGTGAAGTCAGGCTGAGGCGAACGCAACGTCAGTTGATACTTAAATTCAGCGCCGTGAAATCCTCGCGCGTCGCGAATGCGAACAAGGTAGGAACCATCGTTTGGCGCAACAAACGTGAGGCGAGAATCCTTGCCCCATTGCCTCATCGGATCATCGTCGTTTTCGTAGTAGACAGGAAATACGGGCAACCCCGTGTCATTCAAAACTGCGGTTGGGCCATATGGCGTCACGACAAATGCTGGCCCCTGAAGTGGGTGCGACGTCGGCGTTGTTCCGAAGTACGTCTGCCGATTTCCAAAGCCTGGATAGACCTTGAAGCCAGAGTCCGGACCACGGGGATAAAGCCATAGCTTGACCACTTCACCGTCGGCGTAGAGATACTCGTTGAGCTCCATTTCCTGCCAATTGAAAAGCCGAAAGTCATCACTTGTGTCGGAGTCTTTGCCTCTGAACGTGAAATAGGAATCTCGCACAGCCTGAAGCTGTGTTTGCAGAATTGGCTTTCCGCTGGGATCAACAACTTCGACGATTGAATCCAATGGCGATTTATCTCGAGATGCCCGAACTTCAACGACAATCGGCTGCCCCATTTTTGCATCAACGCGAAAGACATCGACGTCTGCCAGACTATCAATGCCGCCATCAATCAGTCCTGCAACGGAAACCGGGAATGAAACTGACTGAGCATTGACAGCATCGTTATTGGGTTCGACTTCTGTAATCTTCTGAACTGCATCATCGGTCGCATCTGCAATTGCGATTTGCGGCATCGATTCTGCCAATTCTATCGGGGCTGAAATCGCAGGGATCGCCAGAATTTTTCTTTGATCGCTGGAAGTTGTGATCAGAACACTGGATTCGCCATTATCGAATGCGACGCTGCTGGCAAGATCGTTCGTCAGCGTCTCGGCAAAGATCTCTGATACCGTTTCCGCATTCCAGATCTTGATTGAGCCGCTGTCAGATGCGGTCACCAGGAAGCGACCGTCAGCTGAAATGTCCATTTTGGAAATAGCTCCCTCGTGGGCAAATCGAGAAATCAAAATTGGATTGATCTCAGGCGATGTTTTTGAAATCAATTGCCACTTGCGAATGCGACTGTCGGCCCCTGAACCATAGATAACGCGGCCGTCGGGGCTGAACGCAACCGAATACTGTTCCGCTTGCGGCTGACTGAGCGTGTCGAAGCGTTCGCCACTCGCGACGTGCCAAATCTTGATCGTAGAGTCTGCGCTTGCTGAAGCGAGCAACGATCCGTCGGGGCTGAACTCCAGATCAAAGATTGCACCGTTATGTCCATTCAACTCGCGAAGTTTTTTGCCAGTGTGTGCATCGTGCAAAATGATCCGGCGGTCGTATCCGGCAGTGGCGACAACCTTTTCATCGGGACTCCAGCGAGCCGCGTAGAGAATGTCGTCATGTCCGGCGAATTCCCGTATGATCGTTGTTGCCCCCAGCTCAGCTTCGATCGCTCTGCCGGAAAGTCCTGGGGTTCCAGTTGCGGCCAGAATTCGTTTCCCATCAGACGATAGTTGAAGCCCATTGACTTTCCCATCGGGCACAGTCAGGCTCCATTGTTGTTTGCCTGTGGATTTCACCTGCTGTTCAATTTTCCGAAATGTGCCGATCAAAAGGCTTTCACCGTCTGGAGAGACCGTCATTGCCAACACAGGGTTGCGAACGTGACCAGCCGTAACGGCAATTTGCGGAAGCGAAGGAAGCACGGCCATACGACTATCAAACGTGGCACCTTCCTTAAGCCATCGTGTGAGAATCGCAAGTTCTTCGGACGACATTTGCGGCTCATCAGCCGGCGGCATGTGATCTTCACCGGGACTGCTCACAACTTTGAGAAGCAGACCGTCTGAGGGAGCAGCTTCGTTCAGGACGACTCCGTTTTCTCCGCCTTTGAGAATATCATCAGGAGCCTGCAGGGACAGTCCGTTCTGAGAATCAACTCGGCTGTGGCAACTCACACAGTAAGTGCGAAGAATGGGGGCAATCTGAGTCGAATATTTGACAGGCTCTTCACCACCTCTGGCAATTGAGAAAACTGTCACACTGATGACGCAAATGCAACTCAGACGCGACTTCAGGCCCATCGTTACATCCTCAACACGAAAACCGGATCAACTTATTCGAATGCTGGAACCACCAGCACTCACGATTGTGGTCCGAATTGATCCCGCGTGCAAGCAGTCGAGCACCGCGAACGAGTCATCCTGAGCAGGTGCAAGCGCCGGTCACGTCGAATTGCATTTCGAAATAATGCAAGACAAGCGAGTAACGCTCCTGAAAAGGCTCCTGGTTCTGGCACTGCGACTGTTAACGTCGGTTGCGTGAATCGTAATCCGCCAATGCTTGCTGTCGTCCCCGCGCCGCTTAAAAGTTCGAGTCGCACTATCGAATCGGCAGCAATGATGAGATCATTGCCAGTCAGGTCATTATCGAAGTCCGTTGACTCGAAGAGATCGTCGGTCCCCTGATCGGTGATAATCAATGCGCCTCCCTGTCGTCCTCCCACGCTGTAGCTGGAGTTGAAAACGACACCAGGATTTCCGGGCAAGATCGAGAGACCAAAAAATGACGGCGACCAGATCAGGAATTGATCGCCGCCATCAAGCGATCTCAGGTCAATCGCATCCAACCGCAGCGGACCATTCCATGAAAACTCAAGATACTCGCCAGGTTCAAAGAAGTCGGCACTGATTCCGGCACTGGAGTTAATCCCAAGTCCGGAAGTTGCTGAGACCGACGTTTCGCCACCAGCACCTATTTCGGAGACCAGCATCGAAAGAGTGTCACCAGAGACAGTGTCCAGGAAAGGAATGACATCACCATCTTTCAGGCCATGCAGCAAATCACCGTTTCCTGTTGAAAAATCATTCGTCAAATCTGTCGAAAATGAACCAATGAGTATATCGGCGCAGCTGTTCGTCGGCAGAATAGCTGCCACCAAAATAGCAGCCGCAATGGTGCGTGTGACGTTCATGGTGTGTCTCTCGTGGTGTGTTTTGCTTTCTCGGGGCGAGCTCATAAAACTCACGGGCACTGGCAATTTAGGAATTGCCTGTACGGATGCAAGCGTCTTGTCTGGTCGAAATTTCCCGGTGCGAGCCTCTCACTTGGGTGTCCGTAGCCAGTGGATGCCCCCTTGGTACGTCGCCCTTCCCGGTGGTTTCAGCCAGCCCTGGTTGCAATGTGGAGCATTCAAGGAAATCATTTCTGGTGCTGCGTTGTCGAACCAAGCCCCCGACCGTTTTGATGCACCTTCGCGTCTTTTTTTTCAGAGACTCCAATGAAATCGATAACTGAATATCTGACGTTCACGCTCGCAGAGCGAATGGCTTTCCTGAACATTACACCACAGATCGAAGCGATTGTTCGCAAGAGTGGTGTTAAGGAAGGGCTGTTGCTTTGCAATGCGATGCACATTACCGCTTCCGTTTTCATCAATGATGATGAAGCAGGACTACACGCAGACTACAAGGAATGGCTGGAAACACTCGCGCCATTTGACGCCTCTCCGCAACGATACGCCCACAATCGAACAGGGGAAGACAACGCGGATGCTCACATGAAGCGTCAGATAATGGGGCGTGAAGTTGTCGTCGCAATCACTGACGGTCGCCTTGACTTTGGCCCTTGGGAGCAGATTTTCTATGGGGAATTTGACGGCAGACGGCCCAAAAAAGTGCTCGTCAAGATCATCGGCGAATAGCTCCAGGAAGTAATCGGTGCTGTTGGTCGGCCCAAACATAGGTTTTGGCAGGTAATTTCAGCATCACGGTGTCGAGGACGTTCGGCGGGCGTTTGTGGCTTTCCAGTCCAAATTTCCTGGTGGGTGACATTTTTAGCATCGACTTTCCACAGCTTGACCTTACTTTGTCGCAATTCTTATACTCCCGGCTTGATCGTTCAGTGTTTCGAAGTTTTACCGCAAGAAAGTTCCCCGACGATGTCGGATCGACACTACGTACACCACGAAGACGAAATCGCTCTGGCCAAGATTCTGAAAGAATCCAAGCCGTGGATGGAGCAATACGGCACGACTCTGATTTACGGATTGGCAGCGATTTTGGCCGTTGCGGCCGTCGTTGTTTATATCGCCCGTCGTCCTCCAGCAACCGCTGCTGAATCCGCAGCTTTGCTGCTGGCATCGACTCCGGAAGATTACCGGGATTTGGCTGACAAAACGCCGAACTCTCCGATCGGAACAGTGGCTCGACTTCGTCAGGCGGAACTTTCGCTGACGAATGCGATGAGCAATATGTTTACTAACCGCGCCGTCGGGGTTGAAGAATTGAAGAATGCTGGTGTCACTTTCGAGCTACTCGCAGGACGCACTGATCTGAAGGGTGACTTGCGTGAACGCGTATTAGCAGGTGTCGCTCGGGTTCTTGAAGCAAAATGTGACGGCTCCGATGAGACTACAAAGTCGGCTATCGCTGCCTGGGAAAAACTGCTCAAGGAGTTTCCGGATTCGAAGATGTTCAAGGACGTCGCGGACAGTCGAGTTAAGAAGTTGTCGCAGGATTCCTCCAAGTCGTTTTACGGCTGGTTCGCCAAGTTGGATCCGAAACCGGGCGACGATCTTCAGCTTCCACAAGATGGTCCAGGTGCCGTTCCAGAAATTCCAATAGGTGACATGCTAAAGCTGTCTTCTCCGGTTGTTCCAGCTGAAGGAACACCGGCACCGGCTGAAGGAACACCAGCTCCAGCGGAAGGAACACCGGCACCGGCTGAAGGAACACCGGCTCCGGCGGAGGGAACACCGGCACCAGCGGAGGGAACACCAGCACCGGCGGAAGGAACGCCAGCTCCAGCGGAAGGAACACCGGCACCAGCGGAAGGAACACCGGCACCAGCGGAAGGAACACCGGCACCAGCGGAAGGAACACCGGCACCAGCGGAAGGAACACCGGCACCAGCTGAAGGAACACCGGCACCAGCGGAAGGAACTCAGACGCCTGAGAAATCCGGGGAATGACGTTCGAGTCTGGCTCTGCTCCCGGTTCGGCGGACGATGGAATTGAACCCTTGTCCGCTGAAGATCTTGCCCACCTTGAGGAACCAATCGATATCACTGTGGAGTCACGCGCACACGGTTGGCGATTGGATCATTATCTGAATCGATTGTTTCCCAATCACAGTCGTGCCCAGTTGCAGCGTGCCATCGATGCGGGTGGAGTGAAACTCAACGGCCTGGCCCCAAAAGCTTCCAGGCGACTCAGGGTTAACGATCGTGTCTGGATACAACTTCCGGATGCCGAAGAGTCAACGATCGAAGCAGAAGATCTGCCGCTGCATGTTCTTTATGAAGACGACGCGATTATTGTCGTCAACAAACAGGCGAACATGGTTGTGCATCCGGGTCGAGGCAACTCGAAAGGCACGCTGGCCAGTGCTTTGCAATACCATTTTAACACGCTGAGTGATGTCGCGGGCCGTCATAGGCCAGGCATTGTTCACCGCCTGGACCGAGACACCACGGGTGTGATTCTGATTGCGAAGGACAATCAGGTTCACCAGAAGATCAGCAGTCAGTTTGAACGCCGCGAAGTCCGAAAAGAATACCGAGCCATTGTGCGAGGTGTTCCAGAAATCGCATCTGATTACATCCGAACGTTTGTATGCACCCATCCGCGTATTCGAGAAAAAATGATCGTTTGCCCGGAAGGCGGAACTGCGCGAGAGGCTGTGACTTTTTACAAGACGGCGGAGGCATTCGGCGGATATGCCTTTATAGACCTGCATCCGCAAACCGGACGAACTCATCAACTTCGGGTTCACATGCAGCACATTGCGACTCCGATTGTTGCAGACCGCATGTATATCGGGCAGTCCGCGCTGTTAAAATCTGAAGTGATGAATACGTTCAGCAAATTCCGGGGAGGACGATCCGTCACAGCCGCGAGTGTAGACCCCGCGAATACTGATGACGTTCTGATCGCGCGACAGGCACTGCATGCATATCGGCTTACAATCCGGCACCCCGGTTCTGGCCGCGAAATGCAGTTTGAGGCACCATTGCCTGACGATTTTCTTCGAACACTGGAGTTTCTGAGATCTACAGCTTTACAGAACTCTCCCTGATTTGCGGGACGCAAGTGGCTGCGTTACCCTGCGGAATTGCATTTGTATTGCAGATGAAATTCGTAATTTTGGCGCTATAAACAGAAGTTCACAGACCTACTGACCGGTTTTCCCCGGTTGACGTGTTGAGCAAAGAAGTCAGGAAGTTACTTCGAATGAGCGAACCCTCAGGCAATCCTTCACCTAAACCTCCAGCGCAGAAACCCTCTGGACAATCCGGCGGGGAACCACGTCGATCGAACTTCGGTTCCATGACGATGATTCTATTGCTGATTGCCGTAGTCTTTGCGTTCTTTTCTTACAGCACGTCGCCGTCAAACTACGGCACAACGATCCCGTATTCCTTCTTCTTTCGCCAATTGGAGAATGCAACACCGGAGAAGGCAACCGTCAAATCGGTGACCTTTCACGGCGAAATGCTGACTGGTGACTGGGAGAATATTCCCGTTGAGCGACCGAATGGTCTGACCGGCACATTGTCTGCCAAGTTCAACACAGTTTTGCCTCCGGAATTGGCCCACAATCAGGCGATTATGCCTGAGCTGATGAAGCACAACGTGGAAATTGTTGTGGCACCAGTCAGCGTCGTGAACGGTACAGAGATGCTGCTTTGGATCCTGATGCCGCTTGCTCTGATCTTTGTGATGTGGACGATCATGCGTCGTTCTTCGGATCCATTCAGTAGTGGCGGGATGATGGGAGGATTCATTCGCAGTCAGGCTCGCCGCTTTGAGAAGTCAGAGAATGCCGTCACCTTCAATGAGGTCGCCGGGCTGAAATCTGCAAAGCAGGATCTTCAGGAAGTCGTTGAGTTTCTTAAGACGCCCAAAAGATTTACGCGTCTGGGAGCAAAAATTCCAAAGGGAGTTTTGCTGGTCGGGCCTCCTGGGACGGGAAAGACATTACTTGCTCGCGCGACGGCCGGAGAGGCTGGCGTTCCTTTCTTTTCGATCAATGGGTCCGAATTTATTCAGATGTTTGTTGGTGTCGGTGCGACTCGTGTGAGAGATCTGTTCAAGACAGCCCGCGAAGCTTCTCCGTGTATCATCTTCATTGACGAAATCGATGCCGTTGGTCGAGTGCGTGGCGCTGGCGTTGGTGGCGGCCATGATGAACGTGAACAAACGCTTAATCAGATTCTTAGCGAGATGGACGGCTTCCAGCAGGGAGATACCGTTATCGTGCTGGCTGCGACAAATCGATCCGACGTACTTGACCCCGCGTTGCTTCGTCCGGGACGCTTCGATCGCCATGTGACCGTGGACCTCCCGGCAAAAGAAGGCCGACTTGGTATCCTGAAAGTGCACACTCGCAAAGTGCCGATGGCCGATGACGTCAATCTGGAAAGCATTGCCAGGACGACAATGGGATTCAGCGGGGCTGAGCTCGAAAAGCTGGTTAACGAAGCAGCCCTCAAGGCCGCTCGTGATGAGAAACGCTCCGTGGAGATGAGCGACTTCCGATATGCACAGGACATTGTCACGATGGGTGTTCCGCGTGACGAACAAATGGATAAGAAAGAGAAAACACTGACCGCTTGGCACGAAGCTGGACATGCCGTTCTGGCCTGGGCTCAGGAGGGAATGGACCCTGTCCATAAAGTCTCGATCGTTCCGCGTGGCAGAACGCTCGGTGTCACTCAGCTGATGCCGGAGAGCGAGATCAACAACCTCGGTGAACGGATCCTCAAGGCGAGGATCGTCATGACGATGGGTGGTCGTGCCGCCGAAAAGATGATCTTCAACGAATACTCTGCAGGAGCTCAGGGAGACATTTCTCAGGCAACGCAGATTGCTCGTCGCATGGTGGCCAGCTGGGGGATGTCTGAGGTCATCGGTCCGGTCGCGTTTCGACAGTCGGAAGAGCACCCATTTCTCGGCAAAGAAATGCACACCTATCGCGAGTTCAGTGAAGAAACAACCCATCTGATAGACGTGGAGGTCCAGCGAATCATCAAGGAAGCTGAGCAAACCGCTATCAAGCTGCTAACTCAGTATCGCTCCAAACTGGAAGACCTTGTTGCGGCATTGCTGGAAACAGAAGATTTGGAACGTGAAGCTGTCGAGAAGATTCTTGGAGAGCGTCCAACTGCGTCCACTGAAAAATCGGAACGTGAATAGACAGAATTTCCTGCGTTCCCCGGGGTGCTGATCGAGTCGCGGCGATGTGATTCTGCTTTCAGTGCAGACCTCGGTTATCCTGATCGTCGGGGATGATCAGGAGGAACTCTTGATCGGACGCTCTGCGACAGGATTGAGGGGCAATATCCCCGGAAGAAGCACTTCGCGTCGACAACAGCGGGCAACGCGTTTCAACTTGAGTAAGATCAGGCACTTCGTTTTTTCTGGCGAGCTTGAAAGTGATGTCCGGTTGGTATCAGACAGAGATCGTGCTTCCAGCATATCCAAGAGGATGTCATCTGGTGACCGCGCATGTCCTGCGAGATCTGCCGCAGCTTCGGCGATGCCGCGTTGGATTAATGCACGTCTTTATTCAGCATACTTCTGCGTCACTAACAATCAATGAGAACGCCGATCCGGATGTCCCCGATGATCTTGGCATGGCCCTCGACAAGCTCGCGCCGGAATCATGGCCCTATCGCCATACCTGCGAAGGTTCAGATGACATGCCTGCGCATGTGAAGTCGACTCTGACGGGAACGTCACTGTCGATTCCGATTGCAGATGGGCGATTGCTGACAGGGACATGGCAGGGGATTTACCTCTGCGAACATCGTAACAACGGTGGTCGCAGACATCTGATCGTTACGATGCAGGGGCAATTTGAGGAGACCTGATTTTTCGTGGCCAAGCTCTATTTTTATTACTCGGCGATGAATGCCGGCAAATCGACAACCTTGCTGCAGGCTGCGTACAACTATCAGGAACGCGGAATGCGGCCGATGCTGCTGACACCACAACTCAATGTTCGCGACGGAATCGGCGTCATCGCATCTCGAATCGGCCTCAAGGCGGCCGCGCATGGGTTCTCGCAGGTTGATTCGTTGATTGAGATTGTTCGGAGTGAACATTTCGAATCACCGCTCGCATGCGTTTTTGTTGACGAAGCGCAGTTTCTGACTCGTAGACAGGTGTTCGAGCTTGGCGAAATCGCTGACGACGAAGGCATTCCGGTTCTGGCCTATGGATTGCGCACTGACTTTCAGGGCAATTTGTTTGAGGGCAGCCAATATCTTCTGGCGTGGGCGGATGTGCTGTCTGAGATAAAGACGGTGTGTCATTGCGGTCGTAAAGCGACCATGGTCCTGCGAATTGATGGCGATGGTAAGCCGCTGAGGTCAGGTGAGCAGATCAAAGTTGGCGGCAACGAAAGCTACGTGTCCGTTTGTCGTCGACACTTCAAACAGGGAATTGCAGAACGATCATCGCCGACACTGCCATTTGATGAGACAGACACTTTGTAGTGTCCCGACTGTAAGGTCCCGATGGCAGCAGGCCAGACCCGAGCTCAGCGAGTTCCAGCAATGTCGCAAGATGCCGGAACTCACGCTGTGTGGTCCAGCCCGACCAATGGTTATCTATCATTCCACAGATAACAACGCACGTGTCATCACGCAGCCAGATTCCTGTAACACCGCGCATCTTCCATCAAGCATCAACGCTGCAAGGATTTGCAGCAACTCGGAGCATTAAACGAAACTACGGCACGAATTCGCCTGGCATTACGATGGCGTCAGTGCGGACTCCTTTGCGTTCAAGAGCAGTCTTCAATTGAAACTCCGCAGAAGCTCGGGAACTCTCTCGTCGCAGAATTCGAACTTTGATACCGTTGGTGTCTCCCCGTGCCAGAAGTGCAAGTTCAACAACTCGGTCCAGTGTCGAAGGCCGAAAAATAGATTCTGAGGTTCCTGGCAACTCAATCAGATAATCGTGTTCATCGATCAGCACACTGAAGACGTCACCGGAAAGTGCCTTTTCTTCATCATCTGTCAGCCCGCCTTCAACACTGTCTGGAGCAGCAATTGCCTGGCTTGCTTTGGATGTTGCAGCGTCTGGAGAAGTCGATGGACTTCCGGAGGTAATCATCGGCGTTCCGGTGGCTCCCGTACCAGACCCGGACTCGCCAGTCCCTCCGGAACCAAAGCCGCGAAACAGCATGAACAGGGCGAATCCAATCAGCAAGGCTCCGCCGCCCACACCTGCTCGTGAAGTGCCTCGCGCGACTCGCACCGGAAGGCTTTTTTCGTGCTGATCTCGGGCCATGTAGTACCTCGGAATTTAGAGAACCAATAATTTCGCCAGAAGCACACACGGTGCGTGCATCTTGCAGAGGCCAACAGCAAATGGACCACTGCAATCATTCAGCGTCAGGTTTTATCACCTGACACTCTCACGCCAAAACTCTTCACTGTCGTTCGTTTTCACCGAAAATGGGTCCCTCAGCACGAAAGCCGATGACTGAGAAATCATACCATGTGGTTCCGGCGGCGTCTTTACGAAGTTGCTCGGTCAGTCGCGGCATCCCATCGGAGGCTCGTTGCCTCGCCCCTCCCTGAGCGTCTCCCCAGGTTAATAGCAGAATAACGAGCGTGCGAGAATCAGCAAATGATTTGCTTGCCTCGAAGAGTCGACTCGAAAACTCGAACTCAGATCCGAAGTCTGCAGCAAATGACTGCTCACCGTCTGAGATCTGAGCCTTTCCATTGTCCAGCACGTGTACTTCCCAGACGCTGACGTGCTTCTGCATTTCATCCACTTTGATCAGAAATTTAAACACCTCGTCGCCGCGTGCCTTCATCAAACCCTGAAGTCGAGTGGTCGCTTCAGTCAATCGTTCTGCGTCTTCGGGAGAGCCAGCCGTCCGGAGCTTCAGGATTTCCGTCATGGTCACACCTGGCAAATTCAGGGATTCTGCCAGCAGTGAACCGACTTGATGATGTTGGTCGATGATACTGCGAAAACGCTCGTCGTAGAGTTCTCGCAATTCGGCAACAGCTTTTCGCTGTTCTGAGTATTCCTGCTCCAGAGCGTCACGCCGTTCGGTGAATTCTCTTTCCATGGCGGCCTGTTGCACGGCGATCGTGTCCTCCGCGGCAACTTTTCTGTGACGATTCTCAATATACTGTGAGAACATCACGATCAACAGCAGGTCCAACAGCGGCGTTAACTGCAGTGCGAGGCGTCGGCGGCTCAACATTAAGCCGTCTCCCTGGATTTCTGAGCCGCTAGTCCCAATTCACGCTTTGCCCTGGCAACCATGTCACGAACATGCGTCCGACTATCGGTGAGTCGATTGAAGCGAATTTCAAGGACACTATTTACGAACATCAAAAGGATCGCTGCAAACAAACCTGTAAACGTCGACCAAATCGAATCTCCGAATCGCTCCATCACGACGTTGACCGTGGACGCTGTTGTTGACGCAGCATCGGCCTGCAACGCGGAACCAATCGCCAGCACTGTTCCCAGAACACCTCCCAACGGATAGGCTTCTATCATCGTCCTGGCGGAGTTCGCAGCTGTTTCGAAGGAGATCGATTCCAGATAACGCCGTTTCTCATCGAGGATGTGCATCCGTCGAAGGCACTCAGCCCGATCTTCCGTACGACTTGCGTCAGTGATAACATCGTTCACGTCCTGAACGAAAGCATCAATCTGTGTTGTCAAAGAAACAGACCGACCAAGAACGCTTCGGTATTTCAGCCCGCGAGTGTAGTCATCCAGCGTCCCTGCAATCATGCGCAGGTCTCTTGCGTACCATTGACGCAGGATCACGAAATAAAACAAATGCAAAATCGCGCATCCGGCGATTACTGGAGTGGATAGACTCGAAAGAAACTGCAGCCATTCGCCAATGTTGCCGGACTGAGGGATCTTAAATGGCATTTTGGGGGAGCTCAGTTGAAGTCGTGATGAACCAGAAACTCGCGCAATGAGAGCACTGGAGACACATTCGTCGGTGCCTCGTCAGGATAATCCCTGGCAGGGTATGTCGAACACCGCAAAAATGTCCAGATCCAACGCCGTTGTTCGGGGCCGAGTTCAGTAGTTTAGGCTGGAATTTCCATCTCGATGATAATTTTGCCCAGTGTGTCCGATTGTGCTGATCGAAATGATGACTGCAATTGACGAACAGTCTGCCCACTCTTTCCGGCAATTGTCCCTGATTGCCATGAATAGGCAGGTGTCTGAGGGGGGCTTGGCGAAAACAGCCCAGCCGGGCGAAGTTCGTGATTGCATTGACCGAATTGTAATGCCTGCAACGATTCCGTATCAGCACTATCCCGAATTGGAGGTTCCATCTGTACCGGATGCAACTCATGGCGCAAAACTGCGTTAATGAACGAAATCCCGACCTGTGACAGCACCCGCAGATCCACTGAATTTCTGCGACTCCACCGCCGATCCTGTTCGTGAAGGAGGATTTTATGCTTGTACTTTCACGTCAGAGTGACGAAACGATAATCATCGGTGACAACATTCGTGTCACAATCGTCGAAGTTCGAGGCGACAAAGTTCGCATCGGAATTGATGCCCCTCGCGATGTCACTGTTCATCGCCAGGAGATTTATGACGCCATCAGGCGGGAAGCAGAACCGGGCGCACGCCCTGTTTGAGACGAAAAAACGTGCCCCTCACCGTACTTCAAATGGTACGGAAACAATAAAGTAATGCAGCCTTCGGAAACTTGTATTCCGAAGGCTGCTTGCTTTTCTGCACATTGGACTGTTCACAGGCAACCGCCAGCCGCATTTACCAGATCTGCCACCACGGTTTTTTCCTGGTAGGCATCCTGATCGGACGGGCTGCTCCGGAACCAGATTGAATCACCACATTCTCTGGCAACAGCACGCAACTGAGCTCGCCCTCGATTCCACCAGTCGTATCCGTGGCAATCAGCCCATTCGAGAAAAAGACTTCAGGTACGGGTACATGTCCAACCACAATTGTGACAGGCGAATCCCTGGGCGGACCTGTTGTGATGTAGTCCTTCGAATACAACCACGGCGGGTGACTTAGAGTAAAGTCTCTTTCACGCAGGATACGGACCTGAGTATCGAACGGCATATTGGGGTCAAGGCCGGCATGCACAAACAAGTAGTCGCGATGCTCGATACTCCACGGCAAGTCTGACATCAGACGCCTGTGTTCTTCAGGAAGTGCTGCGCGAAGTCCGGCAATATCTCCGTGTTCGACACCATAAGATTCGAACGTCGTATGAGAGTCGTAATGATTGACCCATCGCTTTTCAAATTCGACGTAGTCTGGTTTCTCAAACAATCCCAGGGAACCAGCCATGGCAAGTTCATGATTCCCGCACAGCCATGTGACCTTGCGATGCTCTTTTGCAAGCTCACAGTATAGGTTCACCGTACCGGCGGGATCAGGACCACGGTCGACAAGATCGCCGATGAACACAATCCAGCGATGATTGATATCGGGGAACCTGGAAAGCTGAGCAATGATTTGTTTCAGTTTGTCGGTTTGTCCGTGGACGTCACCAATAACCGCAACTGGTCCGTCAATGCGTTGGGGAACCGAAGTCATGAGTTAATCATCTGGCTGAAAAAAGGCAGATCGCAAAGAGCGACCAGAAACAGGAGTTGCAGTATTCAGCGGATTTCGTTCCCACGGCAAAGTGACTACGACCAGGGTGACAAAATAGGCTGCATGTTCGCTGTTGGAGGTGCAATGGACTGCATCGGGCAGGGAACTCTAAAAGTTATGCAGTTCCTTCGCAACAACCGTGCCCAATTTCGGGACAGGGATGCCAAGTCCTGGAACCTACCTCGCATCATCCCGAGACTGCGCAGCATGCCATCGGGAGAGCCAGTCCTGCGGAATCCCAATATGACAAACTTCGACTAATCCCGTGTATTTTCGCGCCGGTTCATTCAGGAAGCCCACTTTACTCGCAACGAAAGTGACGGTGGTTTGGGCACAAATACTGACGCCACAAGGCAGACCCGAATCACAGTCCAGCCCTGATGGCACATCCACGGCCAAAATACTGGACTTCGACGCGTTGACCATCTCGATCATTTCAGAAAACGGTGAAGCAACATTTCCCCGAATTCCTGTGCCGAGCAGAGCGTCGACGAGAAGGTCTCGACTGGTGCGGGTTTCCAGAATGCGAACCATTTCTTCCGTCGTTGGCTCGGTCACCAACATGCCACAATTATTGAGGAATCGACGATTCTCAGCAGCATCCGCCGACAGTTGCTTCCCACCCGTGATCAGCAGAACGGTTGCCGCTATTCCCTGAGCAGCCAACAATCTGGCTACAGCGAGTCCATCCCCACCGTTGTTTCCTGGTCCTGCCAGGATCGTAATTGAATTCCATGAGTTGTCTCGCATGATCACCTGGCAGACTCCGCGTGCCGCATTTTCCATCAATAACAGCGAGGGTAATCCCAGGGATGCCATCGCATCGCGATCGATCTGACGTACAAGAGCACAAGTCAATGCTGGCAGCATTTTAGTCACTTTCCCTCTACGATGGATTCTGAATCTTCACTTTGGACACACGATGCCTTGTGACAACGGCCCAATCTTCTTTCAGATACTGATGTGATTGAGTGTTCTATCGAACTTCCCTAAACTCTGCATGCGTTGAATCGGATTCCTGTCCGACACTTGTCTGACTGCTTTGGCTGAGAACTTCTACGTGCTGGATTCCTATAACGATCGATGGGCATTGATTACTGGGGCGTCGTCCGGAATCGGGGCGGAATTCGCTTCGCAACTCGCCGGGCGAGGAATGCACCTGATTCTGGTGGCCCGCCGAAAAGAAAAGATGACGGAGCTTGCCACGGATCTGAACACTCGCCATGGCACACGTTGCCATATCGTGGCAGTTGATCTTGCGGAACCAGAATCCGGACGCCGCCTCATTGACGAAGTCAAACGGCTTGGAGTTCAGATTGAGCTTCTCGTCAACAACGCTGGAATCGGACTGATCGGCCAGATTGAGACAACAACGCCGGAGGAGGTTCGGAAGATGCTCAATCTGAACCTGATGACCCTGACCGACATGACTTATCGCGTACTCCCTGGAATGTTAACGCGAGGCCATGGTGCGATTATCAATGTCTCATCACAGGCTGCCTTTCAGCCCGTAGCATTCATGGCAGCGTACGCGGCAAGCAAGTCCTACATCCTGCACTTCAGCGAAGCACTTTGGTCTGAATCAAGAAGTCGGGGAGTCACCGTCTTAGCATTGTGTCCTGGTGTGACTCGGACTGATTTCTTCGATCTTGCAGGTGTCCCCGGCTGGCTCGAGAAACATTCTTCACTCGCGCCTGGAAAAGTTGTCAAGACAGCACTTCGAGCAATGGAGAAGCGACGGCAATACGTCGTTCCGGGATGGAAGAATTATCTGGTGACAATTCTTGTGCGACTCACAACCCGTCGCACTGCGGTGAATGAATCGAAACGATACTTCCGACCGCCGAAACAAAAACGCACTGATGGTTAACAGCTTTTGACTACCGTGCACGCTGATTTCCGAAGCCGTCATTATGAGCAAGAACGCAAATGACGCTGCATCCCGAAAGGCGTTCCTCTCCGAAATGTCACGCTCGATCGGCGGCAAATGCCATGACTTCGGAAATTGTCCGTGAGTTCGTCGCAACCATGACCAGTCGATCAAACCCGAGTGCGACACCAGAGCATTCTGGCAGACCTGATTTCATTGCTTCCATCATCCTCGATGCCCCAGGCAAAGAATCATAATGGCTGTCAACACGGACCGAATTCTGAATCCGTTCTCGTCGTTGCAGTTCCTCAACGTCAGTGAGCTCCTGATAGCCATTACAGAGTTCAAGACCGTTGATGTACAGCTCAAATCGTCGAGCAACTTGCGGAGTGTCGGTCGAAGTGACAGCCAACGCGGCCTGAGACGGCGGATAATCGCAGAGAAATTCGGGAGAAGACTGCAGACTGGTTCGGCATTGCCCCAAACGAGGCTCAATGGCAAAGGCCAGCATTGCATTCAGAATTTCGTCCCTTTGTGCGGCATCGCAACTTTCCGGGACGGGAACGCCAGACTGCCTGGCCACCGCCAACAGTTCATCTCCGCTGGCAGTATGGACGTCTATTGAAAATGCATCATGGAAGGCTCCGGCATAGGTCGTACAGGCAAAAGGCGTCGCCCACGTTTGGCCAGGATTTATCCCCGTGATCTGCGCTGCAGCATCAAGGCATGTTCGTACAAGCGATTCCGTGAGCAGCAATTGCTCGTTCCACGTCGAGCCGACGCCATACCATTCGAGCATGGTGAATTCGGGATTGTGCCTGTCCCCCATTTCACCCTTGCGAAACACACGGCTCACTTGAAAAATCGAATTCGCCCCAGCGGCAAGAAGCCGCTTCATTCCGGCTTCCGGCGATGTCTGCAGAAACCAGCGTTGCTCTGAATGAGTGAACTCAAAAGGTTCCAGCCACGCATCAATCACAATGTCGCGCGAGAGGCATGGAGTTTCCACCTCAAGAAAGTTGTGGCTGTAAAAAAACTGCCGGGCCGCTCGCAACATCGCGGCTCGGATCTGCAACATCGTCAGCGTACAGGAAGGACGCCATTCGTTGGGATCGTTCATCCGATCGACACTTTTGACGCCGCAGAAGTCATGGGGGCTAATTGCATGACAGACTTGACCGCGACCCCAAGCCGTCGGATTCCTTCACGGATTCCTTCGACCGACTGTACTCCAAAGCTGAGTCGCATTTCACATCGGGGTCGTTCTGGCCAATCCATTGGATAGCTGAGTTCACCGGGAACATACATGACTTTGTCGACCTGAGTCGCCCGGCGAAACAGTTCACTATCAAAGCCAGTTTGGATATGGTCGGGTAATTTCATCCAGACATACATCCCGCCGGATGGGTGTACCCAGGAGACACCAGGAACGTCACCAAATTCCTGCTCAGCCGCAGCGAGCATAGCGTTTCGTTTTTCGCGATAGCTGTTTCGCACCAGCTCGACATGTTGGCGATAGACACCATTCTTCAGAACCCGCGCCAATACATGCTGATTCAAGTGCGCAGAACCGAAGTCTTCATTTCCCTTCAGATCGGTCACAGCTTTAACCAATTGCTGCGGCAACACACCAAAGCCAACGCGAATGCCGGGCGAAAAACTCTTTGAAAAGGTCTGTGCGAGAATCACAGTTTCACGCGTCTTGTCGAACGACCAGATGCTGGGAGCTGGATCGCCATCAAATCGAAGTTCGCGGTAGGCCGCATCTTCCAGCAGGAGAATTCTGTTGGCCTTAGAATACCGCTGCGTGATTTCGAGCAACGCCGGACGACGCTCGACCGACACACTGATTCCGGACGGATTCTCGAAGTAGCTGACGACATAAACGAGTCGCACTCGGTCCAATTCTCCCGCAGCATCGATTTTCTTCAGTGCAGCTTCGAGTGCATCCGGGCACATCCCATTGTCGTCAGTTTTGATCGGGATAATGCGAGCCCCCGCCGCCTGCAGAACTCCCATAAACACAAAATACGTCGGCGCCGCCACCAGACAGATGTCTCCTGGATTAAACAGAGCCTGGGTCACCAGCGAGAGCAATTGCTGCGAACCCGTTGTCAGTACCAATTGGGAAAGTGGAAGATCTTTAAGCTCATCATCACGATCTTCGAGCTCCGCCAGGTATTTTCGAAAGACTCGCCGAAGCGGTTCCGGACCGGCTGTAATTCCGTACTGCAGAATTTTCCGACCCGCGCTGGCGTCCGCCAGAAGTTCGTTGACAGTTTCGCGAGTGGCTTCGACAGGCAGCGATTTTTCATCGACAAGTCCTGCTGCAAGTGAAATGCAATCCGCATTCTCAACCGCCTGCTGCATCAAAAAACCGATCGCCTGATCGGCGGAACGATGAGCATGATCACTGATTCGAAGCACGGGTGGCATGAACGATTCTTTCAAGGAGTTTGCTGGCTCGGCTGACCTGTGACAACAGTATAGCAACATCGCTGGCGTGCCGCTGACACTTGCCAAATCAATGTGGTTCACCAACTATGTTTCTGTCCAATATGTGAGAATCATCTGCCATCAGGATGACGTGGATTGTACAGCAATGGAAAAAACTGACCCTCCAGTTTTGAGCCAGGTGGTACGACGGGAACTCCATCCAGCAGTGGCTTGTCAGAATCGCTCTGAACGCCATCCAGGACAGAATTAATCACGATGGCCCGGCGCGGATTTGGCGTGCGATTTTCAAACGAACCGTGAATAGTCAACGGGTGATGAAAGACGCATTCGCCCGCCTTGAGTTCGATCGGGACATGCTTCTGGAATTGACGCCATTGATCTTCTGACAAAACTCCCTCAATAGCATTCATATCACCCGCAAGTCCGGTGATTGGAAGCAGATTCCATTTATGACTGCCAGGGACGTAGTGGACGCATCCGTTTTCGATCGTGCTGTCATCCAGTCCGATCCAGCACGTCAGATGAGCCAGCGGCTTTGTGCGAGTCCAGTAAGAATAGTCCTGATGCCATGCAACGACCCCACCATGCTCTGCGGGTTTGCAGAACAACTGATCATGCCAGAATCTGACCGCTCCGCCCAACAGTTGAGACGCCGCCGTTGTAAACGGAGCATTCCAGAGTATGTCGTGCATTCCTGTCGAAATTCGCCATGCACCCAATGCGTGAAAGAGCGTCTTGCTCGGGTCTCGTGACTCATTCGAATTGTATTCATACCAGAATTCTGAACCTGGATGACCGGGGGACGACAGGATCGCCAGCTCGGCACGCAAGTGGTCGATTTGTGTTTGATTCAAAATTCGAGGCCCAACGACGTAACCATTTTCGTTGAAAAACGCCAACTGGTTTTCCGTGAGCTTCCATTGTTGCCGACGTTCAGGAGTCGCTTCGCATTCGAACAGATCACTGATCGGACCATGTTTCAGAGACAGATCTTTAGCGGCACCAGGATGCATTTCGAAAATCCGCAGAGGACGAAGAGCTTTGAATTACAGACAAAGCGTATTCGGAGTTCTGTCCGCATTCAACCGGCGGCAGGAGATCAAGGCCCTGAGTTGCGAAGCGTCAACCTCCAAACTTGCAAGGAATCGACGACCAGAAAACTGCAGTGTGAGCGTCCGAAAACAAAGAAAGGCTTGCTGGTTCCAATTGACCAGCAAGCCTCAGTTTTTTTAACAAATCCGGATCAGCAGATTTCCTGAATCAGATGGACTCAGAACTCGCTGATGACCTCACCACCCTGAAGACTGATAAGTCCCACAAGCGTAGCACCCGCAATGTTTTCACTCAGGAAACGGACAGATCCGTCCGCCAGCAACGTTTGAACGCCACCGATATGGAATGAATACAGCTCACTGTCGTTTGTGCAGTTCATTGTGCAGTTTCCGACGATGGTAGGCGTCCCGCTGCCACTGGTGTTATTCTGAACACCTGCTGAATTACCGCCGTCGACGCTGAAACCGCCGTTGATGTCAGCCCAGCCCCAGCCGTCCGCAGTAAAGTTCGTGCCGAATGCAATATTGCCAACTCGTGGATTGAGACCCTTCTGTCGACCAATGTACTGAGCTGGTCGACCCGCGTCTTCTGCAATCAACATCGTGTTCGATGTTCCGTCCGTGATGTCACGGATCTTTGTTCCACCTGGACCTCGTCCCAGTCCGCCCATCAAGTCCTTGGTTCCGATTGAAGGCAGCCCGCTGGCCACGATCAGAGCATTACGCACAGCGTTGATGGAACCGTAGTCCGAGTATCCGAAAATTGGTTGGCCTGTTCGCAATGAACCGGTCAGCCCATCATACAGGGCTTGCGATGGCAACGGCCGAGATCCCGGAGTCGATGGACAAACAAACGCTTCCAACTGTGTCGTTGTCATTGCGTCGTTTAACGGATCGAACCAGTTAACATTAAAATTGTAGCGTGAATAGATGTTTGCCTGCTCAATGAATGGCAGAATCATCACAGTCCAGGTCTGCTGAAAAACCGCCGGAGATGAGATATTGATACGACTTGGAGGAAACATGCCGTATGTTCCTTCATAGTTATGCAATGCAAGTCCAAGCTGCTTCAGGTTGTTCTTACACTGAGTTCGGCGAGCAGCCTCACGAGCCTGCTGGACCGCTGGAAGCAGTAGAGCAATCAGGATTGCGATGATGGCAATCACAACAAGCAGCTCGATCAGGGTAAATCCCCGTGCCGTTCGCTTTCGACCTTGGTTCACCATTAGTAATTCCCTTTTCAGTTACCGAGTATAATCACAGCCCAAACTTCATGAGCTGTTCCATGGGTCTGCAGAATGCAACTATTCCTGCACGTCGTGCACGAAGACGTTTCAGTTAACGAGACTTCAAATCCAGCACTGTAGTTTCTGTCGAAGATGCTATGACCTCGACCTCAAGACCTGAAGCATCTTTGTCCTGATATCGCCGTGGCAATTTTTCCGGGCCGTAATCGGGATCGCTGGAACTGCCTCCTACAACATCACACCAGGAAACGGTCACCTTGTACTTCCCTTCCGGTGCGCCATCTGCGTTTGTGTAGGTCGTCAGAAAGAACAGTCCGCTTTCGTCGGTGATGCCGTTTGGTGTCACAACCCCAAGTGCAGAATTATCAAGCGGGTGAAGCGAAACCATTGCACCATCGGCAGGTTTTCCGTTCACATTGATGATGCCGCTGAATGGATGAAGATCAACTGTTGGAACATCTTGAGGCGGCTGACCACATCCCGAAACTGCTGTCAAAGCCAACAGCAAGAGATGAATTCGAGTGAGTTTCACGAATCCCATTTTCCTTCACAAAGCGCGGACACAAATCAGTCGGCGGCAATGATTATTAAGGCCGCCGAAACATTAATCTTGCACCTGTTTGTTAAGAAAAAATGAAGCCGCTTGATTTTCTTAACAAAAAGGATGAACGGGTTTCCAAGTCGTCCGGATCTTCCGAGATCCGTGTCGATGCAGTCTCAGCACTACTCACTCAGAACCGGTGGTTGGACACAATGCTGCGGTTCAGGCCTGACAGGGCCGATACATCCTTTGCCGGGGTCGAAGGCCCCGGATGCTGATCACTGATGAGAAAAGGCCCGACGGGCCGGCACTTTTGAGTCGGCCTGAAGTCATCAATGTGTCGCCCCTTCGGGGCTTGAAAAACGAATGTTCGCCTTCGTTGTCCGGTCGCTCACGCCGACCGGCATGAGATTTGTCGGCCCGCAGGGCCTGAATCGCAGATAAAATACCCCGGGGAGATCTCGACAAGATCAGAATCCGCCAGCCACCCTTATATTGTTCACGATACTGTTAATTTCGAACTCCGTCAGTTCCAGCGGACCACGCTTCTCATCCGGTCGCTCCAGACACAACATCAGCCAACGCCGAGCCACATTCGCATCGGCCCATTCCTTCATCACATTCGGCCGAGTGCAAACGGAGCCAGCAGTGGACTGTTGCGCTTCTCTGAAAACCGAAAACTGAAAACTGAAAACGCGGCGCAGCCGTTAAGCAATCTCATCCGCCGCAAAGATTTCAACACGATCCCGTCTCGCAATAGATCACCTCGACAATTTGCAAATCCAACACTTTCCAGAATGGAAAAGTACCAGTTAACCGGCAAGTAGACTGCAAAGTGATCTGGCCCCGTTGTTGTTCTGCTAAGGGCAAAAAAATGGCGGGGCAAGAAGATGAGAGACGAAGATCTTTTTGCCCTGCCATGTTTTTGCCCAACTTCGAGTGTAGTCCCGTGAATGTCGGAAACTTTCGCTGCGAACAGAGTGACAACAGCAGGGCGACCACTGGGGCCATCCAAACCCAATACGCATAAGAGATCCGAAAGATGCACTGAAAACTACTGATGAACTTTAGAGTTTGCTTGAATCGCAGGATGTTGATGGCGACCTGGGTGACCTTGATGGCTACCGCACGCCGTCTCGTTTATGTGGTACCGCGTCGCTATATCGTACCGGCGTTAGTGTCGTTCGATC
Organism: Planctomycetaceae bacterium; assembly: GCA_041753135.1. GTDB lineage: Bacteria > Planctomycetota > Planctomycetia > Planctomycetales > Planctomycetaceae > SXXK01. The sequence goes on from JBGSVD010000003.1 coordinate 76,003, forward strand.
ATCAGCCGTATTCCGTTCCCATCAAATCTGAACGTTGGCTAGACAGGCGAAACGAAAGTATTGCCTGGGCAAAAACAGCCGCCCGTACGACAACTGGAGTTTTCATGCCTGAAGAAGGCTCATTCGACGATTGACTTTGGCTCAATTGGCTTTGGCTGGCCCCTGCGGTTCTTCAATTCCCTAAGTTTCTCCCCCGAACACCCGGATGCAGGACTCTATGGCTTCGGTGTTTCGACAGGTCTCGTGGCCGGATCGAGTTCAGGCTCGTTCTTTGCCAATTCATGCCACATGCGAAACTGCTCCGTGGCTTTCTCAACCTGCAGTGCCGCTGCCTTGAGCTTTACTTCCGCATCGCGAGCTTCGGGAGGATCGATCAACCCCTGCCTGGCCAGTATCTGATTCCGCAGAGATGTTTCCTCTGCCGCTGCCCGCGCCGCTTCCGCGTCTCTGACGTCAAGCTCCAAAAGCTTCGACTGTGACTGATACGCACTCCACGCCTGCTTCCACGCTTTTGTTGCTGTATCAAGCTCCCGGGTCATTCGATCGAATTCTGGCTTCGAGCGAGTAATCTGCGTTTTGAGGCTTTCTTCAGTTGTCGTGCCATCGACGACGCCTTCGGCCTTGAGCTGTTCCAGTGGTCGAGAATACTGAGTAATCAGATTCTCATGCGGCTGACGTTCCTTTCGCAACTTCTCGGCCGCTTCTCGGAGCTTTCGAAGCTGCTCGGCCATGCTGATAACTTGCTGCGGCAGGTTTTGCCCGGGCTTTATTGGGACGCTGGCAGTCGGTTCTTTGCTGGTCGCAATTTCATCCAGGCCTTTCAACGTTGAGGGATTTAGTTCCGGCTCATTCGCTTCGATGTCAGCGTAGAGTTTCAGAATTTGTTCCGCACGCTGAAGGCTGACTTTTGACTCCGTGAAACTGCCGTTGATCGCGTCCAGTTTCTCTCGAGCGATGTTTCCGGCGGCGTGAAGCTGTGAAGCACGTGCATATTGTGCAGCCATTAGTCCTCAAACAAGCGAACATTTTTGCGGTTTAGAAAATTATGTCTGCGCGTAGTTCGTCGCTCGCTCTTTAGCGCGGCGCGTGGATCGAGTTGTTTGTGAGGCATTGGTCGCTGTTTCTGTCGTTGGATTTCTGTTTGGAGCGGTTTGCCGAAGACGTCCAGGTCTGCGGCTCTTGTGTCGAGCTGTTTCCAGTTCGACGTCATCTGGCTAAATCTGCAGACTATCACATAGACGAAAGAACGCTGGTGTCAGATCGGTCCAGTTCAACAGGCGATGGACGGTCCTGCGAGCATGTCGAATGATCTGGCACGGCACATGGATCATCAGGTCCAGAAAGGTGCGATACTCCATTGTCAGGAGTCGGGTGCGTTCAGCTTCGTGCTTTGGCCGATGACTGGGGGAGATCGGCAGCAGCAGAGCGGACCAGGCCTTCAGTGTCCATGCAAGGGATGTCATCAGCATGTATGCACCGTTGCTCAGCAGGTTGTCAGTCGGAGCACACAGAGAGCGAACGCCACTCTTCAGTTGGGCGATCAAGTTCTCCTGGTCACATCGCTTGTTGCAGCTGAAGACGATCTGTTCCGGTGTCACAGACTTGTCATCGTTGCTGATGTAGAACAGGTAGCGAATCTCATCGAACAGCGCGGTCTCACCCTGCTCCTTCGTGATGTTCTTTCTGACGACGATCATCCGATATCCACGATGGCAGGCCGTCGGCTTGTATTCGAACTCTGCCACGTCTTCGTGTTCCAGTTCCAGTTGAACGTAGCCTCGCTCCCGAATCTTCTGACGCTTCACATTCACAGGTTTCGCTCGTTCGGTCGTCTTGATGGCCCGTTGGGATCGCTTCAGCAGTTTCCATGCGGATTCCGGTAAATCTTCAGCCAGAGCCTTGAGATTCGCATAACACTCGTAGCCAAAATTGAACTTCACGCCCTGTGCATTCCAGCGATCCAGATGCTGAGTCTGACTGAACTTGCAGTCACCTCGCATGCGGATGCTTCGAAAACCAGCCTTCGTGCAGATGTCGATTGACTTGTCGAGATGACCGGCCGCATCCTCGGCGCTATGGACATTGCCCGAACGATTGACGATGGCCAGCACTTCCTTCGTGTTTGCAAAGCTGACGAGTAACGGATGATAGCCCCAGATTTTCTTATACGAGATGTCCATGCCTTCCTTGCATTCA
>JBGSVD010000004.1:0-72932 GCA_041753135.1 Planctomycetaceae bacterium
TAGGGCGAGGCTCCTGCCGAGCCACTGCACTGCGGAAACGCACTGCACTGCGGAAACGCACGGCTCGGCAGGAGCCTCGCCCTCCCGGAATTGCACTTCGTTGCGAGCTAACGAAATCCGCGACTGCACCCTCTATAACCCGGGACCAAACTCTGCGGTATCTATTTCGGAATCACTTGGTACACTGAAGACGGACGTGAGGCGCATCAAACATTGCAAGGACGCTTCACTCGATGAATCGGATGACTAAATAAAACGCAACCCGGCCAGTCTCAGTGAGAAGCTGGCTGGGAGGTGAGTTAACCAGTAAGCCGACGTGATCAAATGCTCTCGGGCATTCGATCACGTCGGCTTTTTTCGTTTGCGGTGACGCGGAACCATCCATATCACGACACGCGACGGAACAGAAACAGAAATTGATGGCAGACATGATGAACCATTCAAACGAATGGATGGGCAGTTGGACGGGCGGCGGAATGTGGTTGTGGACGGTAATCGGCGTCCTGGTGATCGTCCTGCTGGTCGTCGCGATCAGCAAGCTGTCACGGAAATAGTCGTGCGTTCACGACACGCCTGTGAAATAAACTTTTCTACATGAATGAAAACCAATGCTGATCAAGCTATCCACCGACCCTAAAAAGGAACATGACGATGAATGAATCGAAAACCATTACCAAAGCCCCCATCTGCGGAATGACCGTGGACGAAGCCACTGCAATCCATGCCGAACGCGATGGGAAGACGTTCTACTTTTGCGGCGAGCATTGTCGGCAGAAGTTTCTGTCCACGCCCGCCGGCGCCCAGCCGGAAAAAAAGTCTGGAGGCAGTTGTTGTGGATAACAACACGCGAATCATACTCTCATCGGTGAGGCTGACCCCCTGCGTCTGGATTTGACATACGGCGCGACGGGAGTAGTGTTCTACCTCGGCTGCATGCTCACGATGGCCATCGTGCCGCGTGAGCAGGCGGTCGTCTTATTCAACAGCCTGTTGCACGGATTTAACGTCGAACCAATTCTGAAATCCGGCGTGCCTGCTGCCGAAGTCGTGCTGGGATTGATCAGTACGTTTATCGTTGGCTGGATTGCAGGGATGTTCATCGCGGGAATCTCTAATCTGGGCCTTCGCAAATAAGGATAGGACGATTGCGGAATTTGTTTCGTACCCATGACCGAGGCAAAACACATGAAGCGAACTCAGCAGCCAGGAAAGTACAATTTCGACGAACCACACCGGTGGACGATTCGGCCGCGCACGCGTGACGGGAAGACGGGAAGACGGCATGACGAGTCACCTGGCGAATCGCCCGAATCAACCCGCCAGCAACGAACAGATGATCGACGGGCTGCAGCGGCATGCCTTCGAATACTTCCTCGACGAGCACAATCCTGCGAATGGCCTGGTGGCAGACAAGACTCAAGTGGATGCCCCCGCGAGTATCGCCGCCACCGGATTTGCACTGGCTGCGTATCCCGTGGGAGTCGAGCGATTCTGGATGACGCGTGCTGATGCAACAGAGCGAACGCTGTCGGCGTTACGGTTTTTCTGGACCAGCTCGCAGGGAACAGCACCGGACGCCACAGGCCACAAAGGGTTCTACTACCACTTTCTCGACATGACGACCGGCCGCCGCGCCGGCAGGTGTGAGCTTTCAACCATCGACACCGCGTTCCTGCTCGCTGGAATGCTCACTGCGGCAATGTATTTCGATCAGGATAGTGAGGACGAACGCGAGATACGCAAGCTGGCCGATGCGCTCTATCGCCGTGCTGATTGGCAGTGGGCGCGAAATGGTGGAGCGACAGTCACTCACGGTTGGAAGCCCAAACGCGGTTTCTTAAAGCACCGCTGGGAAGGCTACGATGAGGCTCTGCTCGTGTACGTGCTTGGGCTCGGTTCACCGACGTACCCGCTGCCAGAGGAATGCTATTCGGCGTGGGCCTCCACTTACAGATGGAAGGAGATCTATGGGCATGAGTTCCTGTACGGCGGCTCGCTGTTCGTCCATCAATACTCGCATCAGTGGATCGACTTCCGTGGGATTCAGGATGCCTTCATGCGCGACAAGGGCATCGACTATTTTGAGAACAGCCGGCGTGCGACCTATGTCCAGCAACAGTACGCGATTGATAATCCTCACGACTTCGCAGGCTACGGCCAATACTTCTGGGGACTGACCGCGAGCGATGGACCGGGGCGGACCGTGCGGCAGATCTCCGGCGTCAAGCGACGCTTCTTCGATTACAAGGCGCGCGGTGTGCCGTACGGCCCGGACGACGGAACAGTCGCGCCGTGGGCAGTGGTCGCTTCGCTGCCTTTTGCGCCTGAGATCGTGCTGCCAACCGTTCGAAACTTCAAAGAGGTCTATCCGGAGATCACTGGAAAATATTGTTTCAAATGCAGCTTCAATTTGACCTTCCCGAGCGAGTCGCGCGGCAAGCCAGGCTGGACATCGCAATGCCACTATGGAATCAACCTCGGACCGGTCGTCTTGATGTGCGAAAATTACCGCTCCGGTTTGCTATGGCAACTGATGCGAAGCTGCCCCTATTTCGTCACCGGCCTGCGGCGGGCGGGATTTACGAATGGCTGGTTATGAACCACGAACGATGAACAAAGCTATATCGAACCTGCTAAAACGTGTTGGCAATCATCTGCCAGGTAACTGTGAAGTGCTTTGGCGAGTCGCGCGCGGGCCTTCACTTTCGCCTGCTCCATTTGAATCAGCAGCGTTTGCAGCTGGAACAATTCCACCTCAGCCTGCAGAACGGTTTACCATGCCAGAACAGGCCGAGGAAGCTTTGCAGGCAGGAGATCTCGATATGGTGTTGCTTGGCCGAGAATTCCTGGGAGATCCCTATTGGCCCTATCAGGCCGCAAAAGAGTTGGGATCTGTTGTATCGAACAGCATTCTGCCACTTCAGTATGCAAGAGCCGTTGGGTAAAACCAATTCAAGGGCACCCGCAAATCGCCAGAAATAGTTTGGCCCTTGTTATCTCGCCTGTCGAGCCTACAATCGCCACATGTAGTTCGGCGTTGACTCGCATAGACTGCGGTCCACGACGTCTTAACAATAATTCATTCGGATGACTTTACAGATGGTAGCTCAGCCAATGGCCTGAGCGACCAGCGATCAAGTAAGCCGACGTTGCAAAACACTTTCACAGGTGCTTTGCAGCGTCGGCTTTTTTTATTGCCATGCGATTACTCAAACACTCAGGAAGAAGACAATGTCATGGCCTACCAAAGCACCAATCCGTATAGCGGAAGAATTTTCAAGACATTCGAGGGACTCACTGATGTTGAGCTTGAGGTGGCACTGGTGGCTGCTGACTCCTGCTTTGAATCGTGGCGTTTGAAAACCTTTGCCGAACGAGCAACAGTCGTTGGCCGAGCGGCAGCGATCCTGCGGGAGCGTGCGGATGACTTTGCTCGCCTGGCGACCTTGGAAATGGGGAAGCTCATTGGCGAGGCTCGTGGCGAGGTACTTCTTAGCGCGGACATTTTTGACTATTACGCAAAGAACGCAAAACGCTTTCTTGCCTCTGTACAACTTTCGCCAGCATCGGGCGATGCTGAGATTATCAGCACTCCCATTGGCGTGCTTTTCGGCGTTCAACCGTGGAATTTTCCATACTATCAGCTCGCGCGTTTTGCAGCGCCCAATCTGATGGCGGGCAACGTTGTGATGGTGAAGCACTCAGGGTGTGTGCCGCAATGCGCCATTGCCTTTGAACAACTCTGGCTGGAAGCTGGTGCGCCCGCTGGTGCCTATACCAACCTGATGATTTCCTATGACCAGGTGAACCGCGTGATTGACGATCCTCGAATCAAAGGAGTCGCGTTGACCGGCAGCGAGGATGCGGGAAAAACCGTGGCCGCACGCGCTGGTCAGAACCTTAAGAAATCCACGATGGAGCTGGGAGGAAGTGATGCCTTTATCGTGCTGGAAGATGCCGAACTCGACAAGTCAGTCGCATGGGCAGTCTGGGCAAAAATGAACAACGCAGGTCAGTGTTGTATCGCAGCGAAGCGATTGATCGTCGTTGAGGAATTGGCCGACCGGTTTCTTGAGAAGTATCAGGCAGCGATGGGTGCTCTGCAATCAGGAGACCCGATGGACAAAACGACAACGCTGGCACCTCTGTCGACCGAAGCGGCCCTATTACATCTTGTGACTCAGGTCGATGAAGCCGTTGCCCACGGCGCGACTTTAGTGATGGGTGGCAAGCGGATCGATCGGCCAGGTTCATTTATGGAGCCGACAATTCTTACGAACATCAAACCTGGCAATCCCGCCTTCCGCAAGGAATTCTTCGGACCGGTCATGTTGTTCTTCCGCGTGAAGAACGAAGACGAAGCAGTGGCGCTGGCGAATGACTCGGATTTTGGGTTAGGCGGTTCGGTGTTCACAAAAGACATTGCTCGGGGAAAACGCGTCGCGAGTCGTATCGACACCGGCATGGTCTTCATCAACCACCCGACCTGGACCGCGGCCGACTTACCATTTGGCGGCATCAAGAATTCAGGCTATGGACGCGAACTTTCCCAAATGGGAATTCAGGAGTTCGTGAACAAGAAGTTGGTACGCGTCGAATCGATCGATGCGCCGGCGTAATTGTGATTCGAATGACAAAAAATAAAGTGCAAGATCTACACGCACAGCTACGAGTTAACGTACTCGCAAGGTGCTTACTAAAACTCGTTTAACCGCAATACCGTTCGAGAATCGAACGTTCAACGAAGGGCCTGTAAAGTAGCGGAGTCGGCGCTAGCCGGCCGGTGAGCCAGCTTTTTGCAGGCACTCACCGGGCAGCTCGCGCTGCGCCGCTACTGTTTGAACGGTATTGCGTTTAACGGCGACGCATCAACATGGCGACGCCAAGTCCCGCGAGCAATCCACTGCCGAACAGGATTGCCACTGCCGCTCCGGGATTGTCTTTGGCATACCGTGAAGCCTCCCTGTATCCGTCCGCAAGTTTCTGAGCCACAACGTCGTAGCCTTCCTCGTAAGCTTCGCCAGCCTGAGCCGCAGCACCGGAGAAGAAGCGACCGACCTGATTCTGAATCGATTTCCCTTGAGCGATCATTTCTTCGATCTGATTCTCGACGACGTTTCTGGCTTGCCCCGTGCGGCGCTGAATCATCTGCACCAATTGATCGGCCGAACCTTTGAAGCCTTGCAGATCCTTGTCCGACAACTGCTGCCATTTGGACTTCAAAGTTGCCTTAATGTCGTTCCAGTTTTCTTCCAGTACCGTTTGATTCGCCATTTTCTCATCTCCTTAAAATTTCGATTGAATGTGTTCTGTCGCCATTGGGAAACAGAACCCGCCGAATCAGAAATCACAGCCTCTGACAAACAACAGGATGACTATAATTGGCAAAGGAAGTCCGATCAGCCATCCCAGAATTCCGTACTTGATTTTGCCGCTTCGTTGGTCTGAGTGCTCGGACATGTCTTAAATCCTCTAGTCTGAAAGTTGTTGTGAATCGAACACCGCGAAATGAAATAGCAGTTGTGATGCCACTCTGCAGAAAATCCGCGGACTCTCCAACAATCAGCAAATCTCGCACTTTTTCGGCGTGATACAGCAGCAAATCTTCGCTGCGATGCGAGAGCGTCTCGCAGATCCCTGCGGTGCCGATTGACGCGAGGCAATTGATGTGCCGTGGCTCGTGTGTCGAATCTGACTGGTCCCAGCGGCGTGGAATCCAGGCTGCTCGTCGCGGATCGTTGATCGCCTGACGTTCAGCCTGGCGTCCGCGCGACCAATTCGAACTCAACTGCCAGACTGTTCACTATGAAAGTTGGGTGAGTTCCAGCAATCCCAGCGTGTTTACGCATTGGCACAGCATTCGCGTTTGCATCTTTCAAAAGGCCAATGGTGAGCCTTGCAGTGTCTTGAAGCAAATTCTTCATGACACGCTTTACGGTGAAGGTGCTTTACACACATTTCAAGATATTTAAGGAGTGCGTCATGCCAACGACAGCAGAAGTCAATGGAAAATGGGAACAGTTGAAGGGTCAGGTTCGCGAGCGCTGGAGCGAGATCACAGATAAAGATTTTAGCCGAGTCCAGGGAAATACTGATCAGCTCATTGGAATGATCGAACAGAAAACCGGAACCGCTCGACGTGAAGTGGAACAGTTCCTCGACGGCGCCGCGAAGAGCTGTGAATCGCTCGTTACGAACGCGGCGGACACGGTTCGGCAATACGCCAACCGCGCGACCGAGGTGGCTAAGGATCAGTACGATCGAGTCAACAAACAGGTCGAAACTGGACTTGAGGAAGCTCAAGAAGCTATTCGATCACGGCCGGGTATGTCCGTCGGTGTAGCGTTCGGCGCTGGTATTGTGGCCGGTGCGCTGGTCGGCATTCTGCTGCGATCTGATCGTGCTTAGTGGATGTTCACTTCTGTAAGGCGTATCAACATGTCAGTGACCCTTGAAGATCAATCAGAGCGAATCAGGTCAAAGATGGCTTTGCTGCGTCTTCATATGGACAAAGACGCCAGAGGAATCGTGGCCAACACGAATCGTCTGCTGGACTGGAAAGATTACGTCCGGCAGTTTCCAAAAGTGATGGTTGCAGCAGGTTTGCTGACAGGATTCGTCCTTGGCCCTGGTCGGAAAGTGGTGGCATCGGTCAATCTCAGTCATAAGTCAATCGACGAGTTGTCGGCCAAAAGGCAGCAACTTGCCGCCGAGGTGCCTCGACGATCTGAAATTGCCTCGGGTGCCAGGCGAATGTTAACGGGACTGGCAGTGAGCGGCGCTTCGATACTTCTTCGAAAAGGAATGGAGAGCTATTTCAAAGCTCCACCACAGTCGGAGAAACCTGACAACGAAAACTCATTAGGGAGTTATTAACGTGATTCAGGAACGTACACGACCACGATTCACATTTCCAGAAAAAATGCCGCAGACGCGGACGAAACCGCTGACCAGCAATTCGCCAAATTCAGGACTCGATCAATGGATTCAACAGCACCCCCAGGCAGCGTTCTTTGGAGCCGTATTTTTGGGAGTGAGTCTCGGGTGGCTTCTGAAGACAAGAAAATGAACACGCCGGAACAACGACCGCTCGGAACAAATGTCGCATCGCTTGCACGTGACCTTGCCAGGATGGTCGATCTTCAACTTCAACTGTTGACGCTCGACGTCAAACAATTCTGGTCGGGTGCTCGAACAGGGATCACGGTGTCACTGCTGGCAGGGATCGCCATTCTGGGTTCGCTGCCGGTTCTGTTGTTTGGGATTGCCGGTGTGTTGCAGAGAGTGACGGACTGGAGTCCGGAAGTGTGTCGATTGGCATTAGGAACAACGATCTCGATTGTTGGGATTGGTGTGTTGTGGATTGCCATTATTCGCGTTGGACACGCTGCTGCGACCTTCAAACGGTCGCAGGAAGAGCTGGCTCAAAACATTCAGTGGGTGCGGGAAGTTCTGCATCAGGATGAAGAATAGTCACAGGTGAATGGCCGAAGAGACATCACCAGATTTCATTTGAAGGAGTGCTTACGATGGCGTCATCAACAGTTCAAAATCGTGCCGAAGGATATACCGATAGCTCCACGCGTTCACAAAACAAGCAGTCCGGATGTGAACCACAATTGAGCGTTCTGAACGATGCACAGTGTTACGCGCGTCGGTACGTTCAGGAGAAGCCGGAGACTGCTGCTTTAATATGCCTGGGCGTCGGTTTCATCCTCGGCTGGAAACTAAAACCGTGGTAGGGCGAGCCGCTGGCAGCCGATTCCAGCGGTGTTCGGACGTGTGGGGACTTGCATGTCATCCCTGATTGTCTCAATGAAATGACTCAAATCTATTTGAGCGGGCGACGACCGGAAATCAATGCCAGCACTGCGGTAAACAGAGCAGCGCCAATGATCGACCAGACAATCGGAAAGTTTCGATCGCCGACCTGTACTTCCAGGATCTCAGGTAAACCAGCAACACGCGACAGATAGGCACCAAGAACTGCTCCGATGAATCCCAGAACGATCGATGTCAAGCAACCGCCACGCGAGAATCCAGCAAGTGATTGTGCGATCGAGCCACAGATTCCTGCCACGAACAATAAGATCAGAAATTCCACCAGACTCATGATTCAACTCCAACGTTGCAGGGATTTCATTTTTACTTCAGCATCTCAAAACGTCATGCAGTTTCTGTTCCCTGTGACTCAGACTGATAGCGGTTTTGATCGACTCGGTGTCGGAAATCAGTTTATGGGCTTGTATACCGCGCATCAGCGGGAAGCGTCTTTCATTCCCAAGGCCGAGCCTCGGTTTCTTTTCGAGATCTGAATCAATTGGTCGCTCAGCGTCCAGTTGAGCCTCAAATCTTCCGGCTCACATCATTGATCCTCTGTGTGTAAACCGACCTGTATGCCGCGACGGAAAATGGTCGCCTGAATTCTACCGCGCAAAGCAGTGCGCATGCACAGTCATGGAATTGAACGTCAGCACGATGCGAACGAAACGGCAGGTCTGGCACGCGGTGTGCTATCTTCAATGGTTAGGACATAGGGCTCCGCTGGCAACTTTAATGTCGCCAGCAGTGATCGCTCGAAATATGTCTTTTTGATGAATCGAGTCCCAACACAAGGAACAGAATCATGGCTGTACAGAAACGCGAGAATTCAGAGACTGTTAAAGAACTTCGCAACGAAGACCCACTTTCTGGTGAAGCAGGTGCACATCCAGTCGGCTCAGGCGTGGGAGCGACATTGGGTGGTGCAGCCACCGGCGCAATCGCTGGAGCGTTTGCGGGACCAGTCGGTGCTGTCGTTGGAGCGGCGGTGGGTGGGATTGCGGGTGGATTGGCGGGGAAAAGCGTCGCGGAGAGCTACGACCCAACGGTTGAAATGGAATACTGGCAGAATGAATACAAGGATCGCCCTTACTATTCGGACGACTATACGTTTCAGGATTACAAACCAGCATACCTGGCAGGCGCTGACTCGTATGGCGGTGATTCGTCTGCTTCATGGGCTGAAACGGAAGCGGGCGCTCGTGATCGATGGGAAACGCAAAATCGTCAGCCGAAACTTCAATGGCAAGATGCCAGACTTGCTGCCCAGGATGCCTACAATCGAGTTCACACTCGCATGAACAAACCCCGATAAGGGCCGTCCATCTTATTGCAAGCATTGTGGTTTGACAGATCGCGATGAACTTAAACTGTGATGCGGTGAAGCGCGGCGATTTTTTGCCGCGCTTCAACTTGTTGAACGCGGCATATTTGTCGGATAAAAACTGGAACGACACCGCTAACACGGAGCCCTATGTGCCGGACAGTCAAGTCATACTCACCGCATTGGCAGGAATCCTGGTACTTGGTATTGGAAGTCAATGGCTGGCCGATCGTCTGAAAGTCCCTTCCACTCTCCTTCTACTGACGACGGGGATCATTGCAGGTCCTGTCACTGGCTTTATCAATCCCGACGAACTGCTCGGAAATCTGTTACTGCCGATCGTGTCACTGTCGATCGCCGTCATCCTGTTCGAAGGCAGTATGAGTCTTCGTGTCACGCAACTGTCCGAAATCGGCCGACCGCTCATCATGCTGTTGACCGCAGGCGTGATAATCACCGCGATCGTCTGCTCCCTCGCAGCGCATTGGATTTTGCAATTCGATATCGAACGCTCAGTCTTGCTGGGGTCCATTCTGACAGTCACAGGCCCGACTGTTGTGGGGCCGCTGTTGCAACATATCCGCCCCATTGGTCGAGTCGGCTCGCTTGCCAAATGGGAAGGCATTATGGTCGATCCGATCGGAGCGGTTCTTGCTGTTCTGGTGTTTGCCGGTACCAGAGCCATGCGGGTGGCTGAGATCGAAGACGCAGCAATGATCGGCGTCGCAGGCTTCCTGACGACGTTCCTCATCGGTGCCGTCTCTGGCGCTGTCGCGGCACTGGCTTTGCGAGAATTCCTGAGACGCCACTGGATCCACGATCATTTGCAGAGTCCGGTCGCTCTGGCCATTGTCATCTTCACATTCGTCGCTTCCAATTTACTCCGGCATGAATCCGGATTGGTTGCAGTCACTGTCACGGGACTGATCCTGGCGAATCAGCGCGGTGTCGCCGTTCAGCACATTCTGCGTTTCAAAGAAAATCTCACCGTACTGCTGATTTCAAGTCTGTTCATCGTGCTGACGGCGCGCCTGAGTCTGTCCAGTATTGCGGCGTTCAGTTGGCGCGGTCCAGCATTTGTTGCCGTCGTGATTCTGGTCGTTCGACCACTCAGTGTGATGACTTCAACGATTGGTTGCGGGCTACCGATGAACGAACGACTTTTTCTAGCCTGGCTGGCACCACGTGGCATCGTGGCAGCTGCCGTTGCGTCTGTCTTCACACTGGAACTGGGTGGATCACAGGAACTTGTCGCCGCCGCGTTTCTGGTCATCATCGGCACTGTGTCCGTTTACGGTCTCACCGCCGGCTGGGTCGCGCGTCGACTTGGTTTGAGTGTTGCGGATCCGCAGGGCGTGCTCATTGTCAGCGCCCATCCCGGTGCTCGCGCGATTGGACACGCATTGATCAAAGCCGGGTTGAGAGTTCGATTGATTGATACGAATGCGGATCATATCAAGGCGGCGAGAATGGAAGGATTACCGACGTATTTTGCCAATATCCTGTCTGACGTGATTCACGACGCGGATCTTGGTGGACTGGGACGGATGGTGGCCATGACAAGCAACGAAGAAGTCAATCTACTTGCCGCCAGGCGAGGTATCGAACTCTTTGGAAGTAAGGAAACGTATCGACTCAGCATCGCTGCCGTTGCGACTGAGAGTCAAACTTCATCGCATGAGATGCTAACCGGCCGCGTCTTGTTTTCGGAGTCCGCGACATACCAGGAACTGGATCGCAGATTCGCCGCCGGGGAAGAAATCAAAGCGACAAAGCTGACCGAAGAATATGATTTTGATCATTTCTTACAACAGCGCCCATCGGCGCTGGTCATGTTTGTTGTTGATTCAACGGAGCGGCTCACTGTCGTCAGCACTGATGTTGAACTGACACCCTCGTCGGGACAAACGGTGATCGCGTTGGTGGCGTCTGAGTTGACGGAAGCCGAGATTCCAAAGCGTGAGACAGAATGTTGATGCGATTCTTGTTGATCTCGACGGTTCACCTATTGCGGTTGCAAATCATTCAGACGCTCGGTGGAATTTCTCTGCTTCACGCTCGTTAGCTGGCGACGCCATGCGGACGAAACGGGGTAGGCCGAACGACGGACGCGGTTGATGCCTCCCAGTGGACGATGTGCAGCGAGCGTATGCCAGACATTGAACGCAAGGTTCCGGTATTCTTCGTTCACTCTCCGAAGTCCGCGCCACTAGCAAGTGCTGGTCGCCGATCGATCGAACTGACCGCAGATCTTCCAGTGAACCAAATCGCAGTATGCGATGAAAGTTCTCAAACAAGGAATCACACTGGCGAGAGGGCAACGTAAGTGCCCTGTTTGTCGGGCCATCCAGAACAAATCAGGGCGTTGTGGTGAGGAACGCACTGGCGACTTCTTCCGTAGTCAGCTACTGAAACAGAGGCTCTGTTTGCATTGCGATTCAAAAAAAACATGACGGTCCTTGAGCGTTCACCATGATCGCTGTTCAATCGGAAACGCCGGCCAGACTCGAATCGCATCGCGAATTCTCACGAATGATTGCCCAATTCCCTGCAAAACGGCGATCGGCACGCATTGTGCGTAACAAAGATTCATGGAACTGAAAGTCGTGTTGTTCATGACTTGAGAATGAACGTCGTGTAAGGAGCAGGGTTATGTTGGGCTATGCAGTTACGTTTTTTATTATCGCATTGATTGCCGGGGCATTGGGATTTGGACTTGTGGGAGGCATGGCATACGGAGCGGCAAAGATTTTCTTCTTTGTGTTTCTGGTACTTGCAATTTTGTCGCTCGTGCGTGGTCGAAGAATCGGTGTCAACTGATTTGTCGGATTCGCAAATCGGCGTGTAGCCTTTTTGCCAGAGCGTTGGAACCTGGTTCCACAACCTTCTAAGGAAAAATCGAGATGAATAAATTGCTATTGGTTCCAACGTTTGCGTTGATCGGAATCTGCGCCGGCTGCGGCACTGGTCCGGAAGATGTGACGAAGGCAGAATCGAACTATCAAGAAGCACAGAGCGACGCAGGCCAGATGGTCGCCGATGCGAAAAAGGACGGCGCTGAGAGCGTTCACGAAACCCGCAAAGTCGTCATGGACGACATCAACGCGGAAAATAGAGATGTTCACGAGGCGTTGAAAGACGCTGACTCATCCGTCGCTGAAGAGCGTGCGGATGTAGAGCAAGTCGCTCTTGAGGGAAACAGGCAAATCAGCGAAGCCGAAGCCGCTCGCCAGAAGGAAATCGCTGACGCGAAAATTGCCGCCGACCAAAAAGTCGCGGACGCCAGGCGAGTTCTTGAGGAAACGAAGCGAAAGGCCATCGAAGACGGAAAGAAACGCATCACAAAATGCGAAGAGGCTCTGTCAGAGCAGGAGCAACAGCTTGCCGACGCGACTGCAGCGGTCGCCACTGCTGCATCGCGATTGAAAGATGCTAACGATGACAATCGCGTCGAGCTTCAATCAGATTTGGACGACGCGAAGAAGGCTGAGAAAAAAGAACAGGTCGATGTGGCTGATGCGAAAGCAGAGCTAGCTAAAGAGCAGGCTGAGCTGAAGAAGGTCTAGTCAAAAACAGAATAGTGTTTTCGGACAGTAGCTTGCTGTCACAGCTGTGACGACGAGGCGATTGTTTTAATCAAATGAATCTCTGGGTTTGGTCACAACGTGGCTCGGCTCAGAGATTCATGCATTTTTGCGAACGGGAGAATATGAGATGAAGAGAATCATGCTTTTAACTGTGATTGCAGCAGCGGCGATGCTGATGGTTTTCGCAGGGTCTGTCGCGGAAGCGTCACGCTGGAATCGCAGGCATTCGCGAGCGAACATCCACTATGCGAACCACGGATTTCAAGGAAACCACCAACCGAACTACCGGGGCTACAGTCGGCCCGTGCATCGTTACAACTACACTCCTTACCGATCATGGAACGGGTATGGAAATACATACTACAACCCGTACCAATATGGGAATGGCGCGTATTACGGTTCCAACCGTGCTGGGATCTACTTCCGATTCTGAAATTGGCTGCGATCGCACGTTGATGTTTGATTGAGCCCCACCAGTCTCTGATGGGGCTCTTTTCATAATCCAGCGGAATGCTCGGATTGTGAGCGGAACTGGTCATCAAAGCGAAAACGGGCCCTCACAGGAAAACGCATCCACCGGATTGCGTCCCGTGGGAACCTCTCGCTCACGCAACTCTTCGGGCAGGTCTTCGATTTCTCCAGGCCGGCCGACGGCAATCATCGCCTCAACGGAATAGTCATCCGGAACGAGAAGTTTGATCCGTGCCGCGTCCCGATCGAAGCCGGCCATGCCATGCACAACCAAACCCATATGGGTTCCCTGCAGGCAGAAATTCTGAAATGCCGCACCTGAATCAAACGAATGCACTGCATTCGGTTTTCCGTTTTTGCTGAACACCTGATGCGACAACACGACCAGCAAAACGGCCGCTTTGTCGCACCATGCCTGATTTGGCTTCATCAGCAGATCAAAAAACGTCTGCCAGTGTTTACTTTCACGTGGCGCGTAAAGGAAACGCCATTCCTGCTCATTGTATGTCGAAGGAGCCCAACGAGCCGCTTCCAGCAAGCTTAACAATTCGGCATGCGGGATTGATTCCCCCGACATTGCCCGTGGCGACCAGCGGCGAAGAAAAATGTCGTTGACAGAATGATCAGAGGTACGATGGTGCAATGGATCCGGAAGTTGAGTCATGACGTGAGGTAACCCTTTTCCTTAGACGGCGTGAAATGCAACCAGCAAACGGCCTACAAGGGCTGAAAGCCCTTGACCCAAAGGAGCCTCCCAGCTCGTAGACATGAGCCGCTCACGTTGTTCGCTTCCCGGAAGATGCTCGCACTGTGCGCGCATGATTCGGAGTAAGACTTTAATGCTGCCAGAGCTTAACAGATTACCGTCGCAATCACCGCGTGAACAACGTAGCAATTCTCAATCCAGAACGAGGGGCTACGGGGCGTAGCGTGCGGACTGCACGTCGCCCAGTCCCTTTTTTCGTGAGCAAGATTAACTATTCTGCACCGGATCGGGTGAGGTGGCTAAATAGCGACTGCAGTAGCTCGATATCAACAGGTTTAATCATATGTTCGTCGAAACCAGCCTCAAGCGCTTTGTCGCGATCGGCGGCCTGGCCGAAGCCGGTGAGTGCGACCAGACGGACTCCCGCGCAGTCTGACCGCTGGCGGATGCGGCGAGCCAACTCGTATCCCGTCATCCCCGGCATTGCAATATCGGAGAATACAACTTCTGGACGAAAAGTATCCAGCTTCTGAAGTGCGATCGTGCCGTCTTCTGCAAATTCAACCTCATGGCCCAGCTTTGTCAGCAGTCGAGACATGATGACTCGAAGTGCTCGCATGTCTTCGACGACCAGTACCCTGAACGAACGTGATGCTGTCGCAGCGGGTGGCGCGGCAGGCAATGCGACGAATACAGCCGGAGGTGCGATGGCAGGAAGGCGCACGGTAAAGATGCTTCCCTTTCCGACGCCATCACTTTGAGCGACAACAGTCCCCTCGTGCAATTCGACGAGTGTCTTCACCAACGTGAGTCCGATGCCAAGACCCGAACTTCCTCGCTCCAGTGTGTCATCGACTTGCGCGAACATCTGGAAAAGACTTTGCAGCAGTTCCGGGGCAATTCCGATACCGCTGTCGCGGACTCTGATCACAGCGACGTTATCTTCCAGCGTTGTCGTCAGTTCAATGCGACACCCGGCGTTGCTGTACTTGGCAGAATTGTTCAGAAGATTTGAAACCACCTGTGTCAGGCGAGACGGGTCGCCGCTGACGTAAATCGGATTGCCGTCCAATGAATTCACGATTAACTGTTGGCCGCTTTCTGCAATATAAGCAGCGGATGACTCAACAGCAGCAGCGATCACAACAGCGAGATCAACGGCCTCGTGTCGAAGTACAATCTTCCCGCGACTGATTCGAGAGACGTCAAGCAGATCGTCGATCAATCGCACGAGTTGCTCGACCTGTCTATCCATCATCTGACGCAATTTGTCAATCTCCGGATCAAGCTTCAACAATCCCATCAACTGCAGAGCGTTCTTGATCGGCGCGAGTGGGTTGCGAAGTTCGTGAGCCAGAGTCGCAAGGAACTCGTCCTTGCGACGATCAACTTCCGAGAGCCGAGTCGCCAGTTCCGGAAGTCCATCCTGTGTCTCTTTGGAGGACGTTTGCAGTGTCCAGAATACTGTCGCAACGAGGCCCAGTCCGACCACTGTTGAGATAAGTGCTGTCAGCATCGCAGTAAAACAGGCATGATCCGATGCAGCTGCACGCTCTCCAGCCAATTGATCCTGCGCGGTACGCATCGACGCCAGTTGCTCGCGAATCTCACCCATAATTCGTTTGCCGGTATCGTTCCTGACCACATTCTCTGCGGCTTCCGGCGTTCTCTCACCACGAAAGTTAATTGTCGCCCGCATTTCATCCATTTTCTGTTCGACGAGCGACTTAAGTGATTCGATTTCACGTGGTGGCTGATCTTTGTCTGAAATGCCTGCCTGCAATGCCTGAACATGGACATCTATACTTTTCGCGGCGCTGTTGAACTGAACAAGATAGTCCCTGTTGCCAGTGATGATGTAATCACGCTGCCCCGTCTCTGCATCTGTGAGAGCGGATTCCAGCCGGTCGATCAGCCCGATGGCTGCATGTGTCTGAGCGACCAGATCTGAGTTTGTGCGAATCCTCTGGATACTGTGAAAAGTGACTGTTCCACAAGTAATCAGCATGCAGACAGCGGCGGCCAGCAAAATGGCATCCACACTACTGCGTTTCCAGCGATGGTTGACTGCGGATCCCAAACAATTGGCCCTGGCTTCGTTTCAAAACGACGATTTTGCGACGATAAAGGCTTGGCATTTCCAGGTGAACAGTATGGAATTTCCGGGGAAGCGATACTGTTCAGCGATGATCGGCGCAGACAACTCTACTGATTCATCATCGAAAATGCACGAAGCAAAGAACCGGATTGTGCTACTGCAAGTTATCGAGGAGTTAGCGATGATTTCGGATCGTCGGTGAAAAAATGCGTCGGCGTTTTGACAACCTCTGCCGAAGTATTGACCAAACGCATTTTTGCCGGTCGTTCGATGCTGTCAGTGAGCCTTCGCCTGTTGGCGCTGCCAGTTCGTAAGCTCCTGGGACAATTGAGCAGTCTTCTCAGTCAATGTTGGAAAAAGCTGCTGCGCTTCATTCAGCTTTCCTGCCATGCATGCAGTTTCAGCAGCCGCTAAGACTTGCGTTGCCTCCGTTGCTTCAAAGTTTGAGCATAGTCCTTTTAGGCTGTGTGCCACACGAGACGCTTCTGCCGAGTTACCTGCTTCAGTCAATTGCCGCAATTCCTGCAACAGTGCAGGCGAGTCCTCAAGGAAATAATCGACCATACTTGAAAGCAATTCCACGTCGCCACCCATTCTGCGTAACGCGACATCGGGCTTCCACAGTACGATGACTTTGGATTCTTCAGGCACTCGTGACTCGCCTTTGACTGATGAGGGCTTTGAGCGTGGCTTTTGTTGTTTCATTTGCCAGAACCCGGATTTAGTAGTGCAGGAAGCTAACAGATCTGTAGGTGACGTGCATGGCTGGGTCAGGTCCTCGATCATTTTGAGCATCAATTGAGCGTCCAGCGGCTTCGACAGGTATTGGTCCATGCCTGCGGCCTTGCAGGCCTCGCGATCTCGCGGCATCGCATGAGCAGTCATTGCGACAATGGGAATTCGTCTGCCAGATTTGTTTTCGATTTCACGAATCGCCCGCGTTGCCTGGATACCATCCAGAATGGGCATTTGAATGTCCATCAGGATGACGTCAAACACATTGCGTTCGAAGAGATCAATGGCTTCGCGACCATTGTTTGCAATCGTCGGCTCATGTCCACGCCGCGTCAAAATTGCGGTCACAACCTTTTGGTTGGCAGGAATATCTTCTGCGACCAGAACTTTAAGACAGTCAGAAGCCCTTTCAATCGGCAGGTCTCTCGTTCTGTCAGCGGCGACGCCTTCAAATGCTTCAGTGATCGAATGCAAAAGGTCGGTTTCCGGATCATTTGATGCGGGGGCGACATCAAAGTTGGCTGTGAAGTGAAACGCGCAGCCTCGCCCGAGTTCACTTTCAACCCGAATTGAGCCATCCATCAGCCTCGCGAGCTTCGTACAAATCGACAAACCTAAACCTGTGCCAGCGTACGAACGAGTCATCGATGAATCGACCTGCACAAACGGCGCGAAGATGCGACCATGATCTGCGGCATCGATCCCGATACCCGTGTCTTTTACGGAGAAATGCAAATGCGCCCTGTCACCGGCTTTCCATTCTTCCCAATCATTTGGACCGGAGGCCGTTTCGTCCAGCCTGATGTCGATGATAACTTCGCCGCGTTCCGTGAACTTGATGGCATTGCTGATCAGGTTGCTGAGGAGTTGCCGCAATCGGGCCGAATCGCCGTAAATCCTGAACGGTACATCGGGATCGACAGCCGCCGCCAATGCCAGCCCACGTTCATAGGCACGCAGCGATAAGCTGTGCATGGTCTCTTCCAGCAGACGCCGCACGTCGAAGGAGGCAATTTCGAGTTCGTCGCGTCCCACCTCCAGCCGTGAATAGTCAAGGATATCATTGATGAGCGACAACATCGTGTCGGCAGAGTCCCGGGCAGTCAGTAGATAGTCTCTCACAACCTCTGGCAACTCTTCATCCAATGCCAACTCAGTCATTCCTATGATGGCATTCATTGGTGTGCGAAGTTCATGCGTGACGTTGGCAAGAAACTCATTCTTGTTCACCACGGCTTCTTCGCTGTGCATGGATTTACCAACCGCCCGGTTGTTTGATGGCGGAACCCCAGAACCACGTACTGGTGCCGATGCTGCTGGTTCTGAGCTTCCATCAGGACAGGCGTCGCCGGAGTTTTGCGGTGAATCCGTGGGTGATGTACGAGTTGGCATTTCTTACTCGTAAAGCGACTCAGCAGGCGAACTTCGAAAGCCTCGCACTGTTGCTGTCGCTAAGAAATACAGTTTCGGATGCGAGTTGAAGAACGCACTTCAACGAGTTTTATTCAAGCCTGTGTGAGAATGCACATACCATGCCGCCTGTTAATCGCGAGTTTTGCGGGCGCAATCTGCTCGACCTGTCGTTTGGGATTTAATGACGTGAAGTCTCAGCAGTCACATCGGTTGCTCAGCGATCAGACCGTTCGTCCAAGAAAAATCGAACGGCAACCCTTTGCTGTTACCAGCGTGATCGCAAAGGCCTGAAGGGCAACGCTGTGAAGTATTTTTTCCAGCAAAAAAGGCATGTGAAAGGAAATGGATCATTCGTTTCAGCCACGAATGTGGTGGCAGATGGTAGCCACGGGCTGGCGCCCAATGGCAGTCAGTTTGGCTTTCCATTTGAAGCGGCACGGCGCGAGCCGTCCGGTTTTTGCAAGTTTTTTGAGTACCATCACCGGACAGCTTGCGCTGTTCCGCTAAAAATGACTGCCATTGGGCTCGCGCCCGTGGCTATCAACTGCCGTCCCGTTGGGACTGAATCGCAGTCGTAATCCCAGACCGTGTTTCATTTCATTCAGTGTTTTTTTAAAAAAATGCTTCACAGCGTTGCCTGTGCTGACGCACTTAAATTGCCCCGCGTGTCTATGACCGGATCATTCCTCAACGGACACGGTTGTGTCGAGCGAGATTTGAAACAGGTTGACACGATCGCGGATCTTCCCACGCGTGATGCCCAGGATTTCAGAGGCTTTGGTTTGATTGCCGTCAGTGGCCTGAAGCACGCGAGTGATCAGATATCGCTCCATTGTCTCGAGGGTTTCAGCGTAGAGATCGCGCGACTCCGCTTCGAGGCGCCGATTGACAAACGGAGCCAGGTCAGAAGGCACTCCCGTATCGTTGTCTGCGGCGATTGCTGTCAAATCCTTCGGTTTTGTAGCCGTCGTGATTTCCAGCGGCAGAAACGATGGAACGATCACAGGGCCTGTTGCGTTCATCAGCGACTGCCGCACGATGCTCTGCATCTCACGTACATTGCCAGGCCACGGATATGCGATCAGTAGCTCAAGAGCCTCAGGCGAGATACCTTCGCAGTCATTGCGATTCATTTCCCTTGCACAGACGCGCAGGTAGTACTCCAGCAGAAGCGACACGTCGTCGCCTCGTTTTCGAAGTGGCGGCAAAGTGATCGTGATTCCGTTCAGGCGATAAAACAAGTCTTCGCGAAATTCACCATCAATCACCATCTGATCAAGATCAAGATTTGTCGCAGTGATCACCCGAACGTCGGTCTTGATCGTTTTGTTACCACCGACACGTTCAAATTCCTGCAGTTGCAGAAGTCGCAGAATTTTTCCCTGAACGAGCGGAGACATGTCGCCGATTTCATCGAGGAATATTGTCCCGCCGCTGCACGCTTCGAATTTTCCGATGCGTTGTCTATCTGCGCCGGTGAAAGCACCTTTTTCATGGCCGAAGAGTTCACTCTCTAACAGAGCGTCGGGCAAGGCCGCACAATTCACCGCCATGAAACATTCGCCTGACCGAGCGCTGTTCTGATAGAGCGCACGAGCGGCCAGTTCCTTGCCTGTTCCACTTTCTCCACGAATCAACACGGGGACATTTTGAGCCGCGACACGTCCGATCGATTTGAAAACTTCGAGCATCGCGGGACTTCGCCCGACAAACGTTTCTGCATCAGGAAAATCGCCATCGCTCATGTGCAACGCGACAGGCGTATTCATCATGCGACGAGTGGCAATGGCTTTTTCGACCAGATCATTTAACGCTGGAAGATCGAGTGGTTTTGTGACATAGTCAAATCCGCCCAGCTGCATCGCCTTGATCGCAGTCGAACTGTCGCTTCCGGCCGTGATGAAAATAATCGGCAGCTTGCGATCGATGTCACGAATCTTCAGGAACACGTCCAGTCCGGATATTCCCGGCAGCATGATATCAAGCAGCACGACATCGGGGGACTCCCTGCGAATCGCCGTCAATCCTTCATCGGCTTTTGTGACGGTCAAAACATTCAGTTCGATTTTGGATAATGACCTGCGAATCATTTCTCCAATACTACGATCATCGTCAATCACCACCACATGCGTCATGAAGTCTCTCGCTTTCACCAGAGTTGAGTGCCTGAATGATACCGCAGTGGACGTTCCCCCTTCCTCACGGCTCTGGATGGCAACAGCTACAGTCTATCTCCCACCACTGTCACGGCAATCGTAACCGCAAAGCCGCCCATTTGACGGAACGATGATCAACCGGTGTGGTGTGTAATCTTCCACAAGACGGAAGTTTGTCGATGACAGCGAGTAATTCGGCTCGACATCACGGCGTGGCACAGCAATTGCCATTACGGCCAAAGGGAACTCGACGAGCAGAATTCAAAGTTGTTGAATCATCAAGTGATACGGGCGTCGAATTTTCAATTTCACTAGAGGAGGACAGGTCATGTCTCGAAATTATTTGTGGATGGCACTACTGTGTTGCACGGCGACTGCAGTAGTTGCTCAGGAGAAATCGACCGATCCATTGGAACCGAAGTTCCCAGATATCGTCGTGGCCGAATCATTGATGAATCGTGAAGTCATTGACAAGGATGGATTAAAGATCGGTAACATTGACGAGATCGTTCTGGATCTCCGCAGTGGATGTGTTGCCTTTGTTTCGATTCATTCGAACGCATCTGCGAAGAGCGTGGGGAAAGATGAGAAGATTTCCAGTCGCCAGTTGCTCGTTGTTCCATTAGTCATTTCTGAATGGGAGAAAGACAAACCTCTCAGAGTTTCAATGCCCTCCAAAGACGTTTTTCCGAGCTCAGTTGAGATGCAATCAAAGTCCACTGCCTCCCTGGACGGAAACGAACTGGCTCTTCTCTACAAGCACTACAGTGCTGATGTCTACTGGCAGTCTCCCAATAGTAATCAGAGAACTCCGTTTTTAATGACGGTGGATGATCTGGATGGTCGTCTCGTTCGAGACGCCGCAGGCACTAAGTTCGGCAGAATTCAGGAAGTACTGCTTTCACCAGGGGAGAATTGGAAGATCGCGTTCCTTGCTCTATCGCAGTTCAAAGACCACAAGAACGACAGCGAACGAATCGCAGTGCCACTTGCGGCATTTGTTCGACGCCCCTCAACGGCAACGTTCTTGCTCGATGTTCCTGAGGAAGCCAAATTGCTTGAGCAGTCCTTCAACGTGGGCGACTGGCCTCATAAGATCGATCGCGGATGGGTTGAGTTCGCTCATGTGAAATACGGAGCTGCGGCAACCGATGGCATTCAGGAAATTAACGGCGAGAAGAAGAATTGATTGAATCAAGGCGATCAACCTTGGACAGCTGCCCTCTTCGTGGCTTCTGTTGCGTCAGAAATCGAGCGGCGGCAAACCCGAATGAGCCCGGCTTTGGCCATTCATAGGAGCGGCGAGTCATTCTTCGCGGAAAGAGCATTCGATGTCGAAAACGGTTTCGCTCAGAAGGTCGCCGTAGCGCCCCGATTCTGAAAGGTGTGGCGGGCTGTGAAGGGGATATAGAAGTTCGCGACTACACGTTCGGCGGAATGCGACGCTTTCCTCGTTTTTTTTTGCAGAGGATTGGAGTCGACCGGCGAGAAATCGCTGGGTTCGGTTCTTCGGTGGGCTCTGCTGATCTCCAATATTCCGGAAGATCGTTTCCATTGAGACCACCGCTTAAGTCGCACCATCCGTGTGGTAATTCGTCACGTTTTCAGACCGTTGTGGTGAAGTCGTCCGGGCCGACACGAGGCTCTGCAGGACTTGCTCGCGAGTTCATTCTTGAGTGTGTTCCTGAGGAGCCTCAGGAATGATATCGAACAGCTTTAGTCTGCAACGCTATCGACTTCGGATGCACATTTCCGCCGCCTGTTTCTGCGGACTGTTTGCAGCACTTCAGTATTTTTCGTCTGCTGCACGTGTCAATGCGGTGCGTGCTGAACGCTCATCGCAGCTTGATGATCAGCAGTTGATCGTTTCTCAAGCCGATTCACTGCAAGATCGTCTGAAAGTGCTGGAGGCCGAAGAGCAGCAGTTAACCGCAACCTTGACGGCTTTGCGGGAACTCATTCCTGATCATACGCAGGAACATGCGTTTATGGAGCAGCTCGCCTGCCATGCTGAAGAGTGTGATATGGATACTCAGGAGTTTCGTCCGGGCAGTCCCGCTTACGTTGGCCAATTTGAACGCGTCGCCAAGGATCCTGGCTATTCTGGAACCCGGGCTCGACAAGTTGAGATCATTGTTTCCTGGAGCACCGACTATGGTGCTCGCTTAGTCCCAATACCGTTCAATTATGCAAAGTAGCAGGCACATTCCATGTGCCGCAACCCTCAAAAAAGCGACGCTTTTTGACAACTCAGCGGACGGCACACGGAGTGTGCCTGCTACTTTTTGAACGGTATTGCGCTTAGTCCGAAGCAACGACCGCGTTCGACGATGGCGGGTCATTCGTTGAAGTAGAGGATTCGACCGCAACCGCGGCAACACAAGAAATCGCTCATGCGAATTCTGACCATGTCCTGATTCGTGACTTTTGTGCTGCAGGCTTCGCAGAAACCATCTTCCATGACTGCAATCGCTTCCGCTCCATGCGCCTTTCGCAAACGCAGATAGCCAGCTTTGCCATCGCCCGGAATGGCTTTTTCCGCTTGTGAAATCAGAGCCTGCACTTCCGCCACTTTCACTTCCAGTTCCGGCTTCCTGGAGTCAAACTCGGACTTGGCGGCCTTAGCGTTGTTCTTACGCGTTTGCAGATCCTGTTCAAGAGTCTTGAGCCTGGACTGAGCGGCATCAATTTCTTCCATCGCGGCAAACGCTACTTCTTCCATCTCAGACCGACTATTCTTTGCCGCGTCGATCTGGCCTTTGATGATGTCGTATTCTTTATTGGACGATGCGGTATTCAGTTGTCCCTGAAACTTCGCAAGTTCAGCCTCTTTTGTCTTGAGCTTCAGATTCAGATCATCGGCCGCCTTTCGGCTTGCTTTGATCACATCTTTCTGTTGCTCAATGGCTTGTTCTGCCAGTGTTACCTGCTTCTCTGCAATCGTAATTGCACGCGGCCCTTCTGCGAGTCCTCCTTCTGCGTCGGCCAACTGTCGTAACAATGTATGCAGGCTGCGGAGTGCCACTGACATTTCTGATGCCATTCGAATCTCTCTTTCAGACTTGTCGTGTATAAAAAACGAGGGAAGACTCACCGGAAGTGTCTGCGCATCGCTCAGACGCTTAAGGATTTACTTCCGAATCGGTTCACTTGCGCTACGATCAAAGTTTGGAACATGTCACACCGGTAACAAGAACGCTCTACGTCGCACTAATCCCCGTAAAGTACTCTGGTTCTCCGCCAACTCGCCACTTGATGTTGCACCCAATGCTGGGACGCTGTTCGGACGGAAGTTCCGAACTGGTCAAGACGGCGTCGCAGGCTGCCATCAAGTCAGTTCCAGTGACCGGCAGACCGTTGCTCGGTCGGCTGGAGTCGAACTGACCTCGATAAACAAGGGCGTGATCTGCATCAAACAGGAATATGTCAGGAGTGCATGCGGCTTTGTAGGCCTTCGCCACATCCTGTGTTGCATCGAAAAGATAGGGGAACGTGTAGCCAGCTGTTTCTGCTTCAGCCTTCATCTTTTCAGGGCCATCCTGCGGATACGCGACCACATCGTTGCTGCTGATGCCAACAACAGCCAGCCCCCGCGATTGATACTCAACTGCAAACTTCTGCAAAGCCGAACGAATGTGAACCACGAAAGGACAGTGATTGCACATAAAAATCACCAGCAGTGGCTTTCCGGAAAACTGTGATCGCGTCACCGTTGTCCCATCCACATTCAGCAGAGAAAAATCTGGTGCCTGTGTTCCAAGACTCAGCATTGTTGAAGCAGTCTTTACCATCGTAATTTTGTCTCAGCTCTGGAGTAAAAAAGCAGGATCTGTTGGTCGTTGTCTTCGTAACGTCAGATTTGCATATGAAGTTTTGCAATCAGCGGTTCAATCACTGGCGCCGGGACGAAATCCTTAAGTCGACTTCGAACGTCGTCCTTTGACATCTTCGCAATCTGTTTGATCAGCGAACTTGAAATATGAGCATAGCGATCTGCAGACATCAGGAAAACAGACTCGATCTCCTGATCCAGGACGCGATTGGTCAATGTCATCGTAAATTCGGCTTCGATGTCCGTCAGTGTTCGTACGCCTCGAAGCAGAATCCGACTGCCACACTGCCTGACAAATTCCACGGCAAGACCGTCAAACGTTCGCACTTCGACATTCTTCAGATCCATGACGGACGCCCGACACATCGCAACTCTGTCAGACGATGAAAACAGAGTGTTTTTGTCGGGATTGATCCCAATGCCAACCGTCACATGATGAAAAATCCTGGAAGCACGGCGGATGATATCCAGATGCCCAAGCGTCATCGGATCAAAGCTGCCCACGTAGACGGCGGACGAACGCTTTTCGTCTGGAGTTTCCATGCAGATGTCTCGAAAGGATTCCCGAAATCCGAGGACAGTGGCGACCATTTCCCCGTTGAATTACGGATACACTTTAGCAAAGCTCTTTGCTAATCGCCTCCGTCATTGCGTCCGGAGTCATATTTGCGGTTGATCAGCACAAGCCAGGTCGTGTGATCAGGAAAGTCGCCCCCGTTGTTCGTGTGATAATGGCTTGGGTAACGACGAATGGCCGGGAAATTGATTTCTGAGGAATCTCTTTCACGGCACCCTGACGAGATTTTCTCGCCCTTTCGCCTGGGAAATTCGAAGCTCGAACGCAACAAATTGGAATGCTGCTCCTGTGGAAGGTGACCGTTGTTGCAAATCTTTCTGGCAATTTGGCAGTCGGCTATTTTCTCATGGTTTCGCTATCTTCACGATCTAAAGTATTTCCCTGAATGAATTTGCAGCAAATTGCGAGATCTGCAATCATGAGATTCACCGACTTCCGAAGTTTGGAACATCGTGTGCAGCCCACGGAAGTTTCTTCGTGATTGTCAGTGGATATTGCTGTTTTCGGAGTTTGAAATGCCAATGTTTCGCTGGGGCCAGCCGTGGGATCCGTTCCGCGATCTTGAGCGCGAAGTAGATCGCCTGCTGCAGGGCGTGAACATGACTCTGCATGGCGTACGATTCGGCCGCCGGTTTCCGCAGGTAAATCTGCTGGACATGGAAGACTGCTACGTAGTCACGGCAGAGATTCCAGGGATCGATCTCGCCCAGCTTGAAGTGACCACGGCGTCTGGTTACCTGACGATCAAGGGGAATCGCCTTCCTCCGGAGGAAGCGCGTGAGGACACTTTTCGGCGTCAGGAACGGTTTCACGGACCGTGGCAGCGCACTATTCAGCTTCCTGACCGCGTCAATGAAGACGGAATGCGGGCGGATTATTCGGCCGGCGTGCTGCGAGTGACTTTGCCAAAGGCGCCTTCGGCGATACCACGTCAGATCAAGGTTAATGAGGGGCCGTAGTGCCCGGTCAGTCGTCGATTGAGGAGTGAACTCCCGCGGACGAGACGTCCGCGCTCTCGGAGTGAGGACGTCTCGTCCGCCTCGATGCAACTCCTCAAACGACATTGACGAAACAGAAGGTCACTTAGCAAAGTTGCTAATTTTGGAAGATCACCATGAGCGAATCACGTGACTTAAGCCGCCCTGAAGAACAGCAGGCGATGATTCCATCCCCAGCGCAGGAAGTGCCAGGGCCAGTGGAGCCACGGATGCTGTTCAATCCTCCGATCGACATTTACGAAACTCCGGATGGGCTGGTGCTCTATGCGGACTTGCCGGGTGTCACTGCGGATGGGCTCGATCTGCAAGTGCAGGACAATCGCCTGACTCTTTTTGGCCGCGTGCAACAAAAGGATCAGCAGCCAATCGCGATGATTCACCAGGAGTACCACGTCGGCGATTTTCTTCGCTCCTTCATTCTGAGCGATGAAGTCGATCATGATCAGATCCAGGCGAAGCTCTCCAACGGAGTTTTGCGTGTCGAGCTTCCTCGAGCTGCGCGTGCAAAGCCACGACGGATTGAAGTGTCGCCCGGGTAGACCTGTTCACAACCAAAGATCGATGTGCAAGGTCGGAGTCGCGATGGCAACGGCAAGGTGTGGTCGTCGGAAACCGCCAATTCGAGGCGGGTTAGACGATCGAATCTGCACGCTCGCCGTTTGTTGGATCGCCAATTGACTTCGGTGGAAGAAATTCGCAAGATTCGCCGCGAACTTCGTCGCAACAGAAAACCACTCACTTCCAGGTTTCCAAATTGAGGCCGTCGATGAGCAGCTCGACATCGCAGCACGTCATGAAATTCTCTCTCGCCGCCTGCGCGGTTTTCATCATCATTGCGTCAGGTTGCAGCGAAAGAAAACATGCTGGGCCTCCGACAACCAGCTCGGATTCCAACACGGCAGACTCGATGACATCCGAGCAACCGGCTGCTCCGACGGAGTAGAAGCTGGCTTGTCCCTCTGCCATCGCCAGCCGCAAGTGTGGAGATTCCACCAGGCTGTTTGCTAACGATTGAGACAATCGTTCTGCATTGGCTGCTTTGGTTCTTTATCGAACCGTTGCTTCGAAGGTAATCGTACCGCTCTCGTGACCCTTCAGTGGTTTGTCCAGCTTAAAGGTCAGAATCGAACTGCCCTCGCCATTCGGCTCCACAGTCACTTCGCCTGGATTCTTTTCATCGATGCTGGCGGAGCCTGACACGTACGCCAGTCGTGGTGTCAGATTGTCAACGATCGTGACATCGTAGACATCGAAGTCGCCGGTGTTCTGGAAGCGAATCGTGAATGTGATGATATCGCCGGATTGTGCCTGCTCACGATCGGCCAGTTTCACGATGTGAACGTTGCCCCGGGTTTCTCGTTCGTCCTTGACGCCAATCGTCTGCTGCACTTTGAATTTTGCTGACACTTCCGAAGCGTTCGTTGTGACAGCGTTGATGACAGGAAACTGGTCTCGTGTCCAGGTGATGGCGTTTCGCATCTGTTCGGCAATGATGATGCCGTCATTGCGATTGAATATGCCTGGACTTGAATAGGTTCGGCCTTCGTGCCCTTCGTCAACTTTCCGACTCTGGCCAGCAGAATCCGTACGACGAGCCTGCATTGGCGGCGTTGAGCCCTTCATCCCGTCGACACGGTCGCGTGTTTCAAGCCCGTACAAAGTTGTGTCGTGAATGCTCTCCTGAGCCGCTCGACCGGTCTTGAAGTTTCCAACAGCGATGCTGTCTTTTGTCCCGGAGGCTTTGTCGACTTTCGTGTCCGCTACGATTCCACTGACAGTACGGATCGATCCAAACCGCGGCGCGTAGACTGCAACTCGATTCGAAGGCGTGGTGCGCAGATCACCGGTGTGGTCGGTGAACGCAGCAACAGTGTCTTCGGTATCCAGTCCACTGCGATTCGTATGCATTGCGGCCGACAAATCACGATCACCGCCATCAAAGACATACTCGTCAGGAAACAGGTCGGCTAAAGGCGACGCGGAGACAGTCTCCATCCTTTGAAAGGGTATTCCGTTCGGATCGCAGGCGAGGCGAGGCTCAGCCGGAGTGAACTGACAGTCCTCTCCGAATGGCTCATCGCCAAATTGTCCCGGCCGATAGCTGGCCAACTGGAATTCACCTTGAGCTGGGTGCGGTTTGTTGCCTGCTGGTTGCTCAGCGAAAGTTGCACGTGCCGTCGGAGCGTCGATTGCCTGGCTGCGACTGCCGCCCAATCGAACGACTCCGTCAGCCGAATGCACGGATGTGTTAGCTGCCGTTGTTCGTTCGTCCGGATATTTTGCTCTGGCCGGCAGAGGAGTCGTGCCAGACTCCATCATTTGAGGAGTCATCTCCGAATAGACATGATCGGGCTCCTGCCGCAGATTTGAAGAAAGACCGCAACCCGGGGCCATCCACAATCCGAGCCCAGTCAAACTCCATGCGAGCAATCGACGTGAATTCTTCTGCTGGAAAGTCATGCTTGTCGTCCTGCTCTGCTTCGTCCGGCGACTCATCAGGCGTTGGCCCTCTGAAGTCATCCTGACCTTTTGATCAATTAGCGTGAACTTGAATGCTCTGGTTGTTGCTCGCACAGGGAACAACATACTTGTTTCTTCGCGACACTCTCTGCTGATTAGTCACAACGGCCGTTCTGTAGCCGCTGCTTGCTACTCACGCGGATTGCTGCGACGAGCGGCCATGGGGCCGCGAACGAGACTCTCTGCGGGCGTCTTCTTGTCAGAGAGTTTCACAACGCCCGTGTTCAATTCGACAGACTCACCAAGATCAAATGCTCCTCCCGTACCAAAGTACGAAAGTGGCAGGTTTCCGCCAGCTGGAACTCGTCCGCCGATGCGAACAATGATCATTGGGCGACCGAGAAAACCGGCTTCCTGCAATGCGTTCTGATCGGCACTGATAGTTTTCGGTGACCCGCGTCGAAGAGGATCCAGTGCGGCAGCGGTGCGAGGATTTTCGAGATAGATGACTCGAGTCACAAGGCGACCATCGATAGCTTCCTTCAGGTCGGCTTCCGTCAAAACGATCGGAATCGGATAGTTGCCGACTGAGCCCTGTGGCGGATGAAGTCTGTCCAGAATTTCGATCGACGGATAGATTTCAACGCCGGGGAACTCAGGCAGATCACTCAGGCGAAGACGGTACAGATGACCTGTATTCACTGAGAACTGAGCCGGAGAATTGATCATCGCCAAAGGATCCGGCGACGCGGAGTAAACCGAAACGGTCCCTTCCGTTGGCAATTCCACACGAACAGGCTGTAGCCAGTATGGATCATGCTGGCGAACACGAGCCAGAACTTCTGCCGTAAATCCAGGCGGAAGTTTCTCACTCAGAGGCTCATGGCAGGCACCACTTTGAGCCATGGCAGATGCGTTTGTCGCCATCACAAGAGTGGCGAACAAGACCGCATTGCGAAATGATTCGCGAATCTGAATCATGATCGAACTTTCCGAGACTGGGCAATCAGACAGAAGCCGTGTGTCAGTTTGCAACGGTTATGTCTGATTCATTTTCGGCGAACGCCATTTCGGAGGGCTACGAAGCAAGGGCGATTGAAGCCCGTGCTTCGAATCGCCCCCGCAGTCTTCGCTACTTATTCACCAGATTAGAATCCATCTGGTGGGCAGTATGCACCCTGCCCCTGCGGTGTAGAGACATCACCTGGTGCAAAGACCGGATGAGTTTCCTTGTACTGAATGTGCTTCACAGGTGCAGGCACGCTGTAACCAGGATTGTGCTCAACATCAATCAGCATGTGGTCCACAGGTCGTGGCATGTGATTGTCGCTGAGGTTTCGAATCGTGTGTGACTTCAGTCCAGCTGGTCCACCCAGTGGAAGGTGCGGAGGACCAGGAAGTCCGATCGGGGTTGCTGTGATTGGCATACCCCAGACAGGTGTTGGTCCCATTCCGGAGACTGGTACTGGCTGACCAGGATAGCCACCGCCTGCAGCAATCATCGCACCTGGAACACCCTGCATGTCACCTGGAATGTATCCGACTGGTGATGGTGGAAGATACTGCCCGTTGTCGCCGTCCATGGTCTGGAACGCAACCGGCTGAATCGATCCGTCTGGAGCCATCTGCGATTCTTCGAAGTTCATTTCTTTGTTGCCGACTCGCAGAACCACCATGATGGTTCCCATTCGTTCGGCCTGTTCGATTGGATCCACACCTGGATCAAGAGTTGTTGAAACCAGAGTCTCAACACCGGCAATCGCTCGTGCCTGGAACTCTGGATCCGGCAGATAGATCACCTTCGTGACCATATTGTTGCTGCGGATGTGTTCGAGGTCTTCATCCGTAATCTCTACCGGGACTGTGTTATGAGTCAGGTAGGCGATCGTGTTTGGATGAGCTGATCGAACTTCCAGAGTCGGATACAAGCTCTGCCCTTCCCAGCCTTCGCCAGGAATGCTCGAGTAGACCAGCTGGTAGATCGATCCCTGTGGGAAGTCGGCTCGACCAGGCACAATTCGCTGATTTCGAGCGATCACCTGGCCGGACATCCAGCCTACTGCCATGCCATCCTGGCCAATGAATTTGACCTGTGTTGACATTTGAGGAGCTCCCATCATCGGGCCCCCCATTCCGCCGCCTGGCTGAGCCAGCATGCCCATGACGCCCGGTCCAGGGCCGTCGACCATTGGACCCGGATGCTGCAGCATGGCAGCCGGAGGTGCGACGTGTTGATTGGTTTTTAAGACGCTCTGGCCGTCGACTCCGGCACAGCCCATGCAGACGACCACAAGGGCGCCCAGGGTCAGAAAGTAATATCTCATCGCTACCCCTTCCTTGAGATGCTGAGATGACCCAACAGCAACTCGCGTGTTCGATCCAACAGCAACCCGCAGATGACCGTACCTTCAACTGCAAAACTGACTGTGCCCGACCGTTTGCACTTTGCCGTCGACCCCGGTATGGGAGTCTCGGTACACTGCACTCAGAAGCCTCGAACCGATCGAGACTGCTTCGAATCACCGGCAAAACCGTGTGTTCGATTGACGCGGACCCTGTTGGTTCCACACCATGCGAACTGTGACGGTTATTTTCACCTGCGATCCGTCGGTCCTTCTCATCTGTTTTTCGGGTATGCAGAACTCGAATCTTTGGCAAATCCATCAAATTCAGAACATGAATCACAAACCACAAACTCTTCCCAGTTTAACAGCAATGGCTGCAATGGCTGCCTTCTCACTCAGCATGGCCGCCCTGGTGCTGGCAATTCCGGCTGTTTATGCCGACGAGGCTAAGCCGGCAGCAGCAACGGCTGCGGATGAATCAAAATCAACCGCTGAAGACCCGGCTGCGGCCAAAGCTGATACTCCGGCAGAAGCTGCCTCTTCGGCCAATTTGCCGGCGGCCGATGAAATCCTGACGCAGCTTCGAGGAAAGCTGGAGGGACTGGATTCGCTGAAGTGTGAATTGCACCAGACGACTTTGTTGTCGGGCATGAAACTGATCGCTGCTGGAAAATACGTCGAAGCCGCTGGCAACAAGGTCAATCTGCAGTATGTGATCTTCCCGATGGTTTCCGAAAAACCCAATGACGGTACGTCACTCGCCCTGGATGCGGAGGCTCCAGCTGTCGACGAATCGCAGAATCGTGGAATGCTCAGCCAGATCAGCGATGGCTCGGTTCTTACAACGTCGTGGAAGAACGGTGAAGTCGAACGTGTGATTCGTCGCAACATTTCAGACATCCTTGCCGCAGCAAAGGCGACCACCACTTATGACCCGAAGAACGCCGCCATGGATCTTGGCATCGGCGGATTGCGAGGCCTGATTTCTCGCCTGCAAACGACGATGGAATTCGCACCGGTCAAGCTTGTGAAGGCCAAAGGTCGTGACGTATACGAAGTGACCGGTCGCTGGAACGAAAAAGTTCGTAAGGAAATCTTCAAGGTACCGGAAGACACCATCGTCGATCCTCGGCCTCAGGTTCCGGAGTATGCTCGAGTCTACGTTGATGTCGAAACCATGCTGCCAAGGCGAATTCAGTTTCTCAAACGAAGTATGAACCCCAATGAGAAAAGTGTCCGTCCATTGATGACCCTGGATCTGACGAACCTCGTTATCAATGACGCTGTTGACGAACAGACATTTGTGTTTCAGCCCGCAGAAAATTCTGAGGAAGTTGATCAGACCGAACAAGTCATCAAGATGATCGAACAAACACTTCAACCACCGGCAGCTGCGGGAACAACACCGACACCTCAATCCGCAACTCCAGTGAAGCCATAGTTTCAAAGATGCGGAGAGTCGCGGTGAGTGGACTATAAGCTCTACGCGCCAGCGATTGAGCCGTATTACTCCGAAAGCTCATTCGATCACCGTGAGGACGCATTCGCTGGCGTTTCGAGCTTGCAGGGACTTGAGTCACAGGAATCCGCACATGAAAACAACGGCCTCCGGTTTTGATAGCTCCTGGCGTTCGTTGTTCACCGGCGGAGCGGGTTCGATTGCCTTGCATGTGATTGCGTTTCTCATCGTCAGCCTGACTCTGCGAGGCTGCCAGAAAGTCGGCGCTGGCGCGCCGGGTGGAGAACCGTTTCGGGACGTTGGTTTGTTTGTGCTTGACGGCGTCGATGGCGGTTCTGCTGATGTCGGAATGACGCCCGGCGCAGGGGACGATACAAAAACAGAGAAATCTCAGGATCAGATCTCTGATTCGAGCAGCCAGAACAACTCGGCGACCGGTCAGGCGAATTCCAGCGAGCGACTTCCGAGCGAAGTGCCGGACGTAACCGACCTGTTGAATATGTCGGACAACAACGCTGAAGGCTCCGGAGAAACGTCCTCGACATTGCCAGCACTGATTGGTCCAGGTGTGCCGATCGGTGGTGTTCGTCGGTCGGCACAGGGTGGCGGAAGCAATCTGATCGAGCCATCCGAAGCCGGCGGCGCTGCGAAACTCGGCGGAATCGGCGGCGTTGGCGACACAACGTTTATGAATATCTCAAGTGTTGGCAAGACGTTTGTTTACGTCATTGACACCAGCAGCAGCATGTACGGACCGCGACTCAAGATCGCTCAAAGTCAGCTCAAAAAAAGCCTGAGACTTTTGCAGCCGAATCAGCAGTTCGCCGTAATCTTCTATAACGAAACGTACGATGTGCTCGACCTTCCCGGGCAGGGTGATCGAAAGATGTTTTATGCGACGGAACTCAATAAACTTTCAGCCGCACGAGAAGTTGATCGCATCGTTTCCGACAGTGGTACTGAGCACAAACCAGCCCTGATGGAAGCGCTTCGCCTGAAAGCGGATGTGATTTACTTTCTGACCGATGGCGATGAACCAGAACTTTCCGCGGCCGACCTCAAAGATATCGCTCGCAATACAAAGCAAACAACGATTCACGTCATCAAGTTTGGTGACGGCACGGTTTCCTCTCGCCAGATAAGCTGGCTCGAACGCCTCGCACAGCAGTCCGATGGCGAGTTCCGGGAAATCAAGGCCGCTCAGTAGGCCGGACATCGATCAAAAGCGGACTGCAACTGCCGCTAAAATGCGGTTGAGCCAGACTCCAGAATTGTCCCGAATAATGCACGGATGATTCGGATTCCGGTGACTCGAACGACTGGTCCGGTCATGTGGCTCAAAACGCTCATACCGCATATGCAACGACCTTCACGAAATTGGAAGCCGGGCGAAGGTCTGGTCCGATACCACGACAACCAGTAGCGAAGGAATACTTTTCCGGGTCCCCCGAAATTGCCTCCTTCGCGGAACCGACAAACTCAACGATCACTTCGCAAGGGTTAATCCTGCATGTGTCAACCAGTTACAGCACCTCGGCTTCCAGAAACACCCGCTGAGGTGAAGTCTTTAGATCATTTGCGTCATTTCGTTCATATCACACTGTGTCGTAAAGAGAACCTGCTTGAAAATCATTTCCCCATGAGCGAACTGGAACTTCTGCAGAACGGTCAGCGCTGCGGATATCAGTTTGTGCTGCATGGGCCCAGGTCCGTCAAACTGGCGGCCGTCTGGGCAGAATCCGCGAATGAGATTCTGCTTTATGACGCGACAGGAAATCGCTTCGGACGAATTCGGTTGCCTAATAAGGTGGCCTGATCGTCTGAATGAGGCCCGGGTTGGGAGTCAGTTGGCTGCCTTTCCAGCGTTCAGAAGTCGTCCCCTGAATGCTGCCTTTGCGGAAGGATCCCCGCAAAGGAAGAAGACATCTGCAGTTCGATAAGGACTCCCAGCCCCATCTTTGCGGGAATCAAACTTTTTCGCCGGCCGAATTGACATGGCCTCACGTCGACGCCAATACCTTCTCAATCAATGGCGTCAAATCAAAGTTCTCCGATAAAGCGTCCCGGATCTCTTCTGTGGCGTAGATGCGAACCCTTTTGACGCAATCGTCGAACTGAGTCTTCGCCATCGAATCCACGATGGGCGACACTTCACGAAGCGACCGATATCGCCGCTCAGAAGCAGAAAATATGTCCACGCGAAATTCCACTTCGCGATGCTGCGGTGGAGCGTCAATCAGAACATCCAGTCGATGCACCGGAACATTGGTGTACGCGGCCAGCTCCGCCGCCAGGCGTGACGAGACATCCGTCAGTTCGGTAAACGACTTTTGTCTCAATGCTCGATAAAGCGGTTCCTGATGAAAAATACTGTATTCCGCCAGACGCTTGTGGAGTTTTCGACGAGGGCCAAATAAACCGTCCGTGAGTGTCTTTACGTCAGTGCCCTCAGCCGCTTCCTTCAGTGTGCGAATCAATTCCGATTCCGACATCCGAAACAGCAAACCAATATCCAGCTGCGGCATCAGCTCAAAAAATGATCGAGCAAACATCGTTGTCGCGCTTCGAACAGCGTGATGCCAGTAGACTTCCGAAAACATCACATAGCGTGCAAAGACCATCATCTCAGCAGCGGTTTTCCCTTTGGATGTTATCGCCAGTCCGTCGCCGGCCTCATTGACGATCAGCGAATTCATCAGTCGGTTGCGATCGAAATGCCTTCCGTATGGAACACCGCAGTGCTGACTGTCTCGAACAAGATAATCCATCTTGTCGATGTCAATCGGTCCGGACAAAATCGACCGTCGCAATCGACTGCTCGGCGAATCCACTTTAGCAACCAGAACGTCAAGAACTTCATCAGGCTCGATGTTCCACTCCCGCTTCAGTACGTCGCCCAGCTCCGTTCCCGGCCCGATGAATTCTCTGGCAAACGCCTCGTGCGGCGGCATCTGAGGCAGTGCCATATCTTCGATCGGATGACAGAATGGCCAATGTCCAATGTCATGAAGCAGCGCTGCAACGATCAGGACTTCGGCATCACGCACACTGACGGTCTGGACAAAACGAGCATCTCGCCCCAGTTGCCAGAGATACCGAAGCGAATTGTGATACACGCCAAGAGCATGTTCGAAACGTGTATGAGTCGCGCCGGGATAAACTCGCGATGCTAACGCCAGCTGCGTCACATGCGATAGTCTCTGAAATTCGGCCGAATCAACAATCGCGCGAACTCGCGATGTGAACGGGACGTCCTGTTCAACCGGTATGCGAATGACTCCGAAGGAATCTCCGCTCTGCGATAACTCTGGGATTTCAGAATAGGGGTGGCTCATCCGCCGCATTCTGAAGATCGATCGCCCATCCTACAAGTGCTTGAGCCTATGTTCTGTCAACGGGGTGCAGTCGCAGACTTCGGTAGGCCAAACGAACAGTGTATGCTCTGGCATTTCAAATGCCGTCGGAACTCGCGTTGTTCGGTCGTGCCTCTGGTTCCGGGATGGGTTTCAGGCTGGGTTTCAACTTGGCCGTCGCAACATCTTGACGATCATCTTTCGCACAATCGTCCGCGACGCCACCCGTGTCAACGAATGATTTTCGGGTTCGACGCTGTGAACGAAGTCTCCAGCGATGAACTCTGAGTCATCGACGCCAACCCTGCCGAGTTCATTTTTTTGCCCGACCATTTTTTTGCCCATTTGTCATCGTTTTTGCTTGATCGGATTTTTGTCATCGATCGGGGTGTTGGACTCTGGCTTCATGAATAAAAAGTCTGTGGGTTATTGGGCAAAATAGGGCTGGGCAAAAATATGAACGCCCACGGGAATGGCGGTATCGTCAAACTGAGGCACGAGATATCCGGTTTACTCAGGCTCGATTGCGAACGCATACTTTTGATTCAACAGGAGCAGTTCGGTCAGCGAACTGGCGTGAGTCATCGACGCCAATCCTGCTGAGTTCATTTTTTTGCCCAGCCATTTTTTTGCCCATTTGTCATCGTTTTTTGCCTGATCGGATTTTTGTCATCGATCGGGGTGTTGGACTCTGGCTTCATGAATAAAAAGTCTGTGGGTTATTGGGCAAAAAGATGGCTGGGCAAAAATATGAACGCCCATGGGAATGGCGGTGCCGTCAAACTGAGGAAGCCGGATCTCTTGTCTTAAGAATTTCCCATGCGTCCGAATTCTTATCAATTCGGCTGTGAGTCAGGCTTCTGGCCCGCTCGAATGAGCATGTTCATGCGTACATTTTTCGCCGAGAATTGCCCCGCGTTTCGAATTTTTTTTCATAATCCGGGAACAGTGCAAGTTCACCGGGCGTCCCAGTCAAGTTCGTATCCCCGCCACCAATGCGCCCGCAATTTCCGCCTGATTCGCTCCCCATGCCCAACCATTCTGATCACCAATTCGATTCCAATGGCTCTCTGGACGACGCTCTTCAGCTGGTCTCCCGGCAGTTGGACGAGACGCTGACGTACGCGGAGTTGTCACAACTGGCTGCTTTTGAGGTCACATGGCCATCAGAGATGCATGAATTTCGAAATCGCTGCCAACAAGTGCGGGGCATGTTCCAGACCTTGCCCGTTGCTCATATTTCCAATTCACTGTTTGATGTGTCGGCGTCCGCAACGTCGGAAGAGTCCTCAGTTGGGATCAATCGGACCAATCGCAGATCGCCCCGAAAATTCTACGGAGGACTGCTTGCATCTGTGCTGTGCGGTGGGCTGATGCTGGCGTTTATTAGACCATGGGATGTGCGTGATGCGGTGCAGACTGGCACCGATTCTGGCTTAATGCAATCATCTCCCATCGTTGCGGCCAATGCTGAACATGATTCGATGCCGGCGGCACCTTTGCAGGCTGATTTGATATTGCCGGAAATGGACAGTCTCGTTGCGAGCAATGATCAGCCGCAGGATCTGCGAATCGCAGAACAGCAGTCGGTGGAAGATGAGAATTCGATTCGGCCACTTTACCAGTCGGATAACTGGAACGTCGTTGTCGTCAAAGTGAATGGTCAGAATCGTGATGAAGCGATGGATCAGATTCAGGCGATCGTCCAGCAGCATGGACTCAGGCTGCAACGTTCGAGTGACAACCCAAAATCGGATTGGCTTGGAGTGGTTCTTACTTCAACTGTTCAGGGCAGTGATGATGCCGTCTCTGCGATCGAAGCGGGGGTTGGAAAATCTCAACCGGATTCTGTCGGCACACGGTCAATCGAACAGTCAGCATACACCGAAATTGTTTCAGCGGTTCGAGAGTCTCTCCGACATCCGACTCGATCTGAATTGCACCACGGTGAGATCTTTGTTGCTCTGCCGACCGCACAAAATTCCGCTCGACAAATGATGAAATCCGCAGCGTCTGGCCAGTTGTCCGATCCAGTCGACGTGAAAGACGGATCGACTTCAACTGGCGAAGAACACCGATTGAATTTCGAGAAACCGCTGCCCAAAGCATCGGCCGCTGCATCCGCTGATTCATCAGCTTCAAACCTGGTTGAGAATGCACCGGCAGTGGTGACTCTGCTGGTTCTGGAGTTTGAATCTCCACGCATCATCAACAACGGCGACTCCAGCATTGATCTTTAAGCCAGCGCCAGCGGCATGGTTACTAGACTTCAAACGGAAGCTCAAGAAGTTTGCGGTCGTGCACCTTGCTAAGGACTGAGCGATAAACAAAAGTCGGAGATACGGGGAAAGAATGATCTTAACTCGTAGTGGTGTAACCAGCGGAGTGCAGGCACACCAAATTCCGGCAAAATGGTGTGCCGGCGCTCCGCTTGTCACCCCCTACGTCTTGAGAAACTGGCCAAGTGTCATCGTCCAGGTCAGACAGTTTTTTCGGCGCCTGTCCTGAAGATTCCGCGGCTCAGGAAGTTTAGCAACTTCCACCACGTTGGTTGAACGGCCTTTTAATTAGCGGAATCGTCGCAGGCCGTCCGGTGAGCCAGCATTTTGCAGGCACTCACCGGGCAGCTCGCGCTGCTCCGCTTCTATTTGAACGGTATTGCGGTTAAACAACTCAATCGTGATCGCGATTCATATAAGTCCACTTGCCTGAATGCTGAATGCTGAGAGCGCGGGCCGGATTGAATTTGCTCGTGCCGCGATGGAGTTCTGTCAGCGTTGCATTGAGGAATGTTCAGCGGGCAAGACTTCCGCGTTCCCGAAGCGAGGTTGTCACGCCCGCCTTGATGCGACTCCACAAACTAAAGTTAACGCAGCGCAGAGCAGTACTCGTTGCTTCGCCCACTGTGGCAAGACAGAAAGCGGCGTGATTTCTCTTTGGACGCGATCAACGCTTTCGTACGAATGTCGCACGGTCGGTAACACTTGAGTGCCGCGCCCGGCTGGATCGGTTGCGGTCGATCCAGCCGGGGGCACACTGGCCGCAGCGTGGCCTCATCATCGGACTGCTGCTTGAAACCGTGTTAGCGAGGATTCGCTGGCAGCGTCGCTCGTGCAGGAGACGCCATGGATGCTGGCTGAATCACCATTGGACTGCCAGAAGATGTTGAGACTGGAGTCGCGTTTGTCGCCTCTGAACTGGGCCCCGTTTTTGATGCAGGCAGCTCTGCTGTTCGCGACGAAGAATCCTGTCTGACGGCGGAGTCCTTGACGATTTCCACACCACTCTTGGGTGGGTCGAAAAACAGCAACTGAGGCGACATGATCATGCTACGATCTACAGACGTCACTTTGTTTTTGTCAGTTGCATTTCCCTGAACAACTGCCCGAGGCATCCTGGCCACATCAGCCAGTTCGCCCCTTCTTTGAGGCAGCACGCCGTCCATCTGATCGGCGACCTGGATAACCCATTCCGGTTCATCGCGAACAGCACGCGACATCATGCTGCTGTAGAGAGAAACTTCAAACAGATTGCGGTCCATCATAGAATTTGTGACCGGAGTCAGCATCTTTGCAACAGCAGAAAAGCCAGCCGACGGGAATCGTACGAAGACGTCTGCCTTCTGGGTCACAACGTGAGTTCCCTCTGCGTTTGGAGCATAGACCGCTCGAAACCAGATCAGTGCTGAAGCCTGCAATGGACGTGGAAGCAATGGATTGTGGTAGGTCCCGTCACACACGAAAACCATTTGGCCCGGATCCTGGTACAGAATATCGGCCATGCCTTCGGAACCATCGACAGCCTTGGCCTCATATTCCATCGGACCAGTTTGCCACATCTCAAATCGTGAGATGCCCATGACTCGCCACGTGCTGACAGCCACATCCGGATGTTCAAGAAGATACTTGTAGATCGGCTCATCGATCGCGTACTGCAGCGTCGGCAGTTTGCGATACTGACTACAATTCTCAATGATCTGTTGAGCGCGTTGGCGATTGACTGGGGACATTTGGCGAAGAGGAAAAGAGGCAACCGTTTTCTTCTGAGAGTCGCCGGACGATTCACCGTCCGCCAAAATTCTGATGCCAGCTTTCTTCGCCAAATCCTGCAGTTGATCACCATTTGCAGCGCCACTCGAAACAACAACCAGGGTCAGCGCGATGATTCGAGTGAGGCCCCGGACAACTCGCTTGTGCAAATGGAAGTTTTGGAATTGGCAGCAGCCGACGACAGTCAGTTTCGACAGATCGTTACCGACCTCCTCTGGCACTGTTCTGAATTGCATAATGCCCCCGAAATCCCAGACATGGAGATGCCGCCAGCAGCCAAGCTGCGATCACTGCAAAGAGCGACAACGATTGGATCTGCTGGAAAGGCAAAGTCCGGCCACAGAGTGAAATGCGTCTGATTCCCCCCGGAAGTCAGGCATCGCACAATTCCCCCGAAGCGAATAATCGGAATATCAGGAACTCTTGATTAGCCGATTCTGCAAGTCGGCGGCGTCCCGAACGCGCGAAAACACTCAGACGGACAACAGTCTCAGGATACGGGCACCTAAAGGATTGTGATCCGGTTGATACTGCCGAAGTAGCGACGACAGAATGGTCAAACGAACATTCGTTTTGATGACCACAATCGTATCAGCGACAACGTGAGCAATATCCTGGCGGGCAGCGGCGGTTCATACACAAACGCGTTGGATCAAGTTTCTCACAATAGTGATCATCCAGTCCGCGTTTGAAATCGCAGTGGTCTGCAAAGTCGTCAATTCGGTCCGCGTACCGTTCTGTAAGTCCGCAGCATTGACAGCCGGGCAGCGAAGCCAGGCCAAGAATAGCGACAAGTGTAAGTAGAGTTCGCATGGACATCCTTTTCCTGCGTTCAGGTTTCGACAATTGCTGGTGGTAGTTTCAAGTCGGACGAATCTGTGTCGCGGTGAGCCAACGGCGATCGCGGATTGTTGACCTGGTGCCTCCATGGAAGGCCTGTCATGTAAGGCGAGCGGCAGAAAATGGCTTACCAGCCCATAGTAGAGCATTTGTCCCAACTGCTTATGAACGATTGGGACGATCGTTCGGCAATGGTAAATCCTCTCCTGCCGCTTGTCTTTGCCGCTCACCTGAACGACAAACGGAACAGTGTTGACGCTGCTTAAATCCAGACACCTTCGAAATCGAACCAAAGGCTGAGCGTACTGAAGCCTGTACACAATGAGAGCAATAGGAATTCACGGCTCGAGTCCTGCCGCACGAAGAACCAATGCATTCGCCAGAATCGGAGTTCCAGGCAAACGCCGGTCTAATGCAACCAATCGGTAACAAATCGAACGAAGGTAGCGTTTCGCGCCCAGTTCATTATTCTTCCAGCTTCACGTTGATGGTTTCGATCTTGATGGAGTTCTGAGCATGTCCGACCGTAAGCGAATTCTCTTTCTATGCACAGGCAATTCCTGCCGCAGCCAGATGGCGGAAGGTCTTCTGCGCAGTCTTTACGGCGAGCGATTGGAGGCTTTATCAGCCGGTGCCAAACCAGCCGGGTATGTTCACCCGAGAGCGGTGACAGTGATGGCAGAAATCGGTGTCGACATTTCTGCGCAGGTCAGCAAGTCGATCTACGAGTTTCTGCCCCCCAAGGGAACTCCCCCTGATGTTGTGATCGGCGTATGTTCCACCGCCAACGAAAATTGCCCGACGTTTCCTGCTGCTGTCGAACGATGGCATTGGCCGTTTGATGATCCATTCCATGCAACAGGCTCGGAAGAGGAGCAGATGTCCGAGTTTCGTCGAGTTCGTGACGAAATCAAAGATCGCCTCGAAAAAGAGTTCGGCGGCGAACCCTCAATCCACTGAACTCGATCGCCGCGATGGTATGCAGGTCTATGTTGACCCGTCGCTTGCCCAACCAGAAGACTTGAACTGGATTCCACTTCGAAATGACACTTTCCACTCTGCCATTAAGTTATTGCACCAACGTTCATCCCGGTCAGACTGTGGCCGAAGTGATCGATGGAATTTCAGATCATTCCGCGCTGGCTCAACAGAAGCTGGATTTCCCGATGGCTGCCGGACTGTGGCTGTCGGCCAGCGTGGTCAAAGAACTGGTCGAACAGTCTGAGCAACTGGAACGCCTGGCTCAGACATTGTGGCAACACGATCTTGTCTGTTATACCCTGAACACGTTTCCCTATGGCGATTTCCACAGCGAACGCGTCAAGGAGCAGGTCTATCTGCCGGACTGGGCAAATCTTTCCCGAGTCACCTATACCGAAGAGTGCGCCAACTTGCTGAGTCGTCTGCTTCCGGAAGGCGCGGAGGGAAGTCTGTCGACCGTGCCGCTTGGCGGACGAATGAATCCGCATGGCCCCGATTTTCATGCGTCGTGCTTCAGTCATCTGATTCGTGTTGCCAAGCATTTGCGAGAACTTTACGAAACCACCGGCCGACGAATTCGCCTGGCGCTGGAACCAGAACCCATGTGTGAACTGTCTGGTACCAAAGCGTGGACTCTGCCCGCGTTTCATAGACTTTTTGAACAAGCCGAAGCGCTGAATTGCGAAGCTGTGGTACGCGAATACCTGGGATTGTGTTTTGATGTTTGCCATCAGGCTGTTGAATTCGAAGATGTTCGCCAATCGATCGACTTGTTTGTGCAGAACGGGATTCGCATCAACAAGGTTCATATCACAAACGCTTTAGAACTTGTCGATCCGGCCAACAACTCTGACGGCAGAGCGGCCCTTTGTCGCTTCGTCGAACCACGCTATTTGCATCAGACTTATGCACAATTCAGCGACGGTCGCGTTGAGTCTCGCGTCGACTTACTGGCGGACGACATCCTCAGAAATCCGGCCGACCATTTTCTGCAGGCCGATCGATGGCGAGTCCACTTTCATGTGCCGGTTTACGCTGAAACGCTCGGCCCGCTGAAGACGACTCGCCCAGATCTTGCCGCTGCTCTTCGTCGAGTGGCGCAGCTTGATTACTCGCCACATCTGGAAGTTGAAACTTACACCTGGCCAGTGATGCCGGGCGATCCCGCCCCGGCGGATTCAACTCTGGCGGATCGCATCGCCATGGAACTGCAGTCGGCCGGCGAATTGCTCGGCGAAGCCGCGGAAGATTCGTAGACACGACGGTCGGTCAAGAATAAGTGCCGCTGCGTGAGTTTTGAAGTTGCGAGTTAAGGCGAGCGACAGGAAATGGCTTACCAGCCCATAGGACAGCAGTTGTCCCGACTGTTTATGAACGACTGGGACAATCGTTCTACAATGGTAAATCCTCTCCCGCCGCTCGCCTTAAACTCGCAACTTCCAAATGCGTGAGCGAGCGATTGATGTTGAAAAACGCGGCGACTTTTATCCCGCACTGACGATTCGGGTTTTGAAAACCCCTTAAATCAACAGCCCACCAGCGCCGCTGCTTAGAAATAGGCTGCG
The DNA here is from genome assembly GCA_041753135.1 of Planctomycetaceae bacterium. Classification (GTDB taxonomy): domain Bacteria; phylum Planctomycetota; class Planctomycetia; order Planctomycetales; family Planctomycetaceae; genus SXXK01. The sequence goes on from JBGSVD010000004.1 coordinate 42,771, forward strand.
TTCCGCGACCAGGGGAAGTCCTTTCTGGACTATGTCCTTACGGCTGAACTTTTGCGACACGATGGAAGTGCAGTTCTACTTCTCGGTCAACAACTCGGCGAAGTCCTTCCACGAGACAATTCGGTTCGTGATCAGTTTCGCCCTGGCGTTTAATGTCAACAAGAGAGGTGCCCGGCAGAACACTGAACGCTCCCTGGTAAATGATCTGATTGCCGGCGTCAAGTTCCGGGACGATGAAGTGAACCGTGGCTCCAAAGCAGAGCATGTGGTGCTGAAAAGCATCTTCATATGGACGAAAGCCGGGGAATGACGGCAACAGACCGTGATGCAGATTGATGATTCGTCCGCCGGCAAACTTCCAGCAGAGTTCCGCAGGCAGGACTCTCATGTATCGCGCGAGCACGACATAGTCAATATTCTGTTCGTCGATCACGCTTTCCAGAATCGAATAATCCGGATTGCCCTGAGCATCGCCAATATTGATCCATGGAACTTCAAATTGATCGGCCACACTGCGACACGAATTTCGATTTCCCACCATGACCGCCGCTTCGGCCTTCAGCCGCTTATCTCGAATGGCGCGCAGGATCGCCAGCGGCGGCTCAGAGCGAAACGTTGTGCAGATCGCCAGACGCGGTGGACGCTGATGCTCGTCTCTCGACCAGACGCGAACCTGAAGCCCTTTGATTCGGCCAATCTCCTGCAGCCGCTCCCGCAAAACGTCAATGGGTTCCGTGGCGGACGTCCATTCAATTCGCATCAGCATCGCGAACAGGCGTTCCGAGTCACGGTCATACATCTGAATTTCGTGGATGTTGGCTCCGGCTCCGGTCACATAGTGAATGATCGGGTCGGCCAATCCTCTGTGGTCCGGACCGACTGCCGTGATAGTAACCTGCATTGATGATTTCTCCTTTTAGGAGTCTTTCCTGATACTTTGTAGTAGCGAAAGTCGTATTTGCCACGTCAAAAAAGCGGCGGGCACACGTCCTGTGCGGCAGCCAACATGGAACGCCGCAAGGAGTGCGGCTGCTGCATCTTTGACAGGTTCTCATTTCGGCCCGGAGCGAATCGGCACTCCGCTATACTCAAAACGGTCGCGATGGAGATGTTTTTCGTTTAACCGTTAGCCGGAGGCGTACGTTGGGGACCGCATCCGCGTACGCCTCCGGCTAACGGTTAAACAACTCAATCGTGACCCCGATTCGTATAAATGCGAACCCACTCAGCGCCCCGCAAACCGCCGCGTTTCGAACCTGCATCCAAACAAAACAACCTGAAAAACAAAAGCGGGGCTCAAGAATGAGCCCCGCAAGGGTTAACAGTTAAAGTTCTATCGAACTTTCCGCACTATGTCGAGGAGTCTTCCTTTCGGCGTCGTCGCAGAGAACGTGGAGCCAATGCCAGGAGAGCTCCAAGAAATCCAACAGAAGCGTTGTTCTGTTCGTTTGGTGCTCCCTGTTCGATCGATGTTGCCGCATCGACTGCGGGAACAACGGTTTCTGCATCCCACCATTTCTGTTCATCCCACTGTGACAGAATCTCATCCGTCTGCGGAGCTGTCTCTTCACTGACAACCGCTACTGGTTCAGTCATTGAGGAAGCACCAGCTTCGACAGTGATTTCAGAATCAACAGTTTGCTCAGCAATAAAGTTGAGCGACTGAGCAGATCCGAAGACCACAGACGGCAACATGCTGATCGTCGATTGCGAGGTCATTTCTGAATCGCCAATTCCATTCGACGTCAGAACATAGTTGCCACCAAAGCTGTACTCGATCGCATCCGATGCATCAACAATCCTGAACGTTGTTGCAGCACCTTCACTTCGATCACTGAACTGTCCATTTCCTGCATTCACGGCTCGTACCCACACTCGGTATTCGCCCTTTGCGAGAACAACCGGAGTTGTGAATGAAGTTGCACCGATTCCTGACCGTTGAACAATGGCCACATTCGGGTTGGACGCCAAAGCAATGAAGATGTCATAGCCGGAGGCACCGTCAACAGGCTTCCAGGAAATTGTGGGTGTTGTGTCCGTTGTGGTTCCGGTGGAATTCACCAGGTTCACAACAGGCCGGCCACCAACATAGAATTCCAGAATCGTGCTGAAGTCGCTTGTCGTATCTGCCGTCTTCGCTCGAACCTGTGCCCGGTAGAGACCGTTCGGCAGATTCGAAGGAATCGTGTAACTGTTGATAGTTCTCGTAACGACAGGATAAGTAACGTCGGGAACTCCGGCCGCAGGCACAAAGTCCAGCAGGAATTCGTACGATGAAATCGCCGAGGTGACTCCACCAACAAACCCTGTCATGTCAGTCCAGGTGAACGACGGTGTGGCATCGAAAGTCGATGCTCCTGGTCCACTGAGCACAGGTGGTGCGACGACCTGGAAGCTGGTTGGTTCGCTCCATTCGCTCAGTTCACCAAACGCCGTTCTTGCCTGAACTCGGAACTGGTAGCGACCGATCGGCAGATCTGAAGGAATCGTGTAGCTTAGAGCGTTGATGCCACTCAGGTTGTAAGCAACAACATTCTTCGACAGGCTTCTGACCTCCAGCTGGTAGGTCTGTCCGCCCAGTACGCCACGCCATGTCAGCGTCGGAGTTGCATCCGGCGTGCGTCCTGATGGTCCGATCAGTGTCGGCACAACAGTGACGCGGAATGACTTGGCAATGCTCCACTGCGAAACCGTCGCCGGATCAACAGCGGAATGCGTTCGAACGTAAACGACGTAGGAGCCAAGTTCCAGATCTGTTGGGACCCGGAATGAAGTACCGGAAACGTTGCCACGATACAGCACGCTGACTGTTGAACTTCCCTGCACTCGCCTGATCATCACATCACTGAGAACACCGGACCCGTTACGCGGAGGATTGGTCCACGTAATAACAGGACGGCTCAGGAACGTTGTCGCATCTGGTCCCGTAACAACCGGAGGCTCAGCGACAGTGAACGTGGTTTCCAGGCTGGTCGTTGAGTACGCAGTTGTCTGGCCGGTACCTGCCTCTGGCTGATTGACCGCAAGGACTGTATAGGTATACCGTCCCAAAGGCAATGCCATTGTCACTGTATGAATCGTGCCGATCAGATCCGTTCTGCGGTAGACAACGTTGAAATCTCCGAAGTCCTGACGAACGATCAACTGGTACAAGTCGGCTGAGGAAACTGGATTCCAGCCAAATGTCGGCGTCGAATCCGCGATCCGTCCATTCGGTGCTATCAGCTGTGGTACCGGAGCTTCCAGGAACGTAAATGCTGGACTTGCGAAACCGGTGAATCCGGTTGATGTCACCGCTTTCACGACGACTCGGTAATTCGCCAGCGACAGATTGAATGACGGCGACCATGAGGTTGATCGGACGCCTGTCACCCTCTGGGCCAGAACGTTGTCGGTCAGATTGAACAGTTCGACTTCATAGCTTGCCGCTCCGGTCACCGGAGTCCACGAGATAATCGGTCGTGGTGTAATCACTGAGCCAACCGGACCCGTCACCACTGGTGCCGTTCGAATCTGGAATGTTCGGTAAGAACTCCAGTCGCCCGGCTGATCTTCCGCATCGGTTGCTCGGATGCGTGCCTTGTACTGACCCAAAGCAAGATCCGATGGCAATGTGTATTCGCCAGGGCTTGTCAAAGAGGCCGCGTCAACCGTACGTGTCAATACCGTTGCTCCAGACACTGTCGACACAATTTGAATTGTGTAGGTCTCTGAGCCTGGAACATCATTCCACGTGAAGGTCGGACGAGACGTGTTGACTCCGCCTGATGGTGACGCAATCTGCAGTGCCACGACTTCGAATTTGTATGTCGCCGGTGGAGCGTTGGTTCCAGCCTTGTTGAAGGCCCTGAGCGAAACCGTGTAAATCCCTGGCCGCAATGCTGTCGTGATTACCTGAGATGTGACCGTCAGATCGGCACCCTGTGGTGCTGTGAAGACAATCTGATTTGCCGCATTCGTCACAACAAACTCATACTTGTAGTTCGCGTCGTGAAGCGACCAGGTAATCACTGGAGTTCGATCTGTAGTTTGCGGAATCAAACCATCTGTCAGATTGAAGTCGATTGGCCGGTCGATGTCCGGGGTTACAGGTGCCTGAAGAGCCTTCACCTCAACCTTGTAATCTTCAACTTCACCATTCGACGCACGACCCGTTGGCAGCAGAGACCCGGCCGAGCTCAGTCGGTAACGCATCATCGTGCTTCCGATCTGTGTTCCGCGTGGAATCGTGAAGTAGATGCGATTGACACCACTCCTGACAGTCCAGCTGACGCCATTGTTGAGGTGCTCTGTGGCATGGTCGAAGACACCGTTCTGGTTCAGGTCGAGCCAGATGTCCAGCTTTCCGCCACCCGTTGATGTCACGTCCACGTAAGATGGCAAATCAATTCCCGCTGCTCTTTCAATGCTCGTTGGGAACGCTACACCATCCTCATCGGTTCCATCGCCCGTCGCATTACCCGACGGCTGACCATTAGTTTCCTTGTCACGAGTCGATCCCAGCAGCAATCCGCCGGTAATCGTATGCGCGGCTCCATCGGCACTCTTCACGGTGCCGTAACTGTTCGGAGCATCACCGTAGTCGACGATCAATGTCTTCAGCGTTGCGTTGACGATCGACGTTGCACCGGCCAGGTCGGTCACTCGCAGACGAATCGGCTGAGTTGACGGAGCCGTAATTCCGAGTGCGACAAGCTGCGTCCATGTGAGCGTCCTGATCGCGTTTCTTCCGGCGTTTTCACCCGGGTCACTAAAGTCGCCGTCGTTGTTGAGGTCCCATGCATACGACAACTTGTCGCCAAAGAATGCATCAACGTCGAAGCTGCTGCTGGCGTCCAGTCGAAGTGAATATCCTTCATCAATTGTGTAATTGCCAGTTCGTGCAACCGGAGCGTCGTTAATCTGGTTGATGGTGATGGTAATGCTGAATGACGCAGCCGTGTTGTCGTTCGGAGCAAGGCCAAGTCCGCTGTCCTGCAGATTGATATTCAGCGTGGCAGTGCCAGCCGTATCTTTCCGTGGACGGTACGCAAGAGTCCCGTCCGGACGAATCTGCAGCACATCGAATACCAGATTGCCTGAGGTTCGAGTGAAGCCGGATGTTGACCAGATCAGCGACTGAGTACTAATTTCGTCGAGTGCCGTCGTTGGTCCTGCCCGGAAGACATTAATCAGGTCAACACTGATATTGGCCAGGCTTGAGTCTTCGTCACTTCGGATTGGAGTGACACCTGAGTTACGCGAATAAACCGGAGCATCGTTCACCGCGTTCACAGTAATTGTGAATGTGCGCGCCACACTGGACAGGTTCAAACTGTCGATCACCTGGACCCGGATTGTCGCGGTACCATTAACATCCTTAGCTGTTCTGTAGCGAAGTGTTCCTGTCGCTGGATCAATCGTAGGCAACATTGCGAAGAATGTTGACGTTGTCCATGCCGAGTTTTCGGAAACAACTGTCAGCTGAGTTCTGATGGTCTGTGGTGGTGTTTCATTGGCCGGGCCAGCGGCCTGTCCGGTCATGAACCCAACGATCGTCTGCGTTCCGGCATCTTCAAGAACGGCTGATGGATTCACCAGTGGATTGAAGACCGGAGCATCGTTAACCGGTCTCACAGTGATATTCAAATCAACATTAGAAACCGCAGGTGGGCCACTGAATTCACCCAGATCGTCGACAACGATATTAATCTTTGCGTTACCGTAGAAATCTTTAGTCGGTATGAATCTCAATCCATTGATTGCGGCATTCAACTCCTGAAGTTTCCCGGTGAATTTGAAGACAGCTCTTCGAACGCCGTTGCCGATCAGCACAAACGTTGGAGACACTGGAACGCTTCCCAGCTCCATCAGGCCATTTGTTGCAGTCAGCGTGACAGTCAGAATGTTCGTGCCGAGGTGAGCGTCCTGGTCAAAGATCGAAATTGCCTGATTGTTGAAGACCAGAGAGCTGTCTTCCGCAACAGTTGCCCCAACAGGAAGCGTGATTTGCGGAGGGTCATTGACACCATCGGTGAGCACGATATCAAATCGAGTGGTCCCGTCTGCCTTGTTTGGAAGCAGATAGTTTCCAGCAAGGTCTCTCGGCCCATTGACGGTGTCGGAGGCTGATATGCCATTGTTGTCGACAAGCAGAATGTATCGAACTTCCGTATTCTCGTCCGCGAAGAATGTCGCAGCAGTCAGGATTGCTTCCCCGGTAACTTCGTTGTAGGCGAACTGATAGTCCACACCTTCAACAAGGATGATTTCCGTGACGCCGTCCGTTGCAATTCGCTTGAGCACAAACTGATTCTTATTGACGGTCTTGTGGTCAACGCCAACACCTTCGTCAATCAGTCGAACGCGGAACTGACGCAGAATCTGAACCTGATCAATCCAGATTTCATCGATATCCGGATCGCCATCGATCAGCGATTGATCTTCCGGAACAACAAGCTGAGCCTTCGGCTGGAAGAAGTCTACGCGGTCAATTGCACCACGGTCAAACAAGACACTCGCGCCCTGACCAGCAGGGGTTTCGACGTCAGGGTCATTGCCACGCAACTGACCGTACAGGTCAAATTCAGGTGCGATGATCGGAGATCCCTGATCATCCGCTCCATCCAGATCCAACGGCCCTTTGATTCGCAGAATGGAATCGCGATCACCAAGTGATGTCAGCGAACTGTCGATTGCTCTGGAGAACGGAGCGAGATAGTAGTTGCCATTCGCCTGATCAACGAAAAGTGGCTCAGTGTTTGTCATCAGGATCGGGTATGCACCGAGTCCGCCCGTTGAGGACACCGTGTTTCCACGGAACACCGTTGAACCAATCGTCGTTCCTGCAGCACTGGACGACCCATCAACATCAATGCCCGTTGTGAAATCGGCCACAATGTTATTCAGCAGTGTTGGGCTGGCATTCTGTTCGACCAAAATCCCTGTTCCCGATCCCACACCAACGATCGTATTGTTGATGATGCGACCGTACGGTACCGGGCCGAATGGATTGCTTCCCTGATCTCCGCTGAATCGAATTCCACCCAGCGTGTTCGCTGCAATGACGTTGTTCATAATGACAACGCCGGTCACAATTCCTTCGTCGTTGATCGTATGCAGATTTCTGACGGAACCCGGTGTTGGCAACCCGCCCGTTCGTGGAGCCGCATCGGCCACGATTCCGAATTGTTGTGAATTCGAAATCGAGCTTGAACGAATAATCAACTGACCCTGGTCGCGGTAATGGTTCTGATCACCATAGGCGTCGTACTGGGTCACAACAACGCTCGCTGCAATGTCAGCCGACGTTGTCACGATCGCATTATTGGTCAAGTGAATCTGGCTGCTGGTACTGGTCGCACCAGAATCGACTCCATCACTCAGTGAGGCCTTGATCTTCAGAACGCTCTGAACGAGTGCACTGTTGATGGCATCTCGCAGTTCAGCCGCAAGAGAGATTGAAGTTTCCCCATCGTGATGGTCCGCCTGGCCAGTTGCCGGACTAAAGAAGATCGGGAACGCACCCGGCATAAGTGTTGTCGTTCCCCGGTCATCGAGGAATTGGAAAATAACCTGGTTCACCCCATCCGAAATGGTCAACGTCGATCCATCAACCAGTTGCGAAGCTGGCGGCAAGGTGACAGAGGCAAGTTGAGCCTCGCGATCGTTGGTATCAATCGACTTGAAGAGTCCGTTCGTCGGAGATGCATCACCCGTCTCGGCGTAGTCAGTCGCTCTTCGAATTTCCAGATCGTAGCCACCAAGATCGATGCCGAGATACTCGTTCCCTGCCGGATAAGCGTCGAGGATGTCCAAATTATCTCGGAATCCCTGATTGGCCGACGCGTTGATGACCATCTCTCCGCGTTCTGCAAAGCCGAGCACGATGTCGTCAAGATAGACACCCTCAACGGCATTGTTCATGCCGCGAAGTGACCCCGGACGATTGGCCACACCATCCTGGAAGCTCCCGTTGAACGCACCAAATACGTCGCCTGGCAAGGAATCGGCAAATCCCAGCGGCCCTGGATTATCGACATCGTGGCCAATGATCCAGACAAGTTCCTGACTGCCTTTAATGTTGGTAATGTCACCCGCCGAAAATTCGTCGGCGATCGCTTGCCGCATGACCAATGCAACCGCGTTGGCATCCATATCCGGAGTAATGACGACTGCCCTGTCGAAAGTGATTCCTGCCGTACCGTCGACAGTCAGAGCCGCACCCGCTCCGGTCACTGATTGACCGGGGAATGTCAATCGGTTGCTGCCAGCGACTGCTGGCAACAACGCAGATCCAAGTCCAAGCACTGCGTTGACGACAGCCTGAGCCTTTGTGGCAACAGTAGCCGGGCTGTCAGTTCGAGCAACAACAATTGTATTGGCGCCACCTGCAGCAGCCGCGAAGTTGAACGTCTGGCCGCCGACGGTGAACGACTGCCCGATCGCCGCAGCGCCAGAAGGCGTTACAATCGTTGCGCCCATCTCAAACTCAAAGACGACGCCGTCAATCGTAAACGTATCACCATCTCGGAGCTTCGATGCGTCCAATGCTCGCAGTTCGCTGCCAGTGGTAAAGGTATCTCCAAGATTCATCGAACCGGCGGTGCTGAAATCAAATCGCAACCGAAGATTTTCCCGTCCAGCGTAATTACTGAGATCAATTCGAGCCTGTCGCCAGTTTGCTGTATTGTCAAAGGTATCCACGACGTCCGGGAATGTTTGGCCGGTTGGAGCGGCAGTCAATGTTCCGTCCGGACCGTAATCAAATTCATCGAACTCATTCGAATTGTCAAAGCTGTTGTTGGTGCTGACCAGATTCCATTCACCTGATTCATCGGCAACGAAGACTCGGAAGGAATCTCGCATCAAGGTGGTCGCGTCGGTATTTGGATTCCACGCCGCATTCTCTGTTTCAAGGAAGTAATTGAAGTACAGAACTGGCTTGTCGGTTCGGTCGTATCCCTCAAGGCTGAACTCGTTACTAACAACGGTTCCCTGAGCACCGCCCGGGAAATTCACATCTCGTACCAGACCGTTAGTGGTCGCCCCAAGGTTATTCTTGTTACCAGCCGATGCTCCTGTACGCTGGTTGCCGAAGTAAAGACTTCTGCCTCCCTGCTGGCGGTTTGAGAGCACACTGTCATCGAACCGTGTTTCGACACCGTGTCCTAGATCTGTGCCTCGATTTGTTGTGGTTGCCCAGAGGTTACGATCAAGCGTACTAAAGGCCAGCCCCGTTGCTCCAAACCCGGGCCCGGTAGCAATCATTGATTGACCGTCGAAGAAGACAGGCGCCAGAGCCCCGGCAGTATCAAACGCGTAAAGGTTTCCAAAGTTCGTCATGGCGAACATCGTGGTCGCGTACTTGCCACCCTCAACTTCGTCCGGACCTGCGACCAGACTGGTGAATGATTCACCGAAGCCCAATCCAATGTTGGCCACCAAAGTGGCATTCGCGTTGTTAAGATTAATCCGATACAAGCCGCCGAAGTCATCTACGGCGAACATCTGATTCGCGATAGATGCCATCCCGGTCACAGAACCAGCCGTATTGACCTGGCCGATTTCGCGTTGTGTTGTACCTGCGCCGATGTAAGCCCGAGCATCGTTGACTCGAGCGTTTGGTACGCCGTCAACCGCACCGGTTCGAATATCAAATCGATAGAGAACGTTGTCAGTATACTGAGCCACCAGTGAGGAGTTCGCAGGAGGAGTGACATTCGCTCGGTCACCAATAGCGAACAAATTCTTGTCACCTGTTCCGGTAAACGTCATCGCATTGTAAATCACCCCGGCGTTGGCATCGGTGACGGTGTTGTCAGCTGGCGTCAAAAGACCGTTGCCGTCTCGGTTGTCTCGATTCGTCGTAACGCCGTCATCACCAACGTTTGTAATTTCCGCAGTACCAGTGTCAATTCGGAGGTAGTTCCCTGTGACGCCGGATGTCGACTCCCCAGTTCCCGCAGGACTGGTCGAGAAGGCGAATAGCTCCCCGTCTGCCCTCATGGCAATATCGCCAACGGACGGTCCAAATGACCCAAGAGCCGTCACTAATTCTCCAGTGAACGGATTAAGGGTCGCGATCGTTGTTTCGTCATTACCCTTCAACCCAGTGCTGTAACTTGCAAACAGCACGACATCGCCGAGGTTATAAGGAACCACATGCTTTGGATCGATCGCTCCGCCTGCACCCACATTGAACAGATTCGTCGTCGGGGGATTGGCCGTTGTGAATGTGTCATTATCGCCTGCGGTAAACCGCTCTTCGAAAATGCGATTCACAGAGTTGACCGGCTCTACTCGCAGCAATGGCGACGAAGAGTTCGCACTGAAGAACTGGTCCAGAACCGCAGGCACCTGGCGATTGTTGAACACCGCCAGACTGTAGGTTCCACCTGGAAGTTCAACAGTGCCAACGAATGGGTCAAATGTTCCCACCGAACCGCGGCTGAGGTCATCGGTATTACTGCCCGAAATCGGGCCAGCCTGATCGTCAGTGATATTGGAATCACGACCAATCAAAATCAGACGACCAGCCGAATCGTAGATCGCCATCGTCAAGTCAGCACGAGCCAAACCATCTGCGTAATCAATGTCAAACACGACCGGCACATGTGGTGCAGTCAGGCTGACGCCGCCAATCTGCTGAGTATGTGTGTAGTTGACCGTAAACTGATAGAAGTCAACATCGTTCACGGCATTAATAGTGCCACGGACGGCAAGTGCAGCTCGATCCGTATCCATCAGGTTTCCGAGCTGCCCAACGGTTCCTTCAACTTCTTCAGATTCTCCGGTCAGAGGACTATGAAGTGGTTGGCCGGAAATATTGATGCCCGTCGTTGCAAATCGAATGTCGGCATACTGAATGGTCGTCCCCGCAAACTCATCTTCTTCCTGCAGTCGAACCTGAAGTTGATACACCCCGCTGGTCAATCCCCTTGTGACTCTGGCGGAGTTCTGAAGATTCGTGCGTGGCGATGCGGTCGTTGAATCGATATTGCTGCTGCGAACGCGGACAAAGTACGTTCCTCGAATCCCGGCTGTGCCCGGCAGAACCACTCGCATTCCGGCGTCGCTTGAATTCGTGGTGTAACGGTCGTCACTCAAGTACGGCGAATAATCCAGACCGTTCGCCTGAACATCACCAGTTGGCGATGTGTAGACACTCCACGTTCCACCAGCCTTCTCGTTCAGATAATTGTCGGATTGAGCAAGAATGGCTCCCGTCGAATCCAAAAGCTCTACAACGGTGTCCAGTGAATGCGTTGAACGGTCAATGTCAATCCAGATCTGTGAACCGGCGACTCCGGAAAAGCTGTAAACGTCCACATCGGCAGCATTGTCAATGAATCCCTGCAGGTCGACACCCATGCGAAGGTTCTCGTCGGCCCACTGCTGTTTTTCAGCAAGAGAACCAATGAGCTCTGCGTTCACCGGAGTAGCGTTAGTGTCTGCCGAAAGTCGATCGGCGATTTCATTTTCCACATAGACTGCAACATTGCGATCGTGCGAATAGCGGTCGATGTTAATGCCACGCCAGTCACCAGCTGTGGCCGTACTTGGACCGTTTCCGTTTGTGTCTTTTTGCAGAAGTCCCTGCGAGTCAAAACCCGCTCCGACAGTGTCGTCAGCCAGTGATGTCAACACGACAGGCTGACCAGGCTGCCCGATAATATGCAACATACCGCCGATTCGATCGGTGATATCGAGTGTGCTTCCGCCAGCCGTGAACCCTGCAGTTGCTCCGGAGAGCTTCACAACCAAACTCTGCTTTGAACTGCTCTCAAGGCGAATACCGCCATAGGTGTGCAGGTTCGGAACGTAAATCTCATCCTGCACAATGTGAACGATATCAGTATCGTCCCAGATGCTTTGTGTTGTCAGCGTTTCACCACGGACAATCATGCCGTTCAACGCGTTGCTATCCAGAACGTTGTCACGAATCAATGGTCCCTGATTGTCGCCGTAGCTCAATTCCAGATCGGCAAGTCCCGTCGAGCGACCATAGTCAACCGTGAAGTCCTTGTTCAACGCGTTGACGTTGATATTGATGACTGCCCCGGCATTGCTAGTGAACGTGTTGTCCAAAATAACCGGCTGAGCACCGCGGACAAAGATTGTTCCAGGTGCATTCGGGAACAGTCCTGAACGGTTGCCCGAAGACGCTCCGTCAGCGTTGCTTTCGAATGAAGTATTCCGGATGCGAACCTGAGCCTGATGAATTTCAACCGGATTGATCGCCGCGAAGCCTCCGCCAACCGGAACGTTTCCTCCAGCAAAGGTGATCAGAGCACGATCGATGCTTGCGGAACCAAGATGACCAATGTACAGGCCGCCCCAGTTTCCTGCTGACGGCGTGCTTTCCACAGCGGCCGTATCGTCGTTGTTTGTGTCAAAGGTGCCACCCGCACCGTAGCGGTCATCCAGGCGGCTGGTAAATACCACCTGACGTCCTGACGCCCCTTCGGCGATCAGTTGAGCGCCCATTTCTGCCTGAATTCGCGCTCCCTGCAGTTTGACAATGATTCCCGGATCAATGGACAATCGTGCGTCGAGTCTTGCACGATCCCGCGCTCCTGTCGGCACAGCGGCAAGTGTACGAGTCAGTGTCACACCTGCGTCTGTGTAGGATGTAACAGACTTATCCAGTTCCGCGATCAGCGTGTAGGTTCCACCGCCAGTGTTACTGCTGCGATAAATTCGGCGACCCGTGTAAACACTTCCATTCGGGACCTGCGGAAGTTGTGCCAGTCGAACTGAACCGGCTGTCGTACGAACAATATTTCCAGTGACTGCCGATGCAGGACTTTCGAAGCCGTTCTCATCCGTGAAGACCACACGGTAGTTGTATGTGCCAGCCCCAAGACTGCCGCCCGTAACGGAGGTCAGCGTGATCAATGTCACCGCTGGAGCAATGGTTTCTCGATACGCTCCGCCAGGAGTTCCCTGGAGTACAAGGTTTTGCGACACCAGATGCACGATATCCGTGTCATCGAAGCGACCAGGCACCGTCATTTTCTGAGTCGCACCGCCAGCAACAGTGTCGATGCGAACATTGATCGCATTGTTACCATTGGAAAGCAATGTATTGCCATGAATCTCCGGACCGACTCGCTTGTAGTCGACAGTAAACGGCGATTTTCCGGTCTGGAATCGTGGCGAATGAAATGTGAGTTCTTCAAAGCTGTCCGGGTCGGCGGACATCGCCGAGTCCTGACTGAACATCACTGTATTGTTAACGATTGCTGGCTGTGATCGCTCCAGATGGATCGGATTGATCGTCTGAGTCCTGGTGTCAATAGTGACGGTGCCGCCACCCCAGAGCAATTCGGTGTATCCAACGTAATTCAGGAAGATACCTTCGTTTTCCGTGTTGAATCGATTTTGTGCGCGATCGATTTCGTTTCGGAAAATGATACCTCCCCAGTCACCCGCTTTAGGAGTTGTTGGAGTTGACGTGGTGTCCGTCCCAATTGACTCATCGGCCCATGAAGTCATGATGACCTGTTGGCCGGGAACTCCCAGAACCTGCAGAGCACTGTCGCTGCGGTCGACCGAAGTTGTCGAACTTCCAGCACCAAGCCAGCCACGCTGAATCTTCAACACAGCGCCTTTGTCAACCATGACAGTAACGCCGCGCGGAACTTCCAACGCCGCTCCGTCTGTCAATGGCTGGTTTGAGCTATTAAGACCGATCTCGTATGGATAGCTATCGTTCAGGGTCGTTGAATCGCCGTCAACTCCGCCGTTGCCAACGATGCGGACAATTTGCCCTGGCGTCGCAATACTCAGAGCATCACCGATGAATCCGAACGGAGCCGTATTCAAGCCGGTTGCCGACATCTTGCGGATCGGCGAATTGAGGCTATGGCTCGCGGCAGTCGTTGAATTCTGTGCTCGGGCAACGGTCAGGATTCTGGAAGTCGTATTAATCGCCGTGATACGCATCTGCTCATTGTCGATGCGAATGATGTCGTTCACTGAATAGGGAGTCACTCGCTGCACGCCGATCTGAACGGCCGTTGCTGTTATCTGAGTGCTCAGGAAACTTGCAGCCGCTTTGTCGACGAAGAGTGTGTTCGCCTGAGATGCGGTGTCGAACCAGAAATTGTAGACACCACCTTGCTGGCCATCATTGTCCCCATCGAACGTGCGACCAGTTCGATCCACCAGAGCAACGGAAGACCCGGTCACGTTTGGACGGAAGTTCACGCGGAGATCGTATGCACCCTGCGATGTGCCGCCAATTCCGGTGTTCGCAATCGTAGGATCGTAGGCGTCGTTACCAGTCGACGAAACACCGACGTAGTAAACGCCAGGTGCAAGCGTCAGCTCAAGGAATGAGTCCTTGCTGAAATAGTTATCATTCTGAGCGATCAACTCGCGTTTACCATTTGCCTGACGATAGAGTCGCAAAACAGAATCGAGCGTGCTTGAATCTGCCAGGCGTTCCGCCATCACTTCGGCAGAGAAAATGCTCGTCTTTGTCGTCTGGAAACGGTAAAGATCGATGTCGATACTGTCCGGACGAAACATATGCTGCATATGCACAACGTCATGATCGCCCGGATAGACCGGCTCCACGCCGGTTCCTGTTGAGCCCGACGAGCCACTGCCCTGGATCGTTGGATCGGGCAAGTCGTAAGTATGGCCCTGCCCCAGCAAGTGACCGATCTCGTGCATCGCAACGTTAAACCAACTTTCGTTGGGAAGGTTGCCCCAGACTTCCGCCATGTCCATGATGGCAAGCGTGCCACCAGCCAGTCCAGCTACGCCACCTGGGCCTGTAGGAATCGCAGGATCGAGTGCTCGCAGGTCACCAGTGACGATTGTAAGCCCGCTGGCCGCGGTTTCTCTAAAATCAATACCGGCGACTTCGCTGTAGTAAGCAAAGACTTCTCGAGCACGATCCTTCTGGGCTTCTGTAATCAGGTTGTGAAGAACATTACCCTGAGGGTCCGTTCCATAAACGTCCTGAAAGTTGTATTCAATTAACGGAATTCCACTCGCGCCTGTATCTGCGCCTCCGTTGAGATGGGTTTCCACTTCAACTTCGCGATGCCCAGGCTCGTCATTCGCCCCAGGAAACTGGAACGCAACCACCTGCGGAGAGATCACCCCACTGATGACTCGACCCTGATTGCTGGTCGCCGGAATGGTGCCCAGATCTGTATTTGCCGTCCCAAAACTAGAGCCCGGATCTGTACCTGGATTAACGGCAGTTGGAGCGACTGGAATGGTTTCGGAGTTTCCTACGCGAAGCCGATAGGAGCCAGCTCCGGAAAGTGATGCAATATCACTGGCAAATGTCAGAGTCACCGTGTCGGCCGTGGCGTCATAAACGGCCGACGTCGGCAAATGAACCACATCGTCGAGACTGGACACGGTCGATCGCGTCGCTATCAACTGATAGTAGTTGACGTTTTGAGCCGCAGTGGTGTTGAGATTATCGTCGTTGAAATACACCACGATCTTATTACGGTCCTGAACAATCCGACCGTCAGTTAAGCGTCGCACTGGCTGCGGATCAACGGCGACAATCTGAGCACCAAGGTCAAGCTCAAAATCAAAAGTCGCATTCGCAACCGGATCAGCAACCGGGGCTCCACCGGACTGCACAGTGGCAGTCAAACTGTTCGTGCCGGTCCCGTTCACAACAATGCGATAGTGCTCGTCCCGCAGAGTTTCACCAAAACGAACAACAACCTCGTTCGGCGAACTGCCAAGACCAACGTATCCAATCGTAACTGGAACTTCGTTTCCATTGTTGAAGACGTTGGGAACGCCGTTCGTCACAGTCGTGTTGGGGTCTCCTGATCGGAAAACCTGGATCGACTTGTCGCTGATACTTGCGACGTCAATCGAAGAACCAAGACTGAACTGCAGAGTCAGTTCCTGCGGAGCTGTCGTCCGAATCTCCCCATCGACCAGAAACTCACTAACATTCGGACGGACCGCCTGCAATGTCGTCGTAAGGAGTGTTCTGGGTTCCAGGTTTTCAGATGCCTGAGCTGCCTGCTTCTGATTTAGACGACGTTTCACTACACGGGGAGCCTGAAAACGATTGCGGACTGCAGTCAGCCAAGCGGAAATCAGCATTGCGTCAACCCTGAGAAAGACACTGAAAGATTCAATAGACCAAATTTGTTCATTTGTGCAGGCGGAAGAAGTGTACTGTCGCGAAAACCCTGTCACCAGAAATCTCTGCGCGCATTTACACTTCGTCCCATCACAAGACGGAGATTTTCTCTAAACCAAACACCCTTGAGTCCAGAGAGAACTTCAAATTTCGTTCCTTCTGATGCCAGAATGCCCGGAGTGCCTGTATTTAACCTTGGGGATCAATACGTACAGACATGTGTTCGGAAACCAGTTGGTAAACTCTGCATACTTTGGAAAAATCTGCTGAATTTGCTGATTACGCAGGGGACTGACTAAGCGAAATTCCCGCCGTACAAATATCGCAGTCTTCCCAGACACAAGGCTTAAGTGTACGCATGGGCACATTCTTGGCGGCTGTTTGGGGTTGCCGGGACCTGAACGAGCATTCAAACAGGGTTTGTTGGTTTCGGTCTACGAGATCCGTCCGACATCTCATACGATTTCGCTTTCCGCCTGTGTTGTAGGGTCTGTGCCACGGTCGTGTGGTGACTAAAACGTGGATTTGAGCCATGAGTTTCGCCAATAAATTCTTCCACAGTTTCAAGTCCGGATTTCTTCCTTCCGCTGCACGGCTTTCTCGCTGGCGTGCAACCGCCAATCAAATCATCAAACGTGGCGATGCCCTGAAGAATCTGAGCGACGCGGATTTGCTTTCCAGCGGGCGCAGAATTCGATGGGACGCCCGCGCTGGTTCGTCTCTCGATGTATTATTGCCAGAAGCCTATGCCCTGGTTCGCGAGTCTGCTCGTCGAACGCTCGGAATGCAGCACTTCCCCGTCCAGCTCATGGGCGGAATTGCCATGTTTGAAGGCCATATTGCCGAGATGCAAACCGGCGAAGGCAAGACGCTGACGGCGACTCTGACATCGTTTCTGCGAGCACTTCCGGGACTCGGGTGCCACGTCGTGACGGTGAACGATTATCTCGCAAAACGCGATGCCGAGCAGATGGGACCAGTTCATGAAAGACTGGGACTCACGGTCGGACGAATTCTCGAAAACATGGAGCCCGATGAGCGGCGTCAGAACTACGCGGCTGACATCACCTATGGCACCAGCAAAGAAATGGGTTTTGATTTTCTTCGCGACCGGCTGCGAAAGGGCGCCAGTCAGGAAGACGCTGGTCAGCAGGTCCGTCGCTATATCCGAACTCTTCAGGGCGGTGAGGAGCCCGTGCAACGTGGCCATCACTTTGCTCTGATTGACGAAGCCGACAGTATTCTGATTGATGAAGCTCGAACGCCACTAATTATCGGGCTGACGCAGCCGAACGATCCGGCCACCGTCAACCTGTTTCGCTGGAGTAATCGAGCGACCTTCCAGCTCGAGCCCCGCGCTGACTACGTCTACGAACCCGAACGACGATCCGCATGGCTCACCGATGTCGGATGCCGAAAGGTCGTCCTGATGTCGAAACCTTCGTTACTCAGTTCCATGGATACCGAACGAATCTACGGGCAAGTCGAAAAAGCGCTAACAGCCAAGCATGCCTTCGAACGAGACCGCGACTATGTGATCGTCGAAAACAAGATTGTGATTGTGGACGAAGGAACGGGCCGCGTAATGGACGGCCGTAAATGGCAGGATGGTCTGCACCAGGCGATCGAAGCCAAAGAACTGGTGCCAATCACTGCGGCCACTGGCGAAGCCGCACGAATTACCGTGCAGAGCTTCTTCCGACAGTACACTCATCTTGCGGGGATGACAGGGACCGGCATTCCTGCACGGGCTGAGTTGAAGAAAACGTACCGCCTGAAAGTGACGAAGATCCCAACGAATCGCAAATGCATTCGCCGTGGCAAGCCGTATCGCATTTTCAAAACGCAGGAAGCGAAGCGAGACGCTATCGTGGCTGAGATTCAGACCCTGATCAAGGCTGGACGCTCGATTCTCGTCGGAACGCCGTCAGTGGATGCATCGGAAGCTCTGGGGCTGTTGCTCAAGGACAAGAAGGTCCCGCATCTGATTCTGAATGCTCGCTACCATGAGCAGGAAGCACAGATCGTGTCAGAGGCGGGTGGACCCGGCAAAGTGACTATCGCGACAAACATGGCAGGACGTGGGACGGACATCATCATCGACGACGATGTCAAGAAGGCGGGTGGCCTGCATGTGATTGCCACGGAGATGCATAGCTCCAGGCGAATTGACCGCCAGCTGGTTGGTCGTTCGGCTCGTCAGGGAGACCCCGGCGGATATCAGTTCTTCCTGTCCCTTGACGACGAACTTCTGCGTTGCCGTGAACCAAAAGAAATCCAGCGCAAGCAGCGTCGTGCAATCTCCAGTCGTGACGGTGAACTCAGCCGATCCTGGTTGCGTTACTTCGAACGAGTGCAACGATTTCTCGAGAAGACTCATCGCAAGCAGCGAAAACATCTGCTGAAACAGGAACGCCATCGACTCGAGCAGTACGAAAACATGGGCTTGGATCCGTATCTCGAATTGACGGAATCATAGACCTGGGACTGAGTGATCAACCAAAGTCGGATGTTTCTGGAAAAACTGATCGCAGCTTGTCAGACCCTGCGTATTGAAATCAGACCCTGCGTATTGAGAAACTGGCCAAGTGGCAACGGCGATTTCCTCACGGAGGCGGCACGATCTCCGTGATCAATTGTGCCGAGCATCCATGGTCGCTCCCGAACCCTGGCATTTTCCGCCAGGAAATGTTATCCCGCAGATCGTGGGTCACGTTGAGACACGAATTTTCCTCCGTCAGACAGGCTTTACTCGAAATGCAAGAACAGATCCGATCACGCCGTACGTTTTTGAAAAGCTCGATCGCTCTTACTGGTGCCATTCCGCTGGCCGCCGGAATATTGCATGCCGAACCTGGCACTTCGGATGGCCCGCTCTTCGCTTACGTCGGGACATTCAGTGCGCCGTTGAAGGATATGCTGCCGACTCAAGTCGATCTGCCGCCCGGCAATGGGCGAGGCATTCACATCTTCCGAGTGGACCGTGCAACTGGCGATTTGACCGCTGCCGGAATCTACGAGCTGGGCACCAGCCCAAGTTGCCTTGCCGTCAATTCTGAGGGCACTCGGATGTATTCCGCAAACGAAACCGATCACGTCGGCGTCAACAAAGAAGGTTCCGTTAGCGCGTTTGCGATCAATCGGGAAGACGGCAGTCTTACGATGTTGAATACCGTGCGTTCCGGCGGCGCGGGGCCGACGTATGTCAGCATTCATCCGTCGGGACGGTTTCTGCTGGTTGCTAACTATTTTGGTGGATCAGTTTCTGTGCTGCCGATCCTTGCGGACGGTCGTCTTGGTGAAGCCACAGACGTCAAAATCGACGAAGGCAAGATCGGACCGACGACGGCCACCAATGCTCCGCCGGGAAGCTTCGCCTTCAGCGGCCATGATCGAACTCACGCTCATATGATTCAGGCCGATCCGTCCGGAAAATTCGTGATCCATGTGGATCTTGGACTGGATCAGATTATCGTCTGGAAATTCGATGACAAGAAAGGTCAGCTCTTTCCTGCGGACACACCGATCGTTGCGTTGCCACCCGGTGATGGACCTCGCCACTTTCACTTTCACCCAAACGGCCGATGGTTCTATTCGATTCAGGAAGAAGGCTCGACGCTTGTGCTGTTTGACTACGAAGCAGCATCCGGCAAGCTCACGGCAAGACAGACAATTTCGACGCTGCCGCCCGGTTTTTCCGGCAGCAACTTCTGCTCGGAGATTCTGGTATCTTTCGACGGGAAGTTTGTTTACGCGGGTAACCGACTGCATGACAGCATTGGCATTTTTTCAGTCGGAGAAAACGGTGAAGTGACTTACGTCGGCGAAGAATGGACTCGCGGGAATTATCCTCGCAGCTTCACATTCGATCCGTCGGGTGACTTTTTGTATTGCTGCAATCAGCGAGCCGACAATGTGGCCGTTTTTCGCGTTGACCGAACCACGGGCCAACTGAAATTTACCGGACACTATGCGGCCGTGGGCAATCCATCAATTGTTGTGTTCATGGACGCAAGCGCAGGGAAGTGACTCCGGCTCAGGGTTTGGCGATTGCTGTGAACCTGGCAACCAATTTGAGTGTGCCGGAAACGAAAACAGGCATTGCATGGTCGGCCGTGCAATGCCTGATGAAGCAAACTCGAATATTCACTGGTCACAATTCAATCGCCTGATTTGCAGCAGGCGATTCAATATTACGCCGGTCGCGCATTTGACTGAACGCCAGCGTCCGCATTTTTACGATCCGGCGAGAACTCAGTCCAAGTCCCTCAAGGTCTGAATCCTCAGGCTTCGAACAATGCTGGGATCACTTTTCCATCGCGAACAATCATGACCGGGCGTCCGGTCGGTGTGTGGTATTCGTACGTATGATCAATTCCCAGGGCATGATAAAAGCTGGCGGCCACATCATCCGGAGAAAAACCTTCGTGTTTCGGCAGGCTGGCTGTTTCGTCACTTTCGCCCAGAACCTGACCGCCCTTGACTCCACCACCACCCAAAATCATAAACATGTTTCGAGGATAGTGGTCACGGCCGATTCGCTCGTTATTAATCTTTGGCGTGCGTCCGAATTCTCCTGTGACATAGACGACGGTCGATTCGAGCAGGCCGCGTTCAGCAAGGCCCGTGAACAAACCGAACAACGCATCATCAAGAGCTGGCAACTGCTTGGTCTTGAGTGTGTTCCAGTTGTCGCGGTGCGTATCCCATCCACCATTCGTCACGGTGACGAAACGCACTCCTGATTCGACCAGTCGTAACGCAAGCAAACAGCTTGAACCAAGTCCCGACGTGCCGAACGCCTTTGTGAAACTCGGCGATTCTTTACTGATATCAAAGGCATCCCGCGCCTGACTGGAAGTGATAACCGTGTGGGCCTGTCGGCCGAACTCATCCATGCCATCCAGCAGCTGACTGTCCTTTTCGACATCGCTGAACGTACGGTCCAGGTTAGACAACAGGTTACGACGCTTTTCAACATCTTCGACAGTCAAACCACCAGACATTGAGATGCCACGAACTCGGAATGGTGAACCAATCTGGGGCACCGCGGTGGTATTCATCGGAGCGTACTTGACCCCCAGATAACCGGGTCGTTGAGCACTGTTTGGGATTGCGACAAATGGAGGAAGCTCGGGAATTCCGGGGCGTTCCTTTGTGATCACAGCACCGTAACCAGGGAATTCCAAAGAAGGCAGCGGTCGGTTCCCGGTGTTAACGTAACGCGTCCCCAAATCATGCGCGGCAACGGAATGCGTCACACCTCGCAGCAACGTGAATTTGTCCATACACGTCGCTGTTTTTGAAAGATGCTCCGAGATCATTACACCTGGAATGCAGGTTTGAATCGGATTGAACTCGCCTCGATATTCTTTCGGAGCGTCCGGCTTCAGGTCGAACGTATCCATGTGTGACGGACCGCCGTTCAGGTTCACGAAAATCGCAGCCTTGGCCTTGGCATTGGGATTCACGTGACTGGCGGCCGCCAACTGAGCATAACTCGCCATCGACAATCCAGCGCCACCGATAACCCCAGCCTTTAGAAAATCGCGGCGACCAACTCCGTCACAAGTTCGGGAAAATGCCATGTCAAACTCCTGAAGAGATTTCTGATTTAGAATGTCGTCCGCATCGCGAACGTACAAGAAAAATTCAAACTTCCATTCGTTCGCCAGAGGAACGAAAATCAGTGATTGTCACACTTCATTATTGGGGTAGTGCACCTTGCTAAAGGTCCTGCGGTGACGGGATCTTTAGCAAGATCCACGCCCCCCATGTTTTATCTTGACAGAGCCTTAGTGATTCACAATGAACTCCCGAGTATTCAGCAAAGCCCACAGAACACCGCGAACACCATCAACCGTGTCTTTGGATTCTGCGACATACGTTTGAGCCGTCTGCATCTCATCAGCCGTTGGGAATCGGCTAAGCGTCCGCAGATAAGCGTCGTTGATAATTTCTGAAAGAGCCTGCGACGAAACAGCAGAGGTTGAGCCGCCCGACTGATTCTCACCAGACTCGGTTGCGACTTTGGCATCGGTCCCTGCTTCTGCGTCGCCAGCACCGACTTTGGCCGCTTGAGTCTTCAGCTTTGCCAGTTGCTCCTTCAAGGCTTTCACCTTGCGTTCGTTTCCATCTTTTTCCGCCGCCGCAATCTGCTCCTTGAGACGCTTCAACTGAGCTCCGTATCGCTGCTTCAGCTGGGATCGCTGATCCTTCTTTGAATCGTCGGCTGTCGCCACTGACTTTCGATCGAACGTCAGCTGGTGCTGAGTCGCAACTTCCTTCAGCCAGCCGTCTGAATCATCCATCATAGATAACAGCTGACCGTCATTTCGAACAAAGATTGTCTGCAGCAAGCTTGGCTCTTCTGTACGATCGCAATCGCAATTGCTTTCCCGAGTTGAGCGACCGAACACGGTGAGAGCATAGTCAGCCGGATTGCGATTTCGATTGCGAAGCCCCGCGCCAGGAATGGACAACGCCCGCGTTTCCAGATTAGTGACGAATGCTGCGTTCATCTCTGCATTACGAGTCGCATGGACCATCATGTCGTAAGCAATCTCGGCTGGAATTCTTCGAGGAACGGCTCGACTGAAGTTGCGTTCATCAAGCCGATTTGTCGAATTCGGAACCCAGCTCAGTTGATACGTGCGACTGTTAAGAATTTCGCGATGAAGCCACTTCATATCAAAGTTGTGTTCGATAAATCCAGCAGCCAGGTAATCCAGCAATGGAGCATTAACCGGAGGATTCGCCAGATTCATGTCGTCCGACGGCTGAACGATGCCAACATTAAAGTAGTTGGCCCAGACTCGGTTCACAAAAGCTTTTGCAAACAGCGGATTCTCCGGCGATCGCAGCCAGTCCATCAACGGCTGACGAACATCTTCATACTGAGTCAGGTCGACAACTGGACCAGCGAGAATCTTTGCCGTTGCCGGTGCAACAGCGTTTCGATCCGGCTTACCATTGTCCTTCTTCCTTTCTCTTGATTTGACCGGGACCGCTTTCGCCCGAACCGAATAGACTTCGGCCAGTGGAATTGTCTCTCCATCGACTGCCTTTGTAGAAAGAATTCGACGAAGGTCGTTACCTTTCAGACCCTTTGTGCCATCAAAACCGGCAACCATTTCGTCGTATTCTTTTTTCGCATCCGGTCGAGCATTCTGACGGCCGACGGTGCCCTTAAAGAATCCTTCGAACTGCTTGAAGTCGTCCTGAGTCCACTGGTCAAACGGATGTTTATGGCATTGAGCACACTGAATTCGAGTTCCCAGGAATGTGTAGGCAAACCCAATAACACGATCTTCTGACGTCTGAAAATTCTGACGTGCCCAGAAATGTGCGAGCCCCTGCCTTTCGGCATATCCGTCTGCACCAACTCCACCCTTTGCATAGAGTTTTGAAACGTTTTCGCAGTACTCCGAATAGGATTCGCCCGGATTGCGGCTGACCGCCATCACGATGCCTTCCACGATCTTGTCGTAACTGACATTGTCGCGGACTCGCTTTTCGATCCACGCGTACCAATGCTTTGAAGCTTCCGACTGAACCGGAGTGACGTTGTTCAATTTGTCGTCACTGTTACCAGTGAAGTCGCATAGTTTGGTTGTCCACCACGCCACATAACCAGGTCGCTCCAGCAACTCGTCAATCTTCAACTTTCGCTTGTCGGAGCGATTATCAGCAAGAAAACTACGGACTTCAGCAGGAGTTGGCAGAGTACCAGTCACGTCAAGGCTGACGCGACGCAGGAACTCTGCGTCCGAGCAGGTTTCAGACTGCAGAATGCCAACCTTGCGAAGCTTTTCCACGACCAATTCATCCACACGCGTTGGCGTCGAAGTTTCAGGATACTTGTCCCCAAAATTTTCAGACACTGGTCGAATCACCGGCACTGTCACAACAGCACTGTCGTAAGAAGCCACCACATGAGTGTCACCGTTTGTCCCAGCCAGGACATTGCCACTCTCTGTAATATCCGCAATCTGGTCATCGTTTGTTTGAAAACGTGTCAACGCAGTCACATCTTCGCGAGATCCGTCATTCCAGATCGCGACGGCTTTCAATTGTTGTTCCTGACCATCGGCAGAGAACAGGATTTCGGAAGGCGTGACTTCCAGCTTTTTCAATTTCGGAAGTTCGTCTGCAGGACCGGCTGCTCCCGCCTGAACCCATCGAAGCAATACATGATGCTCCCAACTGCCTTCTTTCAATCGCTGACCGCCCTCATGCTGAATCTGCATCAGAGGTTTCTGCAGGATAAGACTCTCGGCCGCAGTCTCCGGATCAAGGCGTCCGTATAGCTCGTCATGATCGAGATCGAAGTCATACCCGAACAGACTCAACCGAAATCCGCCGCGCCCCTGAAACGAACCGTGGCACGCACGCCCATTGCAACCGAGCTTGCCGAGCAACGGCACAACATGCTTCTGGAAATCAGGCGTCTCTGAAGAATCTGCAGCAGCAAAACGCTGCGAGACGGAATCCAGTGTCACCTCGGACTTCAAGCTGTCAGTCGCAGGCTCTTGCCCGATCGCAATATTCATTGGAGACTGTGCGGCACACACGGCCAGGCCAAAAGCCATTGTCAGTCGAAACAAATTTGTTCGCATCTGAGTTATCCTCACAAGCTATGGTCACAATGGACTCTATTGATTTTCCGCGGCCGATGACGCCTCGGATTTTTTCTTGTTAACGTCTTTCTTCGGGCCAGTCTTTCGCGAAAGCTGTTCCCACTCTTTATCCACCTGCGTTTCAATTGGCTGCATCAGAGCCGCCATTTGATCGTCGAGCTTTCGCTGCTGCTCTGCCAGCCGGTCCTTGTCAGCTTTTAACTGAGCCAGCTTCGCCTCGCGTCGTTTTTTTAGTAATTCGCGAATCTGATTTTCAATTTCCACATCACGGCTGCGAGTCCAACGGGCCATCAACACTCGAATCTGCGAGTCATGTTTCCATGACTCCAACTGTGCCGGATACCGCGCGGCATTCTTTTCTCGTACTCGCTCCAGCGTCTGAATCTGTTGATTCAATTCCTTCATCGCTCGAGAAAATTCCTGGGGACGTGACTTCTGCAACTGCTCAAGCAGCCGAGCGAGTTCCGGATGATTTTCGGCAGCGAAGTTCATCGCTCTCTCGCGATCAGCGTCCGACACCTCAACGCGAGATTTCTTATCGGATGCCGATTCTTCGACAGACTCATTCTGTTTCTTCGCGCGATTAACATCCGACTTCTGTGCCGAGGCCTTCTCTTGCTGAGCAGCCACAACGTCACACGCTGACATCACCAGCAAAACGGCAACGATGAAGTTCATGCTTCGCTGAATCTGAAAAAGACGACTGATCAAAACAAACTCCCTGCTGACATCAGAACCATCCCGGCAGATCACTCGCCAAAGTGATCCGCACATCGATTGCTTAGTCGCAAATCAATAAACATCCGAATCGCTTGAATTCTGCTCATCATCAACACCATTGTCGAGATCGACAGCTGTCAGCAACCACTCGGGTGCGACCAGGCTCGTCACGGTATCCTCAGAAAGAACGTCGTCAAACGACTCCGCCTGCCCCAATGATGGAATTTCATCCGGCAACAGACTGGCGAACGCATCCGCCATCTCAATCTCATCCACTGACGCAACTTCCGACCGATGCTCATCCACAGGCCGCAATGTCATGAGCAACGCTCCAGCCAAAACCGCACCGACAGCGATTGTCACCGATCGCCAGGCCGTTGGCTTCAACGTCTCTGAATACTTCAACGTCTCTGAATGCTGAGGAGCCACAGAAGGCTTCGACTCAAAAGCCAGAGCAATCCCTGAAACCATACGCGTCGATGCGATCACGAACTCCGCCAGGGATTCGTCCGCCAGCATGGCATCTTCGAAGGCCAACATTTGATCGTCCGACAACTCCTGCAGCACATACTGCATCGAGAGCCATTCACGACCATCGGCGGTCTTCAACTGTTCGTAAAAATCATTCATCCCACTTACCCCCAACACGATCGCTTAATCACGCTGCTCGTCCCACAACGCTTTAAGTTGAGAATCATCTTTCATCCGCTGCAACCCACGACGCATCCACGTCAGTACGGTCCCCAGCGGCTGCTTCATTTGCTCTGCAATTTCTGCAAAGGTCTGACCTTCGTAAATTCGCCGTCGAATCACATCCTGCTGTTCGGCTGATAACTTTTCGATCGAACGACGTATCGCCAGAATGACCTCTTCGCTCAGTAATCCGAAATCCGCCATCCACCGAGCATCAACCGCTGAAAGCCGCTCAGGCTGCTCAACGGAAAGCTTTTCAACCAATTTCTCCCGACAAGCCGCATCTCGACGCCGCTCACGCCCAACTTGCCTGGCTTCATTCAGAGCGATGCGAAATAGCCAACCCCGCAGAGTTTCCCGTCGTGCCGAGTCGGCCGCTTCAATGGCCTTGATCACCGACTTCTGA
Source organism: Planctomycetaceae bacterium (assembly GCA_041753135.1). Taxonomy (GTDB): domain Bacteria; phylum Planctomycetota; class Planctomycetia; order Planctomycetales; family Planctomycetaceae; genus SXXK01. The sequence continues at coordinate 69,349 of JBGSVD010000004.1, forward strand.
AACACATCTTCAACAAACTGCCGATCCCGGAGAACACCGCACAGGAAGACCTTCAAATCGGACTCCCACTGAACGCATGCCTGCTCGACCATTTCACGAGCAGCCCCGAACTCAGCCGGATTCATGTCCTGCCCGCTTGCAGAGTATTTTCCTTCATTCTGCGACAACGAGCATCCTCCGAAGACTTTCCCATGCCAGAACGATGTTTCAAACGGGAATTCTATTTCAAGTTTTATGAAAACTCTGTCTGGAACCAAATTGCCAGCTCGAGCAATCTGCCGCAAATCTCCCAAGCTTACTCATTTGCCAGGCGATTGAGAAAGATGGGGCTCGAAACATTTTTCTGTAACCCGTTTGCCAGTAGCAGCTTACCGTCATTAGCCCCGTGAAACATCCAACGAGCCCTGCCATAATTGCAACGGTGCGACTTCTAGTGCAGTGGCTCACGCAGTCGTTGAATGATGCTTATCGCGGCTAGAAATCAGGCATCGACCAGCGGACGAGACGTCCGCGCTCCCGGAGCGCGGCCGTCCCGCCCGCTTTTCCGCTCGCCGACACCTGGTTCCTAACCGTGCTTTTGAGGGCGAGCCGCCAGTTGATATTCTTCGCCTGGCAAGAAATCAGGCATCGACCAGCGGACGAGACGTCCGCGCTTCCGGAGCGCGGGCGTCCCGCCCGCTTTTCCGCTCGCCGACACCTCTATTTCTTACCGCACAACGCATCCGAATTCTGAAGAATCCGGCTCCATGTTAATGCTCTACACCAAAATGAAACGAACCTGAGAGACACGACACTCGCCGCATCTCCAGACGGATCCCAATCTTCACGGCGCTGGCTTTGGTGGTTCAACGGCCAGTATTTTCTCTGGCACCAACTCAACGGCAACGTCCTTGCCGTGAAGGTGTTTGTCGAAAAAGTTGACCATCAAAGTCAGCACTTCTGGTTTGCCGAATGCTCCGCCGCCATGACCAGAACCTGGCAGGGTTTGCAACCAGACATCCACACCTTTACTTCGCAACGCCGCAGCCAGTTCTTCGCTTTGAGCATACGGCACCAGCGTGTCGTGAGTGCCATGAAGAATCAGAGTTGGCGGAGAATCTTCGCTGACATAATGAACCGGGCTGACAGCCTCTGTCTTCGCTTTGTCTTCGTTCAGAGTCACTCCAATCAGCTGCGAATACGGATCGGAAGGCGTGTTGAACTTGAAGATGTTTCGAACATTTTTGTCATCTTCGGCCTGCTTGATGACGGTCGCAAAATTCGATGGACCAAAGATGTCGCAAACACATTGAACTCGATCCGACTGCTCCTCATTGCCGCCGATCATCGAGAATGCTTTCTTCCCACCAGCCGTTCCGACCAACGCAGAGAGATGGCCGCCAGCGGAGCCACCCACAACACCGACGTGTTCCGGATCAATATTAAATTCTCTGCTCCTGGCACGCAACCAGCGAATCGCCGCCTGACAATCCTGAATCTGCGCGGGGAATTTCGCCTTCTGGCTAAAGCGGTATTCAATGCTCGCTACCACATAGCCGCGAGCCGCCATGTTAGCCACAGGGCACGGAAACTTGCTTCCGCCCATCCATCCTCCGCCATGGATATGCACAATCAACGGAAGGGGTTTCTCCACCGGAGTCTCAGGCAGATACAGGTCCAGTTTCTGAGCGTCGTCGCCACCTTCAATGTAGGGCAAGTCTCGAATGATTTTCACACCACGAGGCACCTGCTTCTCGTCAGCGCAAGCTGACGCTCCGCTTGCGATCGGGATCAAGATCGATGCGATCGAAAACAACACACCCGCCCGCGAAGCAGACATGTTGAACCATGATGGAAGGCGAGTCATACAGATATCCTGCAAATTCAAAACAAATAGTGGCGATGACGTAAGTGGGACAAGGCACGCTCATCGAGATCAGCGTTCGTCCACGATTCATCTTAATCGCTGACTTACGTTTCTGCACCTGTGCCAGGTGTCGCCGCGGTTGATCGTGTAGTCGCGGATTTCTGTAGGTCCTGCCTGCCGGGCAGGACTTCGCGGCTCGCCGCGACTTGTTTGCAAGTGATAACACAAAGCCGCATGCAATGATTATTCAATTGCACACAAAGTTCGCCTGCCGCCAAAGTCCTTCCCGGCAGACTCACCCTTATCAACGCGGCATAAAAGTGGGCGGCATAAAAGGTGGCAGGCGGCATAAATGGTGGCAGGAACCGATTGCCCGTTTTCTTGCGAAACGGTTCCTAATATCTCGTCAGAAGCGACGCTTGACAGATCAAAGATCATCGCATCTTCTTTATGAAAGAACGCTGCACTGAGATGGCCATCCCAGTGCAGCAGCGGCTTATAGATCGATGGTTCCTGGGTCATACAGACCGAGTGTCAGCGTGATCGTAAGCCGTTTCGTTTCAAACCCGACCCGTCGCATGAGCCGCACTTGCTGCGAGTTCGAATATTAGGCTGGGACAAAATGAACGATTCTGGATACTCATTTTCAGCGTTCATTGGTATCGATGTTGCCAAAAACAAGATCGACATTTTCGAACAGAAAAGCCAGACCGTCAAAACTGTCGGTAACAACAAACAGGAGATCAATAACTGGATCAAAACGCTGACCGAAACTGAGCAAACCATCGTCATCATGGAAGCCACCGGCGGCTACGAATCTCTGCTGGTGGACCTGCTGCATCAGCACAGCATTGCACTCGCAGTCGTCAACCCGCGACAGGTGCGAGACATTGCTAAAGGCGTCGGATGCGATGCGAAAACCGACACCATTGATGCCAGAATTCTCGCCCGGTTCGGACAAGTTGTGCAGCCGGCTCCACAGACCGCGCAGTCCGAAGATCGTCTCGGGAGTCAGTTTGCCGACCATGGCCCCGAAGGTTGCAAGCAGACTCGTGAAACCTGTTTTGTCGAAATCACCTTCGAGCGATTTCAGTTTCCCCAGCGATGATTCCAGTGACTCGCTGCTTCCGAGAAGGCGTTCGCCTGGAGCAAGGGATGCGGATTCCTCCGCAAGGAAGTTCAATAACTGATCCTTCAGTTCCTGGCCCGCAATCGTCTGCACATGAGGCTGGACTCGCAGCGCCACCTGATAGACGCACCACTGCGAATAACCGTTGCGGCGAATTTCATCCACGCACTCTTCCAGCACTGTCTGGTATTCATTTTTCCTGGCCGACCTGAACCGTGTGGTCCACGATCCAGATGGCGTTCTCTGCCATGTCCTTCGGACGCTGCAGCTGAAACAATCCGATCCGCTGCAACCATACACGGCATGTCGTCAGGTGAGGAACTTCCCAATCGAGTCCGCAAAACCTGACCACAGAATCGACGACTCGCGAAGCACCTCGAAATCCGGTCCGGGCGTTCAGAATCAGTTCCTGAACGACAAAACAGATTTGCTCAAGCGGAGACTGCTGACCGGGAATGGGCGTGGATTCGACTACCCTAGCTGTGACTTTTTTTGCTCGGCTTCCAGAGCCGCAAGACGTTCCTCAAGACTCGCAATAAACCACTCCCCAAAATCGATTCTTCCCTCGACAAGAATCACATTGTCAACGCCAACTTTCCAACTGCCCAG
>JBGSVD010000005.1:0-19438 GCA_041753135.1 Planctomycetaceae bacterium
CGAATGGTTTTCTTTATGTGGATTAGTCTCAACCAACGGATCCGCTGATGAGATGACGTTGAGAACCGGTTTCCAAAGACGGACATCGTAGTCGCCAGTCGATTTTTCTCTCATATAGGCAACCTCACGGCAGCCGCAGCCATACGCCAGGTAGTCGCCGTCTGGAGACAGTGCAAGGTTTCCGACCTGCCCGAAACGGTCCCGCAGGACCGATAGTGATCGCCCTGTAACAAGATGTCTGATGGAGACTAGTTCATCGGGTTCCGGATCCTTGTCACGATTGACAATGATGTCGCCCGTGACGAGGAGATTTCGTTTCTCGCAGATCTGCGCCGTGACAGCCCAGGCCCCATAGGATTGCCTCGTGAATTTGTACACAACTTCACTAGTTTCAGCGTCAAGGACTTCATCGACTGAGATGATCAACGGGTTGTTGCCCGATCGGAGAAACACGGTTCCATTCAGGCCACTCGATCGAGGGAGGGTTTTGCCCGCTGGCCACCATGTCATCTGCCGTCCGCCGGAACGCAGTAGGACTTCTTCGCCGGAGCGAGACCAGAGCAGAGATGTAATTGCGCCCATGATGTTTGAGTTCCTGCACTTTTCATCCAGCGCGGAAAGCTTCCAGATTCTCGAATGCTCTGAGTAGTTCCCGCCAGCAGCCAACTTTGAATCATCAGGGGAAAAGGCAAGTGCCAAGACTCCTCCATTTCGAGAAACAGACTCATAACTTTTAGCACGATCAGATCGCTCGGCCTGCGAAAGAATACGCATATCACGATATGTCAGACTTTCACCGTGCTCCAGCTTCCAAACTCTGACTGCTCCTGCAGCCATTCCGCAGGCCAAGGTCTTTCCATCAGAAGAGATGGCAAGTGATGTTACCGGACGCAAGTTACTGATGATCTGGATCTGCTTTGCAGTTCGAACGTCCCAGAAGCGTATCGTTCCGTCCAGGCTGCCGCTCACCACATGACGTCCATCTGGCGTGAAAGTAACGCTCGTGATGACATCTGTATGCCCTTTGAAGCGTCCTACGGACGAATCCGCAGCGTCAGTGCAGACAGGCGGCTGAGGAAATTCGTTCGGAGTGCCCGGCTTCAGAAGAAGGTGTGGCGTTGCAAGGACGTCATAGCTCGTAGATCGCACCTGAGGCTCTTTGCTTTCAGCATCCAGAAAGAGTTGACTTGAACTTATGAGGCACCATTTACTCTGGTTCGTCATCGTGCGTAAGCTGAAGACTGACGCTGGAGTTTCGGTGCCGACGACGCTGACACCGCCAGGTGGTGCATCAATCATCTTCCGTGCGACTGAGAGGTATTGCCCCTTGTTGTTCTGTAGGAATGCCTCACTGAAATCTGGCTTTAGCCAGTGTACCGTAAACTTCTCAGCTTCGGCTCCAGTCGCAGGCCGCACGGAGATACCGTCCTGGTCATCACAATACCATGAGCCGCGGGATGGCGTTTGAATTATGAACTGTTCGGCCGCAGGTCGCGGGACGGCGTCCAAAAGATGAGATTTGTGTGTAACGCGGAGCTGGTCATCGTTCACCGAGAAGTTGATCAAGTTGGCAATTGACCGGTCGCCTCGCTTCACTTGAATTGATGTCGTACTCGTGAATAATTTCCAGGTCGCGATGAACTCATGACGCCCCGCTCTCAACATCAGCGGTCCAGCCAAATCTGGAAAAGGCGTGCCATCAACCAAGACCGATATTTCCGGGTTACTCCGTCGAATGGAGATTTCGCCGGTGTTCGTTTTCCAGAATCTGTACAGTCTTTCGGCACCGATTCCCATCCCGAAAACAACAATCAGGCAGAACACAGCCGTCCGTGGGTGAGTGGAGAATCGAACTGGTGTTTGTGGGGAATTCATGGCGATGGTGGAGTGGCGCAAAAGTCCTGTGGAAGCGACTGTGCTGCACTTCTATCATTTGTCCGACTGACTGGCAACTGCGTCCAGACGATGTCGGAGCAAAGGGACAGCCACGGCCAGTTATGGACGATGCATCATGTATAAGGTGTGCAGGGGCTACCGCTTGTCAACTACAAATTCAAAAACTGACTAGTGCCGCAAGTCCGAGTTGATGGGCCACGATGCTCGAAAACTTCGTAGATTCCCGCAGAATTCCGCGACCCATTCCGGAAACGCCACAGGGAAATTCTACTTTAGGCAATAAGTACAATGCACCCTGGCGTCCCTCGTTTTGCATCCCTCACCCTTTAGTGTCCCTTACCGTGAAATCACGATCTTTCGAATTCCCGAGGGAAGCGTCGTGGTTCGTATTCCAGAGAGATGCACCACTGGGAGCCCGGCAATTCGACAGAGAACCTCAGGTTCCTCGCAGAAGACCTGAAGCAGTCTTCGAGAAGCATCCGAAGGCCGGCGAACGCCTTGTTCCCAGCTTTGAAGAGTCTTTGGCGAGACGTTGAGCATTTTGGCGAAAACCCGCTGAGACATTGCCGATTGCGCCCGCACACTCGCTAACGTTTCCGCATCGATCTCCGGAGGCGGATCAGGGATCGCAATCGTCCTGAGAGTTAATTCGCCTTTTGCATGAGCGATGCTTTCGCTGAGCCCTTTCCTAAGTCGTTCGAACAACGGCTTTCGGTCTTTTCTCTTCATCATTTCCTGCCTTTCTTACCCGGCGTCTGTTTTGGATTCAGAGACGCGACCGCTTCGGCTCGAAGTTCATCGCAAAGTTCACTCAGAAGCTTCTTTTCATCTTTCGCAAGATCGTCCTTTTCGTCCTTGCCATAAATGTCGAGCATGTAGAACCACCTGGCTTCCGGTACGTGGAGGTAAATGACTCGTGCGCCGCCCCGTTTGCCCTTCCCCCGTTTAGGATCGGCAATGCGCACTTTTCGAAGTCCGCCACAGCCTTTGATGACATCACCCTTTTCCGGATCGGCCATCAATTCCTGCTGAAGCGCGGAATACAGGTCATCGGTCAGGTGCTCCCGCACCCATTCCGTGAATTCTGACGTTCCGATAAAGACGGCTTTCATGCGCCTGCTGATTCTATCCCACTCAGTGGGATACGGCAAGGTTTCATTGGCTCGCGGTGTTGCAGTCCAGTTGCAAGGGAAGGAATCGCAACATGCCGCGTCGATCTGGTGCCGCAATTATTCGCCAGGATTCCACGATCGCAGCCAGCTCAGGGAACTCGGCAAGCACTTGCAGCGCATTTGCAGCACGGTCGGCAGGGAGGGCATTTTCTCCGTGTTTTCGCAGAGCATTGGTGTCCAATATCGTCCACTTACAGCTTTCTGCAGACATCTGCAGGAAGCTGTTTTTCCTGATAGATGGGCGATTTTTGCCAAGACATTTAGACCTTCCGCAAGTACCTGAGATGCGACAGACACCCGGCTTTGGCCATTCACAGGAGCGGCGAGTCATTCTTCGCGGAAGGAGCATTCGATGTCGAAAACGGTTTCGCTCAGAAGGTCGCCGTGGCCCCAGCCGATGGATCCTGAGTGTTCGTCGAGTTTCTGGATTCGATCGCGGCAGCGGGGGTAGTAGTCTCGTCCGTCCGAACAAACAAGATCGGCCATTTCCCGCAAGGCTGACGACAAGCTGGAATAGAATCGAGAATCAATATCCCCGAATTGGAGAGTGAATCCCGTTCCGCATTCGACAAAGGTCAGCATCAGTTCAATGGGAGAAACAAAGGTGTCAGCGACGGTCTTGACTATGGGGGTACTACGGTCCATAGTACTTAATTAATAAAGTAGAGTGTCCGCTTTCGCGATTTGCCGATTGCTTTTGCGATTGAGTTGAGGATAGTTTGTCCGCAACAGGATGTGAAGCGGAAGGCTGCCGCTGTGCAAACGGCGTTTGCTCGTTGATGGCGTTTGTTGATCGCAAGGATCTGCGATTCGCTGCGAAGCAGTGGCGTACGATAGCCGGTGGTTTTAGCCACAGGTCATCGGCTTTGTTAGGCTGTCGGCCTGCCTGAAGCAGAAAGATGGGCTGCTTCAAGATTTTTAATCTTTGGTCTATGGCAGCGTTAAAGTCGTCTTTTGTGTCCCATTTTATCAAATGCATGCTTGCCTAATCGCTCATGGGTCGCCAAGATCCCAGTCGCGTCCCCTTGGATGCGGCTGTGTTGCCGTCCCAGATCGGGCAGATAGATCGCTTACCGAGTGCTGTCGTTTGGCTTGATTCGAGAGACGCGGAGACCTTGTTTGTTTGAGTGTCCGGTTTCCACTTTGCCACGGTCTAAGGTGCCATCATACGTATGAGAAAGTGCCGGTTACTTTTCGCGTTGGCAACGTTTATTGAAGCCTGGTGCCCGGTCTTTCCAGATTGGGCGTTGACGTGTTTTTTTGGGATGGGAGTGTTTCAATGAAGGCAATTCGTTCCCTGGTGGTGCTGTCACTTCTTTTGATTGGGCCGGCAATTAGTTGTGCCCACGGTCAGGAGGCTGCTGGTCAACCCGTAGATGAAAAGCTCTACGTGACCTACTGCGCGGCATATAAATGTCAAAACGCAGGTCCACGAACTCCGTACGAAATCCACTGTGGAATCGGAGCATCAATCGATGAAGCGATATATGATGCTGACAATAAGGCTCGCGAAGCACTTGGATGCCAGGATATCATCAGAATTGAGCTGCCAGAGGCTCAACAAATTTTTTGTGCGTGTCCTCCAGGACCTGAAGAACCACTGGCAGCGAAAAATTCCGGCTGCACGTGCACAACAAAGTTCACTGTGTTCCTGCGTTGCGGCGATCCCTTTGTTTTTCGGACGACGGGGAGCAGCAAATGCGAATCGTATAACAAAGGTGTAGAGCTGATTCGGCAGTATCAGTGTCAGACCAACAACGGGATTCGATGTTACAGCTATCGAACTTGCTGCGAGCGTCAGCAGCCAGCGTGTGCTGTCTGCAACTGACGAATTTCTGAACTGTAGAACGATTGTCTCAATCGTTCGTGAGCAGTTGAGACCACTGCTCTACAACGGACCGGTATCCCACTTTGTATGGCTTGTCTGAATCAAAGGCGACTTACGCGTCAGGTGCAGAGAGCTTAAAAATGTCTAAGACAGCCTCACCCTCGTGAGGCTGTCTTTTTGTTTGCCGCATTGAAAACGCAGTTTTCCGTCGTGCGGTCACTGAGCAATTTGGGGCACCCAAAAACGCTAATGTTTTGTTCCGCCAGCGTCAGCGTCAACTTGCGGGGATTCTGCAGTTTCAAGTCCGTATCGTTTGCGTTCTTTTGGGGTAAGCACGCGGCGAGAGAATGCCTTCGCAGATTGCAAAGGATTCACATTCCACCAGAAGACGCTTCCGGTATTGACGCAGATTTTATCTCCCGTGTTCGAAAAGGGCGTCCACGGAATTGAATTGGACTCAGTGGCAAACCGGATCAACTGGCCTTTCGGGACGAACAGTTGGTGGATTTGTCGACCAGTGGCCGCGTCCAGCAGGGTGACTCCTTTTTCGTGCCCGAGACACAGAAGTGAATCATCTGGCGAGAAGCAAACAGCCGTGTAATCATACTCATCCGTTGTGAATTGATCTCGAACCTTAAAGGTGCTGTCTTCAGCGACGTCAAGAATCTGCGTCGTGCCGTCGTCATAAACGATCGCAAACAGACGGCCTTTGTTCGCGAACTGCCCCGCTGTCACGCTGCCGGTACCATGAATTGTCGAGCTTTGGTTCGTCTTTGGATTCCAAATCAATCCGGTCGGCGGGCCATCCGCTTCTCTTTGGTTCCTGGCAAGATCGGGAATCATCGCCACCACCTGGCCATCGCTGGCGACGCAGACGGAATGCAATCGACTTTCCGCAATGATCGATGCGACGGATTCCAGCACGACGTTCCAGTACCGAACATCACCGTCGCCTGAAAGAAACAATACACTACCATTGGAATCCAGTTGCACCGAGCGAACGGGCGCTTTCGCCTCGGAGCATCGTCGCAATTCGGCACCCGTGCCAATGTTCCAGTCAATAACAGTGCCGTCATAGTAGCCGCATACCAGCCTGGTCCCCGCGGAATCAATGCACGCGGTGGTAACGGGACCGCAATTGGCTTCGAACTTCCTGAGTAATCGAGCATCTGGCCCCCAAAGGCAGGCCTGTCCGTCCCAGGATGCCGTCAAAACGTTTGTGTTATTGGGAAGAAATTTGCTGAAACAAATCGCGTGGTGATGGTTGCCATATCTTGTCGGGGTATTTTGATGGTCAAGACTCGCAGAAACTGATGAATATTTGGTATCCGCGACGACGATTTTCTGAGCCTTCAGGTCGATAGAAAAATCGCCGGACGCACTGCTGCCGGACGACGCCACTGTTGCCGTTTGTTTTCCTGTTTTGGTGTCGAAAATACCAAACGCGGCAACACTCGCATTTGGCTGAAGGAGCAACTGGTTGATGCGAAAGTCGGTCGACGGCGAAAACTGATTTGCAACGACCTTGTCACCCATAAATGCAGCTTTGGTACACGGCAGCGGACTCAACGACAGTGGCGTAGCACTATTCAAATCCCACAATCGCAGCCCCTTACTCAGGGAGAAGATGAGCACCATCCGTTCCTCTGGATGAATACCAATCCGAATGCCCCCTTCACACTCCATCCTGGCCTGTGGTTTGCCGGTCGTCACGTCCCAGCACACGACGAATCCCATTCCCAGTTCTCTTGCCGTCACGATGGATTGACCATCGCTGGTCGCATACGCAACGTCGAATTTGATACCTTCATCCTGTAGTTGAACACTTGGTGATTCTTCATCGTCACTCCAGATCGAGAGGACTTTTTGTTGGCTCACGGTGAATATTCTTTTTCCATCCGGCAGGAAACCTATGGAAGACACGGGGACGCTGTGTTTTAAAGTTCGAACCAACTTCCAGGTAGAAGTCTCCCAGACGAAACAAACGCCGTCCGCTGTTGCAATTGCAACAAATGCCTGATCCGGAGAGACCCTGCAATCCGTGACCGTCGTATCCTTCGAGGCAAGTTCAATAATTGTGTCCGTTGAGAAATCCCAGCAAATGGTGGCGCCGCCGTTCTGCATCACAACACAGCGCTGCGTTCCCGGGATTGGGATGACCTTCCTGATGTTGCTGCTGGGAAATTGTCGTCGCCGCAAAACTCGAGAACTAAGTGAGTCGGTGACAGAAACTTCGTTGGAGTCGACAAGGCAAAGTTGCTGCACGTCGCAGTACTCGTGGGTGAGTCTTCCGAACGCTTGCCCTTCCAGAAGCTGACCGTCCTGATCACAAAGGTTGACCACCATATTCAATGTTGAGCCGATCAGAATCCTGTCGCCCGACGCATCAAACGAGGGTGTTGTGGCAGATCGAAGATCAGAAGATGCCTTTTCATCGATTTTGCCTGCCACATCAATCGACCAGGATCGAAGGGTTTCGTCATGCGCGACGGTGACAACAGACTGATCATCAGCACTAAAATTGACAGATCTGACGATGCCATCGTGGCCGGAGAGTTCGAAAAGACGCGATCCGGATGTTGTCTCGTACACAAATACCCGACTTCCATCAGCGACTGCCATCATTTTTCCATCAGAACTCAACGAGACCGATCCCAGTTGCGACTCGGCCTGCACGACGCATTCGACAGTTCCGGTCGCAACGTCACGAATCGCAACCTTTTTCCCGCCAGAAAAATAGCTGGCGATTTTCCGGCCGCGCGCACTGATCTGAATGTTGGAATCCGGGATGTGAAAGAGCGACTGTGCGTTCAATAAACTGTAGACGCGACTGCCATCTGTCAGGCTGACGACAAGGTGGGCCGGATTCACTGAAAAGCTAATCGCATCCAGTCTGCCGGGAAGTGCACTGCCAGGTATTTCTAATTGCACCTGTGCCCGCTTTGCGTCCCAGATGCGGATATTGCCGTTGAGATCTAAAGTTGCGATCTGCGATCCGTCGGGACTAAAGGCCGCCTGAAGAACGGCAGCGGAATGTTCTCTCAGCACCCATTGTGCTTCCCCTGAACTTGTACTGAAAACGGTTGCGTTGCGATCGGGACCGGGCAGGACGAGCAGTTCGTCATTTGGCGAAAACCCAGCCGCTCCAGCAATTGGCAGTTGGCTGCTGGAAAATGAAAGCAGCTGTTTACCAGTCGCGGCGTTCCATAAAACAGGAGGCGAATACGAAGCAGATTCAAGCGTGGATATGGGGTCCAGCCCTTGCGCTAAGCTTGATGAAGCGGTCAACAGGAATCGACCAGTGTTTGAAAACGCGGCTGACGTGACGGACTTTTCCATTTCCAAAGTGGCGATCAGATTGCCGGACTCGAGGTCATACATCGTGGCCGGAATATTCTGATCGTCATATTTTTTCGAAACTCCCGTCACAACGGCGGACGAACCGTCAGGCGAGAGGTCAACCGTCGATGGCCAGGTCTTGCCAGTGGAGACCAGCATCTTTTCATGGCTCGATTCCATCGCAGCCTGCAGAGCGACATTCGATTCGCGTCCGGGACTCAGGTTTGCTCCTTCAATTGCCAGGGCCAGAGCCAGCCCAGGGTTGTTTGGCAGCACTTCTCTGGAGTTGGCGATCAGAAGCCGTCCGGTGGCGAGTTCCAGTAGAGAGACTGCCTTTTCCTTCTCAGCCTTCTCTGACCTCAGCAAAGGATAAATGACTGCAGAGGACGCTGCTGACAACAGGCAAGTGGTGATACCGACAACTCCCACAATCGCTGCCGCCGTCGAATGCGTCTGAGCCCATTGACGAACGCGAGCCACCAACGATGGCTTCTTTGCTTTGATCGGCTTGCCGTCGATGATGCATCCCAGATCATCCGCAAGTTCCGACGCGGTCGCGTACCGGTCCTGTGGATTCTTTGACATACATTTCAGGATGATAATCTCAAGTGATTTTGGGATCCGAGGATTGATCAGTCGAGGCGAAACGGGGGCTGCAAAACTGACCTGCCGAATAATCTCATCTCGGCCTTTACCATCGAACGCCGGTCGCAGCGTCGCCAATTCATAAAGTGAAGCGCCCAGCGAAAAAATATCTGTTCGATGATCAACCAGACAACGTCGTCCCGAGGCCTGCTCCGGACTCATGTATCGCAGTGTTCCGACGAATTCTCCGGTCCTTGTTTCACCTGGGCTGTCTTTCACAATTGCCAGACCGAAATCGGTTATCCAAACTTGTCCATTATTCTCCAAAAGCAGATTCGACGGTTTGATGTCGCGATGGATCACGCCTTGCTCATGCGCGTGATGCAGCGCTGATGCGACACTTCGACCAAGGGACGCGACAGCCTGAAACACTTTATCGGCCACAACACTTTCCTTGCGGGAGGTCGTGGCGGCCGCGTACGCATCAGGCGTCAAATCTCGACCAATAGCACTCAGCTTCTCGAAGGGAATTCGATCAGACGGCGACGGCTGATGCGCATTGACGTTGGCGGTTGTGCCTTTGGCAGCCGGAGTCGCATCGGACATGCCACCCGACTTGCGTTCTTCCAATCGCCGGCGAATGCTGCGGATGACATTGGAAATGTCCTGACCGTCAATCATTCGCATTGCATAAAAGTGAACGCCTCGATCAACTCCCACGGAATAGACCGGGACAATGTTCGGATGATTCAGCTGTGCCGCGGCGGCAGCCTCGTTCTGAAATCGACGAATTTGCTGCGAATCCATCAGAGCAGCCAGGGGAAGAATCTTCAGTGCAACCCGTCGCTGCAGCGATTCTTCGAACGCTTCGTAAACCATTCCCATTCCGCCCCGTCCGATTTCTCGGATGAGCCTGAAGTTGCCGAGTTGCTGGTGTGAAGCACCTGGATTCGAAAGACCGGGAATCGGGAACGCTGAATCACGAACCGCCTGTTTTAGTGGAATGGCACAGGGTTCCAACGTGGACGCATCGTAATCTGGCTCGATAACATTTCCGATCCTGGTGACCGGCATCTCATCGCCAAGGAGCTCAGATGGGCTGGGCTCAATATCACTTTTCTCGGAACTCATGCCATGGACTCCCGACTATCAATGAATTGGATGCAGCTAATCAGCCTGAGAGACGATCAAAGTCAACTGCGGTGTCTGTTCGGAACATCGCAGCAACGACCTTGTTTCGTGTTCCAGGTTTACATCTTGAGAACTGCTGTTTGAGAACTGCTGTTGTCTTGTCGCAGACTTCGTGAGACTTCGGACGGTCAATCGAGTCGCATCCGAATTCTGACGAATCCCGCTACAACTTATTTCTGACTTTTCGAAGCATCGCAATTCGAAGCATAACCATGTGGAAACGCTCTCAAACCCAATGAATACACTTGCCAGAGCAGGCATTGCTGAGGCGTTCCCATATTTTGCTTAGTGTATCCAGTAAAGACGTCTCCAGGGTAGTCTCGTGGTCAAAAATTGAATGGAAGATCAGGCGATTCTCTTTTCAAGCCGGTGCAATAAAACTCAAACGTCAGGCCAATCGCCGCGTAGTTTTCGCGCCGTGATTCATGTCCATGAACCCACTCATAGGACTCGGGTGTCTATTGGACGACTTTTCTGTTCCGTTCGAACGAACCCGCAGGCCGGCGTGCAGCAACCCAAACTTCCCAGCCGACCAGTCCGCGACTCGCCCAAGAGTTGCGTCAAATGCTTCAAATCCAAACATCTGAATACTCGCGCCACGCCCTGTCGCGAAAACCGCAGGCCTGTCGACACACCAGCTAAAAAGGCGAGCATCCGTTGCGATTCAGCGTTACGGCGAGATGCAAAACGGGTAGTGCACAGGTCCGAAAAAAATCGAAGAAAAACAAAAGGGTTGCTGAAAAACCAGACGTAAACTGGGATTCTCGATATGACAAGTCGCTGACTCGGGCGATTGATAACGCTACAATATTGCTCAAAATGAATTCCATCTGGGGTGAGTTGCTCGATTCATCCTGCGGAAACTCCCATTACTCATTTTTCATCGAACCGTATTCAATGTCCGACAAACGCAATCTGTTCAACAAAGTCTGGGACCTTCACACTGTGCGAACTCTGCCCGGTGGGCAGACACAGTTGTTTATTGGTCTGCATCTCATTCACGAAGTGACAAGCCCGCAGGCGTTCGAGATTTTGCGTGATCGCAAACTGACTGTCGCTTTCCCTGAACGAACTGTTGCGACTGTCGATCACATTGTCCCGACGTCAAATCAGTTGCGTCCGTTTCAGGATGATCTCGCTGAGCAGATGATGTCGGCGATTGAGAAGAACTGCAAAGACTTCGGCGTTACGCTGCTGGATCTGAAAGACAACCGACAAGGCATTGTGCACATTGTCGGTCCAGAGCAGGGTTTGACTCAGCCAGGCATGACGATCGTCTGCGGCGACAGTCACACAAGCACTCACGGGGCGTTCGGAAGTATCGCGATCGGAATCGGCACGAGCAACGTCGCTGAAGTTCTTGCGACTCAGACGATGTTTCTGAATCGTCCGAGGGTGCGGCAGGTTGTTGTCAATGGCGATCTGGCTCCAGGCGTCTACGCAAAAGACGTGATCCTTTATATCATCCAAAAGCTTGGTGTGCAGGGTGGCGTTGGCTACGCGTACGAATTTGCAGGGACCACCTTCGATGCAATGTCGATGGAAGAACGCATGACCGTCTGCAACATGAGCATCGAAGGCGGTGCGCGGTGCGGTTACATCAATCCGGACCAGAAGACGGTTGACTATTTGAAGGACCGCCCGTTTTCACCAAAGGGTGCAGACTTCGATCGAGCCTCCGCATGGTGGTTGAGCCTTGCTTCATCCGATGACGCTCAGTTCGATGATGTTGTCACATTCGATGCTGCCGACATTGAGCCAACCGTGACTTGGGGAATAACGCCGGCCCAGTCCGTCGGTGTGAGCCAGCCGCTGCCGAAAGTCAGTGAAGTTGCTGCTGACGAACAGAAGTTGATCAAAGAGGCTCTGGAGTTCATGGGGATGACGGAAGGTCAGCCGATCAAGGGAACAAAGATTGACGTTGCCTTCATCGGTTCCTGCACGAATGGTCGAATTTCCGACCTCCGCGAAGCCGCACGCGTTGCGGAAGGGCACCGAGTGTCACCGCATGTGAAAGCCATCGTGGTGCCTGGGTCTCAGATCGTTCGCAAACAGGCGATGGAAGAAGGCTTGCATCTGATTTTCGAAGCCGCCGGTTTCGAATGGCGAGAAGCCGGTTGCTCAATGTGCCTGGCGATGAATCCAGACAAGCTGAAAGGTCGCGAAGTCTGCGCATCGTCCAGCAATCGCAACTTCAAAGGACGTCAGGGTAGCCCAACCGGCCGAACTCTTCTGATGAGCCCCGCGATGGTCGCCGCCGCTGCGATCGAAGGACATGTAACTGATATTCGGGAGTTTGCTGCAGCAGCCGTTTAGGACACGCCTCTGCATCGCGGAGTCAACTTCAGAAGTTGATTCCGCACAACTCATGGTTCCCTTTGACTTCTTTGCCAATCCTGAATTCACTGAACAGCAAAATCATGGCCATCAATCAGATTAAATCCGTAATCGCAACTGCCATCCCTCTCCTTCTTGACGACATCGACACCGACCGAATTATTCCTGCAAGATTTTTGCGGTGCGTGACTTTTGACGGTCTTGGCGAGCATGCGTTCGAAGATGATCGGCAGCAGGATCCGAATCATCCGTTCAACAATCCAAAATTTCAGGGCGCGGGCATTTTGCTGGCAGGACGCAACTTTGGTTGTGGATCGTCACGTGAACATGCTCCACAGTCGCTGATGCGATGGGGTATTAAGGCGATCATTGCTGAATCGTTTGCAGAGATCTTCTTCGGTAACTGCGGTTCCCTTGGGATTCCAGCCGTGAAGGGCAGCCGAGCAGACCTGGAGAAACTCTCCGCTGCCATCGATCAGAATCCTGCACTCGAAGTCACTGTTGATCTTGAAACCCTCATTGTGACGGCCGGAGCATTGACGTTCTCGGTAATTCTCGCGGACAGCGCACGCGATGCTTTGGTGACTGGGCAGTGGGACTATCTCGGCCGATTGCTCAGCGCTGCAGATCAGGTCTCAGCCCACGCGAAACAGATTCCGTACCTTAACGCCTTCAAAGCTTAAGGCAGCCTGAGTGTGCTGTGGTCAATTGTGCAATCATTTGGTTAGAGCGCACTCAGACTTGCGGTATGCAAATTCGAGATCGCAGGTCCGAATCGATTTGACGAAATTACAACGCAGGGAATGAAGAATGCCCAACACTGCCGCTGATGATCGTGATGAACGACTGGCTGTGGTGTTCGATGAGCTCATGAATGATTCTCGAGGCGGTGCGGCGGGGAAGCGACTTGAAGAAGCCATCCGCCAAAACCCAGACCTTGAAATGGATCTTCGTGAACTCTTCGCAACGGCGCAGATTGCTGACGACATTGCCTTGCTGCAATCGTCGGATCTGAATCATCTCACCGGCGGTGGCACGTCGAAGGCTCGCAGGTACGGATCGGCCTCTGCGGGCTCCGCGATCGGCAGTTCAATCGGTGAATATGAGCTGCAGGAAGAGCTTGGCCGCGGCGGAATGGGAGTCGTCTATCGCGCCTTTCAAAGCAGTCTGCAACGCACGGTTGCTTTAAAGATGATTCCAAACGCGGCATTCGCGTCCTCGCAGGATCTGGCTCGATTGCGAGCGGAAGCCCTCGCTGCCGCTCGCCTGAGTCATCCGAATATTGTGCCCGTCTACGAAGTTGGCGAGCATAACAGTCAGCCATGGTTCAGCATGCAGTTTATCGAAGGAACCACTCTTTCGCAGCGACTCATGAACGGGCCGATGACTCCACGTGAGGCGGTGGCGTTGCTGATTCCCATCGTCGAAGCCATCGGCGCGGCTCATCGAGCGGGCGTGCTGCATCGGGATTTGAAACCAAGCAATATCATCATTGCCAGAGATGGAGTTCCATTCGTCACAGACTTCGGACTTGCAAAGCGCGTCAATGTTGACGAAGAGTCACGCAGGTCCGGCGGAATAGGTTCGGAGCTGGCAAGTCTGACTCAAAGCGGCGCAATTTTGGGAACGCCTGCGTGGATGTCGCCCGAACAGGCAGCCGGTCAGACAGATTCGATCGACATCGCCACAGATATCTATAGTCTTGGTGCAGTGCTGTTTGCGATGCTGACGGGGCGACCTCCGTTTCAGGCAGCGTCGCCATTGGACACCGTGCTGATGGTGCTGGAGCAGGATCCGCCGAACATTCGAATTCTGAATCGAGCGGTCGATTCGGATCTTGAAATGGTCGTGATGAAATGCCTTCAAAAGCCCCAGGATCTTCGCTATTCATCGACTGGAGCATTGGCTTCGGATCTGCGAGCCTGGCTGAACAACGAACCCGTCAGCGCGCGGTCGTCCACTGTTGCTCAGATCATGACGCGACTATTTCGAGAATCGCATCATGCGGCCATTCTTCAGAACTGGGGGCTGTTGTGGATGTGGCACAGTCTCGTGGTGCTACTGCTGTGCCTGATCACGAACTTCATGCAGTTTCAGGGCGTGATGGAGCGTTGGCCGTTTGTGAGTCTGTGGGTAATCGGCCTCGGCCTGTGGGCGGCTATCTTCTGGAATCTTCGGCACAGATCCGGACCAATCACCGCAGTCGAACGCCAGATCGCGCATGTCTGGGGCGGAAGTATGATTGCTTCCTCGATGCTGTTTGCCGTTGAGTCCATCATGGACCGACCGGTGCTGGAGTTTTCACCAGTCCTCGGAGCCATCGCGGGGATGGTTTTCCTGGTGAAGGCCGGAATATTGTCGGGCAGTTTTTACGTACAGTCGGCCATGATGTTCGCCACGTCCCTGGTCATGGCGGCGATAGAATCCAGTGATTTGCCGGATTTCTCCGTTTCCCTGTTCGGAATCATGTCGGCCCTGACCTTTTTCATGCCGGGGCTGAAATACTATCGGCAACAAAAGCGATCTATGCGATAGTACGCCTCCGCTGCACTGGACTCGCAACGGGCAGAACGTTGCCCGATGGCAGATCTTGCCAACGTGACCACGGTTATCAGCAACATCGCAAGGAGGCACCGATGCGCTTTTCATGGATGATCTCAATCAGCCTTGGGATTGTTTTACTGGGTCCCGGTTGTGGACAGGAGGCACGAAATGCCCCCAGCTTTCAACGTGATGCAAACGGGCAAATCATCCGGCTCGACGAAGGCGACGGCGGCGGCGAAGATTCGGATGGCAAGCCATCATCCGAATCGCCAATCGCGGACTCCGCAGACCACGAACCAGATTTCGTCATCGGAAGTTCGGAGCCGGATGCTGAAATTGACGACTGGAAGACACCTCCGGACAAACAGCCCGAAGAGCTTTTCCCCGACATGCGTACCGCTGATGTGGAGGCCGCGGAGAGTGCGTCCGATCTGGTTCCTGAACCGCCGGACATCGTGATTCCAACCGAACCTCATCCGCTGCTGCCAAAGAAGATGAGCGTTCCGCCAAAAAACACCTCGCAGGTTGTTACCGATACACCCGTTAAAAAGCCAGTCCCGCCAAATCCAGAGCCGTCGGTCGAAGTCCGAAAATCTGTTCGTCGAGAGGGATTGCCGACGGAGCAAAAAGGCTATTCACCTGAACGCGTCTTTTTCGCGACGAATCGGGCGCCGGAACACAATTCGGAAGCCCTTCAGGACCCCGATCTCTATTTCAGCGGCGATCGCGGCTCCCTCGTTTATGGTAAATGTGAGGTCAGCATTCCCTACAAGCGGAGCCCCGGCACGTTGCCAGAACCTTCGATTCTGAGGTTTGAGTTTTCTCAGGACCCGGCCAAACACGTGGTGCTGATGGAAATCGACATGCTGCCGAATGCTGAGTTCTGGAAACAGTTGCGTGCCGACGTCGAATCGTCCCAGGAAAAGCAGTTGATGCTGTTCGTTCACGGCTATTGCGCAACCTTCCGCGATGCTGCCCGTCGCACCGCGCAAATGTCGTACGATATGAATTATCAGGGGCCAGCCATGTTTTTTAGCTGGCCGGCTGGCAGTGATTCAGAGAAGTTCTCCGAAAAGGCCAACTATCTGAAGGATCTGCGACGTGCGGAAGAATCGGACGAAGATCTGATTGGTGTCTTACAGGGAATCAGTCGCTACTCAGGCGCAACGCGAATTCATCTGGTCGCCCACAGCATGGGCAACTACGTTCTCACGGAAGCCTTGAAGACAATGGACGACCGTCGCCCCAGCAATGTGGGCCAAATGCCGTTGTTCGATCAGATTGCTCTTGCTGCCCCGGATCTGGATTCCCGCGAGTTTGTGGAACGCACTGCTCAACGAATTCTGCCCTTCAGCAAACGCTTCACAGTTTACGCTTCCACTGAAGACAAAGCGCTGAAGCTCTCGCGATCCGTGAATGGCTATCAGCCACTTGGTTTTCTGAATGAATACACTCGCAGAGGAGCCCAGGAGCGTCTGTTTGATCTTGTCGATGTTTCTCAGTTAACCACCGGATGGTTTGACAGCGGACATATCTATTATGGAGATATGCCAGAGATGATCTCCGATATCAGCTACCTGTTTCGCGGCATTCAGGCCACATCACTCCAGCGCGGCCTGGCGGAAACTCCGCCGATGTTCCGCCTTGCACGACGTGGTCAGTGACGACCGCGATAGTTGTCGTGATTGAATCGCAGAAAACCTGACTGAGCCTTTTCAGCAATCAGATCATTCACCAATGCAATAGAGCATTTCCTGACGCTTGCCGTCCTTGTCGATGGCAATGCGATTGTAGATTCGTCCGCCACAAATCACGGGGGTCGAAAAGACATTGCTTCCCAGCTTGTTGGTCCCGACGATCTCAAGCTTCTCTTTCGACGCTTTGAAGACGTATGTCTGTCCTTCTTCATTGCAGGCATAGATCAGATCGCCAACCATCACGGGCGAACTGCTGAACGTGCCATTAAGCCGCCCCTTCCAGACCTCCTCACCCGTGTCACTCTTCCAGCAGATCGCGATGCCAGCATCCATAACGGCATAAAGATAACCATCGCGAGTCAACAGTGAAGGAACATACGAGCGAGTCGTGTTTTCCCAGACGACTTTGCCAGATCCATCGGCCGCAACGGCTGAAATGTGATTCTTTGGATAGCCGCCGCTGGTGAAAATGTGTTTGCCGTCCGTGACCGTCGTTGTTACACATTCCGTCGTCGCTCCTTCCGTCTCCCACAGAGTTTCACCTGTCAGAGGATTGAGACTTGTCACCAGATCACAGCCAGTCAGGAATAGCTGGTCTTTGCCATAGACATTCAGGATCACCGGGGATGGATAGTTGGGCTTTGCCGGACGATCTTTCTTCCAGACGACTTCCCCTGTCGCACGATTCATGGCCACCACAGCTCCGCCACCCTTGTTGTCGGACACGCCGATGACAAGGTCCTGATACAGTAATGGTGAGGATCCAAATCCCTGATGATTGATGTAGTTCGACAGTTTCGTTTGCCAAAGCTTCTTTCCGTTTCGGTCCATTGCCGTCATGTAAACGGAATCGCCGTTCAGGAAATTTACAAAGTAGCGATCACCGTCGCAGGCGGCCGATGCCGAAGCCATCGAAGACTTTTCGTTGTTCTTAACGTCCAGACCACCCTCATGAACGATTGTTTCCCAAAGTGGCTTGCCTGTTGTTCGGTCGAAACAAAGGACACTTTGCACTTTGCGTTCGTGGTCCGCCGCAGTCAGCACAACCTGGTCGCCAACGACTATCGGAGAACCGTGGCTTCGACCAGGAACACTTGCACTCCAGACGACATTTTGAGTCTCGCTCCATTGAATTGGAGGACTCTGATCCGCATTGGCGATTCCGTTGTGCTGCGGCCCGCGCCACCAGGCCCAGTCGCCGGCGTCCACATGAATTGGTGTCAACTCAACGACCATCCCTTTGGCTGCAGGTCCCGATGCAGAAGCGACCGGGGCCGACGAAGCGATCGACAGAGTCAAAACGCCGGATGTAACAGACGTAACAACAGCAGTCCAAATGAATCGCAACACAGTGATCACCTTCGTACGAGAAATCTATTGCATGACAACGACAGTGTACGTCGAATTCGAAAACCTGTAAAACATCCGGCAAACCTACCCAGCACGTCCACTTCGTTATTGCAGCCATATCCAAGAGTAAATCTTGCACGAAGTCTCTCGGCGATGCCGTGGCAGTGCCCAGAAACAGGCTTTGGACAGCCACTGTAGGAGTCGTTGCAGCGTCACGTTGGAACTCGAATGGAGCCAGCACCTGATCTGTGGGTGACTTTGGCATATTGAGAGCGTATGCAACAGCACTCGCCAAGCCGATTGCAACGACGAGACCGACAACTTTGGTAAGGCGGCTTCTCATCGTGGTGATCTCAGTGGAACGAAGTGCCCAATAACGAATTGCGATCTATGCGTCAGGCGATTAGCCGACGTATAGATCGTGCGTTGAACTTTTCCGCTTTGTGGATTGGGTGCACTCGGCTTTGGTGAGCAGAATGCGGAAGCAATCACGGGCACTCCACTTCAACTTTCGCACATCAATCATGTGCAGTTGAAACGATCGTACGTCTTCGGCCGTTGCTTCCAGCGGACTTTTGCCGAGGAAGTCGGCAAACTTGCCGACGTGATAGGTATAAGCATCGATCGTGCGCTGCGAATAATTGCGGACCTTCATATCGTCGGCCATACGGCGAGTCAGTTCGGTCACACGGTTTTGCCACGGTGTCATTGGGAGAGTCTCCTGAGGAACTTGCAGAGAAGAGTTCGATCTCACACAGTGTGAGTCGCATGCCTCAATCATGCCGCAGGAAACATCCGGGGCGATCCATTGCGTTCCATCAGCAAGGATTTCGAGTGAGCCGTTTCTCACCCCGCGCGCAGATCTGATGCAATCCAGGGATCAATCACAATCCAGGCAACACCTATAACCTGGCCAGCGCCTAAACTCGTCACTGCGCCTAAGACCTGGAGAATCGCTACAACCTGGCCAAGCTCTTACGCTCACGCTCCACAACGCGGTTAAGTTCAACGACCCCCATCAGCGGATGGCGGGGGAAGAGTATCCATGTCAACACGCGAACTACCGCCATTCCGCTGCATGGGATTGTTCGCGTTTGCGATTTATTGCGATTTGTGATTCTGCGATTTTCCGCGTGGCGAATTTTCCTCTCGATCACTGCCGGAGGAAACGCAGTTGAGCTGTCAGGTTACGACAGTGCCACTCACATGGCAAGTTCATTGTTGTACTTTTGGAACGGCGAGCGGCCGGGCGTCAGCCCTCCGTGTCACGCACTGCTTGCGAACTTGTAACACTCAACCCGTCTGGAAACGACGTGGACTCCCGGACACAATGCGATCTGTTAACGCAGCAGGAATTCACACGGAGGGCTGACGCCCAGCCGCTCGCCGAAGTCTTGATTTGCGACGACTCATCCAGTCGGTTGCGCCGTTGCGATTCCTCCGTGTGCTCAGTGTACTCCGTGGTGAAATCCGTCACGCGCAATCGTTCAATGCGAACG
>JBGSVD010000006.1:0-16597 GCA_041753135.1 Planctomycetaceae bacterium
CGACGCTTCACATTATCTCTGCTGAAGCAACATCCTGGCAAAGACAGCCTCGCCATGAAACGCAGAATCTGCGGCTGGAGCGACGACTTCCTGATGGAAGTCCTTGGTATCAAAGGGACTTAAGTGTGCGCTGGCCTTGGGTTACGTGGCTTTTTGAGTTCAATTCGGAACGTTCTGGAAATCAAATAAGTTCCGAGCTCTGACATTGCCACAGCGAGCACTCTCCAGAACCTGAACCATTCAACGTGTCCTGCCCGCCAGGCGACAGCAAATAAAAAAGCCGACATGGAATGAACCTCTTTGTTGAGAGATTCAATCCAAGTCGGCTTACTCATAAATTCGCCCACCAGATGAGTCTGGTCTGCGATTCATTTAGTCATCCGTTTCCCTGTTGGCTTCCTCGCATTTTGCAAACTATTCCGCCAACTCCGCGATCCTAACGGCCTCAGCTCAAACAACAATCTCAGTTCTCATTCTATTCCTGATTTGGTGTGATTAAGAGTCGCAAGGTCGTTGCTGATGATGACTCACTCGCAGACTTCATCGAAACTGAACAACAGGCGTTACTTCATCAATGCAAGGATCAAACAAACTCAAACGACAACGCGAGTTGCCCTTGCCATCCGCGTGCGACGTGTTAATGTAAGGTTGTGCCGAACGTAGATAGTGACTTCGTTCGTCTCCCTCGGAAAACTAATTTAAGCGTAGCTCGATGTAAATTGAGAGACGCGTTTAACAGTGAGCCGATGCAGTTGCAAACCGACAGGTTTCCAGCCGCATCGGCTTTTTTCGTTTTGGAAATGCGATGACTACAAGAATAGAACACATATTATCTGAAAAATTAAAATCCGGACAGAACGCCTATCTCTGGCTCCAGTCGGATGATCGTGACTGCATCCTGTGGCCTACCCAGGACGCCAGCGAGAATGAAGACAGCGCCGATGAGATCGGCCGGTGGGAATTGACCGTCGACGAGGCGAATGAGCTGATTGAGTCGGGCGAAGTCAATGAAGTCGAGTAAATTGCAGCAGGTCACACTGGTGCAGAGTTTTGTTCGTTTAACCGCAGTAGCGTTCAATTTCTGTAAAGGCTGATGCTGTCAGGCGTTCGGCCTACAGTGACAGTGGACTCGGATCGAGGTTGCTGAAAACATCCGAGCCTGCGATTCAGGCCCAATGGGCCGACTCTATGACAGCCTAGGGCACCGCCCCAGGAAATCAAACGCAAAAAAAACAAGTCCCAACGGGACGGCTCTAAATCCGACCGCCGCGTTAGGAACGCCCCGTTGGGGCTATGGTTCCAGCTTTGACTTCAAACCTGGGGCGATGCCCCAGACTTTCATAGGACCAGCCCGTTGGGCTTGAAAGTCACAGCTAACGCCGCTTTGCCGGTCTTTGAACTGTATTGGGTTTAACCGTCAGCCGTAGGCGCACACGAAACAACAACAACGAGTTCGCCAGCGGCTGACTTTGAAATAAAGCAACGTCTGCACCGGTGCTTAAAACGAAAGCAATCAGGCAAAAGTATTTGAGGTAAGAAACTTTTCGCGATCGGGATGGACTGAGTTTTCTAACCCGGACTCTTCTTTCATAAAAACTCGTTTCAAGGAAAACAAGTAATGTCAAAAGATACAAAAGCGTTCATGGTTGGCAGCGGGATCGGCTCATTGGCTGCCGC
The DNA here is from genome assembly GCA_041753135.1 of Planctomycetaceae bacterium. Classification (GTDB taxonomy): domain Bacteria; phylum Planctomycetota; class Planctomycetia; order Planctomycetales; family Planctomycetaceae; genus SXXK01. The sequence continues at coordinate 1,678 of JBGSVD010000006.1, forward strand.
GGCGTTTATGATTCGCGATGGAGATATGTCGGGAAGCAATATCACGATTTTTGAAGCGTTGCCTGTCCTGGGTGGAAGCCTGGATGGTGGCGGAAATCCCGAGACCGGTTACACCATGCGCGGTGGTCGGATGCTGACGACGGACAATTACGAGTGTACCTGGGAATTGTTCAAATCGATTCCTTCGTTGGAACACCCCGGAAAGTCGGTTTTTGACGAGACGGTTGAATTCAACGAAGTCATGAAGTCCTGTTCGAAAGCACGCCTGATTGACCGGAATCGCTCCATCGTCGATGTGAAATCGATGGGCTTTACTATGGCCGACCGAACACAGTTGCTGGAACTCGCGGCGGCGAGCGAAGACAAGCTCGGCGCTACTCGAATTACGGACTGGCTGTCGCCTGAATTCTTCACGACGAACTTTTGGTACATGTGGTCAACGACGTTTGCCTTTCAACCCTGGCACAGCGCGGTCGAATTCAAACGCTACCTGCATCGGTTTATGAAAGAGTTCTCACGGATCGAAACACTCGCGGGCGTCAAACGCACGGTCTACAACCAATACGATTCCCTCGTCAGACCACTCGTCAGCTGGCTCACAGCACAGCATGTGCAGTTTCGAAGAGGATGCACCGTCACTGATATCGTTTTGGGAGCTGGTGATGAAATTCTGGTCACGGAATTGAAGACGATTGAGTCCGGCAAGACCGGTTCGATCCCGATCCAACCCGAGGATCTGGTTCTGTTCCAGAACGGAACAATGACCGATTCGTCAACGTTTGGCTCGATGACTAAGGCGCCGGAGAAACTGACAAAAGCGGACAGCAACGGATGGGCATTGTGGGAGAAGCTTGCGACGGGCCGCCCCGAGTTCGGCAATCCGGCGACATTCAATTCGAGTATTCCCGAATCGAATTGGCCATCGTTTACGGTGACGCTTAAGGACACCGCGTTCTTTGACCAAATGGAGGCCCTGTCAGGTAATAAAGCCGGCACCGGCGGGCTCGTCACCTTCAAAGATTCCAACTGGTATATGTCGGTTGTTCTGGCATACCAGCCGCATTACGCGAACCAACCGGACGGCGTGCAAGTGTTTTGGGGATATGCACTGCATGGCAATCGAGTCGGCAATTTTGTGCCTAAACCGATGGCGGATTGCAATGGCGAAGAGATCCTCCGTGAGTTGTGTGGTCACCTGAACTTCGATCAGGAAATGACATTCGCCAACGCCAATTGTATCCCCTGCCGCATGCCGTACATCACCAGCCAGTTTATGCCTCGAGCAAAATCGGATCGGCCTTTGCCCGTGCCGAAGAACTCGAAGAACCTGGCCTTCGTCAGCCAGTATGTTGAAATCGCTGACGACGTCGTGTTTACCGTCGAGTATTCCGTGCGTGTCGCTCAAATGGTTGTTTATCAGCTGCTTGGAATCGACCACGAAATTCCAGAAATCAGTCGGCATGATGAATCGGTCAAAGTCAAATTCAATGCCGTGCTCAAAGCATTCGCATGAGCCCGATATTCTGTAGAGCGCATGTCAAAGCCGGGACAGGCACCCTTGCCGTTGCAGAATTTGCTGGACAACATCGAGTTCCTCGGGAGCCAGTCCCGGTTTTGAAACCACCTGTCGTCTATGCAACCAATAAGGAACGGCTATGGACTTGATAGGCGTTCCTCAATTTGTACGCAATGCCGATCGATTTCGCCATGTGGTCACTGTTCTCGCCAAACATGGATTGGCCGACTGGCTGTCCACAGTGCCCATGCCGTGGCTCGATCGGCTCTTTCGAACGAACGCCACAGAGACGCTGACGACGGAGCAGCGTATTCGTGTCGCAATGACGGAACTCGGGACGACGTTTATCAAGCTCGGACAAGTGTTGAGCACGCGACCTGACCTTGTCGGAAAGAAGCTGGCCGACGAGTTGGCTCAGTTGCGAGCTGACACACCGGCCGACGATCCTGCGGTTGCCATCGGGTTGGTCGAATCCGAGCTGGGTGGAAAGATTGATGCTCTCTTTGCTGACTTCGAAGCGAACGCGTTTGCTTCTGCATCGATCGGCCAGGTTCATCATGCGACAACTCACGACGGGCAACCTGTCGTTGTCAAAGTTCAGCATGTTGGAATCGAAGAAGTCATCGTGAATGACCTGCAGATCATGGGCGTTTTGGCTGACATCGCAGAGCAACAGTCGTCACGGCTGAAGCAATATCGCCCCGTGCAAACGGTGCATGAATTCCAGAAGACGCTGATTCAGGAACTCGATTTTGGTCGCGAGCTGCGAAACATGCAACGGTTCCGCAAGACCTTCGCCAATGACGCGGGCATTCGATTCGCCGAGTCCTACTCAAGCTTGAGCTCACGTCGCGTGCTGACGATGGAACGATTTGAGGGGATCAGCCTTTCCGAAAAGTCAAAGCTTGAAGATTCCGGTTTGGATCTCAACGATATCGCACGTCGCGGCGCGAACTTGTTTATCGAAATGATCTTTCGCGATGGGTTTTACCACGCAGATCCACATCCCGGCAATCTGATGATCTTGAACAGTCGCGTCGCAACCGACGGCGGCGAAGTGGCAGAGATCGGTATCCTTGATTGCGGCATGGTGGGACGCATTGACGACGATCTGCGTGATGATCTCGAGCTTGGCTTGATCGCGGCTACTCGTCATGACGCAGCGAAAGTCACTGAGGCGGTCGCGAGGATCGGAAACGTTCCCAGCGACTACGACCAATCTGCCTTGAAGGAAGCGATTCAGGATCTTCTGGACGATTACTCGAATCAGTCGCTGCAGGATTTTGACTTGAGCGGGTGCCTCAATGAAGTCGTCAGAATCATTCAGGAAAGCAAAATCTATCTGCCCGCAAAGGTCGCGATGCTGATCAAAGTGCTGGTGATGCTGGAAGGGACCGCACATCAACTCAGCCCGCACTTTAGTGTCGCAGAACTCATCGAGCCCTATGCGAAGAAGGCCATGAGAAATCGCTACTCGCCAAAGAAGATGCTCGGTCGATTGAAGGCGAACGCCGAGGACTGGGAGCACCTGATCACGATCCTACCCAAAGACACCGCCGATATTCTGAGCAATCTGAAGCGAGGTAAGTTCGATGTTCATTTGCAACATCGGCGACTTGAACCCATCGTCAATCGTTTGGTCATGGGGATCCTCACTGCCGCCTTGTTCATGGGATCGGCTTCATTGTGCAGTAGCCATGTACGTCCAACGATTTTCGATTTCTCTGTTCCCGGCTTTCTCGGATGCGGTCTCGCGCTCATGATGGGATTCCGAATCACGCTCGCCATTCGCCAATCGGGACCAACCTCGCGAAGATAGCCGGACTTACGAAAACGCCAACGACTTCTGATAGGCCTTATCTTTTCGAATTGAGCGTTCGGCGGTCGTTCCGTTCCTGCTAACCCGATTCTTGGCGGAATGGGGTATCAGCCATTGGCCGACGAGATGCACTCGCGCTGGACGCGTTTCATCAAGTCTGGCGATGCCGGCTGGCCACGCTACGACCTGGAGACTCGCCCAACCATGCGATTCGACACCACCTCTGGCATGGTTGCAGACCCGCTAGCCGAACGCCGCCAACTCTGGAAGTAAATACTGTCGCGGACGTTTCTTCGTTGAACAGCGTTTAACAGTCAGCCGCAGGCGTACTTGTTGTCATAGCTTCATGTACACCGACGACTGACGGTTAGACGAATTTTTTGAAACGGCTTCTGGCCCAGCGCTTAGGCATTAGAATTGATCGTTTCGTCGAGGTTTCCGTAGTGGACCCTAATTCTGAATAATTCTGACGGACTATACTGTATCGCAAATCCCCGTCGAGCCAGCTGGCAGCCTAACTAGACAGCGCCACGTTCGGAAAAATGCGTGTTTTCGGATGATCAGCCGGAACGCGCTAGCGTCCGGTTTTTGCTGATGTCTTCTGCATGAACCGGGTGCTAGCGCACTCCGGCTGATGAAGACATGGCGCTGTCCAGCTAATCAAGGTTGAATCTCAGCCAATACGGACCAGTGACTTGCCCATGTTGTCGCCTTTGAACAACCCCATGAAGGCCGCGGGAGCGTTCTCAAGCCCATCGGTGATGGTTTCCTCCCAGACAATGGCGCCAGATTTTATCCAGGCGGACATGTCCTTTAGAAACGCGTCTCGTTGATCGAGAAAATCGAAGACCAGCATGCCTTCCATCCGAACGCGTTTGCCGATGATCTTGAACAGGTTGTGCGGTGCTGACACAGGCTCGGTCGCGTTGTAGGTGGAAATCATTCCGCACGAAACGATGACGCCATGAATGTTCATGTGATCGAGTGCTGCTTCGAGATGTTCACCGCCGACGTTGTCAAAGTAGACGTCGATACCGTCCGGAGCCAGCGAACCAAGTTCTGCCGACAGATCATCGGTTTCTTTATAGTTGAAGACTTCGTCGACGTGAGCTTTCTCAAGCAGCCACGCGATTTTCTTCGCTCGCCCAGCGCTGCCGATGACTCGACAATCCATCGACTTCGCGATCTGGCAGACAATCGACCCGACTGCACCCGAAGCAGCCGATACGAACACCGTGCTGCCCTGCTTCAGCTTCGCTACTCGTGTCAGACCCGCCCACGCGGTCATGCCCGTCATACCAAGCGTGCTTAAATAGGTTTGCAGGTCGGCGAACTTTGGATCGACCGTAGAAACCCCATCGCCATTCGACTTCCACTTTTCACGCCAACCGAGACTCCCCAGCACGTGGTCGCCGACAGCGAAGTCATCGTGGCGTGATTCGATCACCTTGCCGACACAACCGCCTTCCAGTGGTTTACCGATCTGAAACGGTTTCGTATAGCTGGCTGATTCGTTCATTCGCCCGCGCATGTAGGGATCGACCGACATCCATTCGTTCTGAACCAGAAACTCGCCTTCAGCGATGGGAGACAAGGTCTCTTCACCAATCTGAAAGTTTGTTTTTGTCGGAACACCGTCGGGGCGAGACTTGAGTTCGATCTGTCGAGATTTGATTCGATTTGCAGTTTTAGTTGACATTTTTTTTCTAACTGGATGAGTTGTAGCCGAACTCGCCGGAGTTCGGGGGCAACGAGAGCCTGAAGTCTGCCGGCTCCCGCTACCCCAAAAATAGACGTTGGAAAGAACACGAGCCAAACGGCATCACGCCGTCGCTGCCGGAGTTGCTTCAGGGAAATCAGCTCCACGTGAAACCGACTCCCACGCTTCGAACTCTTCTCGCAGTTCGTCAAGTTTGGCCATTGCACCATCGTACGCATCGTTGCCAAGCAACAGGCGGTGAGGCGGATTCGCCGATTCGACGGCGTTCACAATCGCTTCGGCCGCGCGAACGGGGTCACCATCCTGATTGCCTGAGATCGCTCGCAGGTGACGAATGTTCTTGTCAGCCGTGTCGGCATAGTCTTTGATCTGGTGTTGCGTTTCATTAGCTGATCGTCCGGCCCAATCCGTTCGAAAGCCGCTCGGTTCAACCAGCATGACGTTGATTCCCAGTGGTTCCACTTCCTGCCAAAGGGCTTCGGACAAACCTTCGACCGCATACTTCGTCGCGTTGTAATAACCCAGAGCAGGAAACGAACGCAGTCCGCCGATCGACGAAAGATTGACGATGTATCCCTTGCGACGCTTCCGCATTCCGGGCAGAACGACGTGAATCATGCGACACAGCCCGAAGACATTCACGTCAAACATCTTTCGAACTTCCTTCTCGTCGCTTTCCTCGACCGCAGCGAAGTAACCAATGCCAGCGTTGTTGACCAGCACATCGATGCCACCGTAATGATCTTCGGCCGCTTTGACGGCGGCTTCTGCTTGCGATCTGTCCGTCACATCCAGCTTCAGGATTAAAGCGTCCCCCAGTTCGCCCAGATCATGAATATCCTCCGGATCTCGAGACGTCACGACGACGCGATATCCCAGCTCAAGCACATGCTTCGCGATCTGCCTTCCGAATCCCGTGGAGCATCCCGTGATGAACCAAACAGGCTTCGCCGCTTGCTTGGTGTTTTTTGTTGTTGATGTCATTTCTATTCCTTCTCCATTTTAGAACTGTTGAACCGCACGAAATATGCGGGTATCGGATTCAGCTTTGACGTTTCTCAAAGCCATGGCTTTGTCTTCTGCCTGAGTGTTTGAGCAATCGTATGGCAATAAAAAAAGCCGACGCTGCAAAGCACCTGTGAAAGTGTTTTGCAACGTCGGCTTACTTGATCGCTGGTCTCTCAGGCCTTTGGCCGAGCTACCATCCGTGAAGTCATCCGAACAAATTGTGATTGCCTTATCGTGAGCTGCTTACCAATTCAAATCAGCGATTAGCCCACGTGTCGGATTGTAGGGGCGACAATCCAGATAACAAGGACCAACTCATTTTTGGTGACTTGCGATCGCCCGAAGCACTGGTGCATAAGTACTTTCACAAAACTCGTTTAACCGTCAGCCGCAGGCGTACGCGACACAATGACGGCGAGTACGCCTGCGGCTGACTGTTAAACTAAAAAACTTCTGCACCAGTGCTTAAATCGCGTTGATCCGACGGCCCTTTCGTACTCCACCTGCGAATTACTGCTCATCGCCTCAGTACCGCGCACTATCCGGTTGCTGAAATCGAACGCCGAAACAACGCGAGGCTCCCAAGAAAGGCGGCCTGGCCAAGTCCGACCATGGCGACGAACTCCGGCCAGACATTGGCAAAACCCACGCCTCGAAACGCGATCGCCTGAGCAAAGCTCATGTATTGTCGTGAAGGCAAAAACCAGGTGATACGCTGCAGCCAGTCCGGCTGGCTTTCCAGCGGGCTCATTCCACCCGAAAGCATCATCATTGGAATAATCGTGATCATGCAAAGCAGTCCGTATTGAGCCATGCTGCGCGCGATCGTTGCGAGCAAAATACCGACCGCCGCTGCGGCGAACAGGTAAACCACGGTCCCCATCAACAGCAGCAGTCGCGAACCAGCGAAGGGTACTCCAATGGCTCCTTCGACCACGAAAATCATCGACAGCGCGAAGAACACTAAGATGACAATCCCGTTCGCCCACACTTTGGAGATTGCGATTTCGAACGATGTGAGCGGCATCACCAGCAAGTGCTCCAGCGTGCCATGCTCACGTTCACGCAGGATCGCGGCTCCGGTCAGAATGATGGTGAGCATCGACAATTGATCCAGCAACCCCGTGACGGCCCGGTTCCACTTATTTGTGCCATTCGGATTGAAGGCTTTGCGTTTGACCAGTTTGACCGGCAGCTCGACAACCGTGTCGCTACGACGGGCAAAGCGACTGATCTCCATTGCCAAGATAGACCGAATGTAGCCAGCGCCCAACGCTGCTTGCCGAACAGCCGTCGCGTCGATATTCACCTGAATTTCCGGCGATCGTCCCTCGCGAACATCCGACTCAAAATTCGGCGGAATGACTACAACAAACAGAAACCGGCTGGCGTCCATCGATTCATCGATCTGGTCGGCAGTGATCTCTTCGGGGACTTTGAAGTAAGGCGGATACAGCGCAGTTCTCATATTTCGCGACAGTGTCGACTGGTCTTCATCCACAAACGCCACGGACGCTCGATTAACGTCTTCCGGAACTCCTTCGCTTTGTTGGTAGACGCTGAACGTGAACGAATAGACCAGGTATCCCATCAAGGCGATGCTGCCCAGCAAGGTTCGCAGTTCCTTCGTTCCCAGCCAGAAGATGTTCGCCAGAGATCGCAGCATTACTTCTCCTGCTTCTTCAGAAGAAGTACACAAAGGAACCAAAAGACGGGAGAGAACATCGCCAGCTTAATCAAGTCTGGAATAAGCGAAACGGCGCTGAGTCCCTTCGTGAATGTGCCGACGCTGATGTGCAGATAGTAGGCCGCCGGCCAGAGAGTTCCCATGACGCGTGCGGCTCCTTCGAGCGTCGAAACAGGTTGGAACATGCCTGAAAACTGCATCGTGGGCATCATTGATAGAATTGCCGCCAACAGCACCGCCGTGACCTGGCTCGACGCGAGGTTCGAAACTAACAATCCGTAGCCCGTGGTGGCGGTCACGTACAGCAACGCACCAAACGTGAGCGTCAACAGACTTCCCTTCATCGGAACTTGAAGTAAGAAAACGACCACGATCGTCAGGATCATGAAGTTCGCCATGCCAATACCGATGTAGGGAAGCTGCTTACCCAGCAGGAACTCCATTCGACTTGTCGGCGTGACATAGAAGTTGGTGATTGTGCCGATCTCCTTTTCACGAGCGACGCTGACCGCCATCAGGATCGCTGGAAACAACAGCAGCATCATGGTTGGAATGGTGGGGCCCAACGCATAAATACTTTCAAACGTCGGATTGTACATGTATCGAAGCTCGAACGTCGCAAGCTCGCTTTGAACCTGCGGCGAAGTGCTCTCGCGGGCCATTCGTTCGATGAACTTTGCATGAGCGCCCACAACATAGCCTTCAATCGTCGAGGCTCGAGATGTTTCGGCGCCATCAATCCATACGCTGACTGCAGGATTATCACCTCGCTTCAAATCGCGTCCAAATGAGGGCGGAATCTCAATTGCCATTGTGATCTGGCGGGTCGCAAGCCTCGTTTCAAGATCGTCTTTGTTCAGCAATTCGGGTTCTTCGAGGAAATATCGCGAACTTGAATATTCCTGCAGATACGCGCGGCTTGCCGGAGTTCGATCCTGATCAAGAACGGCGTAGGCAAGATTTTCAACATCCGACGAAAGCCCATAGGCGATCACCAGCAACAGCAGCAGACTGCCGCCAAAAGCGAACGTCAGCCGCACGGGGTCACGCATCACTTCCATCGTTTCGCGATAGCTGAAGGCAAGTAAGCGGGTCAGTCCGGGGAAGCGTGGAGTACTCGACACCGACGATGACGCGGGCTGCAAGCTCTCCGCCGGGTTCTCAGAATCGCTCGCATCCACTGTTGGTTCACCGGCAGCCTCTTCGATGTGATGAATGAACGCTCCTTCCAACCCGTGGGCTCCACCGCCAAAGGCGTCTGCGATCGCCTCCGGATTGTCCTGCACCAACACTTTCCCCGCGTGCATCAGTGAGATGCGATCACACCGCATCGCCTCGTTCATGAAGTGCGTTGAGATAAAGATTGTAACGTTCTGGTTTCGCGACAAGTCAATCAGGAACTCCCAGAATTGATCGCGAGCAACGGGATCAACGCCAGATGTGGGCTCGTCCAGAATCAACATCTCTGGTTCGTGAACCACGGCCACCGCAAGCGATAGTCGCTGTCGAAGCCCCAGAGGTAAGGAACTCGCTTTCTTGTTGCGAGAGTCTGTCAAACCAAAACGGCCAACGAGTAATTCGATTCTTTGCCGTGTTTTGGCAGCCGTCATATGAAACAGTCGCGCATGCAGTTTCAGGTTCTGCTGAACGGTCAGTTCTCCGTACAGCGAGAAGCCCTGGGACATAAAGCCAACGCGGTAACGTGTTGCCAGATCGCTCGCGTCCACTTCATGGCCCCACAGCCACGCCTTGCCTTCGGTTGGAGGCAACAAACCGGTCAGCATCTTCATCGTCGTGGTTTTCCCACAACCGTTGGATCCGAGAAAGCCAAAGATTTCGCCGGCGTGAATCTTGAAGCTCACATGATCGACAGCGGTAAAGTCCCCGAACCGCTGCGTCAAACCCTCAGCCACAATGGCCGGTTCGCCTTCGGTTTGAGTTCTCGGCGGAATCGTCAGTTCTTGATGGTCGCCTTGTTTCTCAGGCGGCAACAAAGCGACAAACGCTTTCTCCAGGCTATCCGTTTTCGTGTTCGCTTTGATTTCGTCGGGAGTACCTGTCGCTAAAACCTTTCCAGCATCCATCGCGATCAACCGATCGAATCGCTCGGCTTCGTCCATATACGCCGTCGATACCAGCAAGGTCATCCCAGTACGTTCGGCGCGAATGGACTCGATCAGTTCCCAGAACTGACGGCGCGACAGCGGATCAACTCCGGTTGTCGGTTCGTCAAGAATCAAGAAATCCGGATCGTGAATCAGCGCACAGCACAGACCGAGTTTTTGCTTCATGCCACCGGAGAGTTTCCCCGCCGGTCGATTCAGAAACTCAACCAAGCCCGTGGCTTTGGTGAGTCGTTCAATTCGTGCCTGGCGTTCACCGCGAGATTGGCCATAGAGCTTGCCGAAGAAGTCGAGGTTCTCACGAACGCTCAGCTCCTGATAAAGATTCTTGCCCAGTCCCTGCGGCATGTAAGCGATACGCATGCAGACATCATCGCGATGCCTGGCATTGGCCATGCTTCCATCGAACACGTTGACAGAGCCGATTTGCAGTTTGCGAGCACCCGACAGCAAACCCAGCAGCGTCGATTTTCCGACTCCATCTGGTCCGATTAAGCCCAAAGACTTGCCGGCAGGAATTTGCAGTGACACATCGTCCAACGCTACTGTCTTGCCATAAACGTGCGTCACGTTTGTCACTTCAGCGACGTTGCTGGCTTGCGGACGATCATCGGCACGAGCGGGACGATTCATCGTTCGTACTTCATCTGCGAAAGATCGTCCGGGAACGGTCGATTGAGTTCTTCCGGCCATTCGACCGAGTCGTTAATCTTCACATAGGCGACCCCGCGGACCCCCGATTTGATTTTCTCGATATGCTTCAGGACTTGTTCATGCGGGACTTGCACCTTGACTCGAAACATCAGCTTGTCACGCTCGTCCTGAGTCTCGACCTGTTTCGGCGTGAATTGCGCTTCCGGCGAAACGAAACTCACCTTGCCGATACCCGCGTAACCGGGCGCAACATCCAGCACGATCCGCGCGTCGGCACCGATGGAAAGCCGACTTGCCTCCTTCGATGGCAGGAATATTTCCATGTAGATGTCGCTGAGGTCCATCAACGTCATCACCTTGCCGCCAGCCGCAAGGACTTCGCCTTCTTCAGCCAGTCGATACAGAACTCGGCCGATGGTCGGCGATATCAATTGGGCGTCGGCAATTTGAACTTCGGTTTGCCTGACTGCCGCCTTCGCAACGTCCACTCCACGTTTGGCAGTGTTCACCGAAGCTTTCGCGGCTGCCACTGACGCATTGGCAACTTCACGCTGACTCTGCTTCTGATCAAACTCTTCCTGAGAAATCGCTTGTTGAGTTGCCAGTTTTGCCGATCGAGCAAGCGTACTGTCAGCGAGTCGCAATTCACTCTCGCGTTCAAGCTGGATCGCTTCCGATTGAGCGATCGCTTGTTCTGCTTCGGCCAGATGAGCTTGAGCCTGTGCAAGGGCAGCTTCCAACTCCTCCGTATCCATCCGCACCAGCAATTGGCCCTTCTCTACCATATCTCCTTCGCGCGCCAGAACCGTTTTCACCCGCCCCGCGTACTTCGCCGCGACATCAACCTGGACCGCTTCAATCCGACCATTGCCGAACACTATTCCCTCTGGCAGCGGATCAGCATTCTGCGCCAACCACCATTGCCAGCCGAAGTAACCGCCGACTGCAATGACCGCAACGACCACTATACGAACAATTAACCGAACGTGATTTTTCATGGGAGGTATCGCCTACAGATCATGCATCACCTTTGGTCGGAAAGCGGCTTTCAAGGCGTTGAGAACATTCAGAACTTCAATCACATCCATGTTTCTTGCACAGCGAGAATCGGACACGACTTTCGTTTCAGGTACGAAAAAAGCCGACGCGGCAGAACACCCCAAGGTATTCAATCACGTCGGCTTACTCTTTAATTCGCCCGCCAGAAGATTCTGGCCTGCGATTTACTTAGTCATCCGCAACTCTGTTGGTTTCCGGGCTCGTCACACACAGCCCTTACAACGCCACGATCCTAACGGGCTGGACGCAAACAACAATCTTAGCTTCTGTTCTATTCAGAAATTGGATCGATTGAGACACAGGGGATGTAGATCATGGCCAACGACTCTCGAGTTCTATCACCTGGCGAAGACGAATTGTTCTCTAAGGCTGCAACGACCGCACAAACTTAGTCGACAGCGAAAGTTCACCTTGCCTTTCAAATGCAAGCTGTTATCGTGGACTTGCATCGAACGCCGCCAGTCATCACGTTCGACGCTTTCGGAAAACTAGATTAAGCGTAGCCCCAATGTAAGTTGAGCGACGCGTTCGACAGTAAGCCGATGCAGTTGTAAACCAACAGGTTTCCAGCCGCATCGGCTTTTTTCGTTTTGAAAACGATCGTTGCACCAGGCCCAAAACTACTTCAAGACGGGTTGGTCAATCTGCTAATTGTGAAGAGTTCACTCAGAGCAAACAGGAACGCCATGACGACGAGCGAGCGACTATGGCTGAGTAGGCACCACGAAGCTTTAGCAAATGCGCTCGGTCGACAAAACAAGTTGCCTGAAGAAACTGATTTATCCACACCAACGATCATTCCTGGGGAATTGAAATCGATGTGAACCGTAACAAGGCAATGAGAACCTGATATCTACTTCCGATCCTGAAACCCCAAAAGAACCCTGTTATGAAAAGCCCGAATCTAAAAGTCTCCCTGGCTGCCCTGATCATGCTCTCGGCGTCGTTCGCAGCACCTCAGGGCGTCCAGGCTCATTGCGACAGCTTGGATGGACCGGTCGTCAACGCCGCACGCACCGCACTGACGGAAGGCAACGTCAACCGTGTACTCATCTGGGTCCGGAAGGACGACGAGGCGCAAATCAAACTGGCGTTCACGAAGACGCTCGAGGTACGCAAGCTCAGCGCAGAAGCGCGCGAACTGGCCGACATGTATTTCTTCGAGACTCTGGTGCGCATCCATCGCGCTGGGGAAGGAGCTCCCTACACTGGTCTCAAACCCTCGGGCACGGACTTTGGCCTGTCGATCCCGACAAGTGACAAAGCCCTGGCGAGCGGGGATGTCGTTCCGGTGCTGAAGCTACTGTCTGAAAAGACAGAACACAATGTCCGCGAGCATTTCGAGGAAACCCTGTCCAAAAAGAAATTTGACAAGGACGACGTTCAGGCCGGGCGCGAGTTTGTGAAATCGTACGTGGAGTACACTCACTACGTCAAAGGCATCTATGATGCTGCGGCCACCACGACTCACGGTCACTTCCCCGAATCGGCCGCGAAAACCGCAGACACTCATCCGCATAAGGAATGACTGCAGTAACTGCGACAGCCATGCATACGCGAATAGCAAAGATGCAGGAAGAAATAATGGAACACTTAAAGCAGCACATGCATATGGGCAAGGAGTCCGTGGCACAGCGCCCGATGGATTGATCCGCCACGTTTATCGGTGGCGGTTTAGCGGGCAGCATGATCGCTGGATTCTATAACAGGGAACTACACAGACCCGTTCAAGTAACTCAAGTAACTCAAGGAAAGACAAGACTATGGCCATCCTTCATGCGCAGGCAGGCGACGTTGTCGATATTCAACCGCTTGGGGTGACGATCGGTGATTCCAAAACGACCGCCCTCATTAAGGCAGATCAGTTTGAGATCATTCGCATGGTCTTGCTGGAGAATAAAGAGATTCCAGTCCACACCGCCAAAGGAAACATCATCGTGCAGTGCATAGAAGGGCACGTCACATTTAGCACGATGGGAAAGCACGTGGAACTGAAAGCTGGACACATATTGTATTTGAAGACGGGTGAACCCCATTCATTAAAAGCGGTCGAGAATTCATCGTTGCTGCTAACGATCGTTTCTCAAAACGACGCGTCCGTCACCGATTCTTTTCCGAGCCCATCGCTTTAACCCGTGCATTCTCAATAGAAACGAAAGAATGGCGGAAGAACCATGCTGACGAGATACAAGCCAACGACTCTGTTGGCGATGTCCAACCGCCGCAACTGGAAGGGAAAGAATCTGGCTGAATTTCAGGCACTATTCGCGCGGTGATGGTGGACGGGCACAGACGGTCCACGGGGTAAGGTGAAAACCGCTTGGACCTACTCGACCGCCCTTGCGTACTGCACCGGCAAGATGTTTCTTATCGCTTTGTCGCCCAGTTCTTTTGCTGCATGATAGGGCCAATAGGGATCTCGCAACATTTCACGGGCCAGCATCACAACATCAAGATGGCCAGCCAGTAATGCGTCCTCGGCTTGCTTCGAATTGGTAATAAACCAACTCGTGGTCGTGGCAATATCAACTTCGCGTCTGATGCGTCCGGCTGGAGCGATCATCATCCCAGGAGCCCACGGAACCTTCTCATTTGGCGTGACCATACCGTGGCTGACGTCGATCATGTCAAGTCCCAACGCCTTCAATTGCCGTATGAGTTCAATCGACTCGTCCAGCGTTACTCCACCCTCTACCCAGTCGGTAACCGAGAGTCTTGCAAGCAGCGGCAATCGAGCCGGCCAGACTTCACGAACCGCCGTGAAGGTCTCCAGCAAAAAGCGGATGCGGTTTTCGAAGCTTCCCCCATATTGATCTGTTCGTTTATTCGACAGAGGCGAATAAAACTCATGGGCGAGGTAGCCGTGTGCGAAGTGAATCTCCAGGCATTCAAATTCCGCTGCCAGCGCACGTTTAGCGGCGGCAACGAAATCTGCTTGAACTCGATGGATGTCGTCGAGTGTCATTTCGATGGGGACTTTGTCAAGCTTTTCGCCAAATGCGATTGCCGAAGGAGCAATCGTGTCCCAACCCCCTTGATCGTGTCCGATTTGATCATTGCCCTCCCAGGGTTTGTTCGTACTCGCCTTGCGGCCGGCATGTGCGATTTGAATTCCTGCAACTGAGCCATGCTGTTTGATGAATCGAGCAATCTTTGCGAATGGCTCGATGTGATCGTCGTAGTAGAGACCACTATCAAGGCCAGCGCACACTTAAGTCCCTTTGATACCAAGGACTTCCATCAGGAAGTCGTCGCTCCAGCCGCAGATTCTGCGTTTCATGGCGAGGCTGTCTTTGCCAGGATGTTGCTTCAGCAGAGATAATGTGAAGCGTCG
>JBGSVD010000007.1:0-28681 GCA_041753135.1 Planctomycetaceae bacterium
CCCTCCGTGAAGAACCATCGCAACACGGAGGGCTAACGCCCAACCGCTCGCCGACTCAAACAAAAGCGCCTACTTCGCATCCAGTTCGCGAATGTAGATGTTCCGGAACCAAAGTGTGTTGCCGTGGTTTTGGAGTTCAATCTGGCCGCGAGGATAGATCGGCTTCTTGCGGTCCCAATAGTTCTCCATCACGACGTTGTCGGTTACGAGTACGTCGTTCAGCTTGATCGTCACTTTTTCGCCGACCATGCGGATGAAGAATGTGTTCCATTCGCCAACCGGTTTGTCGGCGACGGCGATAGGAAA
Source organism: Planctomycetaceae bacterium (assembly GCA_041753135.1). GTDB lineage: Bacteria > Planctomycetota > Planctomycetia > Planctomycetales > Planctomycetaceae > SXXK01. Next base: position 307 of record JBGSVD010000007.1, read on the forward strand.
ACGAGGATGAGTCTGATTGTTCCAAAACGCGCCTGACCCTTTGTTGGCCCCAAGCGACTGATACTTTTCGAACTTTGTATCCCAGATCTGAACCTGCGGACTGCCTCGCAGATAGATGCCGCTGTCTCCGCCTTCGAGGATCTTCCAGTCGACGTAGAATTCGAAATCGCCGTAATCTTTAATTGTACAGAGACTGTCGCCTTTGCCATCAAAGACCAACTCACCATCGACGACCGACCAATGTTCCTTCATGTTGGCGTCGGCTTTCTTCTGAGCTGCAGCCAGTTCTTCTGATTTCATGGCTGCTCGTTTTTCGGGAGTCGCCACAAGTCCCTTCCAGCCATCCAGGTCTTTTCCATTAAACAATGAAACGAAGCCTTCGGGCGGATCAGCCATTAGCCGTGGCTCAGGTGCCATCGCCCCCATGATGCCAACGATGATCATGACTCGTGTGAAGCGGACAATCAAACAAATAGAATGCATCCAGTGGACTCCTTTGCAGAGTTCGAAGAACGGTCGTAGATTTCCCGTGCTGGTGTAACGGAATTTGTGTGAGTCGCCAACTGTTCAGTGACATGATGTTCGCTAAAGGCTATCCTGCGGGTTGATTTTCTAATTGAACGGCAGCCCCTGGCGAGGCAAACGGGATGCGTAGCGACTGGATTGTGATTTTTCTGGCGAGTGCCATTCCTCTGGCATTGATTCCGGTGACGTTGATTCCGATAGCCTCGAGGCAAACAGCCTCGGGCCAAACAACACCAGAGGAAAAAGTCGCGGAGCCAGTACGGTCGATTCCGGCCGACGATGCGAACGACTTTGATCATTCCATCGCGCCGTTGCTCGTGCAGCGTTGTTTCAGTTGCCACGAAGGCCCGGAAGCCAAAGGCGGCCTGGACTTGTCCGCCCGTGCCACAGCGATGGCGGGTGGCGAATCGGGCGTTGTGATTGAAGCGGGAAAGCCGGATCAGAGCCTGCTGTGGCAGCACGTTGAAGCAGACACGATGCCTCCGAAGAAGCCTCTGACGGCAAACGAAAGGGAGAAGCTCAAGTCGTGGATTGCTGACGGTGCCAAATGGGGGACTGAGAGAATCGATCCGTTTCGATTCACCACCGATTCCCGAGCAGGCGTTGACTGGTGGTCGCTGCAGCAACTGTCGCCCGTCGCGCCGCCGAAAACGGATCGTCCAGGCTGGTCGCAAAATCCCATCGACGCGTTTGTCCTCGCAAAACTGAATGATGCAAAGTTGACGCCGTCGCCGGAAGCGGACAAACGGACGCTGATTCGTCGGCTGAGTTTCGATTTGCTGGGCTTGCCGCCGACTCCCGAAGAAATCAATCTGTTCCTTGCCGACAACAGCGACACCGCCTGGGAAAGTCTGGTCGATCGCATGCTCGCATCGCCTCATTATGGCGAACGGGGGGCTCGGCACTGGCTGGATATCGCTCGGTTTGGTGAAAGCAACGGCTTCGAATACGATGAACCTCGCGACAATTTCTGGCCGTATCGCAACTGGGTGATCAACGCTCTGAATCAGGACTTGCCGTACGATGAATTCGTGCGACTGCAGATCGCCGGCGACATCCTGCACCCGGACGATGTGAACGCGATCGCTGCAGCCGGTTTCCTTGTCGCCGGTCCGCACAACACCACGCTGCCTGCCAACGATAAAATGCGCATGGCGATGGTTCAGGATGAACTTGAAGACCTTGTGGGCACGATCGGTCAGACGTTTTTAGGACTCACCGCCAATTGTGCTCGATGCCACGACCACAAGTTCGATCCGATTTCGCAAACCAATTATTATCAGCTTGCCGCAACGCTGGCTGGAGTCACTCACGGCGAACGCACGGTTCGAGTGCCACTGTCAGAAACGCATCAGCAGCGACTTCAGGAAATTGATGCCAGACTGACAGCGATTCAAACGCAACAGAACAACATCGAACAGCCCGCGCGAAACGCGATCATTGCCGAACGCAAAGCCGGCAAGTTGACAGCCCCTGAACCTCCGAAAACGTTGGCTGCATGGGAATTCAACGATGACTTTCATGACAGCATCGGTTCGCTCGAAGGAAAAGCCAGCGGCGGAGCTCGATTGGAAAACGGGCTGCTGGTCGTTGATGGCAAAGAAGGATTCGTTGCGTCAGCTCCGATCACAGTCGACATTGCAGAAAAGACTCTGGAAGCCTGGGTGCAGCTGGACAATCTTGAGCAAGGCGGTGGAGCCGCGATCAGCCTGCAAACGCTCGATGGTGTGATTTTTGATGCGATTGTTTTCGGCGAACGCGAGCCTAAAAAATGGATGGCTGGCAGCAATGGCTTCGCCAGAACTCAGTCATTCCATGGCACCGACGAAACAGAAGCCACAAATCGCCCGGTACATGTCGCAATCGTCTATCAGGCCGACGGGACGATCGTTGGATATCGCGACGGCAAACCCTATGGAACGCCCTATCGACCCGGGCCGTTGCAGACCTACACCGCTGGCAAGGCTCAGCTGGTTTTCGGATTGCGGCACGGTCCGCCAGGTGGCAATCGAATGCTCTCCGGCCGCATCCATCGCGCGTTGCTTTACGACTGCGCGTTGAGTGCGGATGAAGTTGCGACTTCGGCTGGTTCGTCGGATATTCATTCTGTTTCAAGCAAGGAACTGATGGCTCGCTTGTCACCAGAACAACGCGACCTTATTCAAAGTGGGCGCGACGAAACTGCTCGTCTGCAGGCAGAACGGAAAGACATTGCTCAGTCAGAATCGCAAACCTTGTACACCTGCGTCTCGGGCAATCCGGGTGTCACTCGGTTGCTTTTGCGAGGCGATGTTGGAAGTCCGGCCCGCGAAGTTTCGCCCGCGGGATTGACGGCAATTCCTGGTGGTTCCCCGGATTTCGGCTTAGCGCCAAATGCTTCGGATGCGGAGCGTCGAAAGAAACTGGCGGAATGGATTACGAATCAGAACAATCCGCTGTTCGCTCGCGTGATGGTCAATCGACTTTGGCACTATCACTTTGGTCAGGGTCTTGTGCCGACGCCGAGCGATTTTGGTTTCAATGGAGGAATTCCGAGTCATCCAGAGTTACTGGAGTGGCTCTCAGCGGAATTCCAGCAACGCGATTTTCGTCTGAAGTCGATGCATCGATTGATTGTAACGTCCGCAGTTTACAAACAGTCATCATCGCTGAATGAAACAGCGATGATGATTGACGCCGACAATCGGCTGCTCTGGCGAAAGTCTCCGCAAAGAATTGAAGCGGAAGCGATTCGTGATGCTGTGCTTGTGGTGACCGGTCAATTGGATCCGGAGATCGGCGGGCGCGGATATCGTGACGTGGAACATATCAAGTTCAAGGGCAGCAACTTCTACAACCTGCTGGACGAAGCGGGCTTTGAAAATCATCGTCGAACGATTTATCGATTCGCTCCCCGAGGCGGCCGGAATCCCTTTCTGGACACATTCGACTGTCCTGATCCGTCGGCGACTGCTCCGAAACGAGCGACAACGATCACTCCGTTGCAGGCTTTGTCGCTGATGAACAATTCTCTGATGTTCGAAATGTCCGACGACTTTGCCGCCCGAGTCAAACAACAGGCTGGTGACGATGTTCGGAAGCAGATCGAACGAGTTTACGTGATGGCGTTCGGTCGTGAAGCGGAAGACTCCGAGGTGCAGCTTGGGAGCAACTTCGTGACAGAACACGGCCTGGCGTCCTTCTGTCGAGTCATCCTGAATAGCAATGAGTTTTTGTATTTGCGATAGCGTGGTGGTTGATCGCAGATTGATCAACCGCAATGATCTCCCCACAACCAGCGAGTCACTTCCATGATCCACGACTCTATTTCACGCCGTCGAGCGCTCGATTTCTCCACCGCGTCACTGACCAGCGCGGCGTTTGCATCGATGCTCCTGCGTGACAAGTTTGCCACCGCCGATTCTATTCCAGCAGAAGCCAAAGGGACGCCCCATCTTCCGGTGAAGGCGAAGCGAGTCATTCATTTGTGCCTCTGTGGTGGTGTCAGTCACATCGATTCGTTCGACTACAAGCCTGAGCTCGCAAAGTTTCACGGCAAGTCGTTGCAGGCTGACGAACGCCCGGCCACGTTCTTCAATCAGGTCGGTCTGATTCGAAAGAACGACTGGGAATTTCACCAGCGAGGACAAAGCGGGTTGTGGGTTTCCGAGCTGTTTCCGCACATTGCGGAAGTCGCCGATGAACTCACCGTGATTCGATCGATGGTGGCGGAATCGGCCAATCATACGCCAGCGACTTTCGAAGAGAACACCGGTTTCCGACTGAACGGATTTCCTGTGATGGGATCCTGGGTGTCGTATGGACTGGGCTCAGAAACGGACGAATTGCCATCGTATGTTGTGCTTCCGGATGCTCGCGGATTGCCCGCTGGAGGAACAATCAACTGGTCCAACGGATTCCTTCCCGCGCAACATCAGGGCGTGACGTTCCAAAGCAAAGGGCCAGCAATCTACGACCTGTTTCCATCTCGTGAATTGCCCGATGGTCAGGATGTTGCCAGCCGGAAATTGCTCGCGGAAATCAATCGACGACATCTTGCAGGCACCGGTGCCGAAGACGCATTGCTCGCACGGATGAAGAGCTATGAACTGGCGGCGAAGATGCAACTGGCTGTTCCGCGAGTCACTGACCTGAATCAGGAAACACAGACGACTCGAGAAATGTACGGATTGGAAAAAGAAGAAACGGCAGACTTCGGAAGTCGTTGCCTGTTGGCTCGACGCTTGCTGGAACAAGGCGTTCGATTTGTGCAGTTGTTTTCCGGCGGCTCGTTCGGTTCGCCGCGAATCAACTGGGATGGGCACGAAGATGTGAAGGAAAATCATACTCGCGAAGCCGGTCGACTCGATCAGCCCGTGGCCGCTTTGTTGAAAGATCTGCGTCAGCGAGGCATGCTGGAAGACACCCTGGTGCTGTGCACATCGGAGTTCGGTCGCACGCCGTTTACACAATCAGGCGCCGATCAGATCGGCACTGGTCGCGATCACAACATGTACGGCTTTTCCATCTGGATGGCCGGCGCGGGCCTGAAGCACGGAATGGCCTATGGTGCGACCGATGATATCGGCTGGAAGTCCGTGGAAAAGCCGGTGCACTGGTACGACTACCACGCGACGGTTCTGCAGCTTCTGGGAATTGACCACGAACGGCTCACGTATTACCACAACGGAATCCAGCGACGGCTGACAAACGTGCATGGTGAAGTCATCCACGACATCCTGACGTGATAACAGTGCCCGCATTCGCGTACGCCTTCGGCGGACAGTTAAATAGTTCAATTGTGACCGCGATCAGTCTACTTCAAACACGGCCTGTGTGAATTGGGGGCAGCCCTCAGAACTCGATCTCGAGAAGGTCCTCTGCCAGTTCAGTATTCGGAAAGATACGACGAATCGCGTCGAGTCCGACTGGGTCATCATCAGGTCGTTGCGGGTCGACATGGACCAGCATCAGTCGACCAACATTGGCGGATCTTGCTAACTCTGCCACCGGTGTTGCTGCGCTGTGTCCGGTTCTGGCCGCCCATTCGCTGAGTTCGTCAGGGAAGTAACATTCGTGAATCAGCAGGTCCACGTTCCGGATAAATTCGGTATAGTTGCCAGGAGCTGTTGTGTCGGTAATGTAGGCCATGGAACGATCGGGCCAGTCGATCCGATATCCCATCGAACCACCGGGATGAATCAAAGGAGTCCAGGTGAGTCGGCTGTCGTCTGACAGGAAAACCTGCGTGCCTGGTTCATGCCATTCAAAGGCTGGCATCACAGGGAACAGTGCATCTGACAGCAAGTGAGTTTTCACTGCCTGCAGAGTATCGGCGGAGCCGAAAACTCGAACGCGAGTGATTGTCTCTCGCAGCATTGGGACGAGAATAAACGTCAGGCCGCAGATATGGTCCAGATGTGCGTGTGTGAGGAATACATCCAGAGTTGATGTCTCCATGCGTTCTGGTGCTCGAAAGAACCCCGTTCCCGCGTCGAGCGCGACACCGATTTCGGGCAGCAACAGACTGGCTGTATGCCGCCGTTCGTTCGGATGATATCCACCGGTGCCAAGAAAAATCAGACGCATACGAGAAGTTCAAACGCTGTGAATTCAATGTGTTGGAGACGAAGCAGTGTTGCAGATTTTCGCCGACCGCCACAGAGAGAAAACGCAAATGTCCCGCGAAAAGCGATGTTAGCACCTTCGGAGACTGTGATGGAAACGACTTCGGATGTTGCCCTTCGGCTACTTGCCCGAATATCAGGATGCCAACACGGGGAAAATGCTGTAGTTGCCACCGAACAACAAATCGGAACTTCTCAGAACTGCGACATGTTTGCACTGGCTTTGGGATAATGGCGATGTTGTCCGGAATAGGTTGTGAATCTGAAAGCTCGAATCGCGTATTATGGGTATCGAGTTACAACTGTTTTATTCAATTTGAAAATGAAGGTGCTGCGATGGCAACTCAAACTTTGCGACGTGTTGTGGGAGCCGTTCTGATTCTGACTCTGTGTGCAGGTGCCGCAGTCACTCTGGACACGACAAGTCTGGTCGGTTCGACCAATTCGGTCGCTGCACGCTATCACCTGCGCAGTCGAACGTCGAACTTTTATCGTCGCGCTTCAACATCCCGATCGTCTGGAACTGGCACTCGAATCTTCGGTCGGTAGAACGTTTGAGCATGTTCTTAATGATGAACTGACAGATCGGGTTCTGGCTGATTAGTGTTGTACTCGGAACGTCTGAATAGTTCTGTTCACTTGCGTCTCGCCAGAAACTCGGCGACATTCACAAGGCTGCGACGATTGTTGCGGCCTTTTTTCGTTGAATGCCGATCAAGGAGACGCTTGGATGAAATTGGACCTGTCGAGGCTCGCGGTTGTCTTAACTTTGGTCATTGTCGGCATTTGTGCTCTGCCAGCAAGTGGGCAAGATCGATCTCTGAAAGACAACCCGGAACTCTCTCAGTTTTTTGAGGCGGAAGTCAGCAGGCTTGAACGTCAGAATGAACTGACTCGTTTCAAGACGGCGGACGAATGGACAGAGGCAAAGCCTCGGCTGCGCGAACAGCTTTTCGATATGCTGGGACTCAATCCGCTGCCTGGAAAAACGCCAATGCAGCCAGTGATTACAGGAACAACTGACGAAACGGAGTTCACTGTAGAGCGAATCCAATTTCAGTCGCTGCCCGGTTTGTACGTTACTGGGAATTTTTATCGACCGAAAAATGCCGACAAACCGCTTCCCACAATTCTTTATGTTTGTGGACACGGGCAAGTCAAGAAAGACGGTGTGAGCTTTGGAAACAAGACACACTATCACTACCACGGAGCGTGGTTTGCTCGCAATGGCTACAACTGTCTGATCATCGACACATTGCAGCTTGGTGAGATCGAAGGTATTCACCACGGCACCTACAAGATGAATCGCTGGTGGTGGAATTCACGTGGCTATACGCCTGCTGGCGTCGAAGCCTGGAACTGCATTCGGTCGCTCGACTATCTCGAAACACGTGCTGAAGTGGATGCCACAAAAATTGGTGTCACTGGGCGATCGGGTGGTGGTGCCTACAGTTGGTGGATTTCTGCTCTGGACGATCGTATTCAATGTGCAGTCCCCGTTGCCGGAATCACCAATCTGCGAGACCATGTTGTCAATGGGTGCGTCGAAGGACATTGCGACTGTATGTTCATGGTCAATACTTTTCAGTGGGACTATGCGACAGTCGCAGCATTGGTAGCCCCGCGACCGTTGCTGATTTCAAACACAGACAAAGATACGATCTTTCCGCTGGAAGGCGTTGTCGACATTCATCGTCAGGTTCGACACATCTACAAGCTTCTTGGTGCAGAAGAGAACCTTGGTCTTCAAATTACTGAGGGCCCTCACAAGGACACGCAGGAGTTGCATATCCACGCCTTCCGCTGGTTCAATTGTTTTCTGAAAGGTGACGATTCCATGATTCAGAAGACGGCAGATAAGCTCTTTCAGCCGGAACAGTTGAAAGTGCTGGTTCAGACACCCACGGATGAGATCAATACGCGAGTTGACGAGATTTTTGTACCTGCCGCACCAGCAGTGACAGCGGCGGAAATTCTGCGAAACCAGGACGAATACCTCGCAAAAACAGTGACGCGCTTGTCTGACAGAAGTTTTTCAGGATGGCCTCAGGAAGAAGAACGAGCGTCGATTTCCAATGCCGTGAAAATCAGTCGAGTCTCTGGTGAAGGCAAGAATGATGTCATTCGCGTGACGTTTGAGAGCCAGCCTCACGTGAGTCTGAGTCTCAATGTGACTGCGAAAGATGCGGCTGAGTTGCAGGAGTTGCAATCCATTGAGCTGACGATTGAGTTGGATGGCACTTCCGAGCATTGGACTCCGTCAACCAGCCTGCGTCCGGTTCAGGCCACCGCGATTCTGTCGCCGCGAGGAGCAGGGATCGCGGCATGGAATGGCAACGAGTCGAAGCAAATACAGATCCAGCGTCGCTTCCAGCTTTTGGGGATGACACTGGACAGCATGCGAGTTTGGGATATTCGTCGAGCGATACAGGTTTTGCGTCAGGAGTGTCCGAAACTGAAAGAAGTTCGTTTGCGAGCACAGAGGGGCGCTGAGTCGTTGGTGTTGCTGGCGTCCATTTATGAGCCGTCAGTCTCCACCATAGTGGCTCCAGTTATTTTAACGACACTCGACAATCAACCTTCAATCCTGAATCTGACTCGAACCATACCTCTGGAATTGCTGCCAATTCTGGCGGCGGCTCAAGCGGAAATTTTCACCTCGACGAAGGCTGGCGATGCCGACCTTTCGGCCCGGGTGACTCAGGCGGCTGGCTGGACCGGACGACCGATCAACTTTGAAGCGCAGTAACTTGCTTTGGTTTGGGTTTTCGAAACGTGTTCAGAAAAACAGATGCGCTGGCGATTTCCTGGAATTGCAGGTTTGCCGAATCGCTATAAGTCGTGCAATCAGAACATCAGGAGTGTCTCTTCAACATGAAATTCGTATCAGACTCGGCCGATGCAGAGAGTTTGACTAAGAGTAAATCAACAGTCCGAGAGAAAGACTCCTGCGTATCGTTAACGCTCGGAAAGTTTTTGAAGGGCAACTTCCATGTTGAGCACTCTTTTTTCTGGCCTGCAGCAATGGGCTAGCCAAGTTCAGCAGATCATGGTCAACAGAATGAATCACCTGTCGCCGCAGGACTATTGTGTCATGCTGGTGCTGGGGATTTCAATCGGCTACTGCCTTCTGAAAGGGCAGAACGTTTGACCTGCAAAAAGCCGTGGCGTGATTACTGAGCCAGCCTTTTCATGGTTGCTCTGTCGTCACTGGTCAAGGAATTGGCTGGCAGGTTTACCTGAGCAAGCTTGCTGAGCAGTGACTCCGTGCCGGCGGGTTCAGGGATAAACCAAACCCCCGGATGAATCTCGGCCAATGCCAGAACGCGACTTCGGAATCGTTCTCCGCCAATCACGACAACTGGCGTGTTTCTCGTTCTCACGTCGGCACGAAGATTTGCGAGCGTGGTCGCGATGGGCCAGCGCGGCGATTCAGCACTCAAGATGAACAATTCGCAGGTCATCTGTCTCGCCGCCAGTTCAAATCCCTCTGGTCCCGTCTCTGCCGTACCTGGGACATATCCAGCATCCTGAAACACGAGTTCCAGATTTCTGAGTTGATTGTCATCAGCACTGACGATCACCATTTCTTGTTTCAGACTGCCATTCTTCGCTGATGCGAGCGATTGTGCAACGGACGAATGCCTGACCTCCAGCGGCAGCTTGTTTCGCAGCAAGTGAGCAGTCAAAAAGCGCACTCGAGCGTCAGGATTGAGGAGCGCTTGGCGAAGGACCCTGCCCGCCTCGGTGAAATCCAGATTCTGCAGAGGTACCTCTGCGAGCCCCTTTAATAATTCGATTGCTGCATCAGGGTGAAGGTCCAGAGATACTTCCAGAGCCGCCAGTATTTCATCAGCAGGCAATTGTATGGCGACTGAAGGTTTGGAAGTCAATGACGGGTTAGCCGCAGCGCAATTTGCAACGAGAGAGATTGTCTTCGTGTTCGCGTTGTCGGAGTCAATGGCGGATGCATCGCTCAGCAGAAGCGTGGCATCCTTGATCGCATCCGTACGCTTATTGTGCCCGGTGAGTGCTCGAATGAAGGCGGGTTCATCCAGGGCAGAGAATCTGGAACCAGACTGCCTCAGAAGACTTTCGGCTTTTGTTGTGAGAATGTCGGCAGCCTCTGTGTTTGTTTCCACAACAATCTGAGAGTCGGAAATGTGACGGATTGCATCTCTCGCCGCGCTGGAGACGGCAGGATCTGTGGCTGGTCCAAATTGCCATCGTAGCAAACGCAATGCAACTTCAGTGTCATCGCTGTTCTCCAGCAGTTTGATCAATCGGACTTGCATGCTGGGGTCTGCTTTATCAATTTGCTGAAGCAGACCAAACCGCAATGGACGCGCATTGCGTTCCAATATCTGGTTCGCTGCACGACCAGAGGGCGTCTGGACATCAGCAGCTAACAGCACTGGAATGGCGTTATCGCCGATCGCCAGGAGTTCTGATGCCGCATTGATTCCAGCAGTACCGGGTGTACCGACAGCCTGAACAAGATTTTGTAGTTCCTGTGCACTCCAGGACTTGGTATTTATCGCCTCGTTGACGGCTGCCAGTAGTTCCTCGGATTCAGGTCGAAGTCGAACATCTCTGCGCAAGTCAAGAAAAGGCCCGGGGCCAAGCAGGTTTCGCAGTGCACGAAGCTCGTTCTCGCCGAGTTGCAGGTCCAGCAATTGTCTCAAAAATGCTCGCGAGTCGGCGACGCGGTCGAGACTCTGTGTGACTCGCGCTGCCTCCATCAGGTCCGCTGGGGTCTTCGGTGGAAACTGGTAAAGGTCGGCGGCGATTTGCTTGCTGCTGTTCTGCTCTGCGGGTGTCGCTGCAGTGGATTGACCGAAAGCGGCAGACCCGACCGAAGCAGCAAGAATCGCTGCTGAAAATGAGGCGGCTAACTGGGCAGAAAAAGTCATATTCAGAATTCCGTCAGCTTGCGTTCTTCAGTCGAAATAGAGCAGGATCTGTTCAGTGCAGTCATTCTTCTTTGCGGAAAAGACTGACTAGTTCTCCCATATTGCCATCGTGAGCCGTTCGATGCCACATGGCTTATGCGAAAATCAGCGTTTGAATCGCCGCTAAGATTTCCACACAACGCCGACTTCTCATCGTCTGTGGAAGAATCGGGACATCATGGCACCTTTTGAGACGTCAGGGATTGTTTCGAGAATCCCGAGGATTGTCATCGCAACCTGAATCGAGGGGTGAGTGAAGTGCTTTCCTTGTCTCTTCTGGGCATACTGCTTTTCGGATAGGCAAAATTGCATCAGAAAGCCTGGCCAACGGCGCTGAAATGAGGTTTGAAGGGAAGGAAAATCAATGCATTCTTTTGCTTTGATATCCCTATGCACAGATGGTTGCTGATGTTTTGGACTGGCGTGCTTTGTTTTAGTGCAGTTGCTCTGTCGATCACTGACATATTGCTTGTTGTTTGATGATTCAAAAACTCGCAAATAGTTTATTCAAAGAGACTTATGTCAATTGTTCTACTTGTTCTGGAATGCAAAGGCACGTTGTTTGCAATCTGCAGAAGGTAGGTCATTCCGTTGGCATGGAAGGCAGCGCGGGAGGTCAGAAGGAGTTTCACTGGGTGGTTCTTCGGCAACAAAACAGCCGCATGAATTCGCTTGGTAAGAATCCTCCTCTTCGATGAGGGTGCAGTGCCCGTTCTTTGGCCACCCATCAACGCGAATGACACGCCGGGCAGTCTGAAATGAGACTGTGACAGGCAAAAATTCAGTACGAAAATAAGCGAGGAGAACAGGCGATGATTGGTAGTGTGTGGACCCGACTGCGGCCAGCCGCTTTGGTGGTCACTTTGGGCTTGAGTTTTTTAATGGGCTCTTCATCAGTTGCCTTTTCGCAGGACGAGACTCCTGCCGAGACGGTAGCGCCTGCGGCTGCTGAAGTCGCTTCAGAGGCTGCTGAGCCGACCGCGGCAGTTGGAGAAGAGGCCGCGGAAGTGCCCGCGGCCCCCGAGTACTATGAAAAGAAGGAAATTGACTACACGATCAATACGCTGATCATGTTTTTGTGTGCTGTGTTTGTTTTGCTGATGCAAGCCGGTTTTGCGATGGTTGAAGTAGGATTGAATGCGGCGAAAAATGCTGTCAACATTCTCTTCAAGAATCTGATGGACCTTGCGATTGGCGTGCTTTTGTTTCTTCTTGTGGGCTACGGCCTGATGTACCCAGGTGGGGATTACGAAGGAAAGTGGTTCGGTTTTGCCGGATCATTCATGACTCGGGATGCTGAAACACCTAACTACGATACTGGCTGGAGCAACAGCGCGGATTTCGTATTTCAGGTCGCATTCGCCGCCACGGCCGCCACGATTGTTTCCGGTGCAGTTGCCGGTCGTCTGAAGTTCACTGCTTATCTCCTGTATAGTGCCGTTCTGACAGGGTTGGTTTATCCAATCAGCGGTATGTGGAAATGGGGCGGTGGCGCTCTTGCTTCGTGGGGATTTGCTGACTTTGCTGGCTCTGTAGTCGTCCATGCTGTGGGTGGATTTGCTGGCCTTGCAGGAGCAATGTTGCTCGGTCCTCGAATTGGCCGTTATTCAGCAGACGGTAAGTCTCAGCCGATGCTTCCTCACAACATGCCGCTCGCCGCTTTGGGCGTCTTTGTTCTATGGGTGGGTTGGTACGGCTTCAATCCAGGAAGTCAGTTGACTTATTCTGGTGCAGCCAACGCAGAAGCAACAACTTACATTGCAGTGACAACAACACTGTCTGGTGCAATGGGTGCAGTCGTGGGGATGGTTCTGTCCTGGGTGTTCTTTAAGAAGCCCGATCTCTCTATGGCCATGAACGGTGCTCTGGCAGGACTTGTTGGTATTACTGCAAACTGTGATCAGGTTGATCAGCAAAGCGCACTCATCATTGGTGCTGTTTCTGGCTGCCTCGTATTCCTGGGAGTTGTACTCCTTGACAAGTTGAAGATCGACGATCCTGTAGGTGCATTCCCTGTCCACGGTATGTGTGGTGTCTGGGGAGGCATTGCCACCGGTATCTTTGGCTTGAACATGCCAGAAGTCGATGGTGTTGAACTCACTAGAACTGCTTACATCATCATGCAAACCAAGTGTACCGCCATCATTTCCGTTTGGGCATTCGTTACGATGTTCGGACTCTTCTTTGTTCTGAAGATGGTTGGTCTCTTGAGAGTTCCTGCGAAAGAAGAAATTGAAGGACTCGACATTAGTGAACACGGTATGCCAGCCTATGGAGCTGATGCGGCTCACTAAGCTGCTGCACATCCAGTTAGATTAGCATGTTGGATCTGAAATCTCTGATATCCGGAGTCGCCGCAAGGCGACTTTCGGAATCAGAGATTCGGTCTTAACGGCCCAAATTTCGAGCGATCGAATCATCTTTGATTCGGATCGCTTTTTGCATTTCCGGGCGGCGAACTGCAGGGAGATCGATCTTCATCGCCTGCTGCAGTGGCTTTTAAAATTCTCTCGCCCGATTCTAAAAGTGACCCGGATTGACGGGACATTATCGCGCGTTCAGCTCTTCCCACACCCTGAGCTGCTCGTGCACAAGTTTGTTTCCTGCAAGCTTTGTCTGTTTGCTGCTTATCGTTGTCTTTCCTTCGATGATGAGCAGAAAAAAGTACCTTCCCTAACCCACGCGAGTAAGAAAAAGGAGCATTGGTTATGAGTTACAGTTTTTGGGGGCACCTGGCAAGAGCTTTGCGGCTCTTCATGGGTGCGAGTGTTGTATTGTTCGTGGTTTCTGCAGCCGCGTTCGCTCAGACTGAAGGCGGCGAATCGAGCCCCAGCGATATCGTCGCGTCTGAAGCAGCGAGCCTGGTTTCAGAAGTTAAAGACGCTCCGTCTACGGTGGAGATGTCAGCGGCTATTGATACAGGATCAACAACATGGTTGCTGGTCAGTGCGGCTCTTGTGTGTTTTATGATGCCCGGTTTGGCATTGTTTTATGGTGGCATGGTCCGCGCGAAGAACGTGCTGAATATGTTCATGTGCGTCATGGTCTGTGTGCCGATCATCACAATTCAGTGGGTAGCCTGCGGCTATAGTTTGACGTTCGCGAGTAAGTCGGCTGTTTCAGTTGATGGTGGAAAGAACGACGACGGCACCGCGAAGCCGGCGCTGAGTTTCCTCGGCTGGGATTCGAATTTGCTGTTTCTGAAAGGGCTTTCCGACGCCGATCCGGCGAGCGAAAACTATTTTGGAAAGATTGCCTATACCGGTGATACGGAAGGTTCAGAGCAGAATGGTGTACCAGAGCTGTTGTTCGCGATGTTTCAGATGATGTTCGCGATCATCACTCCAGCCCTGATTGTTGGAGCTGTAGCCGAGCGAGTGAAGTTTACGTCATGGTGCGTTTTCGTGATTCTTTGGGCGACTTTGGTTTATGACCCGGTGGCTCATTGTGTCTGGAATGTCAATGGCTGGCTGTTTCAGAAAGGCGTGCTCGACTTCGCAGGCGGAACCGTTGTGCATGTACTTGCCGGTGCTTCGGCTCTGGCACTGATACTGATTCTGCCGAAACGTCAAGGGTTTCCGAAGGGACCGTTCCTGCCTCACAGCATCGGCTGGACTCTGATGGGAGCAGGATTCCTGATGGTCGGCTGGTTCGGATTTAATGCGGGCTCTGCTATTGCAGTTGGCAAGGAATACCTGCCGGTGTCTGGTGCTGTGGCAGTGATGGCGTTTGCCACAACGGCCATTGCCGGCGGAGCTGCCACGGGATCCTGGATGGTGGCTGAGTGGTTGCATGCCGGAAAACCAACGGCTATCGGAGTCGCTTCCGGCATGGTTGCCGGGCTTGTGGCGATCACACCATGTGCGGGACATGTCACTCCTGGCAGCGCGTTGATCATTGGTTTGATCGGCGGAGTTGTCTGCTTCCTTGGAGTTCAGCTAAAGCAGGTTCTGAAATACGACGACTCGCTGGACGTGGTTGGCGTCCACGGCGTGGGCGGTGCTTTGGGTGCTGTTCTCGTTGGCTACTTTGCTATTCGGCCCGCTGTTGGTGGACTGGATCAGGTCATGCTGCAGTTGACGGGAATTGTGGCGGCGGGCGCCTACGGTTTTGTGCTGACAGCAATCCTTGGGATCGTGATTCACAAGACCATGGGTTTCACGGTTTCCGAGCATGAGGAAGAGGAAGGTCTCGACGTGACCGAACATGGTGAAACAGCCTACCGACTGAACTAGAGAATCTTCGGATCGAATCGATTCTGGACGAAGCCCGGCTCATGCGAGTCGGGCTTTTGTCATTTACGGTGCCATTGCATGTTTAGGTAATGTTTGATTTCCCGTTTTTCACCGTGAAACTACGGGTGGCCCATCGTTGGCAGAAGATTTCAAAAATCCTTGTCATAATTTTAACCCACCTGATAAGTAACAGCAGAACTCCTGGAAATTGTGTAAGGCTTTCCTCTGGAATCAATCTGTGGACGCTCAAACTCGACAAGCAACGCGACAGTGGACTCTGGCTCAGCCGGCGGTTTCGGCGTTTTTGACGTCTGTCGTGCGGGATTTTCGAGATCGTGATGATGTCCTCCAGGATGTCGCGGTGTCTGTAGTTGAGTCGTTTGATCGATGGGATTCGGAACGGCCATTTGTCGCATGGGCGATGGGGATTGCTCGCAATCAAGTGGGCTTGTATCTGCGTCGTCGACGCCGCGATCGACAAGTTCTCGAGTTCGATCCGGAGACAGTGAATTCTCTGGCAGTGGCATTCTCGTCAGTGGCCGAAGTTGGCGAGCCGCGATTGGATTTTCTGCACGAATGTTTGAAGTTGATTGAAGGTCGAGCTCGAACGATGTGCGAGCTGCGATATCAGCAGGATCTGAAACCTGCCGCGATTGCAGAAAAGATCGGCATGACAGCGAACGCCGTGGCGAAATCCCTGCAGCGGATTCGTGAGCAGTTGCGAGATTGCATCGGTCAAAAAGATACGGCTCAGGGAGCAACGCAATGACTAATGCCGCTGATTCCCTGATTGATGGCTATCTGGATGATGTGCTCACGCCTGAGCAGCACGAAGAACTGTCCACGTGGATCAAGGCGTCGCCTGAGAACGCTCGTACCTTTGCCGCTGCGGTGATGTTGCATGATCGACTGCGAAATGAAATGGTCATCTCCGGCGAGCGGCTGGGCGTCAGCCCTCCGTGTCGTTCTGCAGTGGATGAGTTTGTTGGAGAAAATGGAGAGACGGTCACACGGAGGGCTGACGCCCAGCCGCTCGCCAGCGCGGTGACTCGTCACCGATCGGTCCGGTCATTGTTCGTGTTGCTTTCAACCACTGCTTTGATCTGCATCGCAAGCGTCTTGTTTTTCAAAAGCTTTGGCGACAGCCCGACGCTGGCTGCGGCCAGTGAATTGAAGCGGCTGATAGAATCCAACGCTCATACCATGGACCGAACGTATCACATTACTGTAGAAGAAACCGCGCAGCTTCGCCGGGGTCTTCGTGGGCCATCGCCTGAAGACGGACGGCCTCCCAAGGCTCCGATGGACGGAGCGACTCTTTGTGTGCGTGATGGCCAAAAGTTTGTACTCAGCCGAATCACCGATGCTGGCCCGTTCGTCACTGGCAGCAACGGCAAAGTCAGCTGGGCCGTTCGACCTGATGGGCCCGTTCGATACAGCAAAGATCTGAATCGCTTTAATCGTGATCTTCCAGGTCACGAGCATGATATGCCGTTGGTCAATATTCACGACGGCCTCGAACGTCTTCGTGAGGCCTATGACGTGCAGTTGCTGCCGGTCGAAGACGGTGAGAGTTACGAACTGGCGACTCGATTGCTGGTTGCGATCCGGCATCACAAAGAACGGGGACCGAAGCGAGTTGAAATCAGTTACGAAGTCGAAAGCGGTCTCATTTTCCAGATGCGATTCATCGAAATGCCCTACGGCCCCGAATCGCTGACTCTGCGTTTGACACTGTTGTCAGAAGAATCACTGGATGAACATTTTTTCGATCATGAATCTCATCACGACGCAAGTCGCCGCGTTGAGGTGGAGTGATCAACAACACATGACCCTCAGTCTGGGAGGGTCGGACGCGATTAGCGTCCGGGGAGGGCCTGTGACAATCGTTCATGATTCAGAAATCAAAGGCGAGCGAGCCCTCCCCTCGCTGTCGCTCGACCCTCCCAGAGGGAGGGTGAAGTGGAATCATGTTTTTTTGAAGATATCACAATGAAAATTCTCACCCTGCTAAGCCTCATGCTCGCCCCGGCGTTGGCCTCTGCAACAGATCAACCCAACATCGTCTTCATGCTGTCCGACGATCAGGGCTGGGGCGGGCTTTCAGTGGCTATGCATCCCGATGTCGCAGCGTCGAAGAGCAGCATCTTCCACACGCCGAATCTCGAAAAGCTGGCCGCGCAGGGAATGCGTTTTTCCGCAGGCTATGCACCGGCATCGGTGTGTTCGCCGACTCGCATTAGTTTGCAAACTGGCAAGAGTCCCGCTCAGCTGCACTGGACAAAAGCCGCGCCGGCCGAGCGTGGACGCAAGCTGCTGGAACCGCGACTCATCAACAACATCGCTGCCAGTGAAGTCGCCATCGCCGAGCTTCTTCGCAACGCGGGATATGCGACGGCTCATTATGGCAAGTGGCACATCGGCGGCGGTGGTCCGGAAAAACACGGCTACGACGAAAGCGATGGCGACACGGGCAATGAACACGCTTATCAATATGGTGATCCCAATCCAGTGGACATTTTTGGCATGGCGGACCGAACAGCGGCGTTTATGGAGAAGTGCAAGAAGGCGGGCAAGCCGTTCTGCATTCAAATGTCGTGGAACGCGCTTCATGCTCGTGAGAATGCCTTGAAGGCGACCAGAGCCAAGTACGAACATCTCGTCCGTGGCGCGAATACGCAACAAGCCGCCACGGCCGCGATCACCGAAGACCTTGACACCGGCGTTGGGCAAGTCCTTGATTCCATCGATCGCCTGGGACTCGCTGAAAACACATACGTGATCTACATGTCCGACAACGGCGCTGGCGGCGGTCGAAGATCGGGACTGAATGGCGGTAAAGGTTCGGTTTGGGAGGGCGGCATTCGAGTGCCGCTCATCGTTCGCGGACCAGGCGTCGCGGCAAACTCGTGGTGCCATAGTGCGGTGGTTGGTTACGACCTGTATCCTACGTTTTGTGAATGGGCTGGCGTCACGGCGAATAAGCTTCCCAAAAATATCGAAGGCGGCAGCATCGCGGGACTGCTGAAGCACGATGGCAAAGGTGAAGTCAAACGTTCTCGCGAGGAATTGGTCTTCCATTTCCCTCACTACCAAAGCGCTGACGGGCCTCATACCGCGATGTTGCTGGGTGACCTGAAGCTGATTCACTTCTACGAAGACGA
Organism: Planctomycetaceae bacterium; assembly: GCA_041753135.1. Classification (GTDB taxonomy): domain Bacteria; phylum Planctomycetota; class Planctomycetia; order Planctomycetales; family Planctomycetaceae; genus SXXK01. The sequence goes on from JBGSVD010000007.1 coordinate 18,789, forward strand.
TCGCCTCGCTCTTTACAATCTTACCGACGACATCGGCGAACAACGCGATCTGTCAAGACAGATGCCAGCGGAAACAAAGCAGCTCAGCAATCGACTGCAAACGTATCTCGCGGCGGTTGATGCTCAGTTTCCAACTGTGAATCCTAGCTACGATCCGAACGCGACGCCTCGGCAGGGCAAGGGTGGCAAGGGCGGAAAAGGCGGGATGAAGAAGTAGAAATAACACAAACCAACGTTAGATTTCGTCCCGGAGGGACTCCAGAGATTAGCCGGTGGTAAGCGTAGCGCCACCACCGGTTCGTGAAGTCAAGAACCAGCATCTCGGAGGGATGCAAGAACCTTGAGTCCCGTCTCAATCCAGATATTTCGGATCGAACTCAACACCCGCTTTTTGCAACAACTCGATGAGCTCTTCCTGAAATGTCTGCTTCCGATGGTGCTCTGCCTGCCGTCCAATATACCTCGTTAAAAGATTCTGGCATCCCTCCGGGATGCGGGTGTTTTTGGTTCAAATTTCCGGTGGTGGCGCTGCGCTTACCACCGGCTAATCTCTTGAAGCCCTCCGGGCTGAATCGCAGCTCCATCATTCTACCTAATGGATTTCCAATAATGTCAGATTACAAAATCTTCAACGCTGCCACTATCATCATTTTATCAGCTTCGGTTTCGTTCGCGCACGATGGCGCTGACGATCATTTTCATTCATCAGTAGGCGATAACGTTCGTACGTGGACTGTTGCGAAAACGGGAGCAACAATTGAAGGCGCGTTTGTCGCGGTGAGAGATCGACGTGTTCAGATTCGGCAGAGTGACGGATTCATTCGTCCGGTTACGATGGAACGACTCGTAGAATCTGATCAACGCTGGATCGAACAACGTACGGCGGAGATTAATGCGGTTAACACTCAGCATGGTTATGTTCTGACCGCTCAACAGGCTTCTTCGAAAGCATCCAAAGGCGAAGCCCCTGCGATAGCGCAAAGCTTCAAACCGTTCGAAAAAGTGGCGAAGGTGCGCTGGGATCAGAATTTTCTGTACGTCGAATCCAACGGTATGCCCGATCACCAGATGATGGTCGGGATCACGTCTTGGCAGCAGCAGGTTCCGTTGCCTCAGAATTACACGGGCGAAAATGCGTGGCGCATCCCGTTGCATCCTGTGCCGGCGAAGAATCCCATGTCGGCCAAAGACAACTTCTTCCGCGGCGCGATTGCGTTGGCGGTGAATGGGATTCCGATCTTCAATCCTATCAAGAACGATGGCCGCACCGTTACGCTGCTCGCTGGCGAACTGGACGAATTCGGAGGTCACTGCGGGCGAGCTGACGACTATCACTATCACATCCCGCCGATGCATCTGGAAAAGGTCGTTGGCAAAGGCAAGCCGCTGGCGTGGGCGTTGGATGGTTACCCGATCATGGGACTTCAGGAAAAGAGTGATCCCGATTTTGCGCCGCTCGACAAATGGAACGGGCACAAGGACAAAGACGGAAACTATCATTATCACTCGACGAAAGATTATCCGTATCTCAACGGCGGATTTTATGGCGAAGTCGTCGAACGTGATGGCCAGGTGTATCCTCAGCCGCGAGCCGAACCGGTTCGCCCGGCTCTGCCACCGATGCGAGATGCCAGGATCACAGGCTTCGTCGAAACGAAGCCAGGTAGTTATCGGCTAACGTACGATGTGCGCGGGCGAACAGGGACTGTGAGTTATTCGATTGCGAACAATGGATCGGTGGCGTTTGAGTTCGTGAACCCCGATGGACGGAAAACCAGTGAAGAGTACTCCGCCAATCGCCGTGGCGGCGGCGGTCGCAAAGGGCCTCCGAACGATCCGCCACCGCGTGACAACAACCGACCGCCGCGAGATAGCAAGGGGCAGAAAAAATCTGCAGCGAATAAAACAGACTTTGAAGGGAGCAGTAGCTCGCTCGATGCCAACGGGATGCTGTCCGTCGATTGTACCTGCGATGGCAAACGAGAGTCACCGGCGGTTGCCTGGAAGAATCTTCCGGCCGGGACGAAGTCCATCGCCATCAGTCTGTGGCACACGGCTCCGGATCAGGAAAAGTCGTATTGGGTGGTCTACAACATTCCTGCTGAAGTTGGCGGGCTCAAGCAGCAGTCGAAGGGCGTGGGAACGCTTGGAATTAACGATCGCAGACGTACAGAATACGATCCAATGTGTTCCAAAGGTCCGGGTGTGAAGACGTATCACATCACGGTATTCGCGTTGTCGGACACTTTGAAACTGTCGCCAAGCCAGGCAAATCGCGCAGCGTTGCTCGATGCTGTGAAAGACATCACGCTTGGAGAATCGACGCTGGATTTCGAATACGAGCGGAAGTAGGTTTCCATGGCGAACGGCTGGGCGTCAGCCCTCCGTGTGATGCGTGATCGACACGGAGGACTGACGTCCAACCGCTCGCCGAGCTGATGTATGGCATGATGGTTGGCCTGCGGATCCACCTCGACCGATCTGTCAGGACAAACCAAGCAGTGCTCGAGCTTCTTCCTGTCCGGCGGCTGGTTTTCCGTATTCGCTCGCAGTGACGCGGGCTAGAGACACAAGATGCTGCCAGCGTACTGATGGACGCGTTGCATGGAAATCGTCCCATACTGTGTGGAAGTATTTTTCCGCATGCAACGCACCGTCTTCACTGACTGCATATTTCAGAAGGGTGGAGAACAATCGGTCGGCGGGAAGACCTAATGACCCGTAGCGTTGCACAACCGCTGTTGCATGCCCCTGAAGATTATTCTCAACTGCTTCATCAAGCTTCAGCAACAGGCCATCCGCATCAGTTGCGGATAACCGATCCAGATGGTGCTTGGCGGGCAGTGCTTCTGCCAGCAGGTTACCCGGATACGAGCGATCTCGTGCGACTTGCCAGGCTCCGATAATCAGGCAGGCGAACACATTCCGACCACTGCTGACACGAGCCAGATTTCTCCAGGCATTGGCCGCATCGCTGGCATGAACGCCAACGGAATCGCCGTGGACTGTGCCGGCAGGCTTGAGACGATCCTCCCACTGAGGAAGCCGGCCACCGTCTCGCAGTACAGCAAGGCTTGCGGCCAGAGAGATTGCTTCTCCGATTGCAGCCGGTTCATAACCATCAGCCAATGCCGTTGCAGCAGCTTTCGCGGCATCGCTTGGCGTACCTGTTGCGAAAGTCTGACTCAGATGCTGGACGAAAGCGTCTTCAGCTTTTTTCACGCCCGGATTTTTTCCATTGAGATGACATTCATCAAGCAAAGTCACAAGCATCCTGCCATGTTCATCCCATTCTGCGCGACGCGAGGGCTCTGCACGAACGCAGTATCGCAGGGATTGTCGAAGTAATGTCAGCGCATGCTCCGTACCGACAATTTCCTGCATGTCCCAGGCTCGGTATGGAAGAACGGTCCGATGGACTTCCGGATTGTCCTGCACTGCCGGGATCAATGCCTCCAATGCGCTCCGAGGATCGCTGGCGACGAATGCGGACAGGATCTGTTCCGCTTGATTTGTATCCCTGGCTCTGATCGCATCATGAAGAGCAGCGGGATTGAGTTCATTGACTGGCGATGATGCCGACAGACCATGCAGCACCTCGGATTCACGACCGCCGAATTCCTGAATGCGGCTGCTGTTGCGATACAAGACTTTGAACACGGGGAGCGCTTCTGCGCCCTTTGGCATCAATGCCGACATTTTCAGTGCCGGTCCCAATGCCATAAATGTGTGAAAGCCAACATAATCTTCGCCGCCAAATGTTCTGGCATTTGCGAGTGCAGCTGCGGCGACGAGAGTCTTCAATGGCATGCCAGCCTGCAGCTTCTTCGCAAGTGAAGACTGCAGTTGCTCGATTGGTGTTTCCTGCAATGAGCAGACTAATGGTTCGAGGTCCCCGAATTGCAGAGAAGAGTCCAGCTGATCGGCGAATGCTTTCGGAGCAAGACCAAGGTCGGTAAGCATTGCCGGACCCAATGTGGCCAACAAAGTTCCTCGTCCGACATCTGCCAGAAACCCACGACGCGAATGACTTCGAAACATCAGGAACTCCTTGTTGACAACAGAACAGAAGAGTCTGTTATTCGGTCAGGGTACGCGTGTTCATGCTCGAATCGCAACCGTGAAGAGAAAATAGTGTCGTATCGCGCAGTCTGATTTTATTTTGATGCGTCCAGCGGACCTGTATTCGGATTCGTCAGAACTCAAGCCCCCCGGGAATTTTTACAGATTCCACGACCGCTCAAATCAACGACTGTGTGAGACACGACACCAGGCGTTGCCGAATGTGTCTGAGCCAGGGTCTGTCCGAAGTGGGCGCGGATTTCGAATCTGTTGTGGGATATGTTGGGTGCAGGCACGTGGCTTGAAGCCAGATCAACTTACGGGATTCGCAGTTCGATCAATTTCAGTTCCTGATCTCGATTGATCGTCAATGAGATTCGCTGACCAGTGCGATAGGTGGCAAGTTGTTGTTGAAAATCAGTCACACTGGTGATGACAGTGTCGTTCACAAGCACAATCAAGTCGCCCCGCTGCAAGCCGGATTTGTTTGCTCCAGAATCCGCGACAACAGCGTCAACAAATGCAGGTGTGCGTTCCACTACGTTTGGCAACATTGTCAAGCCGAACTTTGCTGTGAGATCCTGATCTGAGACCATCGCAATATCGGCTGCCGCATCTTTGGGCTTGTTATCGACTTTCTTACCGGACTTGATCGCCTCCACAACGGGCGCCAGGGTTGTCAGGGGAACGGCGTAATTCACCCAGGTTCGACTGGATGCATGCCGGATTTCACGTCCGATAAGTCCAACGGGAGTTCCGTTGAGATCGGTCAAAAGTCCGCCTGCGGCGCCAGAATTGTTCGTGATGGCATCAATCAGCCAGACGGGAGACTTGAGGGGGAACTTCCATCGTCCCTGTGTTGCTTCGAGAGGAACGCGCGCAGCGATGACACCATGCACCACAGTGACAGGTTCGTTGCCTGCGGCCACACGAAACATGTTACTGAAGGCGTAGATAGAAGAACCCACTTCGACGTCCGCTGCTGCATTCAGATCGATGTACGGAAACGTTTCCCCGGGTTCAGTCTTCAGCTTAATCAGCGCCGCATCGTGTTCAGCGCTTGTGCCGACGGTTTCCACTGCGAAGCGACGACCGTCGGAAGTGACGGCTGTCAAAAAACCAGTGCTGACCAAATGATTCCACACGGTCAGAACATGACCTTCTTTGGAAACCAAAATACCTGTTCCGTACGAATCGAGATTTCCAACACCTGCACCAAAAAGTTTAACAATGACCGGCTGACACTTCGACAAGACGCTGGTGTGCGTTGGCTGATCCTGAAAGGCCTGGGCGTTTAATGCCAGAACGGATGAAAACAGCCACACGACGACGGGAATCACGATCCCTGACAGACGGATTGCTCGGCCGTTGTGAAGCGGAACCTGCGAGCCTGGAGCTTTGCTGTACGTCTGCACTTCGAAACAATCTTGCGTCATTTTACACTCACTTCGCCGACCGTCAGCCATTTGAGTTCTTCTTTTTCGCCTGAGATGACGCCGATGCGTCCCGGGAAAATTGCACCAGGATGGTCGGTCCAGTTTTCGAACAGCAGGCGAGCTTCATCGATGCCCTGACCGTATTCGACATCAACACCAACAGGAAGCGGTGAATCGGCAGAGAAGTACCATCGGCAAGTTCGAGTGCCCTCACGAGTGACCAGGATGTCAACGGGCTTCTGAACAGGCAGAAGCAGTGTTTGTCCCATGGCAATCTGTTCCGTGAAAGCATTCTTGTCCGCGCTAAGCAGCCTTCGAAGTTGCAGCATGGCTGTCAGAATTCCGGGCAGTTGTGGAGGCTCTTCGCCTGGGACTGGATCGGCGGCATTCTGTAAAAATGGAGCCCCGTTGAGTTTCAAGCCTGCTGCCTTTTCACCAATTGTGAGTTCGCCGGTGAGTGCCTGGGCATTGCCGGAAGATGCGAAGCCAATCTGCCACGCCTTCTTTGGATCCCCCGCGGAGCCAACTCGTTTGCGAAGCGGGGCCAGCAATCGCGTTTGTTGTAAATCGTTAAAGTAAAAGTTGCAGAAACCATCTCGTTCGACAAAAAGTCGGGTGAGCGACTCCGGCAGTTTCCCCGGAGTTTTTATGTCTGGCTTTTCTTCATCAGGTGCATCAGGTTGGCCCTCTTTTTGTTCGGGCTTTCGTTCTGCGGGTAACTCTGGCGCTTTTTGAAATGCGTGAAGCGGTCGAAGTCGGATAGTTGCGTTGTGGACTCCGTCTTTGTCACGCCAGGATAACGGGAGACGGGTTCCTTCCGGGAAGATGCCAAGCACATTCTGGAAGTCGTTGGCTGAAGAGACGATTCGTCCTGCGAAAGAAACGATCTTAGCACGCGGCCGAAGTCCTCGTCGCCATGCTTCTGACAATTCTGAAACCTGACTGACAACGACTTCGCCATCCAGCGTTTCCACTGTAAATTCAGGAACGCCATGATCGACGATCAGTCCGCACTTCAGATGGTCGATGAAGAGCTTCACCTGATTCACGCTGATGGCGTACGCTGCGCCGGAGTTCACGCGACCACGTTTTTCGAACGACGCGCGTCCGTTGATTCCGATCCAGCGTCCGTTGATATCGAACAGCGGGCCACCCGAATTACCTGGGTTGATGGAGGCATCGATCTGAATGCAGTCGGTGTATTCAAGGAAAGTATTGGCGGGGTATTGATAACGCCTCACGCCACTAACAATTCCGTAAGTCACTGTGGGTGTGAAATCGGATGCGAGAAGGAACGGATTACCCAGAGCCATGACTTCATCGCCGACACGAACCTGATCACTGTTGCCAGGTTGTGCGAAACTGAAATCTGTGCGTCCCTGCAATTGAATCAGGGCCACGTCACCGGTGGGATCGATTCCGACGATAACGCCATCGTACAGTTTGCCGTCATTGAGTCCGCATTTCATGAATTCTCCCGATCCGGACGTCACATGGTAGTTGCTGATCGCATAACCGTCGGCCGAAATCAGGACTCCTGAGCCGCCACCTTCACCATTTGACGCCATGACGCACACGACGCTGGGCGCGATGCGATCAATCGTTTCTATCCGAGCGGTCTCGCGTTCGGCGATTGTTTTCTGCGCGAAAAGCGGGCTGAGGGAAATCGTTGAAATGATGGCAGCGAGTGCGACCGCTCGGCATGATCGCAACGTCATTTTGATTCGACTGCGTGGGACGCGACTGTCTGGGATTCCGGCGGGTGAGATGTTTGGCTGCGTCGACTGCAGCGTCGTCCACCGTTCGGATTGTCTGATGTTGATCACGGCTTGTCCTTTGCAATCACCAGTTTCGCATCGGCAATGTCGAGCCAGTCGCAAGTGCTGTCACCGTCGCCAAAGTCGACAAGGATCGCCAATGTCGAAACGCCTTCCAGTGGTAGTCGAAGTGAGAGCGGCTCGTCGGTCGTTCCGATTAATTTGTCGAACAGCACATTGCCGTCTCCGGTGATTTTCAGAGAGACGGCATGATTGCCATTGAAAGCGACTTCGTCGTCAATTCCAACAACGCAGTCCAGCGATGAAAAGCGTTGATCCAATGCCCACGACATTTCAGTTCGGGAATGGATACACAGCCCTTTTGAGAATTCACGGCCTCGCAGGCGGAGTTTTGACTGTCGCTCCATTGTGGAATCTCGGCGTGGTCCAAACATCTGCATTTGCTGTTCTTTGTCAATCAGTCCAGCCAAAAGACTGCCATCAGGGTCAACGCCATCGAATCGTTCGTCAATGGGTTCGAGGTCCGAAAGGAATTGAACTCGACCACCGCTAAGATCGATCTGCTTGATTTCTTCAATGGAAACTTTCAGCGTCTGACCCCAACCTGTTTCGATCAGCAATTGTGCGTCGTCCAGAGTCACAGATGTCGCCTCGATCACAGCGCCTCGAGCATCTGTGACACGAACGGGATTTCGCAGAGTTGCTGGTTTGGGAGAGACATCAGAGACCTTGTTGGCGAACACAACTCCGTAGACTCTTGCTGAAGGAACAGGGACCGTTTCCCCATCGAGCAGGAATTCGGTCTTGTCGGCGGAGATTGTACTGACGATGCCAGCCAGGAAGTCCAGTCCCGAGCCGTCACGCTTCGCAACGATCAGGAGATCCTTGTCTGATTCTCGCTTCAGGAATGTGTTCCATTGACTTCGATAGGCAGGATTATCGGCCAGCAGCCGAACCGATTGAACCGACTTACTTTCAATGTTCAGCATTCCGAAGGTCGCTGATTGGGCCGTTAGCTGTTTGGCAGAGCGAGTTGTCGCTGAACAGTAAAGCTGGCTGCCATCGGTCAGAGTCAGTACTTGTGGTTCCTCCGACGGTTTAGATAAGGTTTTAGGAAAGTCGACTGCCATGACATCTGCGACAGGCAGTTTGGCTTCGGTTCCATTTTCAAGGAGTGTAATCTCGGACGTTGAAATTTCGGCCAGCTGACCACTATGAGACTGTCCATCCAGCATGGACACTCTCACGTCCGAAGGAGCGAGAAGCAGTGCCAGAAGAGTCAATATTGCCATGTGATGTCCTGTAGTTCAGGGTTCCGTTGTAGGCCCATGAAGCAAATGTCATTGAAGATCACGCAACGGTCGATCGGACTTCTGGATCTTTCCTCGTACCGAACGCCCGTGCTGCGGACTCATTATGAATATGGTTGCTTACTTTTTCTGTTCCGCGATTTTGCGAGTATAACGGCTGATAGCGTCAAGGAAATTCGGAGGGAACTGCTGTCGGATCAGTTCCCGAGCCTGGGCTTCTGCTTGTTTGTCCATCATTCCCCAGTTGCCGTTTTCGGTGAGCTCTTTGCGATCGGCGTTGCCGTCGCCTTTTGCTCCCTTGATTGTGCTTTGGGTTGCTCCCTGTTGTCCGGGTTGATTTTGCTGCTGACCTCCGCCCTGCCCCGATTGTTGCTGCTGCTGCTGTTGTTCTTTTTCCATTTCCTCCAGCAACTTATCCAACGCCGCGATGACTTCTTCTTCGCGTTTCTGTACTGGGTCATCGGATTTTCCGAGATCCAGTCGACGTTGAACGTCTGACATCAGTCGGGCCACTTGAGGCAGCCCTTCTGTCTTCTGACCAGCCTCTTCGTTCATCAGTTCCGCGACGGTGCGGAATCGTTGCGGAACATCCAGAGTGTTATTCAAAAGCAGAGCAATGTCATCTGCCGCCTCTGCCGGCTTCAGCAAACGCAATCGGCAGATGGCTCGATAAAAGAACAGGCTGGCTGGATCGACTGAAGCTTCCGGGTCGAGCGATTCCAGCATCGAGATGGCTTCGTCAAAGAAGCGATGCTGAGTCAGCCATCGAGCGTAATACAATTGGACCTGGTCGCGAAAGAAAGGGTCAGAACGAACGCCTTCGAAGCTGAGTGTCTGATGAAACCCCGTTGTTTGGCAGGAATCGACCATCTTCTGGACGGAGTTGTCGGCGATGGCAAAAGAAGCGATGACGCGGTCGAGTGTACTTTCTGCGGACATTGACTGCAGATCGCTCTTGTCGGCCCAAAGCGAGGTTACGTTCCTTGCTGTCTGTTCGTCAACTTTTGCCTGAGCCATCCATTGAAGCAGCCGAGTCTGAACCTGATCAACCGGCATGCGACCGAATACCGCCTGGACTTCTGCTGTGGTTGCCGCCTGAGCCGCAGTTGCAGCTAGTTCGTCAAAGGATGCGAAGTGGGGGGTAACATCTGCGTGTGTGGCCGTGAACATAATGCCACAGCTGTAGACCGCAAGGATTCTGCGTAACGATCTCATGTTTTTCCTTCCGCCGACCACCGGATCTGAGACATTCGGGCCGACTCATCTTAGCCAGAGCAAACACTTTAAGAAATAGTGGAGAGAGCCTC
>JBGSVD010000008.1:0-27919 GCA_041753135.1 Planctomycetaceae bacterium
CGACGCTTCACATTATCTCTGCTGAAGCAACATCCTGGCAAAGACAGCCTCGCCATGAAACGCAGAATCTGCGGCTGGAGCGACGACTTCCTGATGGAAGTCCTTGGTATCAAAGGGACTTAAGTGTGCGCTGGCCTTGGGCCAATATTGATCATCGAACTAAAGCGGTATGGGCAAAAAATGATTGGGCAAAAAGATGACAGTCTTTTTTTTGCCGAACCATTTTTTGCCTTAAAACCGCCTATTTCTGGAACGCGGCACGGATGGTGCGCTCGCCGGGATTTCTGGGATTAGCTTTGCGGCGGGCCGTTGTTTTTTTAGGCGTCCTAAATCAAACGGACTAAATCAAACGGACGCAAAATCGTCCCAGGCCAAACGCTTGTCTGAGCACATTCAACGGATCTCCATTTCCCAAATTTCGGGGGAGCGAACTCCTGGTCGTAGTTCGCCGCTGGTCAGAATAAAATGGTCGGCCGCTTTCACAACAGGTACGGTCACTCGCGACACTTTCAAATCTGGCAACATGTCCCAGGCGTCCGACACGACTGAATACACGAGTGCATGCTGAGTGAATCCGGGATGTTCTTCGAGCGGCTGAAACCCTGCATTGGCTCCATCGTCTCCACCGAGTATCACGATTCGGCGATCTCCAACAACAGGCGCTGGGGACGGTGCGGCGACGACGGGATTCGGAAGATCGGCAAGTTGACGCCAGCGACTTCTTTTGACATCGAAGCACCAGGCATCATTGAGATACCGACGGACCGGTTTTCCGTCTGGCCCGGCACTAAGTTCCGCACCGCTGAAAACAAAAAAAGCATCGGCCGTCGCCGCAGCCACGGACAACATGCGACCTTCACCGGGAATGTCAGGACGCTCTTCCCATACCAGGGGCGTGGAGTTCAAATTCAGCGAATACAACTTTGAAAGTGCTTTTGTTGCTGCGAGATTCTCGGTGCCTCCGGCGAGAAACAGCGAACTCCCAACGATCGCACCGCACGCATTGGCGATCGGCTGAGGAAGCTCCGGAAGCTCATCGATCACAAGTTGTCCCTCCTTCCACCGCAAACGAAAAACGCGAGATGTGTGCGATGTGACATCACTGCCACCGGCGCAGATAAATCCGTCGTCTGTCTGAAAAGATACGCCGTACGCAGAGACGGCAGGAAGACGGCCGATAATTTTCCACTGCCTGTCGATCAGACCATACACGGTATCGTGCCAGACTTTTGTCCCGTTCTTCCAGGGCGGGGCGTCTGGAAAATTGGCTCCACCAGCGACGATCAATGTCTCGCCGCACATTCCGGAAAATGGAGTCGCAAGTCCTGGCGTGCCGGGCAGCGAATGAAGTTGATGCCAGACAATTTCCATTTTGCCGGCATTCGAGTTCAGTTCGATCTTCGATGAAGCCTTTCGATCGGTTTGCGGTTTTGCTGCCTCATCGGCGAATGAAATGCCGACAATCAGAATCAAACAACCGGTCGCAAAAAATCGAACCCACATGGAAACCTCTCGATCGAAATTGCACGAGTGTTCAGAGAACTGGCACATAGTCAAGCAGAGGCGTTTGCTGTTGTCGATCGTCAGGAGTTGTCTCGTTTCTCTTTTTGTTTGGACGAATTCGGCATAGCCTACGCCGATGCACATTCATCGACTGACTGCCTTTCAAGTTCCGATCGCGTTCAAGAATCCTGTTCGCCATGCGTCTCACGAGCGAGCCGGCAACGATACTCTTATCCTGCGCTGCGTTATGAACGACGGCAGTATTGGCTGGGGCGAAGGACTGCCTCGGACCTATGTCACTGGCGAATCCATCGCATCTGTCTGGCGTCATCTTGAATCTACGGACTTCGGAGCGTTGCAGGATCTTCATTTTTCTGACGCGATCGGCGCAGCTCTGGCAATTGATCGATTTACATTGGCCGATGTTGACGCAGACGCAGGAGTCATCAAGCGAGAATGCTTCGGAAACTCTGTTCGATGTGCGTTGGAGCTGGCGGTGATCGATGCGGCCTGCCGAACCGAGGCCTGTTCGGTTGGCGACTTGATCCTCAGATTACCTGAAGCGCAAAAGTTTGCCGCTGCGCGTGATCGAGTCTTTTACAGCGGCGCGGTCACGTCGATGTCGCCCAGAAAGCAATGGTTGTCGGCGTTCAAGATGCGACTGTTTGCGTTTCGCATGGTCAAGGTAAAAGTCGGTACGCAGGGAATTGATGACGAAGCCTGCCTGCGGAGAGTGCGTCGCGTGATCGGAACTGGCGTTGATCTGAGACTGGATGCAAATGAAGCATGGAAGTGCGAAGACGTGGCTGAAAAAATGGCCAATCTGATCCGCCACCAGCCCACAAGCCTCGAGCAACCAGTACCGCATGCGGATGTCGCTGGATTGCGACAAGTGCGCACTGAGATCTCGGTGCCAATCATGCTGGATGAAAGCCTGTGTTGTCTTGAAGACGCCCGGCGCGCGATCGCTGGTGGATGGTGTGATTTGTTCAACATACGACTGTCAAAATGCGGCGGTCTCGTGCGGTCGATTCGGCTGGCTGCTGCGGCTCGGCAAAGCGGTCTTGGTTATCAGCTTGGCTGCCAGGTCGGAGAGACAGGAATTCTTTCCGCCGCCGGCCGTCACTTCGCCTGCAATATCTCGGACATTCGGTATCTCGAAGGCAGCTTTGATAAGTTCCTGGTCAAGGACGCACTGACCGAACAGGATCTGACGTTTCGCTATGGCGGTGTTGGCCTGCGTCTAAACGGACCAGGTCTAGGCGTCGACGTCGATGAATGTCGAGTCCGTCAACTTGCGGTGCGGACAATGGAACTCATTCAGCCCGCAGCAAAATGAAGAGCCACTGGCACGAGGTCACTCGGGAGCTGTGCCGAAACGAGTGCTACGCTGAAAACCTGCGCCGTTCCATGGACGCGGGAAGTGAATTCGGGACTGGTGTAGTGTCTCACAAGTTCGTTTCATTTTGATGTAGGACCAGTCCCGAAATAGTCTCCATACTTTATTAGGAGCGGAAGGGCGCGAGCCCTCCGGTGAATCTGTGGCACGAATTCCCCGGACGGCTCGCGCCGTTCCGTTAGAGTGGGAAGTTATTTCGGGACTGATCCTATGGGCTGTTAATCCATTTCCTGCCGCTACTGGTTTTTCATAATTTTGTGCATTTGGCGAGCATCGTCCAGGAAAAATCCCAAACCTTCCCTGAAGAACGCCTGACAAAACCGGGGTAGCTCACGATACCAAACCGGAAGTCTTCACGAATCTTATTGGGAGCGGAAAACGACGGTTCTGATCCGAGAATTGCGTGATCCTCAGTTCACAGTTCGTCGGTTCACTTGCCAGGCGGCGACGGCAGCATGACAATGCCCTGTTCGAAGAGTGTCCACGGAACAATTTTAGTTGAGGTTATTATGGCTCCGAAGCCATCTGTCATTATCAGTGCGTTTGCCGATGAAGCCGCCAATCGTCGCACCGCACTGGAACAAATGACCGCGTTAGCGGCAATTGGAATTCGAAATTACAGTCCACGATTCATCGATGTGCTCGGCGACGGAAAGATCGAGCACGTGACTGAGTTGAATGCAGAGAAACTGGAACGACTATGCCAGTTTCATACAGAGTACGGCGTTCGAGTCACCAGTATTGGGGCTCGCGTTGGGAAAGTGAAGTTGTTGAATGTGGACGATGGGTCTCACAACAAGTTCGTCCCCTTCGACGAATATCTTGCAGGGGAAGTGGCCCGTACGATTCATACCGCGAAGGCTCTGGACACGAAATTGATTCGTGGCTTTTCGTTCTACCATCCGCGAGGCACAAAGCCGGAGCAGCATCTCGACCAGGCGGCCGCTCAGATTCGGACAATCACCGAAGCGTGTGCGAAAGAGGGACTTGTTTACGGTCTTGAGATTGAACCCAACCTGGTTGGAGAAACGGGCCCGCTTCTGGCAGAACTTGCAAAGCGTGTCGATCATCCAAATATGGTGCTGATCTTTGACGGCGGAAACGTTGCCGCTCAGAACAAGAACGGTATTCAAGTCTACGAAGAATACAAAGCCACACTGCCATGGCTGGGCTGGATGCACGTTAAGGACTATCGGATCGATCCGAGTTTGGTCTGGGAAGGTGCCGTGGATGAAGAGCGTCTGAAGAACTTTGTTCCATGCAATGAAGGCGACTCTGGTCACGAAATGATCTTCCGTGATCTTCGAGAGCAGATTCCGGTGATTGAAGCACGTTTGAAGAAACTTGGAATCCCGGGCTTCTATCTGGAAACAGAACCACACCTCAAAGGCGGCGGTCAGTTTGGTGGATTCAGCGGACCAGATGGAATGGGCGTTGCCGTTCGAGCCCTGTGCTCATCGCTGGATTATGCAGGTATCGATTATTCGCTGCGAACATTTGCCGACATTCGTGAACTGAGGGGATTCTAAGCCATGGCGTTTAATTTCGAAAAATCTCGCAGCTATCTGGTCTGTCCGAAATGCCATGCAGACCTTGTGCTGGATGGTGATTCTCTGATCTGCACAGATCCGGAAGTACGACTGCAGTATCCGATTCTTGAAGACATCCCAAGGCTACTCGTGGAAGAGGCAAAGGAGATGACTCCCGACGCATGGAAAGCTGCCATGCAGCGAGCCGGACGGACCGTGTCGTAAGGCATTGTTACGCCTGTCGTTGTCGTCAGTGTTGATCCTCCTGGTTTCCTGAGCTTGTATTCATGTCGCTCAAACTCGTCTTAATGGGAACTGGCGAATTCGCCGTGCCTCCGTTCCGCGCTCTGCTGGATTCTGAGCATCAGATTGTTGGCGTTTTGACTCAGCCTGACCGGACTGGACGCGGGCACCATCAGCACGTCAATCCGGTCAAGGAAATGGCTGTCGCACGCGATGTGCCGGTGTTCCAGCCTGAACGTGTGAACCGACCCGAGATGCTCGATACGCTTCGGTCTCTGCAGGCGGATGCGTTCATCGTTGCAGCTTATGGCCAGATTCTGAAACCAGAACTCCTCGCGATCCCGCGACTGGGAGCCTTCAATCTTCATGGCTCGTTGCTGCCCCGGCATCGTGGAGCTGCACCTGTGCAGTATTCGATCTGGAAGGGTGATGATGTGACTGGAGTGACGATGTTCCAGATCGAGCCCGCGTTGGATTCAGGGCCGATCGTGGGGATCGTGAAAACGCCGGTTGGGGAAAAAGAGACTTCCGGTGAGTTGATGTTGCGGCTGGCCGAACTCTCCGTGCCGTTGACTCTGACAGTCGTCCAGCAGCTGTCGGATGGAACTGCCAGATTCACTTTACAGAATGCAGCAGACGTCACGTTAGCCCCCAAGATTCCTCGCGAGGCCGGGCATCTGGACTGGTCGCAAACTCGCCGAGAAATCGATTGTCACATTCGTGCGATGCAGCCGTGGCCCAAAGCGTCCACAATGCTCCACCGGACGGAGCATCCTCCATTGCGGTGCATTCTTCAGCAGGTGGCCAATGCTGATGCGTTGCTGCCAGCGGTTCCCGTCGAGACTGGAATTCTGATCGAGTTTCAGGGTCGACCTTTTGTGAGTACCGCCGACGGCTGGCTTGAGATCCTTCGCATTCAGCCGGATGGTCGAAAGAGTATGGACGGGCGATCGTTTCTTAACGGCCATCCGCTGTCGCACGGCGACCGTTTTCTGCCAGAAGCGTAGTTGGCTCTCGATGAGTGCGATATTTGGCTTATGCGATATTTGGCACGAACTTCGCATTCGGGATCTATTCGACTCTCTGCCTGATGTTCAACAGCGGCAGCCAGAGTAGACTGTCAGCCTGGCGAAAGCGGTTGCGGATGTTCCCGCTCCAGGAGCGGACGTACGCTGGCGAAAATTCCTGAGCCCCTGTCGGTAATTTCGCCACGACCTGATTTCACTGTCACCTTCGACGATTGGACCAAACGACGATGCAAAGAATTCTTGCTTGTTCATTGTGTGCTCTGATCCTTTCAGCGCTTGCGCCCGCGTCCACAGCGCAGACCGTGGATGAAATGCAGCAAAAAGCGATTCAGTTTCTTGAAGTCACACAAAGCGCCGATGGATCATGGACAAATCCTGATGCTGTTGGAATTTCCGGACTGGTCACAACATCGCTTCTGATGTCGGGCAAGAGTGTGGACGATCCGCTGGTGAGCAAGGGCCTGGCCTATCTTGTTTCAAAGCAACAATCCAGTGGAGGCATTCACACGCCAGACAGCCGTCATCAGAATTACGAAACATGCATTTCGATCCTGGCACTTTCGGAGGCCAACAAGGATGGTCGGTATGACGAAGTGATCAAGAAAGCCGAGATGTTTCTGCGTGGGCTGCAGTGGGACGAAGGCGAAGGCATCGAAACCACCGACGGAGCATTTGGTGGCGGAGGGTACGACAGCAAACAGCGGCCCGACATGTCGAACACTCAATTCTTGATTGAAGCATTGAAGTCAGCCGGTGTCGCCGCTGACGATCCTGCGATGCAGAAAGCTTTGATTTTTGTATCTCGCGCGCAGAATCTGGAATCGCAGCACAACCAGTTGCCG
The DNA here is from genome assembly GCA_041753135.1 of Planctomycetaceae bacterium. Taxonomy (GTDB): domain Bacteria; phylum Planctomycetota; class Planctomycetia; order Planctomycetales; family Planctomycetaceae; genus SXXK01. Next base: position 6,545 of record JBGSVD010000008.1, read on the forward strand.
TTTGCCGGAAAAGTCAACGACGGCGGTTTCATTTATACTCCGGCCAAGGGTGGCGAATCGAAGGCTGGTACAACGAAAAACGGCGGACACACCTCGTATGGAAGCATCACGTATGCAGGCCTGAAGAGCATGGTCTACGCTGGACTCGACAAAGATGATCAGCGAGTCAAGGCGGCCACAGCCTGGCTGCGAAAACATTACACACTCGAAGAGAATCCCAACATGGGCCAGCAGGGACTCTTCTATTACTATCAGACGATGGCGAAAACAATGGCTGTGCTTGGCAGTGATGAATTCGAAGACGACAAAGGCACAAAGCACGCGTGGAAAAAAGACATCGCAGAAAAGCTGGCTTCACTTCAGCAGAAAAACGGCAGCTGGATTAACGAAGCTGATCGCTGGTACGAAGGTGATCCGAATCTGGTGACCGCCTATTGCCTGATTGCTCTGGCTCACTGTGAAGGGAAATAACGACGCGGTCGATCTGCAGAGACGTCCATTGATTACCATTGCTCACTGATGATCGTTACTTGCCCGCCATCGCCGCAGCGATCACCTTGTGAGTTGCGGCATCGGCATCAATCAAAAGAACAGGGCCGAAGATCTCACAGCTGGAAAATGAGGCCCCTTCGAGTTCCTCCAGGCGTGCGACCACTGCTTCGGCGGTCGTCGTGTTGAGAAACTTCTCAATGTTGTAGGCCCTGAAGTCCGAGTGATGGTCCAGGTCTTCACGAGTCGTGATGACGAGCACTCCCCGACGAATATCGAGCGATAGTTTGTGACCGGTCAGTGCGGGTTCAACAATTTCTCGCAGTGGCCGCCTTGTTCCTTCAATGGTCACTTTGCCGCTGACGGTGATTCCTGGAGTCTCAAGATTCAACTGGTTGGCCTGCACGAACCAGGGAATATCGTTTTCTGTGAAGGCTTTGGCGAAGAGTTCGTCCAATGTGATTTCACCGGCCGGCAGTGCATGCGGTTTCTCCAGGGCCTTTGAAATTTTCTTGTCCGCCAGCGCGGCAATGGTGTTGGAGTTTCGTCCGACGGCGGATTGCAGAGTGGTGATGATTTCCGCCAGCATCATGTGAGTGCGCAGTTCCTGGCGGATGGTCATTTCGTCTGCAGTCAGGCTGGTGATTGCGCCTGCCTTCGACTCTGGATCTGGTGCTTCTTGCGGATCGTTCCATTCCGCATTGACAGAATTCATAATGGCGTATTGAAAGTCATCCAGGTCGGTGATCAGCGGACGCAGACGACTGATGTTGTAAGTAATGCTGGTCGACTCGCGCGGATCATGAATATGGAGTGTCGTCTTATCGGCTGTCCACGGAATCTCATCCTGTTTGGAAATACCGCTTAAGATCAGACGAAGAGTTGTCTCCAGCGGCACATCATTCAGATTGCCATGAATCAGAGTCTCGGCAGCCTCTGATTTGATCTCCTCATTCGCGTATTCGATCTTAAACTTGTGGGCCGTCGCAAGCCCTTCCAGCACATCGGCCCCGGACATCCCCGAAACGAATCCTTTGGTCTTTTGAGTGAGCCACCGGGCCTGCGCGTTTGCCGGTTGTGGAGTCAGGATCAGGGAGATGATCAATGTGCAGAACGCTGTACCAAAACGCGTGTAAGAAAACGGAGTCACAGATTTCGCCTCAAATTAAAGGTGGTTACGTCCGTTCAGCACAACTCGCAAATGCCTTCAGCGGGTCCATCAATTAGAGTTGTAAGGGCCAGGCAGGATTGTTGCACGCGTATCGGGGGATTTTGAGACCACCGTTGCACGGTTGAAGTTCTTTGGAAATGCCACCCACGGCAACCGGCGAACGAGTCTTTGCCAGTGCAGAACGATTGTTCCAATCGTTCACAAACAGTTGAGATCCCGGTTCCACAAGGTGTTCTGACGGGTTCGAACCGGCCGCTCGCCAAAATCTTCAAACGACTGGCACCCGGGGCTTTTGGCATGGTACACCGGCAGCAAGATCGCAAAAATCGCGTGTAAAACCGCTGCGGCAGTGGTAATCAGGTGCTCTTCATCTAAAGCGGCTGGAAGCATACCATTCGGTTTGGGGGGCTGTTGTCGTCGAATTTGCCGCAACCTCATTCGGATTCCGCAACGTTATGGTTAACTTCTGCACGGTCCGTCGGTTACCGCGGCGGAGGTTTTCATGAGTGTTTCGAGGAGGCGTCGTCCCGTGGTCACCCTGTTGCTGTCAATCGCGTTTAGCGTCGCTGCAGGTGCCGTTGGCCTGTTTTTGCTGAGTCTCACGGCTGAACGCCCGCGGAATCTTGGTGTTCAGGATGGCCGTCTTGCGTCCTGTCCGGGATCGCCAAACTGCGTTTCTACTCAGGCTGCCGATCGTGAACACTGGATCGCTCCGATTTCTGTAGGGTCTTCGGCAATTTCACCGATCGAAACTTTGGCCGACATCGTGCGATCAATGCCTCGCACGACAATTGTTGAGCAGTCGAATAATTACCTGAGGGTCGAGTTTCGAAGTTTGATCTTTCGATTCCCTGACGATGTCGAATTTTATTTCGAACCCGAGTCCGCTCGAATTCACTTCCGCTCGGCATCACGGGTTGGGCATTCTGACCTTGGAGCGAATCGAGATCGAATGGAAACAATTCGCCAGCGATGGATGGACCTTGCCGTTCCGTCCGAGACCGATGCTCCTTCCAATGCTTTGAATGTGCGACGCAAAGAGCAAATGCTGGTTTGAAGTTGAGGCGCGAATCATTGTGCGTCAGAATCAGGTGTCAGGCAGCAATCTCTTTTCCATTGCGAATCGCTCAAATCTTTCACCGTTGATTTCCACGGTTTCGATCAGAGTGATTTCAAAGCCCATTGCAGAAAATGCAGGTTGCGCCATAAGGCTTGCGTGAACCCACAACCGCTGGATGCTCAATTCGCGAGCCTTCGCTTCAATCGACTGAAAGAGCCTTCGAAACAATCCTGACTTTTGGGCGATCGGCCGAATGAATGCCAGATCGATGTAGCCCTCGTCGGTAAGGCTCATGAATCCAACAATTGTGGCGTCGACTTCGGCAACGAAAATCGTCTGCTTTGAAAGGCGATCGTGCGATACCGTTCCCGTGCGAGCGAACGGTACCCATGCCTGACGCTGGTGTTCCGAGTACAGACTGTTTCCGTTGCGAACAGCATCAAACATGACTTCGCCCAAAGCGTCATAGTCATTCGGTGTTGCCAATCTCAATACGAACGTCTGTGTCATCTGGCTACTTTGGCTTTCGTCTGATTACGTTTGATCGCATTAGGGAGAAATGTCGCAAGGTTTTGCATATGATCCGAACTTTGGCGCAGCGGGAAACTGTTTTCCATTGCGACATGACCTCCATCAGAGAATTTCTGAGTTAACGATGAAGATCGAACACCTTGCCTTTAATGTGACTGACCCGCTCAATTTCGCTCGCTGGTACGTGGAGCATTTAGGGTTTACTGTGAAACGTCGGATGGTAGAACCGCCTTATGCGCATTTTCTTGCGGACGACAGCGGAACTGTGATGTTGGAAGTGTATGGAAATCCGGACGCGCCGCTGCTTGATTTTCCAACGATCCAGCCGCCCGCCATTCATCTTGCCTTTCTTTCGGCGGATCTGCCAGCCGATGTGAAACGACTGGTCGCCGCTGGTGCAACCATTGTTGCCGACGTCCACACGCTGCCAACCGGCGACACATTTGCAATGCTTCGGGACCCATGGGGTTTGCCGCTGCAATTGGTCAAACGCCTTGCACCGATGATCTGAGCCCTGCAATTTCTCCAGGAGTTCACCTGATGACTTGTCGCATAAGACGTTCGAGCCTCTGCTTTCTTGTCTTGCTGTTCGTCGGTCATGACGAGGCGATCGGAAGAGATCCAGTTCGATTGCGTATCCTCTCATGGAACATTCACCACGGAGAAGGAACGGACAGCAAACTTGATTTGGATCGAATTGCCAAAGTCATCAAGGATGTTCAACCCGATTTGGTAGCGCTTCAGGAAGTTGATAAGAACTGTGCTCGCTCTCAGAGTGTCGATCAGCCAACTGAGCTTGCGAAACTGACTTCGCTTCACGCGGTTTTTGAAAAGAATATTCCACTTCAGGGCGGCGAATACGGAAATGCAATTCTTTCTCGCTGGCCGATTGTATCGCATCGCAATCATGCTTTGCCCTGCTTCGAAAATGGTGAGCAACGCGGTGCATTGATCGCGGAGATCAACGTTCCGCTGCAGCATTCGTCGACTGCGGATTTTCCATTGACGTTCATCTCGACGCATCTGGACCACCGTCGTGATGATGCAGAGCGGATTGCGTCCGCCGATCAAATTAACAATATCGTTCGGCAGCAAAGTTCTGCCCCGAAGATTTTAGCGGGAGATCTCAATGCTGCTCCGGAGTCAGAAGTCCTTAAAACGATTCTGAAGCAGTGGTCGAATACGACGATCACTCCCATGCCAACGATTCCCGTCGATCGCCCGCGAACGCAAATTGACTATGTCCTTCTTTGGCATTCCACTCAGGCAAAAGTCATTGAGTATCGAGTCCTTGATGAAAGTGTTGCTTCCGATCATCGAGCAGTCTTTGTGGTGGTCGAACTGAATCCATGAGTACGCCGCCGGCTGAGAATGATTTTTCGATGTCTCTCTCGTGTCAGCGATGGAAGGAACAGTGGTATTCACGAGTCGGTGAAGAACGTTCCGTGCGCGTGCGATGGTTGCTCAATCCGGAATGCGAGCCTCTGCAAAATGTCGAACTGACGGAGCAGCGCGGACAGATTGTTGATATCCGAAAGCTGGGCGATTCTGAGTCGCACGGCATTTTGCCGATGGTGATTCTTCCGCCACTTGTGAACGCTCATACGCATCTTGAGTTTTCGACGTTGCAGGAACCTCTGCAGCCGGCATTTCCGTTTCCGGACTGGATCCGAGCGGTCATGCAGTGGCGACATACATCCCCAGTTGCCGCAAGCGATGCGATTCAGATCGGCGTGAACGAGTCGCGAAATTCAGGCGTGCGACTGGTTGGCGAAATTATGACGCAGGATGATTGTGCCGCAGTTGAGACGACGGATCTCAGAGCCGTGCTGTTCCGAGAAGCGATCGGACTTCGGCCGGAACGAATTGAGCAGCAACTTCAGATTGTCAAGAATCACCTGGCTGCAGAAAGATCACCCAATATTGTTCGTGCGATTAGTCCGCACGCACCTTATACAGTCCATCGTGACATGCTGGCTGAGCTGGTCAATCTGGCAATCCGCTCCCATGCTCCGATTGCGATGCATTTGGCAGAGACTGTTGACGAGCTCGAGCTGTTGGACTCAGGCCGTGGTCGATTCGCAGACTTTCTGACTGGCCTGGGTCTGTTCGACACCGCCACTTTTCCTGGAGGACTCCGGATCATCGACTATCTGCGGGAGCTTGCCAGAAGTCCCAAAGCGTTGGCGGTGCACGGAAATTATTTCGGTGACGACGAGATCCTTTTTCTCTCGCAGCACCCCAACATCACGACGGTTTACTGCCCCCGCACGCATCACTACTTTGGACACTCTGAGCACCCTGTGCGAAAGTTGCTGGCGGCAGATTGTCGAGTTGTTCTGGGCACAGACAGTCGAGCTTCGAATCCAGATCTGAGTATCTGGAAAGAACTGCAACACGTGGCACGCTGCTTTCCAGAGATCACCGTTAATCGCCTGGTTGCGATGGTCACGACTCACTCGGCCGAGGCGATGGGATTCAACGGTGATCATTTTCAGATTCGCCAGGGCGGTTCTGTTGCCCCGGTCTTCTTGTCCTTCGAGGAATCAATTGGCACGATCAAAGAGATTGTCAAACATTCCGCAACCCGCGTTGTAACTGTATGACACATTCGGCCAGCAAAAAGGACCTCAGCCATTGCTGAAGGCAGGATGGCTGAAGCCAAGATTGCGGAAGCTATTTCGTAAGAGGTTGCAACGTGATCCGATGAAACCTGAAGCGACAATCATACGCGCCGAGGAACAACGACGTCTCGTCGGGGGTGCCCCAGTAACCGGAAAGCGAAAGCTGGCTTGCGGAGCCCGTCCAGTTCACAATGACATGACCGTCGACCGACATGACAACTCTGTCCTTTCGGACCGTTACGATAATCTGAGAGAGCTGATTGGCTCGAAAGATCGCTCCCGTAAAGGTCGATTCATTACCGACGTTTTGGCCATCAATGTTTTCGATAGCACTCTGATAGTTTTCCGGCTCTCCGAAAGAAAACAGAGTTGCGAAACGATTCTCACCACTGCGTTGACCAAGAAGCAAAGCCTGCGGCGTATCCAGCGGTTCGGCGATGACCGTCATTCGGTATTCGGCGGGCGGTGAATAGGGCAGTTCTAATCGAGCGGCGTATTGTTTGGGGCTGAGAAGTTTCCCGTCTTCCATGACCCATTCACCATGTGACCAGCAGTTTGCAGGATCGATCATTTCCAACAGATTGATTTCCTGCCCGACAAGATCGCCGGATACGGGCGGCGAATCAGAGCTTTCGGTCGTGGATTGTGTGATCAAGTCGGCCGAAAGCGAGAGCGGCTGTGGTCGTGAGTTCGAATCGTTCTGCACCTGAAGATATCCCCAGATTTCAGCAGTGGCTCCGTTATCCAGAGCCGCGTCAATTCGATAGCTGATCGGAGTGGCTCGATCGAAAGCGCCCAGCGTTGCGAGTTTCGGAGCATTCCCGCTCCATTCTAGAGGAACTTCGACCCATGGACTTTCGATCGCTGTCTGATACCGAACTCGCAGCGACTTGACGATCGCCGCATCGGGCCAGTCCAACTTCAATGCCACTGCTTCGTCTGGTTTGGGATTCACCGGATCTGGAATCGCCCGAAAGTTAGTAAACAATGCCATTTGGGCTGTTTCAAGACTGGCAACAGGCTCCCATCCCAGGCGAATCTTCTGTTCTTTGTTCAGGAACGATTCGCTGATCCATCCCTGATACTGCCCCACGCCCATGACGGATCCGTCGATCGGTTCCGGGTGAGGAAGGCCGACGGTGTGTCCACAGCCTTCGTGATAAATCACGCAATCAGATCCACGGTAAGGAACGCGCCAGCCATCAGCGCTCACAAGTCCCCAGCCGACTCCACGATCACTCAAATAGGTGGCCCGAGCGCCGCCTGCTGCAGCACCTGGAAAATGCTGGCCGTTAATGTCTTGTCCCTCGAAGACCAGTCCACCATCCTGCGGCTTCAGGCGATAGAAGTCATCCAGAGGCTGCCAGTTGATTTCGCTCAGCACCAGCAGAATGGGAAACGCACTTCTATCGCCGCTGGCAAATTCGAGTCGTCGATCTGCTTCTTGAAGAGTCTTGAAGAAGATGGCGTTCGCATCACCTTGCCGCAGTTGTTTCGTCGTTGATTCGGAAATCAGCGGTTCTTGATGCACGACAGTCTTCATCACTGACTGCCCATCAAACTCACGACTGTGAAATTGTTCGATGCGATTGCAGAAATAATCAACGCGATCTCGCCAGTCCTTCAGCGGCGGACGATCCGATGGAACGAAGTACACAACAGTTACTTCGATCTTCGAAATATCGTGCTTCCCGTCCCATGTTCTGGTTTCCGCAAAACAGAAGGCACTCAACGGCATTACGAGCGCAAAGATGGCCGCGCAGAGATTTCGTCTCATCAGATTCTCTTTGACAAAGGAGCAGCGAACGAACCGAAGCAATGTCCGCGGGCTTATACGTTTAAGAAGCTGATGTTTACGCGGATGCAGTCTGAAGTATAAGGATACGCCTCCGTCCGCATAGCGTTGACGATCGCACGACAGTGCCTTGGCGAATTCAGCCGATGCCTGAGGCGATCCTGTTTCACTGAATCGTCGACCGTTCAGGAACAACTGCGACAACGGATCTGAAATCTGTAGTGGTATGTTCTCATTTGCCGCCCGCCCAGGAATAATCAACAGTTTGCGTTGTGTTATTCTGTCGGCAGGCTGGCTGCGGCAGAAACAGAAGCATTGCTGAGCACTCGTGGTGTCGCGGCCGAAGCGAGCTGGCGCGCAGCCGCAACGCTGGTGTCAATAATCAACCGAAGATCGACGATCCATGGCCCCTGTTCGGGCATGGAAAATTCCCAGTGGGGCAGAACACAAACACTCTGATGGACTGCTTCGAAGCCGCCTTCCGATTGACTGATGGTTTCAATCGGCATTGTCCAAAAGCCCGCGTTTCGAGATGACTCAATCCCAACATCCAACCCCAGCCATTCGTCCACCAGGCTAAGTCGGTCTGTGTTGGCAAGATTGAGCATCGCGTCGAGTGTACCCAGACGATGGCCACTGCCGTCGTAGAAATAGCGATCACTGGCTCCACCAGGCATCGCCGCGAAATTCAACTCAACGGCCAGATGCAGCGGGATGTCTTTGGGGAAGCCAGAGACCTGATACTGAATCAGAATCTCATTCGGTCGATCGGCCGACATCACGACGATTTTGCGAACTTCGCCCATGAGCCCGCTGACCGAACCGCGTCGCCGCATTTCCACGGCCATCTTCATGGTGCCGGTTCGAATTGTGGCGTCATAGGTGCCAGTCGCAAAGTCGCCGATCAGCCCTTCGCCACGTCGAAATTCATCGAACGACAATTGTGGCTGCAGAAACAGATCGACCAGGCTCTTGTGTGGCCACTTGTCGTAGACAATCTTTTTGTCGAGGTCCGGCTGTTTGAATTTCACGTCTTTAGAAATGGAGGCCAGATCGGCATCGTCGGACGATTCAACGTTCTTGCCGAAATCGATGATTCGCTGGTGATAGGGTTCTGGTCGGCGATTGAGCGTCGCCAGCAGATTCACACTGTTTGCTCTTACATCCAATTCGTAAAGATGTCCGCCGGTTGCCGGTGACAGCCATGCCACCATTCGGTGATTGCTTAGCCGAACTTCCTGACGAGCATCAAGATTGTAGTCGGCAGTCTCCGCATCAACCCAGGGTCCAGGTTCGCGCGAGATGCGTTCGAGCAACGTATCGGCTTCAATCAATTCCTTGTAGATCGCGTTTCGCAGATGTGGCAGGTAAAGTCCGCCGAAGGCACCGTGCCAATAGCTGCAGTTGCACTGGCCGCGATAAAGATGAGTGCGAACGTCTTCGAGTAGTTCTCGCTGATCATCTCCCAGAGATTCATCAGCCTGCATGGCATTTAGCCGATTGCTGACTTCGATCATTCGCGCATACATCTCGTTGCTTTCCGGATACCGAGTCCGGAAGTTGCGCCAGAAGCCGCCGCGAGTGAATCGAACCAAACGCTGCCAATCCGCATCGTCCGGCTTCATCCGAGTCAGCGCGACGAATTCTTTTTGTGCGGCAGGCGGAAGAACCCACTCCGTCATTTCGCGGTAGCTTGCATCTGGAAGGTAGCATCGACCCACCGGAGCGACGTGGTCCAATACTCCGGATGGTGTGGTGACTTTTAACCAGGAGTCGTTCTCTCGCAACAGATCCAGAAACTTTCTAAGCCATCGATCTTCATAGACGTGCTTGTATGTTTCCGGCCACGATCCGAATTTTTCGCCATCGTCACCAAAGACAATCACCGGGTTGTCATGCTTCGACGCAATCTCTTTCAGATATTCGATACACTGTTCTGGTTCTGAAAACGGAATCAGGTAACGCAGCTTTTCGCTGTCAGGAAAAACAAACAGCAGACGACCTTCGTCTTCGGTGACGTAATAACCTGCAAGCTCATCCTGGGGAATCCCGGCACATCGAAAGTGATAGTCGTCGATGATCGTGTATTGAATTCCAGCTGCGGCAATGTCGCTCGCAAATGATTGTTCCCACACTCGCTCAGGCAGCCACATTCCACGAATGTTGGTATGGAACAATTGGTTCAGATGTTGAGTGTAAGTCTGGATCTGTCCAATACGGTCCCGGCGAGGAATGTTGGCCAGAATCGGCTCATAGAACGCACCGCCGATGATTTCGATTTGAGACGAGGCCACCATTCGACGAACGCGGTCGATGTACTCCGGATGGTGCGGCTCAAGCCATTCCAGCAAACTGCCGGACGTATGAAGACCAAACGGAATCTCCGGATAATCCTGTATCACATCCAGAAACGGCAGGTAGCTGTCGCGATACGCCTGTTCAAAGACACCGTCAAAATTTCCAACCGGCTGATGATTATGAAATGTCAAAACCAGTCGTACTGAACCCGCCATGGAATAAACTCCAGACTACCATTTCCGTCAAATTAACCGATCGTTCGCGTCGGCGAATATCGTTCGAGCAACCCTCGTCGGTCGCGGCTGAATCAAGATCTTCTGCCCCTGCAGCGATGAACGATCTGAATTCCCATCGCAGCACGCCGTTACGAAACTGCTCTAACCGTTGCGACTCATCTGAGGGCTCTGTTAAGAAATACCCTCTAAATCTGCAGGAACGATACAGAAGATCGGATCATTAAGGCGAGGTCACTCGTCCTGACGCTCACGGTTTCACCGGGAAAGGCAATACCGCGGACCTGAAATCGGCAAGGACGGAAGGAAGACCGCAGACACCCCAGATCTCTCATATGCCGCAAATTTCGTTTTGACTGGTTCTGATGCGTTTCCGAAGGCTCAACGCAGAACGTTTTTGATCTTCTGTCATCTCGTAAGGGGCAAGGCCGACAACTGGAGCAAATGGGACTGGCTCCGATCGAAGTGGCCTCCGATTGAAGTGTATTCAAAACACGTTACAGCCGACGGGATCGGTGCGTGTCCCATTTGCGATGTGCGCACTCTATAAAACGGGACAGGCACGTCGGAGGTTGCCGCAACGTGTGCTCCCGAGGCAAGAGACACCAACGAGCCAGTCCCGTTTTATCATGCCCGGTGCGCAATGCTGGCCAGGGAGTTTTCGGGGCACTGGCTGGCGTGTTGAACTGATCGACGGGGCAGTTCTTACCTGTTGCTCATCCAGCTACGCGGGAATTGCGATCCGTCGGCGACTGCGCTACGGCGAATCGGAGATCAGCCAAGTCTGATATACAACCAGCCTAACCGTCCCAATAGCAAAAACACTATCAAGACAAGAGTCCCCCGCACCAAAGTCGAAGCAGGTTTTTGGCTTTTCGTCGGCGTCTCGTCGTGCGATTGAGAGTAGCTCATACCAATCGACCTCGCTTATCCAGTCGCGATATACCCGACGTCGGTAACCAATCGATGGGGCTGATATCGAGGTCTTCCAACGGGTCTGCAACTCTGGTTATCGCCTGGTTCGTAACCACGCCTGTGGCTTGCTGCCTCCTGCCTGGCTCAGGAGTATTCAGGCTGCCGTGTGCCTCCGAGACACGGGTTCCTGATGTTCTTGTTTTGTGCTGAGCCCCTGTTGTATTCAGTGCTTGTTCAGCGAGCCACTGCTTTGCCTCTTGTTCGCTCAGTCCCGTGGCAACGTAGGCATAGGTCAGCCTTTTGCCTTCTTGTCTTGAAGACGACTGAGCTCTGCGGAATTCAGGTTCCTGTGGAATCGGATCCAGTGCTGCTGAAATGCAGCCTATGGAACGAAACAGCAGATTGCCGTCCGCATAACATTCGTACACAAAAAATATCCTGCTAAGCTTAGTCATGCTGGAAACCCCGGTGTCATTCGTCAGCAAATCGGAACATTCGATTTCTAGTTTTGATAACCCCGTCAAATCGAGAAAAAGTGTGTCACACCTTGTCTGCAGGCAGCAGTGTGTAACATTTTCGTAAAGTGTGCGTGTCTATTTTTCGGAATTCAAAACTTTCAGACTTTCATCACAGCAACTCGGCCGATTTTTCCTTATGTAGCGACTGTGACGATCGTGCCGAATCTACGTTGCGATAACGGGTCGCAAATTGCACTCCTGATTGGCATGGTTCGGCCCTTAAGTTACACGTGTCTTTCAGCTTTTAAGTCGCGTGCCTTCATAGGATTACGGAAGGTCGTAGCGGGCAAGACTACGAGTCCTCGCGTGATTAGTATGAAACGACGTATTACCTCATTCATTCCACCATGCCAGACAGCTGCACGAGCTGCACATCATCAGGAATTACCAACAAAGAGCGGGCAGCGGTTACACCATCTTTGTTGACTTTCGAGGAGCGGCAGACTTCTGCGGGAACTCACCACCGAAAGTCGCACTTGAGTGATCCCGAAGCCGCCAGAGATGGCCATCACTGCGGATGGCACTCAGAGTGTGCCCACTATCTTCGGGACGATCGCTGTGTTACCTGGCAGGCTCCTGCGGCATGGACTGAATCCATTCTCTGATCAGGGCGTTTGATTCCGCATGGACAAGATTTCGAGCGACGCTCGGCATTCTTGTTTATAAAGAAATACTCAGCGAAGATTTAACCTGTTATCGCAGCAGCAAACAGAGAAGGAAGACGGAAAATCGACGGACGAAGGTACAGCCAAAGGAGGCGTGTCGCTACCTCAACGGCTTTGCGATGCGAAGGGAACCAGATCGGATGCGGAAAATTGATCAGCGGGCCTTCCAGAACTGTTTTTTCAATTCGATCCAGAAGATAGGTGTTGTGCACGTTGCCAATCCCACTCTGGATATCTTCAAGCGTCGCACCGGGGTAAGCGCCCCAGGGCGGACTTGTCAGGCCATAGGCAATTCCGAACCATTGATTCACGCAGACGGTTCCGTATCGAAGTGCAGCCAGGCTCCTTTCGAAATCGCGGTTGTGATGTCAGCGAAAATCATTTGGAATTGTGATAGAAGCGCACAGATTACCTGACATGCGATCGTTGACGAATTCGGTTGCCGCCGCCAGAAATTTTTCCGGTGTCTCCGCACCGAGCGACGACTGCGTCCAGACAACGTCAGCAAAGTTCAATCCGGTCTTGCACCGACGACGATGCGGGCGATGCCGTGAAACTGTTCACTGCGTTGTTAACGCTGGCGATGTTTTTTCCGGGGCATTGAGAATCCAGTCTACGACGCGTGCAACCTACGTCGGATTATATCGCGGGGCCGTTTTGCAAACTGCCTGCTCCACGCTCTTCCTGCGGGTTACCAAGCCAGGCCAACGATCGTTGTTCAAGGCAACGAGTCGTACCCTGGTGTTTGACACATGACTCGTCGCGGTTGCGTCGCGTGAGAGCAGTTGCTTTTTAGTTGGAGGCCTGGGTGAGCTGCATGGCTAATGCTACGCTGCCATATGGATTTCCGTTACCGATCAGCTGAGCCATCGCTATTTTGTTTTGCGTTGCGGCTAAAGTGTTTCGTCCAAAGCCAGTTGGAAATGACGTCTGCCGCCAACGAATTTCCTTCCACATTCCAATGCCCAATGCCTACCGTCGCGTTTGGAAATCCTTCGAGAAAAACGTTTCGGCTTTCTGCTTCCCTTTGCATCGTTGAGGCTAATTCGAAGAACGGGATATTTTCGTTTTCACAAATCGAATGAAGTCTCTTTTCGGCATAGAACCAATCTTCAATCTTGCACCTGGCAGCCAGGCTGTCACGAATACTGGGGTCAGGCCAAATTTGAATCGGTGTGGGAACATTGAACGAAAACATCGGGACGTTGCCATCGGCACACTCAGCGGCGATCGCGTGAATCAGACGCTCTGTCACATTCCATGCCATCGCTTCCGGCGAATCAGGATGTTCCGGGTTTCGGTAAGCGTACCAGTGTTCGTTTATTGTTGATTCCAGAATGTCTGGCGCGTCGCTTTGCTTAACCTTCGTTACATCTTTTGGTCGCCGGAGTTCCTGAGCGAGCTGAAGGACGCGAGAACGATTGATGATGCGTGCTTTAGCTCGCTCGTAGGCAGAGTCAGCAATGAGCCATGACGAATTCGATTGGAAACTCGCATCCAGCAACAGTTGACCGTTTTCTTTCAGTTCGAAATACGGACGAGTTTCGGATCCGTCGAGTGTTCGACTGTTGTTTCGGATATCGTTTTCCGGAAATATGGCCAGCACGATGGCATCGGGCTGGAGAGGCATAACATAGTTTTGAAGCAACAACAATTCCTGAGCCGTCCCATAGCCTGACACACCGCAGTTGATCACTTCAAACGTCAATGAGGCGTCGTTATTTTTTCTATTCAGTAGATCCTGTAGTTTGGCGCAGAATGTATCGGAGTGATTCACCTGCAATGCTTCAATGAAGGAATCACCCAGAACACAGATTCGTCTCACACTGGGATCTTTTTCGAGTTGTATCTCGGGGCCTCGAAACCCAAGTGAGTTGATACTGGTGTTGCCATGCCCTTCGCTCATCCAGACACCAGAAGTCGATTTTCTGAGACGCGAGCCACAAAACGGATCGGGTTCAAAGAAGTTGGGAAATCCAATTCCCGCAAGTCGCAGGAAAACTTCCAGGGCAAAAAAAGCAAACGCGATTCCTATGCAAAGAGCGGCCAGCTTGAATCGCCATGATCGACGACGGCCTGACCTGGCTGGGGTTCGAGGAATGGCGGGTGGCGTATTGGACTCTGGCATGCTGATCAGGCTTCATCCGGGATTGGTACAAACTTGAGTAACGCGGAATCGGTGACTCCGGAGCTTACCTGAATTCCCAGGAGCCGAGGAATCATGGCGACCGTCGGCCAAAATTTCACAATTGGACCTGTGGAATTGAGAATTTGGAGAGCAAATGCAAGCAATTTTGAGGTTGAATTGCAATTCCACAAGAGGGCTTCATACTTCTCGTTTCTCGCAGGCGACCTGTTCTGGTCTGAAAGGAAAACAGGCTGTTTTCTCCTGCGAAGTGTTCCGTCAGTGTTCGATCAAAGACTGACGTCAGCACACTTCCTGTCCAAAAACTGATGGAGAAACATCACAATGTCTGCGGTTGCCGAGTTTCCTGTTCCGCTCAATGAATACAAAGCCCTGCCTCTTGATCCAACGAATCCGAAGTTGACTTCGGAACAGCGGGAAACTCTCAAGAAGAACATTGATATCTGCCGCGATGCGATCGTATTCTTCACTGCAATTGCTGATGCCAAGGGACTTGGCGGTCACACGGGCGGTCCGTTCGATACGGTGCCCGAAGTTTGCATTATGCACAGCTTCATGAAGCATTCGGCCGCTGGTGGTTCACCGTCCGTGCTGCCAATCTTTTTCGACGAAGCCGGTCACCGCGTTGCAACGCAGTATCTGATCGCAGCTCTGGAAGGCGATCTGCCTGTCGAAAAATTATACCATTACCGCGAATATCTCTCGCACCTGCCGGGACACCCAGAACGCGGGTTCACGCCGGGCGTGAAGTTTTCGTCAGGTCGACTGGGCCATATGTGGCCGTTCGTTAACGGCGTTGCCATCGCAAATCCGAACAGCGTTGTTTTCATGCTGGGCTCTGACGGGTCTCAGATGGAAGGCAACGACGCGGAAGCCGCTCGACTGGCTGTTGCACAAAAGCTGAACATAAAGCTTCTGATCGATGACAACGATGTCACCATCGCCGGTCATCCGTCCAATTATCTTCCAGGCTACGACGTTGCCAAAACACTCGAAGGCCACGGGCTTGCGATCGACATTGGAGACGGCGAAGACATTGATGCTCTGTACGCTCGCATGTGCGCTGCCGTGACAAGTTCAGGGCCGATTGCGTTAATCAATCGCCGAAAAATGTGCGTTGGAATCAAGGGCCTCGAAGGTAGCGCCCACGGTCATGATGTTATTAAAGTGTCGCTTGCGAAGGATTATCTGACGGCTCGAGGGCAAACGGCCGCTGTTGAATACCTGAACAATGTGAAGAAGGGGCCATCAGGTCCAGGCTACGAAGGAAGCTGCTCGAAGAGCGTCGGTAAGAACCGAGATCTGTTTGGGAAAATCGTTAACGAAATTCTCGACGGGATGTCCGAAGCGCAGCGAATTTCTTCCGTTCGAGTTTTCGACAGCGACCTGGAAGGCTCCTGCGGTCTGAATCATATCCGTGCGGCTCATCCGGAAGTGTTTGTCCGCGGCGGAATCATGGAACGCGGAAATTACTCAGCGGCCGCGGGATTCGGTTACGAATCCGGTAAGCAGGGCATCTTTGGGACATTTTCAGCGTTTCTGGAAATGGTTGTTTCTGAAATCACAATGGCCCGATTGAACCAGTCGAACGTGCTGGCTCATTTTTCACATGCGGGTTGTGATGACATGGCGGACAACACCTGCCATTTCGGTCTGAACAACATGTTCGCTGCGAATGGTCTTCCGGACGAAGGACGCGACACAACGCGATTGTATTTCCCGGCGGATCAGCACCAGTTTAAGGCCTGTCTGAAAAAGATCTTTGGTGAGTCTGGTCTTCGCTTTATTTTCTCGACTCGCTCGGGAGTCCCCGATCTTCTCAACGAAAATGGTGATCGTTTTTATGGTGACGATTATCAGTTTGTCGTGGGCCGTGACGATTTAATTCGCGATGGTAAGGACGGATACATTGTTGCCGTGGGCGAAACGGTCTATCGAGCACTCGATGCGGTCATCAAGTTGAAGGCTGCCGGAATTAACGTCGGGCTTGTCAACAAGTCCACACTGAACGTTTATGACGAGGCGATGATGGCAAAACTTGCGTCTTCGCCAATGGTGCTGGTTACAGAATCGTTCAACGTTAATACGGGACTCGGTTCACGGTTTGGAACGGAACTGCTGAAGCGTGGCTTCAAGGGCCGTTACAACAATATTGGAACACACCGTGAAGGCTCTGGTGGACTCTGGCAGCAGATGGGTCATCAGGGGATCGACACTGATGGAATTCAGTCTTCCGTCAAGGCGTTGTTGAAGTAGTTGAGACTGCGGATGATGGATGGCATCCAGTTCAAATTGATGCCTGCCTTTCTGCGAACTCTGCATCAATGACTCAATGATTCCTGAAGCCCGGTATTAGGGAAATGCCGGGCTTCATCTATTCCATGTTTTCTGTTTTTCTAAAGCAGGCTGATCATGTTTCGAACAGGATTTTTGGGATACCCCACAACCTTCATGCTGGACTTTGTTGTCTGCGCGTTGGTACTGATCGTCCCGCTGCTTTTGTTCAGTTTGTGGCTTGTGAAATTCAAGCGTAATTTTGGCGGTCACATGAAACTGCAACTTGCACTGGGCGTCGTCCTGCTTGTTGCAGTGACCGCCTTCGAAGTTGATGTTCAGATGGTTCACGGGGGCTGGGAGAACATTGTCGCACAACAGCAGTTGTCCCCTGAGCTTCTGGCAGAAAAGATTGCTGCTGTTCGACCATGGTTGCTGGTGCATCTGTTGTTCGCTGTCACAACTCCGGTGCTTTGGATTGTGACAATCGTTCTCGCGTTGAAGCGGTTTGGCAGCACACCACAGCCCGGGCCGCACAGTCGAGTCCATTCATTACTTGGCTGGGCTTCGACGGTTGATATCACACTGACATCTGTGACGGGGCTTTTGTTTTATTACATGGCATTCGTGAAGTAGCATCGCCAGTTTGAGACAATCACCTTCATCATCGCAAAGTTGCGTTACCGTGATACAGAACAGTCCTGACGGAGAATGACATGCTTTCAATTCGCACTGCTGTACTTGCTCTGGCTTTGCATTGCCTTTCCCCTGTTTTCGCTCAGGACCCGCCAGACCCAGTGGTTCGTAACAGCGTCTTGCCTGTTGCAAAAATTGAATCGCTCGGATGGCTTCAAGGGCATTGGCAGGGCAATGAAGATGGCACTGTCACCGATGAGTATTGGATGCCGCCACGCGGTGGCATGATGCCTGGAGTGAATCGAACTGTCGCGCAATCTGGAAGAGCCTCGTTCGAGTTCATGCGGATTGCAGAGACAGACAATGGTATCACGTTTTTCGCCAGCCCTCAGGGACGCGAAGCAACGCCGTTTCTAATGAAGGAACTCTCGGAGACACATGTGATTTTTGAATCCGATGTCAACGATTTTCCTAAGCGGATTATTTACCGCAAGCAAGGCGAAGAGCTTCATGCTCGCATTGAAGGTACGATTGACGGTAAGGCTCAATCGATGCAATGGAAGTGGAAAGTCGTTGAGCCGAATGCTGACGCGGCAAAGTAGCTCAATTCGCTACGACAATTTTTCATCGCGTCCTATGCCGTGAAGCGTGTTCCGAAAAAAGCCCGGCTTTGAGACAAAGCCGGGCGAATGTGAAAACGGTGCTGGCATCCGGCCCAAACATTTATTGCCTGGCGAATTGCCAATCAGCAGTGCTGATCATTACACAAGTTCCCATCCTTTGCGGTACTGCCGCTTAATGAATTGATCCGCTTCGGGAGCGTTGGTCGCTTTCATTTCAGCGGCATTCCACTCCAATTTCTTGCCGACGCGATAAGCAACGTTCCCCAGATGATTGGCTTCCGTCAGCCAACCCGAGTACTCAAAATTGCAAGTTGTTGGCTCACCTGTCTTACAGGCGTGAATCCATTCCTGATGATGTCCGCGCGACGCTGGGATAAACGGTTCTGGCGGCTTGAAATCTGTAAAGGAGTCTTTGGGGAGCAACAGGTACTTGCCATAATCCGACAGCAGCATTCCTTTGTCGCCAACAAACAGGACTCCACTGTCCCAGGCTGGAATCTCTCCCGTGGAAAGAATCTCTGGCTTGTGGGTTCCCTGATACCACGTGAGCGCCACTTCTGGCTGGTCGCCTTCGGCAGCGTATTCGTACCGAACATGCATTGAAGCCGGAGCCAGTTCTTTGTGAGCGGGGGGGCCGAATGCTTCAATCGTTTTGGGGGCCTTCAGTTGGAGTGCCCAGAACGGCAGGTCAACCCAGTGACTTCCGAGGTCGGACATCGTGCCGTTTCCAAAATCCCACCATCGGTACCACTTTGGTCCTGGGAAGTAGACATTATTGTAAGGTCGCTCAAGTGCTGGTCCGAGCCAGAGGTCCCAATCGAGTTCCGGCGGAATCGGATCGGTCGTCGTGGGACGATCCTGAACGGATGCGATATCGCCGTGCTTCTTTGCCTCTTCCGGCGACTGCAGTCCCCAGGCACGCCCGACCCAAACGTGGCATTCAGACACAGTTCCGATCGCCCCAGTTTGGATCAGTTCCACAACGCGTCGGTAGTTGTTCTCTGCGTGAATCTGAGTTCCCATCTGAGTTGCAACACCCGCGGAGGCCGCCGCTTCTCGAATAATGCGAGCTTCATAGATGTTGTGGGTCAGAGGTTTTTCGCAATAGACATGTTTTCCAAGTTGCAATGCCGGCAGCGTTGCGAACGCATGAGTATGCTCGCATGTGCTGACGACAACAGCATCAAAGTCGTTGGCGTGATCAAAAATCTTTCGGAAGTCCGTGTCTTTGCGAGCCTGATTGTGTGCTTCAGACGCGCGGTTAAGGTTGTTCTTGTTGACGTCGCACAGCGCCGTGATGTGTTCCGAGGATACGGACTGAAGATTTCCGCCGCCACGACCGCCACAACCGATGACGGCAATGCGAAGTTTGTCCAGTCGTGAAGTTGCCTGCACCGACGGAGAGCCGACATACAAACCGGCTGCAATGACAGATGTACTTTTCAAAAATGAGCGACGATTGGACTGAGATCGACGAGACATACGGCAGGACTCCCTGAAACGTGAGAGGCGAATAGCGGCTTTCAAGAACATCGTCGTCGTGCGAGCGACGATTCTTCTTGTAGTGTCACCGGCTCAACAGGAAACGGCAAGCCAACCGCATGGTGTTATTGTTTGGCGTGGCCACGAGCGGGATTCTTCCACGACCAGATGTCGTCTTCACGCAGTCTCAGATAACTGTTGTAGCGCGCTTGAGAAATCAATGACTGCGCGACCGCTTGTTTAACACCGCAACCATCTTCATGCGTATGCGTGCAATCCGGAAAACGGCAGTACGGAACGAACGGTCGAAACTCAACGTAGTAGCCGTCAACTTCTTCCAGTGAAACGTCCCAGATTTCAAACTGTCGAATCCCGGGCGTGTCACAAACCCATCCACCGAACGACAACGGAACCAGTCTCGCTCGGCGAGTCGTATGCGTTCCCTTTCGACTCCAGTCACTGACATCGGCTGTCTTCAGTCCGAGTTCGTTATCAACACAGTTCAGCAGTGATGATTTTCCGACACCGCTTTGACCACTGACCGCGGTTTGTCGATTTGCCAGAAGCTCGCGAAGCTGATCGATTCCGCGTCCATCTCGAGCACATGTCAGCACGATTGTATACCCCGCGCGACCATAGGCTCGAACATGAACTAAAAGGGAGCGAGGATCAACCAGGTCAATCTTATTGATACAAATGATCGGCTGAATTCCCCGGCGTTCGGCACTGATCAGGTAGCGGTCAATCAACTGAGGTTTGAAGTCCGGATCAGCGGCCGTTCCAACGATCAGCACCTGATCGATGTTTGCAACAAGAACATGCTCTCGCCTCTGGCTGCCGCGTGACAGAATTCCGTGTCGCGGTTCAACTCGTTCAATCACCGCCTGATGCGCATCCCCTTCCTGGCGAAAGAGAACTCGATCGCCGGTCACCACGACGTTGCGGGAATCTCTGGCGATCGAACGCAGAATGCCACGAATGGAGCAGGCATATTCCTGACCATCGGCATCATCTCGTACCATCACATGCAGGCCGATGAAACTGGAAACTCGGCCATGTCGGCAACCGGCTTCGTCCACGACTCGCAGCAGCTGATCTCCATCCGACTCTATACCCACAAGCGTTCGGCGGCGAGAAAGATCACCACGTCCTGTCACGCGTTCGCCGCGGGAGACATCCTCAATCCGCTCATCGTCGCCCTGCATGTCATGAGTCAGATTTTGCTTGCGAGTTCGCGTCTGCTTGTTTCGTCTCAGATCAACGCGATGCTTCTGACTTTCCTGAGAACGATGATGTTTTCGACCTTTATCTGCCATTCACCACATCCATACCACTCGATTCCTGCATTGTGCACCTTAACCCTGCGTGTACCGTTTCGTGTTCATTGATCAATCAGAGAAAGTTTTATCAGCCAGATCATGAGTTGGGAATTGAACTCCATTCAGTGTCGTTGTCATGGGTGTAGTCGCGGCATTCGGTAGGTCCTTGCCTGCCGCCCAGGACTTCACGGCTTGCCGCGACCTGTGTGCACGTGAACAAGCTAACCGGTCTGATATCTCCACAGCCAAATTGCACATGGGGTTCGCCTGAAGCGAAAATCCTTGACGGCAGAACGAACCAACCTTAACAATCATCCGCGATGACGCCCGTTGCCATCGTGAACCACCAATCGACTTGTGAAAGGTGAAATTCGACATTCGCAGACCACAGCCCAGCCCTATCTCATTCCATTCTTACCACTTCGCGAATCTGTTCGCGAATCTGATCGAACGATAACATCGAGTAGGGTGAGTCGGGGTGGCTAAACCGCGACTCAGCCCTCTCACAGAACCGTACGTACGGGTCCGTATACGGCTCCTGTTTTACAGGATTCAGGTGACCTGAGGAAGGACTCCGGTCGGAACCGACGCCAGAT
>JBGSVD010000009.1:0-19428 GCA_041753135.1 Planctomycetaceae bacterium
CCGATCACCAGCAAATCCTCCTCGAAAAACTCCGTCTGAAACTCCCGGCCAAAATAATCCAACGCAAGATGTAGTGTAAACTTTTGACCTGAAACCGCAGGAAACTCAGTGTTTCCACAATGAGCTGGGGAAGTTGGGTTAGCATTCCTGCTGAATTACATTCCGAATATCGGGTCCATCATCGCGGCAATTCCGGCCGTCATGGTTGCATGGCTGGACCTTGGGCTGCTGGTGAGTGTTGCAGCCAGCATTGGTTATATCGTTGTGAATATGGGAGTCGGCAATATTCTTGAGCCTCGTGTGCTCGGGCGTGGTATGGGATTGTCAGCTCTCGTTGTCTTCTGCTCAATGATCTTCTGGGGCTGGGCGCTGGGGCCAATCGGAATGCTGCTTTCGGTTCCGCTCACAATGACAGCCAGAGTTGCCTTTGAGGGATTCGAAGACACTCGCTGGTTGGGAATATTACTTGGCGATGCTGAATAACGCCTCGCTTCGGTTGTCTGTTACAAAGTTGCTTTCGCTGAACTTTGCATGGCAGCCATTGTCACCTCATTACAGAACGACAGCCCCGCGAGGCCGGGACACATGCCGACTAATTCGTTAGACTGCCGGTTCAGCCTCTGACTGCAATTTGTGCGTTCCGGGGCCGAGAGAAGATGATCAGCAGACAAGCAAAAGAAGTTACAGTGACGGAGGATGCAGACATGAATGACAATGCCCTATCTGAAAATCAAGTTCGTACTCGATGCCCTAACAGTTGGCTCATTGTCGCGACGGCTGTTCTGATTGGTCTGGCTGGCGAGCAGGTTGTTCTTGCGCAAAAGAGTGATCCGGGGAAGGATATCGCCAAGGGCCTGCTTCGCGCGTTGATTGAATCGCAACTCGAACGCCAGGGGCGAGAATCCTATGGTCCCGGGCGACCGGTGCCACCCGTTGTTGGCGAGATTCCAAGACCTGTCAATGCAACTCCGGAGATGCTGCAGATTCGCAGGACGCTTGCGTCAGTGGCTCAGGAGTCCAATGCACTTGCAACGCTCGTGGCGGACGAAGCAAAGCGAAATCCTGATCTGCGCAGGCTTGTGCCTGATGCCATTGCATTTCAGGCAACCGCGGCGGCAACTCAGAAACGATGCGATCGTGAAAACCATCATGTGAGCGTTCAGTTGTCGATCCAGGCAATTGACCAGGCCTGGAAACCATTGGCTCACAAACTCATGACAACGCGCGGCATTAGTGCGCCACTGCGTCAGTCTGTTGAACGCATCAGTCAGATGGATGCTCAGCTTTGTCAGATTCTTGGCATCCGAGATCAATTCAATAGTCGTGAACTTGTGCGAGCGTCTGACTCGCTGGCGTCCGATCTGCGTACGCTGACTGACGAAGTGGGTTATATCGGAGCCGGGTACCAGGATCGCAGTCGATTATCGGCTCGATTGAAGAGGTTGCAGGATCAGTCCTCGTTGTTCGCAAATCTTGCAGCCAGCGGTGCCCAGTATCAAACTGTCGTTGCGGAATATCAGAGCCTCTATCAGTCGTGGCAGGCGATGCGACCGGAAGTGGACAAATTTGCGAGTCGCAATGTGGTTCGTTCGGTCGTGCGAATTCAGAATGCTCATCAAACGATCCATCAGATGCTGCGTCTTGAATTTGCGCTTGATGAAGCCCTGATCCAAAAAATGTCGGAAGGGCTGGAGCGAGAGCTCAACGAACTATTTCAGTCTGTCACGCTTGAACAACTCATGGCTTTGCCTGATAGTCGTTCCTTGCCTTCTTCTGCCGACGCGGTGTTTGGAACTGCTCAGAACCTCGTCGATGTGGTGACTCGCAGGGAATCGCTGCCAGTCATTGGTGAAGCTTGGGTGTTTCTGGATGAACGCTGGCAGTTGTTTGAGTTTTATCTGAAGCCTATCCGTGTTGCAGAAATACGTCGCCGGATTGAAGGCATTACTCAATCGATCGACGCTTTGCAGGCATTGCTTGGAGTGTCTGTTTCCTTTGACCGCCGCGCGACTTTGCAGCAAATCGGCACACTGGAAGCGCTCGCAGACCATTTACAGGGGACTGTTCGACGCTGGCTGGCACGTCCGGGGCAACAAAATGTAGCGTTGGGAGAAGAAACAAAGCTGTTGAGCAATCGTTGTCGTGAACTTGGGCAGCTTTTAGCCAGTAATCGAGATCAGGCCAACCTGGCGGCAAAGTGCGACGAAATCATTGCACTCTGGCAGCAGCTTCGGCCCAGACTCAGTGAATGTCAGACTGACGAGCTGGAGTCCATTGACCAGACCATTGACTCTTTTATTCCCGCACTTATTCGACTGCGAAACATGTTGGAGGATTGAAGATTGAGGATTCATGTTGAAGGGAACTTCGTGTGTTGAGTGAGACATCGACGTTTGTTCGTCGTCCCGTGTGGTTACTGGTCATCGATCAACTTCCATTTGATCATCTAATTTCAGATTGTTGCAATAGCGATGGCGAGCAGAGTGATTCGGATGCGACCACCCTGCTCTACTCGCCATTCGATGATCTTGATATGCGGTCAACATTCTTTGAGCAATACCTGATTCAGGATGTTCGAAAATCAGCCACGCTGCAGGATGCCCTGGGAGGCAAAGAGGCCGTCAGTGATTTTTGTGATCGCCTGCGAGCCTCTGGCGGCACGATCGCGCACGTTCGTCTGCGGTGTTCGATGAATGAGGTGGCTCACGAGGTGGCGCAGACATTTGATTCTGCGGACTCCTGGATTTTCGGTGACGACGGAACGGTGGATAACTCAGAGTTTCTTGTTCCGCTTCAAAGTACCGGTGTTGAGAGTGCGGCACTGTCGGCTGTTTGCACGAAATCGTTCGCGCAGGCGGCATTTGTTTGCGTGGAAGTGCAGATTCCGTCGGTGGAATCGCGCCTGAAGATTGCGGCCTCGATTGTTGAGTGGATTCGCAGAGCACGAGAGACGGTCGAGGCCCTGGATTCGAACGCGCCGCCGGTTCTCCTCGTTACTTCTCTGCGTGGTGAGGCGCGATCTGTGGTCGATCCTTTTGCAGCTGTCGCCGAGGAGAGCCTTGTGCATGCACCGCTGTGGATTGAACATGGGGCGGGTCATGTTCGACGCGTTCAGAGTCTTGCTGGCAGTTTTGATCTCTTGCCGACGATTCTTGAATATCTGTCGGGAGATAGAGAGGTGACACAGGAAACCGCCACGACTGAGGAACGATCATCTCAGGTTCTTGCCCATCTTAGTGGCAAGCCGTTGAGTCTTGCGCGGTTACCCCAGACCTTTCATCCGGAGAAAGATCGCCTGCTGAGGCTCAAAGGTGATTTGTGGAATGCTTTGAGATCGCATCAGTATTTACTGGTGCAGGAACAACCGTGTGATCCAGAGGAAGTCTCAGAAAGTTGTGAAGTCGAAAAGTCTGGCGAAGAGTTTATTGATCATCGACAGCCAGTCCGACATCTGTTCCTGAAGCCAGACGATGTCTGGAACGTTCACAATGTGATTGTTGCTTACGAAGCCATTGCCGACGAGATGGAAGCTCTGTCCGGAGGCTGGTAGGAATTTGCTTCTGTTTTGATCCGGGAATCAATGCTGAAACGCTCCGAACCTGTTCAAGACTGGCGCGGAGCGTTTCTGGCGGGGAGACACTGTTAACACGTGGTCTGACTAACGGCCAGGAAACACGTGAATTGGTCGTCCGTCTGGAGCGACAGCTTGTGATGTTGCTGCTGGACGAACGGGCACAGGATTGATCAACTGATGGGCAGCAGACTCGTACCCAATCGGGCGGACGCTGCTGGCTGGATAGACCGGACTGCCAGCCCGATTCATCAGAGGTTGTGGTTGTGCTTCGGGGAATTGTGAATACGGCAGCGGTGTTGCCTGAGAATGCAGATTTTGATCCAGATAGCTGCCGCGATATTTATTCCAGAACTGATGAGAGTATGGCATTCCGTGCGCTGAACCCCAGCCAGATGCGATCTGTGTCTGGGAGAAGACGTGGCGGTAGTTGTAAGGCCGGAAGCTGGAAAATCCACCGTAGGCAGGATATCGCTGATAGTAGCCGTGAAGCCACGGGTCCTGCTGATCGTACGGATATAGCTGAACTCCGTCCCCACCAGCGACGGTGTTGGAGTATTCGATACCCGGCATTCCAACCTGCGCCTGCGCGGAGACCGCCGAGTAAAGAGTAACGGCGAAGGCAAAGACGAGTGATCGACGCATTGAATCCCTCCGGGGGTCGAATACACAAAATGGACTGTGTCGTGGTTCCAGGTCCATGGAACAGACGAACTGTGTGATCTCATGTATGTCATCGGCCGAGCATGCATGAACCTTTTCTTCCAATGTTGAAGAAAGGAAAGGTCCTGCCAAGTCCACGTCTTATGCACATTTCGAACGTCCCGACCGTCAAATTTTGACTTCAGAAAAATGAAGGCCCTTTATTCTGGCACTTCGAAATCTATCGTGTAGATCAAAGAAGCCGTGGTTATCACTGTCATTTGCCACGGACGGACATTTTTTTCTGGCAGTGCGATCTAGTTCGGAGAATGAACTTAATATGAAAACAAACTTTCGACACGGCGTTCTTTTGACAGCAACACTCAGCCTCTTGACGACTGGCTTTTGTGAAGCGGGAGATGTTCTTGGGCTGTTTGGGCAGCGCTCAGATTGTGGCTGTGGTCATACCGCCTCCCAGCCCGTTCACGTTGTTCCGATGAATCACTATGAAACGGCCTATCCGATGGCTTCGATGCTGGAGAATGGCTGCGCTTGTTCGGCGGCAGCTTCTGCATGTTGTGGAATGGGTGGTGGTGTCATGCAAATTGGCAGCTTATATAGTGCCGGTTCCTTTAACAGTGGCAGCTCCGTTTCTGGTGGCGGCTCACAGTGGGGTGGCCCTGCTCCAGGTAGTTTTCTGAGTGGGTACGAAGGCCTGCCCAATATGGACGGAGGCGGCGTTCATCATCGGTACCCGTATCACAGCTATCGTCGACCATGGGCACATCCGGGAACCCCGTCCACTAATGTGACAATCGTCTGGTAGGTCTGGTTGGGTAAAATGTGGAATTTGTTTTGTGTGGGTTGGGTTTGAGTTTTACCGCGAAGCTAAAGCGACGGCAGCCATTCAGTTTGGCTGCCGTTTTTTCATTTCCATGTCACAGCGACGCTGGACCTCCATACGAAGCAGGATGAAATATGGGCGTTTTCCTGTATTCAGCAGGTAAAAATATGACTTTGTCGGGCATCGCTGACTCCGTCGAGGTCGTCATTAACGTTGGCATCGGATCATCTTACGTAACCGTCCGAACTGTCGCGCGATCGTCCACATAAGCACATCCTTCGAGAGGAGGTCTCATTGACTGGTGTTTTGCCGTCGATAAATCCATTGAATTCTGTACCTCGTTGCAGTCAGTGACTGAACACTCTGGAAAAGTTGCCGCACGGAATTGTTGGCAGCTCTTCAGCAGGAAAAGGTGACAGAACGCGAGTGGCCAATCGTGGTCCTTCGCGAAGTTGCGACACGGAAGGAGCACTTCGAATGTCAGCTGAATATACGGGTCTGGGTTTTCCACTGAAATCATGGGGTGGATCGCTGAGGACCAGGGCATTGCGCCAAGTGCTAGCCGGAGCTGTCGGCGGCCTTTGTCTGTTTCAGGGTACTCTGCAGGCACAACAGGGAGATGGATTCAGCCCAGCAGCTGGCTCCTTTGTGCAACCCGCTCAAATGCAGACGCTTCAACTCGAAGACTCTTCTGTCTCGGGACAAGTCGATGCCAAACTGAGTCCAAACGTCGAGAAGTTGCTGAAGCCTCAGTATCACCTTGAAATCGAACGTAGACACAGCCAGTTGGTCATCACAAGTAAACGTGTTCGACGCATCGCTGTAACCGACTCGACTGTTGCTAACTACGTGCAATATTCGGAGTCAGAAATCAGTGTTGTTGGGCTTGAGCTTGGAAAGACCGACCTGACCTTGTGGTTTGAAGACGAAACAATCCCTTCAATCTACGAAGTGTCGGTGATTCGTGATGCAAGCCTTGAAGAACAGCGAACGATCGACTTTGGAAAACTAGAACGTCGGCTGAAGACGTTGTTTCCAAACTCGACTGTTGCCCTGATCCCAGTTGGAGCACAGGTACTGGTGCGTGGTCAGGCTTACGACGGAGAAGAGGCTCAGAATATTCTTCAGATCGTTCGTTCGGAAGTTTTGCGATCTCTTGGCCGCTTTAACGACCTTGACAACGGTGCTGGCCTGAACGCATTGGCGGCATCCGGGACGCTGAATGGAGCCAACGGCGGTGGCGGCGGTGGCGGTGTTAACAACGGGTTTCGAGACATTGTCATCAATGAGCTGTCGATTCCTGGTGAATACAACATCAAGATGCGAGTGATCGTCGCGGAGTTGAACCGCTCTGAAATCAAGAATGCAGGTTTTGACTGGCGAGTTGTTTTTGGTGATGGTCGCCATGCTGTTGGCTCCTCGATGGGTGGAAGCACCGGGACAACACTGAGCGGCATTTTCGAAAATAGCGAAATCCAGGTCTTCATTCGCTGGCTGCAATCCAACGGCACGATCAAGTTGCTCGCGGAACCGCAGATTGTGTGTATCAGCGGAACAGGAGCCAGTATTCTGGCGGGTGGTGAATTCGCCGTTCCGACGATTATTGGACTTGGTGGCGGTCAGGCCACATCTTTCCGTGGCTTCGGCACAAGTCTTGTCGTCACGCCAACCGTGATGGATCGCGACTTGATTCGACTCCAGGTTGTGCCTGAGTTCAGCGAGTTAAATGCCGCGAACTCGGTCAACGGAATTCCTGGTACGAACGTCAAGCGAGTTCAGACAACTGTTGAGCTGCGAGAGGGGCAGACTTTTGCGATCGGTGGTTTGATTTCCCGACAGACGATTGGGCAGACAAGTCGAATTCCACTGTTCGGTGACATTCCCTACATCGGTCCACGTGTATTTCAGTCAAAGAATGCGTCTGAAGTTGAGACAGAGTTGCTTGTGCTGGTTTCACCAGAAATCGTACGGCCGATGGAGCCAGACGAAGTTCCTCCAGTTCCTGGATACAACGCAACTCATCCGAGCGACGATCAGTTCTGGCATCGTGGTCAGACTGAAGGACCTCCTGATAATCAGGTCTATCAGATTTCGCCCTACGGCAGCGGATCTATGCAGGGAGTTCCTCAGGGATACAGCCTCTATAATCCGTCTGTAAATCATGGTGGCTACGCTGCGGGGCCAGGACTTGGTGCCGGAGCAATGATGAACGGATCGAATTTCTCTTCAGGGCATGCTCAGGGCTATAGTGGTGGTATGCAGCCGCAGCCTGATTATTCACTGCCCCCGGCGACATCTTACGAGAATTCGCCGATGCAGAATTATCAGCAGATGCAGAACTATCAACAAATGCAGCCGATGGGGGCACCGCCTTCACAGTACATGCCTTCGACTCCATTGCCGCCGGCTCCACCGCAGATGTTTCCTTCTCAGGGGAAGACAACGCCGAGCAAGCCAACAATGATGTCGAGAGTTGGATCGGTGTTCCGGAAGAATGAACAGCCTCAGAACAATGCTATCAGGCCAGCCGGATGGAGTCAGCCTGTTCAGCGTTAGACGGCCGAAACAGTAAAGCATGAGCCGGCAACTAACGATTGCCGGACTACGACTCAGATCATCGCGATTTCTCGCTCAACACTCCAAATGACCGTTCACTTGAATGTGCGGATAGGAAGAGCACTGTCATGAATCTTAAGCACATCCTTCGGGCGAAATTTGCCACAGCAGCCATGACCGGCCTTATGGTCTCGGGGTGTTGTTCCACAAATGATTGCTGCACCACATCAGAATGTGGATACTACGAAGGTGATCAGTGTGGTTCTGCATCCTGTGGAAACGGATGTTCGACCGGGTGTTCCAAAGGCTGGTTTTCCTGCTTTGGCGGTGGCAGTGGCTGGTATCCGCGCGGCCGTTATGCCATTCCGGATGTGATTCCTTTGGGGGCGGTGAACCGAGCTCACTGGCACATGATGGAAACAAACGGCGAGGCTGCTGACTTTGTCATCTATCGAAATGAGTTCGTAGACAACTCCTCCGAACTGACGCCTTATGGGCGTGATCACATTATGGAAATTGCAGCTCGCATGCCATCCGCGCCGTTTCCGGTGCTGGTTCAGAGGAGTCTGTATAATGCTGATCCTGAACTGGATCACATTCGTCGGGATATTGTCGTTCGAGTTTTGACAGATCTTGGTAACCAGGACGCAGAGCAGCGAACGGTTGTGTCGCAGCCGTACAGCAACGGCATCAATTCGATGGAAGGCGAGCAGGACTACGGACGCTTCCGTCAGATTCGAGGTCGAAACAACTTCAATGGCGGTGGCGGCGGCGGTGGTGGTCTATAATTCGGGGCCAGCATTTGCCTTTGAGAAAACCAAAGAAAGCAGCTCGATAAGGGCTGCTTTCTTTTTTGTTTTGAGCGTTAACTTGCTGGCGGCAATAGGTTTACGTTGCATGGGTAAGTTCATCTCGACATGGAAACGGCTTTTGCACTAAAACCCCGGTTCTCTTCACCTCTCCTTTCAAACTGTTCGTAACTCCTCTCCGTCAGTTCGTATCCTGCGAACGCCTTTCCCATCTCACCGCGTTTTCGTCTGGAGGCCTGACTATGTCAGGGCACCGCTGGTATTCCATTTCGGCACTTGGCCTCATGATTTTTTTGGCTGGATGTCAGTCAGAGAAGTCTGGCCGATTCGCATGGAATCCATTTCGAAAAACACCGGAGAACGCCGTTGCGTCCGGGAATGACTCGGCATTTTCAATGCCAGCGTTTGCGCGTCGCAAAGCAGAAGTCGATGATTCTGGATCAAGTGTTGCAACAGGCTCTCCGATCGCTGAGCAACAAGTGGACAGACTGCTGGCAGACGGCCAGATCGCGCTGCAGGAGGATCGCCTTGAGGATGCGAAGAGGGCTTATTTGGAAGTGCTGAGTGCGTCCCCGGATAATGCAACCGCGCATCATGGAATGGCCATGGCTTCGGATTTGTCGCAGGCGTGGGCTGATGCGGAATACCATTATCGACAAGCGCTGAGGATTCGTCCTCGAGATGCTAATCTGCTTTGCGACATTGGTTATTCGTATTTGTTGCAAAATCGATATAGCGAAGCTTCCCGCTATCTGAATCACGCGATCGAGATCAACCCTCAGCACGAAAGTGCCCAGATGAATCTCGCACTGCTTGATTTGAAGCAAGGCAATCGCAAGGCCGCGGAGAATCGTGTCGCTGCCAGATTCGGTGTATCGGCTCAGGCTTCACAGGTGCTGGCACAACTTGAAAGTCAGACGAATGCTGTTACTGCAGCGTTCAAGACAGAGGCCACTCTTTCCGTTCCAGAAAATGCCACGCTTGAACAGATTCAGGAGATGGCACGCAGAGAACGAATCGAAGCGGAACGCCTTCGAGCAACCAGAGGGATTTCGCAGGATGCCGCTATCGTTTCTCCCGCGAACCACGTCCCAGCGGTGCATTCGAATCAAAGCGTGCCTTCAACAGGAATCGTTTACGATCCACGGACGGGTTTGCCTTCATCAGGGCAGTATCCACTTGAGAACCGCACAGCCTTCAATCCGGAAACGGCAGCTTCTGCTCCCGCCTATGGGAGCAACGGTTTTGTAGCTGGTGGCGGACCAGCGTCGAGTTTGAATCGGCAGCCGCAACAGTGGGCTGGATCTCCGGAAACGATGTCGTCTCAACCGCCGAGCATGATGGCGTCGGGGCCAGGAAATGGGGCCGGAATTGCGAATGGAAACGCTCAGAACTTTGTTGCTGGACCAGTTTCTGCTCCTGCCGGGATGAACCCCAACACTGGCGGGTCTGGCGGGTCAATAGCGCCGCCGGAACAGATGAACTCTGCTGGCAATTCTTTTTCGTCGCACCCATCAAACGGATTTTCTCCAGGTGTGACCAGCGGCGTCACAAGTCAATCGACTCCGAATGCCAATCCGGCTCCTGGGTTTAATCCGTCCGTTTCAGCTGGTCTGTCAAGCGGAGTCTCGGCGCCAGCCCCTGCGGCCGCGAATGTTGGCCGTGTCATTCCGATTCATTCTTCCGGTGCTTATCAGTCCAGTCAGACGTCACAATTCGGCAACGCCGGAAGCATCAGTTATGGTCAACCGATGGGTTTCTCATCCCCAATGTCTTCAGGACAAATGCCGTCTGGCCCGATTCCGTATGGCGGCTATCCGCAATCTTCGAATACGGCAATTGCGAATTCCGCCGGGCCGATGTCATCGGGGGGATCGCCAGCCTTATCGCAGTCAGGAAATTCGACTGGCATGGTGTCAGGAGCTTCTTACAGCAACACAGCTTCAGGCGGGCAAGGTCCTGTTTACCTGGATGGCCTGAATGCAGGACCTGGTTCCATCTTCCCTGTTGGTCAGGCGAACTCCATGCCACCGCAATTTGGTCCGGGAAGTGTCGGCGTTGGCGTGACTCATGATGTCAACATGAACAACATCAGTTCGCCAGGCTCGAACTCAATGATCAATGGCAGTTACTATAGCCAGACGGACTCTGCCCTGCCCTCGCAGGAGTGGGTCAATCAACAGCAACAACAACTGCGAGCTCAACAGCTTCAGTCACAACAATGGAAATCGCAGCAGTCGCCGGGATATGCCCCGCAAAATAGTCCTGCTGCTCTTTCAGGAGACTCGTCATCGCAGTGGCCACCAGCAAAGCTGGCTCCGGTAAACCCTCTTGAGGCCTATGAGCGGCAACGCCAATTGCTGGATTCGGAATACAACAGATCGTTACAGCGAATGGATCCTCAGAGTGCCGCAGGTCAGCCTCGCTTCTGATCACCGTGCTGGCTATTGATCTGTACGTCGAGTTTGCTGTCGTCTCAAATGTATTCAATGCTGCGGGTGCTGACTTCGATAGTGATGCAGAAATATTCCGGACGACACTGCTACGTTGAGTGAATCCGTACCATTGAGCATTGGGATTGTCAGTCGCTGCGATGACATTGTTTGTGCCTCTGCCGAAATGCCATCGTACTCATTTCCCATAAGCAGCACAGTTCTTTCAGGAAACTGATACTGAGCCAATGGCTGCGCTGCCGGATCCAGAATTGTTGAACAAACATGGCATCCATGTTGTGTCTTCAGCAGATGCAGATAACCTGGCAGATCGTCCGTTTCGACAACGGGAAGAAACAAGACGTTGCCCATGGAAACACGAAGCACGCGCCGCGAAAATGTATCGGCGGAACCCTTTCCGAAAAGGACTGCCAGCGAACCAAACGCCGCCGCTATGCGAATGAGTGCTCCGACGTTCTCCGGGTCAACAATACGGTCTCCGGCAAGCACCAGCGCTGGCCCTGCGGGTGGAAGCCACGACTCGATCGGCGGATTCGGTCGGCGTGCGACACAGGCCATCACTCCACAGTGAAAGTTAAAGCCGACGAGCGCATCAGCCAGTTCTGTCTTTAGTCGATAGACGGGTATGTTTGCTGGAAGTCGATCCTGGAACGACGAGAATTTCCGATCGCTGATCAGCACGCTGCGCACATCGAAGTCGCTGCGCAGGACGCGTTCGACAACAGTTGGGCCCTCTGCAATAAACAGCCTGCCATCGCGTGCGGCGTTTTGGGTCTTTAGACTGCGAAAAACGTCCAGGCGCGAGTCTTCCAGTGATTCGATTCTTTCGTGCGACATGGTCGCGGGATTCTGGCAGTTGCCAGATTGAAGTCCAAGTCTGGCAGATCCTCACAAGAGAATTTTGCCAGTCAATTCTCAATGGAACGCCGTCTGCTATGATCGCATGCTGGTTACCGTAGGGCGGCCATTCACGTCCGTCGAATTGTTTCAGGCAGAAATTCGAGCCTATTAGTCAACAACGGCCTTGCGAGGCCGGAGAAAATGCATGTCGGAACAGAATCAAAACGACGTCTCGGCCGAAGCCGTGGACTTGCTGCACAATGCTTTCAGGGAACTGCAGGAGCAGATTCGCAAAGTGATCGTTGGGCAGGATGATGTGATCGAACAGCTTTTGATCGGGCTGTTCAGTCAGGGGCACGTCCTTCTTGAAGGAGTTCCGGGGCTGGCGAAGACGTTGATGGTCAGTACGCTGGCTCGCAGCTTATCGATGACGTTCTCTCGAATTCAGTTTACTCCGGACCTGATGCCCGCCGACATCACCGGCACCGACATTCTTCAGGAGAACCGCAGCACCGGGCAGCGTGAATTCCGCTTCATCCCCGGCCCGTTGTTTCACAACGTTGTCCTGGCGGACGAAATCAATCGAACACCGCCTAAAACTCAGGCAGCGTTGCTCGAAGCGATGCAGGAACGACAAGTCACCGTCGGTCAAACCATTCACAAACTCAGTTCTCCATTTTTTGTTCTCGCCACGCAGAACCCGATCGAACAGGAAGGTACCTACACGCTTCCCGAAGCGCAGCAGGACCGTTTTATGTTCAAGGTGTTCGTCAAATATCCGACGTTTGAAGAAGAACGTCAGATTGCTCGGCAGACGACATCCAACTTCCGCCCTGAGATTCAGCCTGTGCTGACCGGCGAACAGGTTCTTGAGATTCAGACCACGGTGCGACAGGTTCCGGTTTCCGATCACGTCATCAATTACACTCTGGCCATCGTGCGACAGACTCGTGTGCGCGAGCCGGGCACTCCGCAGTGGATCAACGATTGGCTCGGCTGGGGCGCCGGCCCGCGAGCGGTCCAAAACCTGCTGCTGGGCGCGAAGACTCGTGCTTTGTTGAATGGACGCACGACGGTGTCTGTGGAAGATATCCAGAAACTGGCAGCCCCCGTTTTACGCCATCGTATTGTGCCGAATTTCACGGCTCAGAGCGAGGGCATCACGTCGGACAAAGTGATCGAGCGGTTGATTCAGGAAACACCGGCTCGTGAAAGTGAGCTCACGAGCGACCCGGCCCTCGAAAAGATTTTCGCGGCTTGAACAGAACTGATCGTCAGGATCCTGTCTTGGTCTCAGTGGTCTCTGTCCCTTTTGGCCTGAGTTTTGCTGACCATAGTCCTGAATTGTGGCCGTTGGCTGAGTTGTCGCTGGCGGCATTGCCCGATAATCTTTCTGCGGTCGGGTGAAACGAGGCATTCATGCATGGCTCATGCGTGAATGCCTGTAGCAGTCTCCCGTTCGCTGCGCTTCAGTGAATGGTCGCCCGTCAGTCTCCAGTTCCACAATTGGTCTCAGAATTTTCGCAGCAGATCAGATGTGGGAAGTGAATCATTTACGGGTCGTTTCATACCGTCCGCTTATCAATCAGGAAATCAAAAAGATGACTCCAGCGCGACGTTCATCGTTGTTTTGGTGG
This sequence comes from Planctomycetaceae bacterium, assembly GCA_041753135.1. GTDB lineage: Bacteria > Planctomycetota > Planctomycetia > Planctomycetales > Planctomycetaceae > SXXK01. Next base: position 13,353 of record JBGSVD010000009.1, read on the forward strand.
TTGGCCGCATTGCTGCTGACCTCCGGTTCTTATGTGTCTGCCGCACCTGCTCCGATCTTGACTGTCGTCTCGCCGGATGAAGCGGCTGCGGGGCAAGAGCCAACAGCCACTCCGACCGAAACACAGCCGACTTCTGCAAGCGAGAGTGCTGCTTCGGAAACCGCAGAGGTGTCTGCGGCAAGTTCAGAATTGCCGCCTGCCGTTGAAGAGCCAGCAAAGGAAGACACTAGTCTCTTTGGCAAGATCAACGAAAAGCTAAAGCCTGTCGACGGATTCTTTGGGCGGGTGAATGAGGTAACAGGTTCTGTCATATTCTATCCGCTGCCTTTGGGGGCTGGCCAAACCGTTCCTCTGGGCGTGTTATGGCTTGTCATGGCAGCCACATTCCTGACCTTGCGGATGGGCTTCATCAATCTGAGGGGCTTTGTCCACGCGATCAAGGTGACTGCTGGAAAATATGACGACCCAAATGATGCGGGCGAAGTCAGTCACTTTCAGGCGTTAACGGCCGCCCTTTCGGCAACAGTGGGACTTGGGAACATTGCAGGTGTGGCCGTTGCGGTTGGGCTTGGAGGTCCAGGGGCAACTTTCTGGATGGTCCTTGCTGGCTTTCTGGGAATGTCTTCCAAATTCGTGGAGTGTACTCTGGGGCAGATGTATCGACAGGTTCGACCGGATGGTCGAATCATGGGCGGAGCGATGTATTATCTTTCGAACGGCCTGCGTGAAATGGGACTTGGGCCGCTCGGCGTAGTGCTCGGTTTTCTGTTTGCGGTCCTGTGCATCGGTGGTTCGTTCGCTGGGGGCAATGCCTATCAGGTCAATCAGAGTATGGGAGCAGTGGGGCAAACGCTGCCGTTTGTGAAAGATTATCCATGGGTTTACGGACTGGTCATGTCTGCGTTAGCTGGCGTGGTCATCATCGGCGGAATTAAGCGTATTGCATCGACGGCGGAAAAAATCGTCCCGCTGATGTGCGGCATGTATGTCCTCGCCTGCATCGTTATTCTGTTCAAAAACGCGGGTGCAATTCCGGCGGCGATCATGACCATCTTCAATAGTGCTTTTTCAACGGAAGCCGGCTGGGGGGGGTTGATTGGAGTGCTCATTCAGGGCTTCAAGCGGGCCGCATTTTCGAACGAAGCAGGTGTTGGTTCAGCTGCGATCGCTCACTCTGCGGCTAAGACCGACTATGCCGTCCGCGAGGGCATCGTTTCGCTGTTGGAGCCATTCATCGATACGGTCGTGGTTTGCACCATGACTGCACTCGTCGTTGTGATTACCGGAGCATACGACTACAAGAATCCAGAGATGGATTCCAAAATGAAGGCACAGTATTCGTTCAATGATGATGGATCAGTCAAGGGTATCCAGGGAGCGGCACTGACATCCGAAGCGATGGATGGCCAGATCAATGGGTTTCGATATGTGCTGGCTGCGGCCACCGCGTTATTTGCATTCAGCACGATGATCTCATGGTCGTATTACGGCGAACGTTGCTGGGCCTATTTGTTCGGCGACAATGCGTCGATGTCGTATAAGATCATCTTTCTGGTGTTTTCGTTTCTTGGGTCCGTCATCTCCGCCCCCAATGTGCTGGATTTTGGCGACCTGATGATCTTTGGTATGGCGATCCCCAATATTTTGGGGCTGTTTCTGTTATCCGGTAAGGTCAAAGCAAAGCTGGATGAATACTGGGGCAAACTGCAAAGCGGTGAGCTGGATCGAGAAGCCGAGCAATACCGTCAGAAGGCGAAATAGACATTCGGCGATAAGCTGTTACAACCAATAGCGGCACCGTCGCCCACGAAATGGTCTGCACAGATCATCGACCTTGCCAATGCGAACAGGGAGAATGAACATGGCGTTTTCTGATGTAACTGTAGTTGTCCCCGTCGACTTCAGTGAGCAATCTGACTTCGCCGTGAAGTCGGCTTTGTCGATTGCCGTCGACCCCAAACGGCTGCACGTTGTGCATGTTCTGGTGCCGCTTGACGCTGTATCTCCAGGGGTTTTGCTGGGTAATATCACAAATGAATCACGCTCGGCGGCGGTTAAGAAAAACATGGCCAAACTGGTCGAGCAGCAAAGTGCTGTTGGGGCCTGTGAAGAAGTGCTGATCGGTGATCCCGGGCTTGAGATCGCTGACTACGCAAAGAAAATTGGCGCGGATCTGATTGTGATTCCTTCTCACGGCTACCACGGCTTGAAACGGATGGTGCTGGGGTCAGTCGCTGAACGAGTCATCCGGCATGCGGAATGCAGTGTTCTCGTTCTGCGTCGCAAGGATGCAGAATAAATACGAGATTCTTCGGCTCGAAACCTGCAGACACTTTTCGACCAGCGGCCGCACGATTTGTGAGTGCAAACGGCTATCGGGTGTGACAATCATCGCGCAGACGCACCATGTTGTTCAAAAATGGTGTGGCTGTGTTCGGCAGGCCGCTACATTTCAAAACGCTCATACTCAGGGCACTGAAACCTCGCTATGAACTTTCGATTCCGCTTGATCGCTTTCAGCATCCTGTCTGCATCGACGATTGTGTACGTCGCTTCAAGCACGTCGGCCCTCAATGCTTCACAGGATGACCCAGTTGCAACGGCTTCATCGGAAAATGAGCCAAGTGCAACGACATCTGAAGCCGTCACGACTGAGGTCGGCAGAAATGAAGCCGTCACGATCGTGCTGGCAGAACCTCAATCGCTGCCAGCTGGCGCTGCGGTTCGCAGGATTCGACTGGAAGCGATCACCGCCACAGGAGGACTTGCCAGCGAATGGAATGAAGCCGTCACAATCAACGGACTGCTGCGCCGAAAGACAAGTATCGATACGGAGCAGCCGTTTGAAGAATTTTCTCTTTCCACTTCATTCAAAGACGGGAAGCTCACGCTGTCCTCGGACGATGCCGATGGCCGGCGCATCAGCATCAGCGAATCCGGCCTGACCCTTGCTGACGGCACGAAGGTCGTCGCCTCAAGTCTTCAACCGGCGGCACTGAGCGAATGGTGGCGAATTGTACCGCCGCTGATTGCGATTTTGCTGGCCGTACTGATCCGTGATGTCAACGTCTCCTTAATCCTTGCCACACTCACGGGATGCCTGCTCTATCACAATTTCACAGATGTGCCAGGCGCGATCAATTTGTTGTGCGAGACGCTGCAAAATCAGTTGGCCGATTCGGACCACGCCTCAGTCATTCTGTTTACCGTCTTCCTTGGCGCGATGATCGGCCTGATGAACGACAGCGGCGGCACTCGTTCCGTCGTGAACGGCATGGCACGCTATGCGAACACACGTGAACGCGGCCAGCTGGCGACGTTTCTTATGGGGCTTGTCGTTTTCTTTGATGACTACGCCAACGCGTTACTGATCGGTGGTGCCATGCGGCCACTGAGCGACCGCCTGAAGATCTCTCGCGAGAAACTGGCATTTCTGATCGATTCCACTGCCGCTCCGATTGCCGGCATTGCTGTTGTTTCGACGTGGGTGGCATTCGAAATTGATCAGATTTCTGCTGGTTTGGATATGGCCGGGATCAAGGCGAACGCGTCGGAAATCTTCTACAGAACGATTCCCTTTCGAATATATCCGATTCTGACTCTGGTCATGGTGGCGGCTATTGCAAAGACCGGCAAAGATTTTGGGCCGATGCGAAAAGCGGAAAGCAGAGCCTTCAATCGCCCGGATGAACCTGATGAACGCGAACAAAGCGACATTCGCAATGGCAGTATCTGGTACGCCATACTGCCCGTTGTCAGTCTCGTTGGTCTGGTGCTTATTTGTTATCTGAACGACGTCGATTCTTATCGGTTGTTGCTGATCGCTTCGTTTGTCTCGTCGGCTCTGGCGTTCCTGCTGCCTTGGCTTGGGCGGCAGATGAGCTTCGAACAATGCTCGGCGAGTTGGACTCGCGGAGTTGGCTCAATGATCCCCGCTGTGATTGTTCTGATTCTGGCGTGGTCTGTTTCTGACGTTTGCCGACCGGACAAACTGGATACTGCCGGGCTGATTATTTCGCACGTCGGAAATTCCGTCCGCGTTGAGTTTCTTCCGGCCATTGCCTTCATCGTTGCCGGAGCAATCTCGCTTTCGATCGGCAGTTCCTTCACCACGATGGCATTGTTGACACCACTGTTCATCCCCTTGTGTTGGTCACTCATGTCAGCCAATGGAACAGTGGAATTCTCTGCGACCAGCTCGTTGTTCCTCGCCACGGTGGGAGCCATTCTTGCCGGGGCGATTTTCGGCGACCATTGCTCACCCATTTCGGACACGACAGTCCTGTCCTCCGCGGCCGCTGGCTGCGATCATCTGAAGCATGTCAACACGCAATTCCCCTACGCGCTTCTGGCAGGAGTTTTCTCACTGCTGACCGGTTATCTGCCAATGGGCTTCGGCGTCCCATGGTGGATAGCGCTGCCCTTCGGAATCATGGTGACGATTGGAGCCATCGTCTTTCTCGGAAAGCGCCCGGACGAAGTTCAAAGCCCAGCTTCTGGATCAGAATGATCGATTGGCTCCGACAGCAGTTGATGAGCACGACGAACGAGCGGTCATGGATCGCATGATCGAATCCGATCAGAGAACATTCTACTTTTCTCGTTGTTTTGGTCTTCCTCTCGGTCGAAGCAAGGATTCAAGACCGAACATTGCAGCCGTTTTCGTCTGCCGGTGAGCATCACTGAACGGAGTGCTGCGAGCAAGGCTGTGTCGCAGGGACTTCAATTCGGCATCTGTTTCCTGCCGTTGACATTGCGAGTCCACTGAGCGGGCTTGAGAACTGGATCGTCGTGCAGCAGGCCAGCGGGGCCACTTCGCCCCGTCGGTTTCAGGCTGGGCCACTCCCAGTCTTGACTCGACTGGACCATGTTTGCCCGCAAAGGATTTCGCTGCCCGTAACGTAACACGGTCAGATAGTGCTCATCGGACTGGACAGGAAACGCTTTGAAGCCTCCCGGCCCGGCATGGGCGCTGCTCTTGTAGTGCCGATGATGACGCCGAACGTGGACGTCATCAGCCACTGCATCCAGCGACTCAGGTTTCCATCTTCATGCGGCCAGAATAGCAGATGGAAATAGTTGGTCAAAAGACAAAGGGAATCACAAAAGGTGTCAGGGAATCACAAAAGGTGTCAGGAACCGTTTCGAGCAGGGAATCGCAAAATCGGTTCCTAATACCTTTTCCCCACTCCTGAATAGACCTTTATGGGATTGTGGAAGAGCTTTCTTCGGTGATTCAGCCAGCACAATTTCAGTGGAAACCAGCCGGTTTACCCTCACAATACGGTATCGCAACCAATCACCTGTTTTTGTCGTGTTTCGAGTCATCGCGAGATTTCCGCAAGGTGGTTTCCATATTTCCCCTGGTTTCATGACAACCCACGCACATAGGCATTTGGAGATTTTTCAAAATGGTCCTCCGCTTGGAATTGCCCCCCCCCCCCGGTAGAAAGTGTAGAACTACACCAATTCTGTGAAGCTCATTCGGAGTTTCTGTCGGATTTTCCTGAAGGGAGATGGGTCCAATGAAAAGTTCTTCGGCTGCTTTTGTGCTGGGAATGATGGTGGCAACTGTAATTTCAGCCGCATGCACAGAATCTGCAAGTGGCAGGTCACTTAGTGAAAAAGAGCTGCAGACGCTGCGGGGCGGCTACAAAAAGTGTCGTAATGTAACCAGTTATGACTGTGGGAACAGGCAGCTCTGCCCAGCGGCAGGTCAATGCGAAGGATTGGAGGAGGCGTTGGTTGGCGCTCCCGGCGGCAGTTGGTTCCAATGCATCTATTGGTTCTGGGAGAGCAGCTGTGATTTAGGAGTGACTGAGGACTGTAAGACGTCGCGTCCCTGTGTTCTCGTGGACAATATTTGTCAGGCAGACCCGAACGCCCAGCCCGTCAGTGCGGAAACGGCGGCGCCAACTTGCGCGGTGGTTGCTCCGCCAAGGCCAGCGCACACTTAAGTCCCTTTGATACCAAGGACTTCCATCAGGAAGTCGTCGCTCCAGCCGCAGATTCTGCGTTTCATGGCGAGGCTGTCTTTGCCAGGATGTTGCTTCAGCAGAGATAATGTGAAGCGTCG
>JBGSVD010000010.1:0-13945 GCA_041753135.1 Planctomycetaceae bacterium
GCTTCGATCACTCAATGGCCCACTCGCTGGCGCTTCGAGCTTGTACAAATGACTTTCTCCGGTCCAAAAAGCACCGCCCGAAAACACTTCACCACCACTGACGGTTCCGACGACTCGCCAGATTGTTTCGCTGCTTCCGCATCTCGCTAACTACCAGACTCAGATCAAAACCAGAAATGTCGTAGGCGACAGGTTCCGTACAATTTTGATGGCATTGCGCGGTCGCCCGAGAGTCATGCCGTCGGAGAAAATTTGAAGCTAGTTCGCTCCGTCTCGCACGCAATAGACATGGCTGCCGACTCGAATCAACAGGCTGCCGCTGACAGCAGCGACTCCGTACTGAGTTGGCCCCGAGAACATCGCTGACGCTTGTTTCCGCTCGGCGCTGGTTTCGTCTGCCTTGGGGGCACCGTTGTCAACTGGCGGCGTGTCGGCAGGCCAGAGTTCATTGGCGGCCAGTTCCTTAAATTCCGGGCCAGCGGCCAGCACAGTCGTGACACCGTCTTTGCCAAAAAAGTAAATGCGATCGCCGAGCGGGATTGGTGTCGCCCAGCAGGATTGCTTTGTTCGCTGAGCGTATTTCTGTTCGCCGGTCGCAACATCAATGCAGTACACCACACCGACTCGATTGACCCAATAAGCAAAGCCCTGATGAACGAACGGAGACGCCCAGGACGGAGTTGCTTCGGCACTTCGCCAGACGATCTCCGGCTTCCACGCGTCTCCTTCGCGCGTTACCTTCATCAGAGCATTCGACTTCTTTGCTCCGTCGGAATTTTCACCCGACCGGCCCGGCGAAGCGGCGATCAGAAATTGATTCGGACCTGCAGCCAGAGGTGTTGTCGCCGTATTTCCGCCAACTTCAGTGAACGTCCAAAGCTGCTGTCCGGTCGCTGGATCATAGCCATCGACACTTCCGGCCGAGCTGATGATCACTTGAGGCTTGCCTTCAATATTCAGCATCGCCGGACTGCTCCAGCTGTTTCGGCTTGTGCGATCTGTTTTCCAGAGCACGCTGCCATCCGCTTTACTGAGAGCCACAAGATATGAGGGACCTTCATCATCGATCAGCACAACGACTCGATCATCAACCTGCACCGGAGAACCGCTCAATCCAAACTTGTTGACAAACTTGCCGAAGTCTTTTGAAAGCGACTTTGTCCAGACTTCTTTTCCGTCATGACTCAAGGCGATCATGTCGCCACATTCGAAGAATGCAAACACATGTTCGCCATCCACAACAGGAGTTGGAGCCGCGCGGCTGATATACACACTGTTTGGATCAGGAGCCGTCGAAGTGTGTTTGTGATCCCACAGAATGGCTCCATCTTTCAGCGATAGGCAGATGACATGGCACGTTTCTTTGTTGTCACCTTCGACGGTTGTCACGAAAACTCGATCGCCCCAGATCACGGGACTCGATTGCCCATGCCCGGGCAAAGACGCGTCCCATGCGACGTTTTCTGTCGGTGACCACTTCAGCGGAATCGAGGCCGGATCAATCTCCGACGCCCCGGCTCCGAGGAATCCAGGCCATGCTGACTGATCAGCAAAGAAGCTTGCGGCAACAAACAGGAGAGACGAAATCATTGGGCGATTCCTACGAGGATAAATTGCGAAGAACGAATTGTAACGGAAGTCGCAAGAATTCGGTTGCCAGCCAATGGACCCCTTCGAATTTTCACAAATTCGGCGACATCCCAACGCATCAATTGCATTTGAGCATGAAGTAAGCACTGGTGCAGAAGTTTCATCGTTTAACAGCAATACCCGTTCAACGAACGGCCTGTGAGGTAGCGGAATCGGCGCAAGCCGTCCGATGAGCCAGCGTTTCGCAGGTACTCACAGGGCAGCTCGCGCTGCTCCGCTACTTTTTGAACGGTATTGGCGTTAATCGGCGAGCGCCTCAGGCTCACGTGGAGTGCGCTCGGTTGATTCGTATCTGCTGCCTGCCTTAGAGCAGTTTCAATCCTGGAATTCTTTGCGGCGATGTAAGAAAGATTGTGCCCAGCTAAGCGGAGTTCGTTCCATTAGCCGTCGTCATGCTGGATCTCTGGAAGATACGCCGTTTGAAAAGGCTTTTCCACAATGGAAATAGGAGCCAGTTCCAGCTCTAACGCAGAGACGTCCAGTTAGACGCAGTTCTTCATTTTGCATCTCGAGCTCGACCTGACGCACCCGCAATTCATGGATCAGTTCCTGCAACGACTGATTTTGAAATTCGGCCGCATCCACGGATTCGTTGCGTAACGCATTGATCGCCGACTGACGCAAGTTGGAGAGTTGCATGGAAATGACTTTTGCGAATACTCGAATTCTGGTTGAACCAATAGATGTACCTTACCAAAGTTACTCGGGATGAAACTGGAAGACGTCGCTGAAATCTGCATTAAAAACCAGTGCGAGTCGAAACGCCAATTCCAGCGATGGTGAGTACTTCTCCTGCTCGATCGCATTGATCGTTTGTCGAGTTGCTCCGACCTGTTCCGCCAGCTCCTGTTGAGACAGATTCGACTTCTGGCGCAGGCTTCGAATCTGATTGCTGACTCGTCCTTTCTTCATGGCATCCACGCTGCAAGACGGTATTGTGCAACCGCTGCCAAATTTCTCACAACCTCCTGCAGCATCAGTAGAGCCAGCAATGCGAATACGAATCCGGTTGGCGTCGTAAAATTCAGGACGTCCCGGTCAATGGCTTTGTAGATGTCGTTCAGCAGCACGTGCATGATCAGAATGTTGACCACCGCCAGAATAAACCAATAGGCAATGCTGTTGGCGCGCTTTTCAATCAGGTGATCGCGTTCATCTTTGACATACAGATCCACTTTGAACGCCCGAAATGAGAAATAGATGATCAGCTGAGCGGCGGCCGCTATCACCCCAATCGCGATGTAAGTGGAAAACAGCGAACCCGAAGATTGCTCCACAATTTCCCAGCCAAACGACTGTCCCCAAATTTCTACTCCTGCTGTGAACCGCACTAACACAACGAGCGACATTACAGACCACAAGACACCGTCGCTCAACGCACGCTTTTCAAATTGTGACATGACTCGCCTCCTGTGTAAAAGATCTTTTACATCATAGTGGGCGCGGTGGTTGTGTCAAACATCTTTTACATTTTATTAGCCTGCATCTGAAGGTCTTTCTCTCTCCATCCGATCCGTTTTCAGAAGGTGGGTTCGTTGTTCGTGACCCGGATTCCAATCCGCCCGAGCGTTATGGAGCCGCCAGTTATGCCGCTAACTGGGGACCATCAAACGCGACCGTGAATCTGGATGACACACCGCTTCAATCACGGGGCGTGTTCTATCGCAACAGCAAGACAAGGTTCCGTGACCTGACAGATGGCCTTTCGAATACGCTGGCTCCTGGAGAGCGAACAAACGGTCCGATTCCACGAGGCACGCTGGCCGACGGTCACTCCTACTTCGAGACCGCCTGGAGCGCGACCACGCGCGACAAGGACGATATCGAAGACGATCATGGGCATATGGTGCTGTTTGAAACTCAATATCGTCCCAATGAGAAGGGCACGGACGACAAAGGCGTTTCAGCTCCTCACGTTGGCATTGGGCAATTCGCAATGTGCGACGGATCGGTGAGGCCAATCAGCGAGAACATTAACGCCGGTCTCTATAACGGATTGGGAACGGGTTCGGGTGGGGAAGTCATTGGCGACTTTTAGACGGCGGCTTACTGGACAGCGCCAGGTTCATTTTTCCGTTCATGCGTACGTTATCTTGTGCCCGAGTTCTTCAGCAGATTTCGCCCATCGTTTGCCGCAGGACGTCCAGGGGAAGCGGGATCTACCTTGAATTTTAATACTCCGCAGGGGCGGTAGAGCTGGCCTTTCTCATTGACATTCAAATTGCAGGTTGTTCTTATAGCGTCCCGCCCTTTTCCTTCCACTGGCCATCTGTCATGCGATCAACTATGACGTCTCACCGCGATCACTGGCTCACCTTGTTCGATGCCGTGTTTCGCAAACTGGCACTCGCTGCTGTGGCATTCGCAATGCTGCTGTCTCCCGGGTGTGGCAGCGCAGAACAGGCCAAAGCTCCTGCAGAAAAAAAAGAACTGCCCACGATTGAAGCGGAGATCCTTACGATTGCTCCGCAGCCATGGCGGCAGATGATTCGTAGTCATGGCAGCTTGACTGCGGATGAAGTCGCGATGCTGGGGGCTCGGGTCGAAGGTCGAGTCGAAGAAGTTCACGTCGATCTTGGCGATTCCGTCACTGCCGGACGGCCGCTGGTGAGCTTACGGAAAGAAGGCTTTCAGTTTCAGGTTGAACAAGCCGAAGCCGCGTTGTTACAAGTTCGCTCGGCCGTGGGACTCAAACCCGATGACCCGGTTTCGAAACTGAATCCGGAGAACGCTCCTCCTGTTGTTGAGCAACGCTTGCTGTGGGAACAAGCAAAAGAAGATCTCGCACGCGCACAGGAACTGGTTCAACGAAAGGCACTGAGCGCTTCGGAGTTGTTGCAGTTTCAGACCACTCAGGCCGTTGCCGAGGCTCGGTACAATTCTGCACTCAATTCGGTTCGCGACAAGATCGCCCAGATCGGCGTGCGGGAAGCGGAGTTGCTGTTGGCTCGTGAGTCGCTGGCAGACGCGGTTGTGTCGGCACCTTTTGACGGTCGCGTGCAGTTGAAGGCTGTTTCTCCCGGCGCTTTTGTGCGAGTCGGTGACGCGATGGTGACTCTGGTCAAAACAGACCAGTTGCGGTTCCGAGGCATCATCCCCGAACGATATGCATTGCAGTTGAAGCTGGGTCAGGAAGTTCAATTGCAGGTGGAGTCGATTGCCACGCCGTTCGATATCAAAGTCACTCGTATCAGTCCGGCGCTGGATATGTCCAGCCGATCGCTGAGCTATGAAGCGGTGATTGATAATTCTGCGAACGCACTTACGACGGGGCTGTTCGCAGAAGCTCGGATTGTGATTGATGAAAATTCTACAGCGATTGTGATTCCTCCGTCAGCGTTGATCGAATTTGCCGGAGCCGAGAAGGTTTGGAAAATCGTCGATGGCGAATCACAGGAGCAGGAAGTGCTGACGGGCGAACGACGGTCTGAGGGCATCGAGATCCTGCAGGGGCTGAAGACTGGCGATCAGATTTTGTTTAATGCATCACTCGGTCGCCCGGCAAAGATCAAGACGATTTTGAAATCGGAGTTGAATGAGACAACAGAGGCACAAGAATCTGAGAAAGGTTCAGCAGTGCCGGCGGTAACGGCTACAATAGTCGACCCGTAGGAATCGTCTCGCATTAGGATTCGAGTTTCACCGTTAGTCGCAGGCGTATTCGGGGTGGCAGGCTGCGAATCGCGTACGCCTGCGGCTGACGGTTAAACGCGGTTAAACGCGAAATGCGGTACTTATTTCGGGACTGTCATTGAGCCAGATTCGTGAGAATTCGGACACACGCATTTTCTGACAACCCGCAGCAACGAAATTCAATTAAAGGAACAGGCACGTGTATTGGTTGGCGGAAATTTGCGTAAAACGTCCTGTCTTCGCCGTGATGCTGGTTTTGGCGCTGGTCGTGGGAGGCGTCACTGCGTTTCCTCAACTGGGAGTCGACCGATTTCCCAACATGGACATGCCGACAATCTTCATCCGTACAAGCTATCCGGGAGCGGCGTCGGCGGAAGTTGAATCGGAAGTCAGCAGCATCATTGAAGACGCTGTGGCAACGGTGTCGGGCATCGAAGAACTCCGCTCGATTTCTCGAGACGGTCGTTCCTTCGTTCTTGTCACGTTTGCGTTATCGCGAGACATCGATGCGGCCACTCAGGATGTTCGCGACGCCGTAGCCAGTGTTGTGAGCCGGCTTCCTCCGAACATCGACCCGCCTGTCGTCCAGAAGAACGATCTTGATTCCTCCCCAGTGCTGAGGCTGGCCGTTTCCGGGCCGCGAACGTCACGCGAGCTGTATGTTCTCGCGGATCGTTACGTCAAAAATGTCATCGAATCCTCAGACGGCGTCGGGCAAGTTCAGATCGCCGGCGCGGCAGATCGAGCTGTGCAAGTCGAAATTGATGCGCGTCGTTTGGCCGCGCATCAGCTTTCGATTCTGGATGTCCGCGAGGCGTTGGTGCGACAAAACGCAGAACTTCCCGGTGGTCGGATTGACGAAGGTCTGCGTGAGCGATCTCTGCGAATCATGGGCCGCGTTGAGCACGCGAGAGATTTTCCGGACCTGGTTGTCACAACGGTCAACGGCGCATCGATTCGGTTGAGCGATCTGGGCGAGGTTCGCGATGCGACAAAAGAAGTCCGAACATTGGCTCGGCTGAACGGGAAACCGGCCGTGATTCTGGAAGTTCAGCGTCAGTCCGGAACGAATACTGTCGCGGTGGTGGAAGGCGTCAAGAGCCTGCTGGATCGTAGTCGTGAGCTTCTTCCGGACGACGTCGAAGTCAACATTATTCAGGATCAGTCTCGCTACATCGGTGCGGCTCTGCATGAGATCGAATCGCATTTGATCTCCGGCAGTATTCTGGCGTGCATCACGGTGCTGCTGTTTATGAAGTCGTGGAGATCGACGGTGATTGCGTCGGTCGCAATTCCGGCTTCCATTTTGGCGACGTTCGGTTTCATGAAGTGGTTCGGCTTTACTTTGAACAACGTCACGATGCTCGCACTGGTGCTGATGGTGGGCGTGGTGATTGATGACGCGATCGTGGTGCTGGAGAATATTTTCCACAACATCGAAGAGAAGGGAATGGATCCGCGCGAGGCGTCGATTAAGGGCACGAAGGAGATCGGTCTGGCCGTCTTCGCGACGACTCTTTCGCTGGTTATCGTCTTTCTGCCCGTGTCGTTCCTGTCCAGCGTGACGGGGCGAATGCTGTTTCAGTTTGGCGTGACCGCCACCGTGGCGATTCTGGTTTCGATGCTGGTCAGCTTTTCGTTGACGCCCATGATGTGCAGCCGGCTGCTGAAGCCAGGCAAGAAGGATGCTTCCGGGGCGGCCTCACAAGGCGCGTCGTCTCGCAGCGGAATTTATCACTGGATCGAAGTTTCGTATATGTGGATGCTGGGCGGAGCGATGCGGTTCCGCTGGCTGGTGCTGTTGATTTCCATCGGAGTGATGGCGTCGAATTATTGGCTCTACAATTCTGTTCGGAAGGACTACATCCCGCTGAATGTCGACGAATCAGAATTCGAAGTACGAGCCGAAGCGCGGCAGGGGACTAGTCTGGCCTCGATGCGCGAAACGATCGATCGTGTCGAAGCGCAGATTCGTGAAATTGACGGCATCGAAACGGTGATGACGTCGCTCGGCACAGGCGGATTTGGTGATGTGAATCAGGCCAGTCTTTTCATTCGGCTTCAGGATTCCAGCGAACGCACGTTTTCGTTCGGGCGCTGGTTTCAGGGAGCAATTCGCGGAGACTTCAATGCCGCGTTCGCAGGCAATTTTACTCAGCGAGAAAAGATGGCCGAAGTGCGAAAACGACTGGCCACCATTCCCGATCTGCAGGTGTCTGTGCGAAACCTGACGTCGCTGCGACAGGGAGCTCCGGTCGATATCGACTTTTCAATCACAGGCCCCGATATGGACGGTCTGCTTGATTTCAGTTCGAAGCTTCTGGCGAAGGTCAAAGAGACGCCGGGCATTGTCGACGCTTATTCAACGCTGAAGATCGATAACCCTGAACTGCTGGTGCAGATTGATCGCGAACGAGCGGCCGCTTTGGGAGTTGATGTCAGCGAAATCGCCGAGACTTTACGAGTGGCGGTCGGTGGCGATGATCGCGTTTCGCGTTATCGTGATCTGGCGATCGACGATGCGTATGACGTCGAGCTGCGTTTAGTGGGGATCGATCGCAATAACATCGAATCGATTTCGCAGCTGTTTGTGCGGGCTCGTCCGGACAACGGTGAGATGGATCGGCTGACACCAGGCCCGTCACCTGCCGACTCATCGGGCGGATCCGGTATGGCGGGTGGCACGATACCAACACGCATCGATAATGTCGTCAAGTTTGAGTTCAACACGGCGGCGTCGCGCATCGATCGATTGAGCCGTCAAAAAATGGTGGCCGTGCGTGCCAACATTGCTGCCGGTTATGCGTTGGGTGACCGTATCGAAGCGATGCATGCGGCGGCGGAAGAGGTCGGAATTCCTCCGGGATATCGGACCGAGATTTTGGGTGGCGGTCGTGAACTGGAACGAACGTTGTCGGATTTTGGCATGACGTTCATTCTGTCGTTCGTGTTCATGTACATTGTGCTGGCGGCGCAGTACGAACATCTGGTGCATCCGTTTGTCATTCTGCTGTCGTTGCCGTTGGCTGTTCCGTTTGGCCTGTTGAGTCTGCAGTGGGGCGGTGAGACTCTGAATCTGTATTCCGCGCTGGGAATCCTGGTGTTGTTTGGCGTGGTGAAGAAGGCGTCGATTCTGCAGGTTGACCATACCAATGCTTTGCGTGCCGAAGGTATGGAGCGCAATGAAGCCATCATGCAGGCGAATCGAGACCGTCTGCGTCCGATTCTGATGACGACGTTATCGTTCGTCGCTGGGCTGTTGCCGCTTCTGATCGCAACCGGGCCTGGTGCTGAGGAACGCCGTTCGATCGCAGTTCTTGCGGTTGGCGGACAGACGTTTTCTCTGCTGTTGACGTTGCTGGCGATCCCGGTGTTGTATTCGTTCTTCGACGATCTGAGCGCCATCGCCCTTCGCGCAATGGGTTACCGTGCGGAATATTCGCCAACGCCAGGATCTTTGCTTGAGCCTGTTTTGCTTGAGCCTGCTCGCGTTGTTGCCAGCGAATAGCGTGTGTTGGTCTGGTTCGCGGCGGACGAGGTATGGCGAGTTGCGGTCAAACATCCGATGTCCTGATTACGATTGGCATGTTGGAGATCAGCTTGTCACACACGACATAAAAATAGTTTCGAAGATGCGTCGTTCGGGAGTGTAGTCGCGGCAGATTGTGAAGTTGGGAGGGCGAGGCTCCTGCCGAGCCACTGAACGGTCGAAGCACGCGGCTCAGCAGGAGCTTCGCTCTCCCAAAATAACCTGGCAATTCGGATTCACCGAAATCCCCGGCTGCACCCGTCGTTCGGTCTCACATTTTTTGTTGAGGTGAATTACCCGTCTTCTTTTGTATGCTTCAGCTTTTTCAGAATCATCAGGAAGCAAAATGGATCTGCAGGAATTGAGGGACGCCAATGAGAAGCGTCATATTGAATGGGCGAAGGGCGCGGATATCCCCCTTTCGTTTCGAGGACTTGAGCTTGCGGGAGAAGCAGGCGAGGTCTGTAATGAGCTCAAGAAAATCGAACGCAATCGCCTGGGCATGGTCGGCGGCAAAGTCGGAACGCAGGATCTTCAGGAAGAACTGGCAGATGTCCTCGTCTGCGTGGATCTGATCGCGATGGACCTCGGAATCGATCTGAGCGAAGCTCTGCGTGCAAAGTTCAACAAGACGTCCGAAAAATACGGACTCGCGACCCTGTTGTAGGATGACCGTTGATTCCATGAACCGACCGATCGCTCGTTTTGCGTCCGTCGAGCAAGTCCTCTCGCGCAGAGGACGACGAGGTCTTTTAGGACGACGATGACCTGGTGAAGGTGGCCATTCTCAGACTGGAAGGGTAGACCAATCAGGAAATTGCTGAGGAGATGAATTACACACGTCGCACCATTCAGCGGATGTTGAATGTGATCCGCGAGATTTGGCAGCACGAAGTGAAGGGTGAATCGGCAGCATGATGGACCCAGATTCTACGTTGCCGATGATTCCCGAAAAGGATCAACTGGAACGAAATATCCTGATTGATCGCATCTGCCGTCGTTTCGAGTGCGATTGGACTGCGGGAAATCGTCTCTCTATCGAAACGACTCTGTCAACGGCTGATGGCGCCGATCATGATGACACTCTGCGCAGGTCTTTGCTGAGTGAGTTGATTGTGCTTGACGTGGTTCTGCGAACCAGGTGCGGAGAAACTCCACGGCTCGACGACTACGTGAGTCGTTTTTCTTCGATTGAAACTGAATTAGACGTCACTGCTGCATTTCGAAATGGCCTGGACTGGAGCAAGTCTGCTGAGGAAATCAGTGACGGCCCGCCGGATCGCATTGGCGACTATCGCGTGATTCGTGAGATTGGTCGCGGCGGGATGGGGAAGGTTGCCTGGAGTTCGTCCTTCATTCGACGGGCGATTGGCAACGCCAGGGAAGTGGCACGAAGTGAACAGTTCCTTCGGAGTCACAAGTGTTGACGTTCGCGATCTTGAATCAGGCACCTTGGCCGGAAGAATCGTTCGCGAAGATATGATCGAAGACACGTGTGTGTGCTCTGATTCCCGCACGTTGGCAGTCATGTCGAAGAATGCCGTGCAGGGCTGTTTCTCGATGTACGATATCGAAAGCGGTCAGCAGAAAGGGACTTCGATTCCATTGCCGGCACTGGGGCAGTCCATTGCCGCGTGTCCCAGTCAACCGCTTGCTGCTGTGATGTCAGAGAACGGCAACGTGCAGATCGTTGATTGTCGAAATGGCGAAGTGATCTCTGAATTCAATCACGAAGATTGGACGTGGCCCGATCTTTTTCATGCAAATCAGTCCCGCCTGCGGTGGACGCCGGATGGAGAATCCCTGCTGACGCTGACTCCGCAGAACAAGATTTTCGTACGTGACGGATCAGGAAGCAAGGTCCTGTATGCTGCGATACAGCCACAGATCACGGGCTACGGATTGCTTCGCACGTTTGACATTTCAAGTGACAGCAGTCTGCTGGCCACAGCCGTGACCGGAAAAAAATGCGATTCAGGTTTGGGATCTGAAGACGGGAAAATCACTTTGTGACCCCATTCCTCACCCCGGCGATTTCTGGGGAATTTTCAGCGTGAAATTCAGTCACGACAATCGTCATCTCATGACAGCCAACAACGACGGCAGCATTCAGGTGTGGGATTGGCGGAACAGATTACTTGCCTGTCCGCCCATGATGCATGACGATGAAGTTCAGGACGCAGATTTCACCGAAGATGGTCAATTCGCAGTCGGGGCGACTCGAAAGAGCGAGGTCTCGATCTGGGAACTCGCAACGGGCAAACGCGTTTCACGGAACATCAACAACCTGGGCGAGGTGGGGCGTCAGGTTTGCGTTGTCGGAAACCAGGCTCTGCTGAGTTCCCCACGACGCTCTGTGATCGATCTGGCGTGGCTGTTCGAAGAGCCCACGATGTCGACAGCATCCATGCAGTTAAATGCAGAACTCAGTTCCAGAAGCCGGCAGTTTCTCGGAACGCTGGTTCTGCTGACGTCTGAGGAATGGCGTGAACGCTGGGAAACGTTGCGAATGGATGGAACGACTCGCGAGTAGAAGCGGTAAGCCGTGAGTAGTTCCACTTTGCCGGAGTGGACTTCGCGACTCGTCGCGACCTTGTGTGTAACCGGTGCAGTGCCGTCGGCCTCGACTTGCCGCTCCTGCAGGTATGCCATTTGGCGAGGAGAGAACTGCGATGCCACGCGTGAATCGGCATGTCAAGAAGCATGGCATTCCAGAACGGCAGAAATGTCAAGGCCGCAATGTTGGTCGGCACGAAATTGCTGCTTCACCACGTGTTGCAGTGACAGCGACGCCATTTTCGATGAACCACCGCCAGAACTCTGTCGCGGTTGAGGCTCCGACTCCCTTTTTTAAGGTGAAGGGCACACGCCGCTCGTCGCGATTTTGGTGACTCGAATTCTTCAGAGCACTTATTTTTCGGCGATTGTGGCATGACGGGAATTCAGTGACGGCGATTGTCTCCCGCCTCCACTGCTCCCGACATGCCGCAACCATCTCTGTTATCTGCCAAATTCTGTTCAAGTCTGTGCGACACCGGAACGCGAAAATCGTGGTGAGTCAATGAAGCGGTACACGGCAATCATAATCATGGTGTTATTGGTGATGGTGGCAGTGGTGGGCTGCGCCACACGAAAAACCGCGACACGACGTGAGCCACATCGCTCAACGGCAGTTGCTGGCTTCGAAGTTGTGCCAGATTCTTCTGCTCCTCAAGGCCACTTCCATCTGGCAAGTGAAACGAAGAGATCGCCAGCCCCTCCGGCAAATTGAAAAGCAGACGCCGATCAAGATCGAGAGCAGCACCGGAAAGACATTGTCGAGAATCCTGGGCCACGTGTGGAACCACTGGGGTCATGCAACCCAAATTCAAACCGAATAATTGGAGTCAGCTGAAAGTTTGGTCAGTCTCTATCAGCCATGTTGAGTCAGTTTCTGAATTGGCACCAAATAGTCAGCGTAGTTAGTCATGGTTTCTCTCCGCCGTTTACAGAAACGCCACCGCCAGAAACGCCAGGGCCATCCAAACCTGATATTCGCCTTATAGAAAAGACTACTTGCTGTCGACTCAATTTGGATGGCCCCAGCTCACTGCACCCGCGAGGTGTTCCCGTCGAAGAACCTCCAACAAGGGCTGCATGTTTATGTCAATGCTGCAATATCTTGAATGACTCGACTGGATCAGCCGCGAGTTGAACCCGGGTAAGCGAGGCTCAATCCCGAAAAACGCTCCGCCAGTTCTGGACAGACTGAAACTTTCCGCCGAACTCTGGCGGCACGCCGTCGAACAATTCGCCAACCGCCGCTCCGCCAACCGCATCATCCCGGACTCAAGATTCAACATGACTGCAAGACCTGAACCGACAACAGCGGCCGCTCAGTAGACTGACAGAGGTTCCTCGAGATCTGCCTTAGTGAACAGCGGCTGCTGTACTCAGTTTGGATGGCCCTAAGTTTTCCTATTGACAATTACGAATCAGAATGTCAATGATGCCAGCACACTGATGTTCACTGATCAGATCCCCGCACAAACGCCGTTCGTTTTTCGTTCCATGTTCCTGCAAAGCTATGACAGCTACAAAGACGGCTTCTTCGTTGGCTTCGGAATAAGTTGTCACTATTAGCGAGCATGGCTGAATAATGCTCGGCACTTAAAACAATGCGAGGATTCGATCTACGGCAGTACGTGTTGAGCACGCGGTCATGCCAGAGCATACCCGTGAAAAGTATCGGTCGTGCTCGTGAAGGATACAGTCCTCTTCAACATGCACGAGGAATGCGTTTGCCGCGTGTCTAAAAGCACGTGAGAGACGTTTTTCATCACGCTGGACCTACTTCCGTACAGCGACGACCGAAGCCTGCTTGGTCGAAAATCAAAGACCATTGGCGTGGAAAATTGACAGGCCTGAGTGCTTTCCTTTCGCAGAATTTGACGGACGACAATCTGGGCTGCATGAGCAACTCTGGTCTCGTGGACTTTCTACAAAGGGAGGTAGCATGTGTTTTGCCCGCGGTAAATTGAGTGCGGTGTGTACTATCTCCGTGACGGCAATCTGCTTTGTCGTTCAGGTTCGTTTTGCAGCCGCGATTGATAACGACTTGACGAGTGTCGAGTGCCAACGGCGGAACGGGCAACCGTGCTTATCCATTGGTTATGGACCTTACACAGGCGTTTTTGTTTTTGATACAGGATCCAGTTGCTCATCAGCCTACGGCGCGGCGCGTTTTCAAGAATCGCCTGACCCTGCGTGGCACTTCACGGAAACACACGGACTTTTTTCTGTTGGGTCCGGGAGTGCGACGATTCTCGAAAACATCCTTATACAAACGTTTGATAAAGATGGAGAGCAGACCAGACTCGTACTGTTGGAGAAACCAGCAAGATCAAGAGGCCTTTCTGGCATTGATGGCATCCTTGGGTTGCCGGAGATGAGCGATGTGTGTGTCCGGATCGAATCGGAGACTCAGCTTGTTACTAAATCCGCGTCACCGTGGCCAAGGCCAGCGCACACTTAAGTCCCTTTGATACCAAGGACTTCCATCAGGAAGTCGTCGCTCCAGCCGCAGATTCTGCGTTTCATGGCGAGGCTGTCTTTGCCAGGATGTTGCTTCAGCAGAGATAATGTGAAGCGTCG
>JBGSVD010000011.1:0-2988 GCA_041753135.1 Planctomycetaceae bacterium
GGCGCTCACCGACACACGTTTGCAGCACCGCGTTTTCGAACTAATTTCGCATAGCCGTGGAGTCAGCGGCCGTGATCACGAGGCTTCCACCGATGTCGAATCAATCGGATCTGCTGCATCGCTCGAATTACGTCCTGACGCGAGGTCGAAATGACGACACCAACCAGATGGACTTTGCCGCACGAAAAACCCTCGGTCGATGTGACCGACGCAGTTAACGACATTGTGACAACTTGCGTCGGTCATTCTCACCGACGCGTTTTGTAGTCAACCATTGAACCGCTATTTGTCAACATCACCGATCAAAACCTGAGCTTCCTGACGCAGCAGTTCGATCGTCAGTCGGCGATTCCAGGCAACAGACTCGGCCAGCTCTTTATCCGACAGCTCGTGAGCGATCTTCAACTGGGCACGGGCCGCATCGGCCTGACCAAGGTGATGTTCGGTCATGGCCAGAAAATAGTGCGTATAGGTTTTCGATGTGGCATCACTCTCAGTTCCGTTGACAATCCCTTCCAGATAAGGCCTGGCTTCGGCGTACATCCCGGCACGCATCAGGATGGCTCCGAGACCATTCAGGAATTGTGAATTTTTCGGCTCTGCCTCCACAGTTGCCCGGCTGAGTGCAATGGCGTCCGTGTAGTCCTCGACGGCACTGATCGACAGAGCACAGGTCCAGGCGGCAAAATGCTTTTCGATCGGCTTCGCTGATGCTGTCGTTGATTCTACCAGCGACTGACATTGAGCTTTGTAGAGTTCGCGATCTTCCAGCTTAACCGACAACAAGGCCACCTGATACTGCTGATAGTAACCGCCAGGCGTTTTTGAGATGCTCTTTTTCAGATCCTCCCTGGCCCTCTGCCATTCACCCAATCCCGCCAGAAGCTGCGCGCGTGCGATCAGTGAGGCGGCGGATTCTTTATTGACTTCCACACAGCGATCGGCCAGCAGCTTGATTCCGTCCTGATAAACGCTGTCTGCATGAGGTACCAATTTTTCCGCAGGGATTGAGTTGAGAAGCGAAAGATCTGACGAATTGAAATCCATTGACCGATTGAGGTCGGCGATGGATTCAGAAAAGTGACGAAGTTCAAAATGGGCGATCGCCCTGCGTTTGTAAAAACCGGCGTTATTCGGCGTTAGATCGATGGCTTTGCTGTAGTCTGCCAGGGCAAGGTCAAACGCTCCAAGGTCCATGTGCAGCGTGCCGCGATCGCCATGGAGGTTCGCAACGTTTGGATCTATGGCTGCTGCTTTGTCGTAGTCGGCCAGCGCCAACTCGTGGTTGCCTGTTTTCGCATGCAATCTGCCGCGTGAAAAGTAGGTCCAGACGGTCGGGGCAAGTTCGATAGCGCGGTCCACATCCTTCCTGGCCTGCTCAAAGGCTCCTTGAGCCTTGTGAATTTCCGCTCGGTTTAAGAAACCCCATGCGTCGTCAGGGTTCAGTTCCAGGACACGCTCGACGAGCTGCATCGCTTTGTCATAATCTTTGACTTTGACGATATACTGCTCCGCTAATGCACCGAGCGCTCGCAGATTGCGGGGCTGGAGTTCCACCGCTTTCTCAAAATGCTGCAGTGCGCGGTCATCGTTACGAAGCGAGAATCTCGGAGTGTGACTAAGAAACCAGCCTAAGGCCACATGAACGCGGCCGTCTTCCGGGTTGTCCTTGACGGCTTTTTCATAAATGGCCAGTGCCCCTTCAAGATCCTGCAGATTTTCAAGCAGCTCGGCCTGGAGCAGAATAATCCCGACGGTCGATTCAGAGGGTGCTGTCAGTTCTGGCAGCACTTCGCTGATCAGCTTAGCGGCTTCTGCTTGTCTTCCCTGCGACTTCAGACAACTGCAGAGTTCGATCGTGCGATCTACGAGAGACTGCCAGGCTCGAGCATCAGCGCTGAACTCACGATTCAGTTGTCGAGCACTTTCGAAGGCCCTGCGATAACTATCTTCGGCCTCCTTTGGCTGATGCAGTTGCTCGTGGATGGCGGCAAGCTTGGCCGTATCGAGCGAAGACAACCAGCGGGGAATGATCGTACTTCCCCCCGTCATCTCGGTTGCCTGTGCATCGTACAGCTCAATTCCACGCTGGTACCAGCGGACAGCCGACTCAAGGTCACCCGCATCGCGTGAACGATCCGCCTGCCAGATCTGTGTGGGTGGCAGTGGTGGCAGCCCATTCGATTCGCAGGTCTGAATCGAAATTTCGACGTACTCGCGAGCTCGCTCCGTGTTATCCGGCATCGTTTCGGCGACTTTGTAGTACAGCAGCGCAAGTGTTTCCGGCTCATTCATAAATCCGGCTTCTGAGCATTTCCTGACAATCTGCAGACATCGCTGGGCATCCGCGTGCCGCTGCGGAAGCGTGCGCAGCACACTGTGCAGGCGAGTAAACAGCGGATCGATCAAGCCGTACTGAAACTGGAGATTTTCCGGATTCTCAGCGATGACAGATTCCAGAATTCGGATCGCTTCGTCCGTTTCATGAAGAATTGCTTCAGCGTCTTTTCGACCTTCATAGAGTTTGGCGATCTGACTATGTGCCAACGCTTGCTTCATGCGTGCCCAGGGATCATTGTCATGTTTGTCGATGATCTCCTGGAAAAAACTCATTGCGCAGTTCAGGATATCTTCGCGGACAGGGTCAACTCCCGGCAACTGAGCAAACTCAGGGGACGAAACGCTCTGAATGATGGTTTCCAATGACTTGAGAGCCAGATCAAAGTCGGCGCGCGATTGCTTCAAACGTTTCTCGGCCAATTGTTCTGCCTGGATCGCTTTGTCTTTCTCCTCCTGTGCCTGTACGGCATAGGACAGGCTGACGCCCGTAGCTATGACGAGCACCAGAGCAAGGCCAGCGCACACTTAAGTCCCTTTGATACCAAGGACTTCCATCAGGAAGTCGTCGCTCCAGCCGCAGATTCTGCGTTTCATGGCGAGGCTGTCTTTGCCAGGATGTTGCTTCAGCAGAGATAATGTGAAGCGTCG
>JBGSVD010000012.1:0-37988 GCA_041753135.1 Planctomycetaceae bacterium
CATCCTCCTATCGCTTCCTTCAGACCCCAGCGTTTGCCACTGACGCCCTTGCGAGTCGGATTCTCTTCCCCATGAACGGGGTGAGGTCGCTGGCAAGCAGCGACGGGGTTTGCCTGCTTCGCTGGGCAAACAAAAAAAGCCCGACTCAATCAAGAGCGGGCTTCGTTTCGGAGACCAGATGAATCACGCGTAAGCGATCGGGAAATAACCGATGCGGCAGTATCTGTGCTTACTGAAGCTTTGGTGCATCCAATTCAACGGGTTGCGGCTGAGGAGCAAGTTGCTCTGCCAGCAGGCGGCCAAAGATCTTGACGAATCCTTCTTCCAGGCGAACTCTCATCCGCACGCCCGTTTCAGTCAGACGCGAATCCACTTCAATGCGGTCGTCTCCTTCAGCAAGGGTGTCCTTGAAAATCTCTCCACCACGAGCACGGCGCCGAGCAAACGCGGCCTGCCGATTCGCACGAACCGAATTTCCGCCAGCGTTGGCGTTCGCTGCGGGTTCAGTTTGTTTCGTGGCAGCTTCCGCCGCGGCCTTAGCAAGATTCTCTGCCGCCGCAGCCTGTTCTTTTTCAGTTCGGGCTTTTGAGCCGGCCGTGTTGGCAATCGTCGCCATTTCCACCAACTGATTTACGTTCACGATCACACGAAAATTCGGCGGCGTTCTGCGTTCCGTTGGCGATTGAATGGCTTCTTCAAGTTTGTCCATCACGCCCGTCAACGTTGCCAGCGATTCTGAGCCGCCGATTACGCCCCAGACGGCCGTGGAGCCGACACCGAGAGTAATGCCGATCTCGTCACCGAACACCGCAACTGCCTCTGGCGGCTGGGCAGCAAAAACCAAACGATGAAATGTGATTCCCAAATGCTCTGCCGCTCCAATCTGGAGATCTCCGGCCTTTTTGATGTCCGCAACATCTCTCAGGCGAGTTGCCACATCAACAATGCCTGCCGAAAGAGCGTCACCCTCAAGAACTCGAGAAGCCCAGACGATTGCGAGCTTGCCGGAAGAATCGCGGTAAAACTGAGCAAACACATCGACATGACCATCTTCCAGAGTCTTCTGCACAGCAGTCATCGCCTGACCAATGGCACTGTTTTCATCCGGCACAGCGCCCAGATTGTTTTCTTCGATCAGTCTGGCCACTTCCATTTTCACGCCTTCCATCATTTCGATGTAGGCTGTCTTGTCTCGTTCCGCCATCATGGACGACATTGAAAGAGAAACCGCTGCACTGTCGTCCAGAAGAGGAATAAAGTAACTCGGTTTCTCCGTCGACTGGAAGATTTCCTTCATGAACTTTGAACCGTCCAGAGCATCAACAATCACATCAATGTTGACTGCTTGTTCCTCCTGTTCAACTTTCAATCCAAATGTGATTTTCTGACACTCCGTGATCAACATGCGAAGAGCCTCCAGCCCTCGTTCGCCTTCCGTCCGTCGAATCCGATACGCGCCTTCAGGTTCTCCATCACGCTGCTGAAGAGTTGTGGAAATTCCGGAGGAAATCAGCCCCATCAGCAAAGTCCGAGTCGCGACCGGGATTGATTCAATATCCAGCCGCACCGAAACATCAAACTGTTGAACCTGACTGGCGAGCAATTGAGCCGGGTCGGGAAGATCACGATCGAGAGCTTCTTCTGGAGGATCATTGCCCAGAGGCATGAAGGCATAGCCGTCTCGCATCAGAATCGGAAACGTCCTGTTTGGACCGATCACTTCGTATCGGCCTTCCTCGTCATCCTTTCGGATGACCACCGGAGCTTTTTCAATCAGCTTTGTTGCCGATTCAATGGAATCCACCGGCACGAAAGCAATAAACTCCGGCATTGGAGGAAAGGCAACGGGAAGGTAGGCCATAATGCCGAACGGCTTTTCACGATTGAAACCATCCAGATTATTCAAAGTCGTTGACAAAAATGCCTCGACCACCTCAAAAGCTTCTGGGTTTCCGGCCGCATCAAAGATGTACTTCGCCTGATCCATGAATCGATCAGCACCGGAAAACGTGACCGTCAGAAGAGGACGTTTCCCTTCTGCGACCAAAGTCAAAGGCTTTTCGTCCGACGATGTTGAAGTATCGCTCTTGCTGCTTTGCGGGGCAGCACACACATGCGGACCGCAGAATGTCATGGCTGCAAGTGCCAGAGCAAAGCGAATCGCCGTGCCCGTGACTGAGTGAACTGGTTCAACAACCCGTGCAAAATTCATAACGCATTTTCCGTCAATAATTTCAGTAAGGAATGCCAGTCGCAAAAGCGCCCTGGAACCAAGATTTGTACAGTCAATTCGATTTCCGAATAGGATTCTCTGACAAAATGTAGAAACAACTGCCAGATCAAAAGGATTCGAGGGACCTGCCCGGAGAACAAATTTCCTCTAAAACGCGTCAGAAAACCCTTCAAAACGAGGGATCGCGACATTAAGGCCTCCCAATAAGCCACGTCTCCCCAGCTTCACCAGCATTCCGCACCCTCTTTTCGCCAAAACCGCAAGCGGACAGTGAACATACGAACCCACTCAGTCCTGTCTACTGAAAATTGACAGTGCCACAAACAGGCGAAACTTGCCGCGTAAGAGCGCTGACTTTCGCCTTTTCGCAGGTGCTTCAAGACGCCACTGCGTTTGTTCAGGATTTTGCACTGCTGAGCCCCTGAAGCCCTGTTGCTGGTGTTTTCTGAGACAGTTACAAACGCCGCGTCTCTCCAGGCGAAGCAGCGCATTTCCATTCGAATTGCGCAACTTCGGAAACTGGCTGGCAGCGGAGTGTGTTTCGAACAGGATGTTCGGAAGTCTGCTGACAGGCTGGGAGAGAGTTGGTTAATCGTTGTGGCACATGCACCACATCTTCGTGATTCTGAACCGAATCACGACTCACGATCCTGGTCTGAGGAACGTCATGAAGATCGTCCGAAAACCCAATCGCTGGCTGAAGAAACTGTCTCGAGCCGCAGCACTACTGACATTGGCAATGAGCACACAGTCGGCTTATTCACAGGACGGAGCTTTTTCGTTCGGCCGCACACCCGCCGGATCGGCATCCGAAGTCATTGATTCCAATCGTGACGGATTCGGAGTGTCATTCCGAGGCGGCCACATGGCTGGCGAGTCTGTTGGGCGACAAGAATCGATCTCGCACATCAACCTGATGCCCTACTTCAACATCGAAGACGGATTGCTGTTTGGCGACTCGCGACTCGTGCGTGCCAACAAAGGCGGCCTGGCCTGGAGCTTCGGTGGCGGCTATCGTCATTACATCACCGACTGGGATGTGGTGATCGGCGGCAACGGATATTTTGATCGCGATCAACTGACCGGAGCCACCCTGAATCAATGGGGAGCGGGTGCGGAACTTCTGGCCGATCGATGGGAAGCTCGCGGCAACTATTACCAGACTTTTGGAAACACGTTCTCTCTGGTCGGTCAGGGGATCAATCAGAACAGCGTGGCATTTTCTGGCTCTAATATTACTTACACTCGCGTTGACACCTTTGCAGAAGCTCTGAAAGGCTTCGATTCGGAAATCGGCTTTTTGCTGCCCGGCAATCTGGCGGAACGGTTTGATTTGCGTGCCTTTGGTGGTGGCTACTTTTACGAGGGTGAAAACACGAAGGGTTTTGGAGGATGGTCGTCAAGGCTTCAGGCCGACATCGGCAAGTGGCTTGAACTGGGACTCAAGGTCACGGACGATGACAGATTTCGAACCACCGTTAGTTTCACTGCAGCTGTTCACTTTGGCGGTTTCTCCAGCGAAGAACACACGAAACGCTCTGCGATTCAGCGGTTCCGCGATCCAGTTCGCCGCAACATGAATATCGTGGCGTTGACGACGAACATTGATGCTCCCGGGCAGTTGGCGACGCGGGATGACGGAGTGACGCCACTGACCGTTGCCCACGTGAACAGCAATGCCGCTGGTCCAGGGTTCAGTGGTTCGGTGGCTGATCCCTATTCGTTGATGACTCAGGGACTATCAGCGGGCACTGACATTGTCTTTGTCCATGCCGGAAGTACATTCAATGCGGCTCCGGAGAACATAGTCAGCCTGCTGCCGGGGCAGAGGCTTATTGGCGAAGGTCTGATCGTTGCCGGCCGACCGGTTGAAACTCAAATTCCAGTGAACATTCTGGGGCAGACATTTCAGTTGACACTGCCAGATTCGCCAACATTTGCGGCGGCCCCAGGTCTTGCTCGCCCGACATTGACGGGAGCAGCCGGCAATGGCGTCACGATGGCCAACGATTCGTGGCTGTCGGGTTTCATTATCGATTCTGCCGCTCAGAATGGCATCTTCAGCAACGGGGTTGATGGCACGTTCATCAATGACACCAGCGTCGTCAATGCCGGGCTGTCCGGAATCCTGCTGCAGAATACGACCGGCCAGACGAACATCGTCAACACATCCGTCACCGCATCGACATCGGCCGACGCTGCAGTCCGCGTCGATGGAGGCAATGGAATTATCAACTTCACTTCGTCGGACGACTTCTTCCTGGCGTCGATCAACAACACATCTCCAAACGCTTCGTTGTTAATCGAGAACATGACGGGCGGACGATTCTCAATGAATCGTTCATCGATCACCGATGATGGCGGACTTGGCGTGGTGATCCGCAATAACACGGGTGGAGCCGCGACCATTGACAACCTGTCGTCGGTGAACAGCACCGGAAATGGAATCTCCATCACCGATAGTGCGGGTGATTATGTGTTCCGCAAGTCGCGAACGAGCATCGCGGCAATCACCATTCAGAATCCGACTCAGCAGGGCATCCTGATCCAAAACGCGTCCGGAAATGTGACATTCACCGATCCTGTTTTGATCGAAGGTCGACAGGCAGGTGGCCTGGAAATCTCCGGGTCATCAGGAATCATACGATTCTCAGACACTCTGACGATTCGTGATCAAGCAGGTGCGGGAACGGAAGCGGCGATCTACATTCATGATCAACTTGCCAACAGCGGCGTCACTTTCGCCGATACGGTCACAATTGGTGCGACAAGTGCAGCGTTGGGCAATAATGGCAATGGCATCTTTCTCGAAAACAACGCTGCAGGTACGATTAACTTTCAGGACAACGTCTTTGTCAATCTGACTGATCTTGAGTCAATTCTGATCAACAACAACAGCGGTGACGTGAACTTTCTTGGCGTAACAACGATTACGAATCGACTCCTGGAAGGCATCTCGATTAATGGGTCATCCGGAACGATCCAGTTGGGTACTGCATCGGCAGATCGAACGGAAGTTCAGAACGAATTGAATTCGCAGAATGCGGCCATCGAAATCCTCGGAAACTCCGGCACGGTTCGAGTCAGCAACGCGGTCGTTGTGAACGCACAGGGTAACGCTGGCCGCGGTGCAGGGCTTGACATCTGGGATAACACGGGACTCGTCAGAATCATTGACATGGATGTCGAATCCATTGGCGGAGTAGGCTTGTTCGGCTTCAACAACTTCGAAATCAGCACAGATGACGGCATGATCGATACGCAGGGTGCTGCTGCAGTGAACATCGAAGAAAGTGGAATCAACATTCATCTGGAACAAGTCAACAGTTCCGGATCGCCAGACTACGGCATTCGACTGGTTGAAACAAACCGACCTCAGCGGCACACATTTCTTCTGAAACCCAATGTCACCAATGCGACTCCGGGAAGCGGTGGTTTGATTACTGCTGCCAAGGGGAATCTGCTGGATGACAATGATTCAGCCGGTATCTATCTGGAGAACGCTGGTCAGGTGACAGTCACCGATGTGATTCTCGACAACAACGAGTTCGGCGTGCGGATTGAGAACACAGAAACACCAGGCGGAACAGTTCTGACTGCGGACGAGCAGTACTTTGGCCTGATTGACTCGCTGGTCATCGATTCCGACATCCGCGCGATTCACGCTCAGGATTTGATGCAACTGGAAGTTACCAATACGGAATTTGACAATAACGGTGATGATATCGACGTTGGTCGGGAAACATTTCTCCTGCAGTATTCCACAACACCGGACTTCGATCCTTCGATCATTGGAGAGGTCGCGCCAACTTCGTACGACAGAGCCGGCAGACCATTTGAAGTCCTGATTCAGGATTCCGGAATCGTCTCCAACGCAGAGGATGCCATCCGAATTACGCAGTCAGCCGCGACAGCTCAGGGCGCCGTTATTCGGACTCAGTTTCTGCGAAACTCGTTCCAGGTGAACGATACGACTGATCCGACGACCGCCAATCCGATCGATACTCGTCCGCTGTTTGATGATGCCATTACAATGGACTGGTTTGGTGCTGCCCAGGTATTTCTGGATGGCAATCGAATGGACATGACATCCACTGCGGATCAGCAGCATGCGTTTGACCTTGCCAATCGATCAACACTGGCGTTAACCGAGCTGTCGATTCAGGACAATATCATTACCGTGAACAGCCTGGGTAACGACAACGGGGTGATCATTGCGGATCTGTTCGGAGAAGCGAGTATCGGCAGCTCCAACGGGTTGTTCCAGATCGCTCGGAATACAATCCGAATGTCAGGAGTAACTCCGACCGGGATCTTCCTTTCAATGCGAGAAGTCGCGGACGTAACATTTGAAGGAAACAATATTCGGTCGGAGACGGATGGAGGCACCGGCATCGAAATCCGAAGATCGGCTACCAATTCATTCTTCCGATTCACGGATAACAACATTGAATTCCGCGATCTGGGCGGTTCTGACGAGCGTGGCATTATCTTCACGCAGGTTGGAGGAATCGTGGGAGTCGCCGGTACTGGAAACTTCATGAGCATTATTTCCAACGGCGTGAACGGCAACAACTTTATCGAAGTACCGATCAGCATTCCGCCGAACGCTGCTGTTGGGGCAGTCACAATCAACGGCGTGCTGTTCACCTATCCATAATGCAGTCTGAGTTTTCGAAGGAACCCCGATCCGGCGACGGATCGGGGTTCTTGCCGATGTTGCGTGATTCCCATTTTGCAGCTTTATTGTCGCGGGGAACTCGAATCCTGCGGACGTCTGTCTAGAATCTGCCCGTCATGACCAGTTCAGGGCGGCAGATTCCTTCTACTCTTGCTGAGCTGACGACGTCAATTGGAGCAGCACCGGGCTTTTCTGAGGTTATTACCTCACTCCACTCCGGCAGCAGTGCTGCAATTGACGGCGCCTGGGGTTCGTCCTGCGCGCTGAGCATCGCCGCAATTGTCAATGCGGCTCCGGACCGAACTCATCTGATTGTTCTTCCAACGATTCGCGACGCCGAGGAATTTCTTGACGAATTCGCGGACCTTCAGTCTGGCAGCGTCTTGCTCTTCCCTGCCTGGGAGAGCCTGCCGGAATTCATCGATGCCGGAGACTCCGTTTACGCGGCCCGCATGTCGGCAGCCCGTCGACTTGTGCAAACCGATCGACGTCCATCCGCAATTGTGACGTGCCTGCCGGCTCTGCTGCAGCCAGTTCCGTCCCGAGAAGTGATCCGCGCGGCGACGAGAACGATTTCGGTTGGTGACGAGCTCTTGCTGAACGAACTCACAGAATGGCTGATGGCCCGTGGGTTTGAACGCGTCACTGCGGTCGAGCTGCCTGGGGAATTCTCCATTCACGGCGGCATCTTCGACATTTTCCCGGCGACGGAGCCGGATGCTATTCGAATCGAACTGTTCGGCGATGAAGTGGAATCGATCCGTTCCTTCGATGTCGAAAGTCAGCGACGTCTCGAAGATCTCAAAAGCATTTCTTTGACCGCCACTGTCAGTGCGGCCCCAACGGCTGCGACTGAAGGCGGCGATCCAAAAGGATCAGCGAAAAAAACTTCAAAAAGCAGTTCGCGAAAGGCGACTGCTAAATCAGCCGACACCGCGGCAGGTCCGTCTGCGGTAAGTCCGTCTGCAGTAACACCTGCATCCTCGAAATCAGTTTTCGGCGACGAAACCGAGAGCCTGATTGATTGCCTGGCGGAATCATCGATCATTGTGCTGACGGACATGCAGCAGTCGATCAGCGAAGGCCGCATGTATCTGCAGCGACTTTCCAGTCCGGTCGGGCTTTATGGCGTCGATGCCACGATGGCCAGGCTGATGCAGTTCCCTTCCATCACCGTCGATGCGCTGGGCGCGGACAGCTACGAAACGTCGTGCCATCTCACAATTGAAGCGGTCGAACGCTTCTCTGGCAGTCGTCGGGACGCGTTGGTGGAGTTGTCTGAACTTCTCGGCCCGGAAGATCATGTTCTGTTGTGCTGCCACAATCAGGGGGAAAGCGAGCGGCTTCAGGAGCTGATTACAGAAACCGACTTGTCCGCCGGTACCTCGCTGGGATCTCGCGTTCACCTCACAACTGGAAGACTGCGACGCGGATTTCGATTCATCGACCATAGCCTGATTGTCATCAGCGACAATGAGTTATTCTCGCGCACCGCAACTCGTGCCACAACTCGCAAGCGTCGAGCCGACACGCGAACGATTGACACATTCCTTGATTTGCGCGAAGGCGATCTGGTTGTGCATGTGGCACACGGGATTGCAAAATATCGAGGCATGGCGATGACGGGAGCAAGCGGGCAGCAGGAAGAACACTTGCTGCTGGAATTCCGCGACTCTGTCATTGTGTACGTGCCGGTATCGTTAATTCATCTTGTTCAGAAATACATCGGGCCTGCCAAAACAACGCCAGAGCTGACGAAGTACGGCGGCACATCGTGGCTGAAGAAAAAGGATCAGGTTGCCGAAGCCATCTCAGATATGGCAACCGACATGCTTCAGCTTCAGGCGGAACGAGCATCCCGCGCGGGGTTACAGTGCCGCGCAGATTCTCATCTGCAACAGGAATTTGAGAAAGCATTTCCGTTCACCGAAACGGCCGATCAGGTGGCAGCCATTGCAGACCTGAAAGGCGACATGGAACAACCCAAGCCGATGGATCGCCTCATCTGCGGGGATGTCGGGTTTGGTAAGACCGAAGTTGCCATGCGGGCCGTATTTAAGGCCGTCGACAATGGGCGACAAGTGGCCGTTCTGGTGCCAACAACGGTTCTCGCGGAGCAGCATTTTCGCACATTCTGTCAGCGAATGGCCGAGTTTCCGATCACCGTAGAAATGCTGTCACGCTATCGATCGGCGGCAGAGCAGACTCGAATTATTGAAAGGCTGAAAGAAGGAGCCGTGGACATTGTCATTGGGACTCATCGTCTGGTCTCAAAGGACATCAAGTTCAAAGATCTGGGCCTGCTGGTTGTCGACGAAGAGCAGAAGTTCGGCGTCAAGGTGAAGGAGCGTCTGAAGCATCTGCGAGCGGATGTTGACGTCCTGACGCTTACCGCCACGCCGATTCCTCGAACGCTGCACATGTCGCTATTGGGCATTCGCGACATCAGCAGTCTGACGACACCGCCTCGTGATCGGGTGCCGATTGAAACTCGAGTTGGTCGTTTTGACGAAAACCTTGTCCGCAGCGCGATCATTCGTGAGCTGAATCGCGGCGGGCAAGTTTATTTCGTTCACAATCGAGTTCATGATATCGAAGAAGTTGCCCAGCGACTGAAGCGGATTGCTCCCGAGGCCACTGTGACAATTGCTCATGGTCAGATGAATGAAGATGAGCTTGAATATTCGATGATGGCATTCGTGACTGGGAAGGCCGACATTTTGCTGGCCACCACCATCATCGAAAGCGGCCTGGATATTTCGAATGCCAACACCATGTTCATTCATCAGGCAGACATTTATGGACTGGCCGACCTGCATCAGCTGCGTGGTCGCGTTGGTCGCGATCGGCATCGAGCGTACTGTTATCTTCTGCTGGAAGACAGCAAGGTCGTGACAACAAAGGCGACTCGTCGTCTGAAAGCGATCGAAGAATACAGCGAGCTTGGCGCTGGTTTTCGCATTGCGATGCGCGACCTGGAAATTCGCGGGGCAGGCAACATCCTTGGTACAGAACAGAGCGGCAACATCGCAGCGGTCGGCTACGAATTGTACTGTCAGTTGCTTGAGAACGCTGTCAGAAGTTTGAAGAAGCAACCCTTGCGATATCAGCGTCACTGCAAGATCGAATTGCCAGTGAGCAACTACATCCCTGATAAGTATATTGCAGAACAGAAGCTGAAGATCGAAGTTTACCGACGCCTCTCGCAGGCCAACACGTTCGAGCAACTGACTGAACTGGAGTCTGAACTTCGTGACCGATTTGGACCGATTCCGGTGGCCGCTCGTCGAATGTTGCTGCTGCGACAGCTGAATCTCCGAGCCCTCGCCTGGCGGATCGAAAATATCCATCTGGAGACTGGTTACGCAGTTCTCAGATACAAAGACGCAAAACGTATTCGGATGCTGTCGCACCTGCATAAGGGACATCTGAGAGTCGTCGATGCTCATGATGCTTACTGGCCCCTGGATGCGGAAGAGACCGACGGGCCGGCGGTGCTTGACGAACTGCTGGAAGCTTTCGGAATTGCTCAACCGCCCTCAGCAGAACAGTAAAACGGCCTCGAACGTTGCAGGTACCTGCTGATCCGATGATGAAATCGGTCGCCTGTTCCGGGCTGACGAGGGGGAGCAATGGAGGAATTTGGACGATAAATCCGGACCAAAACACGAGCAATCAGGGCAAAACAGCGATATCTTGTTGCAGAATCGTCGGCTGTCTGAAAAGCTATCAAACTGCATCATCGGAACAAAACGCTCTGAATTTGACGACTTACGTCTAAGGCCTCTGCTGCTCAACGGGAAATACTCCAATGAAGGTCGTGTTGGAACTGCAGGATCAACCTACTAACGTTCGCCGCGTGACAGTGCGTCACGACATTGTGATCGGACGTGGTGCGGACTGTAATCTGCGATTGTCCGCACCTCAGATCAGTCGGCGACATTGCTTTCTGCGAGTCGGCCGTGATGGTGCTTCTGTTACCGATCTGGACAGCAGCAATGGCACCTACGTCGACGGCAAGCGAATCAAATCCGGCATTCGCGTTGAGCTGGTGACAGGATCCCTCCTGACCCTGGGAGCTGTTCGATTCCTTGTGCACGTTCGTGAAGACGCAGCAGAAGAAACATCGAAGAAAACATCAACGAAAGAGAAACCGAAAAAGGAATCATCGCGAAAGTTTTCCGACGCCTCCACGATCGTCAGCAACGCAAGCGCGCTTATCGGGGAAAGTGTTGACTCTTTTGCTCGACCGATGGACCTTTCAGTGGAACAGGCTGGCGCTGTTGCCGAACCTCACGAAGTGACTGAAGACTTTGGAAAGGCCGACCAGTTGCATTCGGCCGATTTCATGGACGAACCACTCGCTGAATCCGCTCCGTCGGCGAACCTCAACGCTTTTGCGGATGCGCAGATTGTTCCGTCAACAACAGCCGATGCTCCGGACGACTTGTCGTTCTTTGGCGGAAATGAAGACTCAGGCGATGATGCAAATGCGCCCGTTATCAATCAACACGTCGCCGACGATGAAATTCATGAAGTCGTTGAAGCGTTCGATATTGTGGAGGACGTTGAAGAAGTTTTCGAAGAATCGCCGGCGGCGTTCAGTGATTGGGCAGAAGACACGGTCGAAGTTGTTGACGAAGTAGAGGAAGTTGTCGAAATCTTCGATGATCCAGAGTTAATGGATGTGGTCGAAGCCGAAGCAATCGTGGAAGCGGTGCCAGTCGCCGAATTGGATGTTGTCGAAGAACTGGCAACTGAAGCGCCGGCGGCGTTCAATCCCTGGGCGGAAGACGCTGTCGAAGTTGTTGATGACGTAGAAGACATTGTGGAAGTCTTCGACGATCCAGAGTTACTGGAAGTGGTCGAAGCTGAAGCGATCGTGGAAGCGGTGCCAGTCGCCGAATTGGATGTTGTCGAAGACGTGGCAACCGAAGCGCCGGCGGCGTTCAGTGATTGGGCGGAAGACGCTGTCGAAGTTGTGGATGAAGTAGAAGACGTTGTGGAAGTCTTCGACGATCCTGAGTTAATGGAAGTGGCCGAAGCCGAAGCGATCGTGGAAGCGGTGCCAGTCGCCGCATTGGATATTGTCGAAGACGTGGCAACTGAAGCGCCGGCGATGTTCAGTGATTGGGCGGAAGATACTGTCGAAGTCGTGGATGAAGTAGAAGACGTTGTCGAAGTCTTCGACGATCCTGAGTTAATGGAAGTAGTCGAAGCCGAAGCGATCGTGGAAGCGGTGCCAGTCGCCGAACTGGATGTTGTCGAAGATGTGGCAACTGAAGCGCCGGCGATGTTCAGTGATTGGGCGGAAGATACTGTCGAAGTCGTGGATGAAGTCGAGGACATTGTGGAAGTCTTCGACGATCCAGAGTTAATGGAAGTAGTCGAAGCCGAAGCGATCGTGGAAGCGGTGCCAGTCGCCGAATTGGATATTGTCGAAGAACTGGCAACCGAAGCACCTGCGATGTTCAATCCCTGGGCGGAAGACGCTGTCGAAGTCGTGGATGAAGTCGAGGACATTGTGGAAGTCTTCGATGATCCAGAACAGATGGCTGAAGTTGAAATCGAACAGGTTCTCGAAGCAGAATCGTTGACGGTCGTCGAAGACGTTCCCGAAGCGGCTGAAGTAGAGACTTCAGTTCCAATGAATGCTTCGGCGGAGTCAACATCGGACGCTGGTGACGATTGGTTCGATGCCTTTGTGGACGAGATCGAAGCGGCAGCAGAAGTCCAAGAGGTCGCGGCTGACGCGACTGTTGTGAATGATCCTGCGGATGCTGACATTCCGGAAATGAATGCCGAAGCCTCCGAAGCTGAAATTGTGGATGCTGAAGAAGTCGAAGAAGTTGCCTCCGACGACGACGACAACACTTTGGGTTGGTTTAACAGTGCCGACGATGATGATGACGCCGACCCCGAGCTGCAGAAGTTTCTGAAAGGATTCTGATTGATGTGGAGCAGATCTCTGTCGTCTTACGCGGCGCAGCTTCATCGTCGCGATCTTTTGCGAGTTGGCGGCGCTGGCCTGCTGGGCTTGAATTTGCCATCCCTGTTGAAGGCTCAGAGTCAATCTGCGGACACCCCTCGCCGGGGTAAAGCAAAGTCTGTCATTTTCCTGTTTCAATGGGGTGGGCCAAGTCATGTTGACACCTTCGACATGAAGCCTCAGGCACCGGACGGGTACAGGTCGCTCTACAAGTCGATCACAACGTCCGTACCTGGAATGTCGATCTGTGAACACCTGCCCGAAACAGCAAAGGTGATGCATCGCGTTGCACAGATTCGCACTGTGCACCATACGATGAACAACCACAATTCCGCTGGCTATACGGCGCTGACGGGATTCGAACCTCCGATTGATGATCAACGATTGCGGGAATCACTGGATCTCTTTCCCGGATACGGTTCAGTCGTGGACGCTGTCGCTCCGAATGCCAACGGCATGCCGACGTTTGTCTCGTATCCGTATCAGATTTCAGACGGCTCAACGACTCCAGGGCAGCGAGCCAGTTTTCTTGGTAAGCAGCATGATCCGTTTTTCTTTCGCAATGATCCGAATGAACCGGATTTCAAGCTGTCACAACTGAGTCTTCCATCCGACATTTCCGTGGCGCGGCTGAGCGACCGTCGGCAACTTCAGGAACTAATCAATCAACAAGCGCGGGCCCTTGATGAATCGGCGGCCGCTCGAGGCCTTGATGCGTATTACGATCGAGCGTTGACTATGCTGAATTCAGAGAAGGTTCGGAATGCGTTTGATCTGTCAAAGGAGCCAGACGAAATTCGAACGGCCTATGGTCGAACGACTTACGGCCAAGGCTGTCTTCTTGCTCGTCGACTTGTGGAATCCGGAGTGAAGTTTACGACGGTCTATTTTGCCCAAAGCATTGGCGGCCGAAGCAAGACTGATGGCGGATGGGACACCCACGGATTCGACGATACTCGTATGTACGAAATTCTTCCGGAGTGGCATTTCCCCGTAACGGACCACACGTTGCCAGTTTTGCTGAATGATCTGAGTGATCGCGGTTTGTTGGATGAAACACTCGTGATCTGGATGGGCGAGTTTGGCAGAACACCGAAGATCAATGCAAACATCAGTCGTGATCACTGGCCAAAGTGCTACACCGTTCTCATGGCCGGCGGAGGAATTCAGGGTGGTGCGGTCTATGGGGCGTCAGATAAATACGGAGCTGTTCCGGATCGTGACCCGGTAACAACGGGTGATCTGGCTGCGACGATGTATTACGCGCTGGGAATCGACCATACGATTGAAGTCCATGACAATCTGAACCGTCCGCTGCCAATCGCGAAGGGCCGTCCGATTACAGAGATCTTTGCGTAATCGGCAGCAGACCAGCCATTTTCGGATGCACCCTCAAGATTAAAAATCAGGGTTGGAAGTAGTGGATCTTGCTAAAGGTCCCGTGGCTGCAGGACCTTTAGGAATAGCCCCGAAATAGTCTCCGTTCCTTGGCTGCAGCGGAAGGGCGCGAGCCCTCCGGTTTCACATCACCGGACGGCTTGCGCCGTTCCGCTACCTCGGGAAGTAATTTCGGGACTGATCCTTAGGAATGTCTTCTGCGCAAAATTCAAATCTGGATAAAGCACTGGTCTGCTTTGTTCAGGTGGCCTGCGTGTACGTTTCGATCCGACACTCAGCG
Source organism: Planctomycetaceae bacterium (assembly GCA_041753135.1). Lineage (GTDB taxonomy): Bacteria > Planctomycetota > Planctomycetia > Planctomycetales > Planctomycetaceae > SXXK01. The sequence goes on from JBGSVD010000012.1 coordinate 14,582, forward strand.
GAAATTCGTCCGGAAGCTGTAACGATTACACCGAACGCTCCGTAATCAACGGAAGCGGCGTTCCGATTGATCCGACTCTGACAAACGTAGTAGCACTCTGATCCTGACTATCGAGAATGATGGTACGACACGTTTCAGTTGCACACCTGGACTCGTCGATCAAATCGGCATGCCTCACGGATTGAGGCTATGGTCGTCAGGTCGGAATGGAGTCCAAAATGAAAATTCGCAATGCCGCATCGCTGCTCTGCAGCGCCGCGTTATTCAGTTCGACGGTCGGTTGCCAAACCGTTACTCGATGCTACTCGTCCTTCTTTGCAGCGCGCGGATCGTCGTTCGCAGACACGACGCCAGTTCCGGAGAAACCTGAAGTCGCCAGGTTCGCCTCAGATTCGTCAGCTGCATCTGAAGAGAAAGCGAACACAGACACTCCTCCGACACCGAATCGACGATTCAACATTCCGGAGGAACTTCCCGGAACGGATGCCGCGCCGCTGGTGCTTCCGCCAATGGATGCCACTCAGACCATCGCCGAGCGTCGATCTCTGGCGGATGCTTTGTTTCCCAATGTCACACCGGCTGAAGTCCCCTATGGTCCGGGCGACGGATCGGCTCCGCTGACGCTTGCGATTATGCAGCAGATGGCTGTCGACAACAGTCCTGTGATTCGACAAGCTGCAACTGATGTCGAACAGGCACGCGGTCGAGCGGTGCAGGCAGGGCTTTATCCAAACCCGACAGTCGGCTATGAAGGTGACACTCTTGGTACCGCAAGAACCGCGGGCTATAACGGATTGTTCTTCACTCAGGAATTTGTCACCGCCGGTAAGCTGACACTCGCACAGAATGTCGCCATGAACGACATGCGAGCAGCAGAAGCAGACCTGAGAAAATCTCGCATCCGACTGGCCAGTGACGTCCGTCGAAACTACTTTAAAGTGCTGATTGCGCAGGAACAGCTTCGTTTCAACAAAGCCATCGCGAAACTCAGTGATGAAGTCTATCGAGCGCAGATCGACCTGGTGACGGGCGGCGAAGCAGCGCCCTACGAGCCTCTGCAGTTGCGAGTTTTCGCAGTGCAGGCAAGAAACACTGTCACACAGTCTGCCAACTTGCTCGATGCGTCGTGGCGTCAGCTTGCAGCCGCTGCCGGCATGCCCCACATGACCCGACAGCACGTCACAGGGTCGGTTGAGATGTCCGTGCCAACGGTGAACTACGAAACACTGGTGACGATGCTGCAGCGTCATTCGGATCTGATCGCAGCCAACGCTCGCATCGCCAGTTCAAGCTGCAATCTGAGATTGCAGGAGGCTGTGCCAGTACCGAACGTCACCTTATATGCAGCCTTCCAGCACGACGATACAACACCGCTGTCTGATTATTCAACCAACGTCCAGCTTTCCGCGCCGGTGCCGGTGTTCAATCGAAATCAGGGAAACATTACGGTCGCTCATGCGGGACTGGTGCGATCGCGACAGGACCTGACGGATGTTAACAACACTCTGATGTCGCAATTGGCGGAAATCTACAATCGCCATTCGACGAGTCGCACAATTTCCGAAAGCTATCGCACCGATCTGCTGCCCGACCAGGTTCGAGTCTATCGAGGCGTTTACGATCGGTTCCTGATCGATGGGGAATCAATCGACTTCGCTCAGGTCGTCGTTGCTCAGCAAACGCTGGCACAGGTTGTTACCAGCTACCTTCAATCACTCACGGATTCGTGGATGGCGACGGTGGACCTTGCCGAGCTGATTCAGGTTGATGACCTGATGACCATGGACGGGATGGCCGTTGATGATTCTTCGGTTTCCGCAGCAGCAGGCAGCGAGCAACAACAAGTTCCAGTTGTTCCGGAAGCAGGAGCTCAGGCGATGATGATTCACGATGAAGCGACACGGCAAATTTTGGCCGGAGAACCAGCGTTCGTATCCGAAGTTTCAAACCGCCGAACAACAAAAACCGAAGTTGTTACGGACGCCAACTCTGATGATGACGCTGCTGTGGAATCTTCCCCGGAAGTTGAGCCAGATCAGCAGGCCGATGCTGCCGCCTCGGCTAAGCCTCGAGCAAAACGACCGAAACTGCGACTGATTGAGCCGTAAGGACTGTGTCGCGTACCATCTTGAAATTCAAGCAGGAACGCGGCGATCGGGACCAAGTCCTGCCGTGGATTCAATGACGCCACGCAGATTGAGGTAAATCATTTCCTCGATCAAAGCGAATGCTCAGGCGATGGCAACGTTACAGTTGATTCTGTCAGCCATTGCAGGACATTGTCACAACCGGTAACAGTGATTCACTTCGGTGCGGAAGATCCTTCGTGCTTCGAGGATAGGTGGCTATATTTTTGGCAAAGTCGATCCCCGCCTGCATTTCTATGGCGACTCGGTCAGACTGTTTCCCGAGATGCATGAATGCTGCCATGTGTGACTGACAGAATTCGAACTTCGCCATTCCCATCGGTATGGTTCGCAGAGTATTCATCCAGTAGTGCCAGCGAACCGCAGGGTTCTTCGTCATCCACCAGGCAATCTTTGTCAGAGCTTTTCCCATTGTGATCAGCTCTTTCAGCGATGGCTTCTGTCGACGTTCGGGAACCAGCATGCGTGTTGTTCGCATCACGCGAGCCATGAAGCGAGCGGGGGAGTAAACCGTTCCGACCACGCGGCGATAGTCGTCGTAAATTTCCGCTCGGTCACGAGTGGTTACAAAATTCAGCCCGCCGGTTGTGTTGTCGGAATTGGCAGCATTCTCGAGGCGATAAATACCACTCGAAGGCGGCAACAGCTGATGCTGGCTGTCGATCATTCGACCTTCAAGCATCAAGCGACGAGTGAGTTGCGTATTCGGCAACGCGACAAGCAGGCCGACCATCGAGACCATAATGCCTGTCTCTTCGATGCACTCAATCATGGCGTCGGCGATTCCTGGTTTTTCGCTGTCGAAGCCAAGAATGAAGCCGGCGGAAATTGAGATTCCGTGCTTATAGACATGATGAATGCGCTCCACGATCGGCTTCATGGAGTTCATCTTTTTCTGAGTCACGGCAAGCAGATCGGGATCAGGCGTTTCGATTCCCATAAAGACAAACCGGAACTCGCAACGCTTCATCATTTCCAGCAGCTCGTCGTCGTCTGCCAGGTTCATCGAGGCTTCGGTCGTGAAATAGAACGGATAGTTGCGGCGTTGGCACCAGAGTTCCAGTTCGGTCAAAAACGCCTTCACAAACTTCTTGTTGCCGATGAAATTGTCATCCGAAATATCGACCCAGCCGCGGTAACCCAGGTCTGCCAGGCGATCCAGTTCCACAAGCACCTGCGCAACATTCTTGCTGCGCGGAATGCGACCGTAGAGTTCGATGATGTCACAGAATTCGCAATTGAAGGGGCAGCCTCGCGAAATCTGAATTCCAGCCTGCAGATAATTCTTGAATTCGACGAGATCAAATCGCGGAGTTGGGGACAATTTCACGTCCGGTTTTTCGTCGCGTTCAAACATCCCGCACGGTTCGCCATTTCGCCACGATTCCAGCCACAACGGGATCGTGGCTTCACCTTCGCCCAGGACGCGAGCATCGGCGTCTTCATAAATTTCCGGCTGACTGGTTGGATCTGGTCCTCCAACCACAACGTATTTCCCATCACGATTCGCGCGAGCGATCAGTTCCAGAATTCCACTCTGTTGAGGGATCATGCCCCCGGTGCAGATCACATCCGCTGCGTTCCATTCGCCATCCTCAACAGCACGCACGTTCAGGTCCACAAGCTGAAACGTCCAATGCTGTGGCAAAAGCGCGGCAACGGTGAGCAGGCCCAGCGGCGGCGCAACAGTTTTTGCTCCGGTCGTGGCGGCCGATTCGGTCAAATTCCAAAAATTGGAGGCTTGAAATTCTGGCTGAATTAAAAGGCAATGGATGGCTTCGTCGGGATTACGCTTAGGTGCTGCCATTAGGATTCGTCTTCACTAAGAAAAAATTCGCCAGAGACTTCGCAGGAGATTCTGGCTCGTAGAGTGAGTGTCGACCTCGCGTCTGCCGGTGTCAACGAATTTATGGCATCCGATTCGCAAAGGACGAATATCCAAAAGCATTAGGTGAGTTCTCCCGCATTACCTGTTTCACCAGGCTGCTCAACAGTGGTAATTTGCCAGGGAATCTGCGAAAACCACCGGACCTGCAAACACACTCGTTCTGAAATGCTGCCGTCGAAGGCGAATGCAAATGAATCGACGCTGTTGGATTGTGACAATTGCTCTTCTGAGTCTCTGCTGCGCCGCAGGAGCGATGGCTCAACGCGGTCAATTCCGTGGCCAATTCGGCGGTGGCGGTCGGTACCGAAATATGCGGGGTGCTGACGGACGCGTCGAAAGAAACGGCGTCCCGGATTGGAAGCTGGACGAGAAGTTCAAGAACGATGTCTTTACTTTCGTGCGGATTCGCTACCGATCTAACGGCCGCTGGGCGTGGGACACCGACTATCCAGACGCAGATCTGAACTTCTCATATCGTCTTCAGCAGTTGACGTCACTTCACACCGATCCTGATGGAGTGATCCTCGAGTTGACGGATCCGCGACTATTCGACTACCCATTTATCTACATCATTGAACCTGGTTACATCGTGCTGGACGAAGACGAACGAAAGGCACTACGAACCTATTTGCTCAATGGTGGGTTCCTGATGGTCGATGACTTCTGGGGAGATGACGAATGGGACGGCTTCTGGAGTGAAATGAAGCGAGTCTTTCCAGAACGCGAGTACGTGGACTTGCCGCTGGAGCATCCGATCTTTCACTGTGTGTATGATCTGAAAGAGCGGCCACAGATTCCCGCAATCGGCTATGCACAACCGCTGGGTAACGGGCAGATTTATACGGCTCAGGGACCGGGAACAGAAGAGGTCCATTATCGTGGCCTGTTCGATGACAATGGCCGGATGATGGCTTTCATCGGCCACAACACAGATCTTGGTGACGGATGGGAACGCGAAGGCGAGAACCAATGGTACTTCACGGAATTCTCAGAGAAGAAAGCGTACCCACTCGGGATCAATATTATTTTCTACGCGATGACACATTGATAAGGAACAGTCCCGAAATAGTCTCCGTTCTTTCTTAGAAGCGGAAGGGCGCGAGCCCTCCGGTTTCGCTTCACCGGATGGCTCGCGCCGTTCCGCTAAAGTGGGAAGTTATTTCGGGACTGATCCAAAGTACTCAACGATGATGATTTGTCGAACACCATTGAAAGCAGGTCAATGACCAGTACAACCGAAATGACTGCGGATCGCGAACGTGAACTCATTATTCAACTCAAACAATTGAGGAAGCAGATTGATGACGAACTTTCTCGCGTCATCGTTGGCCAGAAAGATGTCGTTCGGCAATTGCTGATTTCATTGATGGCCGGAGGAAACTGTCTGATTACGGGAGCCCCCGGTCTGGCAAAAACTCTGCTGGTGAAATCGATTGCCCAGTTGTTCGACCTGAAGTTCAATCGCATCCAGTTCACTCCGGACCTGATGCCCGCGGACATCACAGGCACGGAAGTGCTGGAAGAAGACAGCAACGGCGTGCGTTCGATGCGATTTATTCCCGGGCCAATTTTTTCCAACGTGTTGCTGGCGGATGAAATCAATCGCACACCGCCAAAGACCCAGTCAGCGCTGCTTGAGGCCATGCAGGAGCACCAGGTGACGGCGGCCGGACGACGCTATCCGCTCGACGAACCGTTTTTTGTTCTGGCGACTCAGAATCCGATCGAGATGGAGGGCACTTATCCGCTGCCGGAAGCGCAGCTGGATCGATTCATGTTTAACGTCATGATCGACTATCTGCCTGAAGATGACGAAGTCGCGGTTGTCCAGCAAACAACATCTCGCAGCTTTCAGCCAATTAAGTCGCTGTTTTCGGGTTCGACGGTGCGCGAATTCCATCAGGTTGTTCAGCGGGTTCCTATCGCTGACGATGTCGTCAGATACGCAGTGAGGATCGCTGCCGCCTCTCGGCCCGGTCAGAAAGGCTCGCCCGACTTCATCAACGAACTCGTCTCCTGGGGCGCGGGTTTGCGAGCCGGACAGTACCTGGTCCTTGGCGGAAAAGCTCAAGCTCTGCTCGACGGGCGATCGTTCGTTTCGAGTAAGGACATTCAGTCCCTCGCAAAGCCGGTTCTGCGACATCGCATTCTGCCCAACTATCGAGCGGAGGCTCAGGGCGTCACGGTTGACTCGCTTGTAGAGCGGCTACTGGCTGTTGTGGAACACCCCAAGAACGAAGCGGTCGCCTGATTGATTTGGACTCTTCGTATTTCGAGTCCTTTTGCTGCAAAGCAAAAACCTAATCCTTGTGTTGTCTGTTTCGCGTCAAACATGGTCTCTGAACCAGAAGTGTTCCATGCAAACGGATTTGATGAATCCTAATGTCGTGATGAGTATTCGCTCGCTGGAGATGCGTGCCAAGCTTGTTGTGGACGGCTTTCGAACTGGTTTGAACAAAAGTCCAAGGCACGGTTTTTCTGTTGAGTTTTCCGAATACCGTCCCTACGCTCAGGGAGACGATCCGCGGTTTCTGGACTGGAAACTATTCGCGCGAACCGACAGAAGCTACATCCGACTGTTTGAAGATGAGACCAATCTTCGCTGCTATATCGTGCTGGACATCAGCCGCTCGATGTCCTTTGGATCGGGGGAATATTCCAAGCATGATTATGCTCGCACCGTTGCCGCATCGCTGGCCTGGCTGCTGAATCGGCAAGGCGACGCCGTGGGACTGACAACCTTTGATGAAAAGGTCCGATCGATCGTTCCCGCTCGCTATCGACCGGGACAGCTCCGACGACTCTTCGTCACCATGGAAGAACCGGCTTCGGGACTTGATACGAACCCGGGAGTGGCATTGGAAGATGTTGCACAGCGACTTCGAAAACGAGGACTTGTGATCCTGATTTCTGACATGCTGGCCCCCGTACAACAAATTGGTGATGGTCTGCGTCTGCTTCGAGGTTGCCTGCACGACCTGGTCGTCTTTCAGATTCTGGATCCGGCAGAAAAGACACTGACATTTGATGGCCCCCGTTTGTTTGAAGACCTTGAGAGCGGCAAGAAAATCTATAGTGATCCGGACGCTGTTCGAAACGAATATCTGCAACGGCTGAATGCTCATAACCTGGCGATTCAGACCGAGTGCGAAGCTGTGGGGGCCGCATTTCGGCAATTGATTACTAACGAGCCACTGGAGTTGGCTCTTGCCGAATTTCTGCAGGCCAGAAGACAACGAAGTCGCTAACGACCGGAAACGCAATGAAACAACAGCATTCATTAACGACGATCAAGAGTGTTTATGTTTGAGCTCCTTGCACCTGTGTTTGCCATCGCTGGAGGCCTGCTTGCGGGCGTGCCGATTTTTCTGCACATGTTTCGCAGAAGTCCAGCGATTCAGATGCCATTCAGCGTCGTCCGTTTTCTGACACCAACTCTGCCGAAGACCACGAAACGATCAAAGATCGAACACTGGCCCCTGATGTTGCTGCGCATTCTCGCGGTGATCTTAATCGCCCTTGCCTTTGCTCGACCGTTTCAGCGAATGACCGTAGCAAAGGAAGCAGAGATCGGAAATGCCAGCCGCATTGCGTTGTTGCTCGACGCGAGCGCCAGCATGCGGCGTGATGGTCTTCGTGAAGCCGTACTTGCAGAGATTCAAAATGTGGTCGACGGCCTGAACGAAGAAGATACGCTTAGCATCGACATGTACTCCAGCTCCACCAAAAAACTCGTCACTGCGGAAGAATGGCAGCAAACCGAACCGGCAAATCGCGCGGCTCTGATTGAAAGAGCGACAACAGCCTATGAGCCGGACTGGATGTCGACTCACACGGCGAATGCAATGCTGGAAGCCGCCGACGAAGTTGCCAGAGAAAAGGGGATGACTGGCCCGGACGGAACACGGCGAGTCATTCTGATCACGGATTTCCAGGAAGGCTCTGACCTGGATGAACTTCGCTCCGGGACCTGGCCCGATACCGTGAAACTGGATCTTCGTATTGTGAAGCCAACGCAAACGGGAAACGCCGGATTGAGTCTGGTCGAGGATGAACGTTCCGGAAAAATCCGTGTCCGAGTTTCGAATTCCGGCGACGCCGCGCTGACGAAATACGCTCTTTCGGGTTTCGATGCCGCAGGCGCAGTCATTGGTACTCCGTTGATTGTCGAGGTTGGCGGTGGCCAGCGGCGGACGTTTACGATGCCGGATTCGCCCGAAGGTCAGCCTCCGATCGCCGGTGTGGAATTATTGAATGAACCGCATGCGTTCGACAACGTCGTCGATCTGCCCATCGAAGATCGTGGAGCGATGCAGATTGCTCACGCTGGTCCCAACGATTCAAACAACGCCGACACAATGCGTTACTACCTTCAGCGAGCGTTGGATGGGGACGAAGCGAATCCTGTTGAAGTCGTTGACCTGTTGTCTGACGACAATATTGCGATACCAGTGCCGGCGAACATTCAATTGGCGATTGTCACCGAATCGATTCCAGAAGGGCTGGTAAAGTCGCTGGAAGAAATGCTCAAGCGAAACGGCACCGTCCTGATTGTCCTCAAGTCGACCGAAATGGCAGCGTCGCTGCAGGCGTTGTTGCCGGCAAACACGGGTGTCGAGGAAGCGTCGGTGAATGATTATGCGATGCTGGGTCAAATGGATTTCACGGGAGGTCTGCTCTCTCCATTCGCTGAAGCGCGCTTTGCGGATTTCTCATCGATTCGCTTTTGGCATTATCGCAGGCTGACTCTTGATGCAAAGCAGACGACTGCTCCCGAAGTGCTGGCTCGCTTCGATTCGGGCGACCCGGCCATTCTGGAATATTCGCCCTCGACTGGAGGAACAGTTTTCGTTCTGACGTCGGGCTGGCATCCGGACGACAGCCAGTGGGCTCTCTCAACTCGTTTTCCTCCGATGATTTATCGACTGCTGCAGTTATCCAACCCGCGTCGATCAGGTCATCAACTTTATGAAGTCGGTCAGAGAATTGTGCCCGAAGAAATCTCGGGGGAAGAAGAATGGACGCTGGCACTTCCGGATGGAACGGTTCGTCTGGCTTCGTCGTCAGTCACCGTGCCATCCGACATCTTACCATCTGTCGCGTCGCCCTCTGTCACATCGCCGTCACCGTCCTCCACTTCTTCCGAATCTGACAAAGAGCGACCAGCCGAACTGCCTGCTCCAGTATCAACAAACGCCGTCGTACTTGATCAGCCTGGCCACTGGACTCTCACCAGCGAAACAGAGAACGGGACAAAGACTTTAAGCCTCCTGGTAACAGTGGCAGCATCGGAAAGTCGTACGGAACCGCTTCCTGCTGGTCAACTTCAGGCACTGGGAATGTCAGCCGATATTGCGTCGGTTACGTCTTCGATGGCAGAAGCGAAAACGCCGGCAGAAGAGTCGCAACTGGATGCAAGAGAGCTGGAGTCCAGGCAAAAATTCTGGCGATGGCTGCTGGTCGCCGGATTAGCATGCCTGATTGTGGAAAGTTTGTACGCGTCATGGATTGAACGACGTTTTCAGATGGAACCAGGCTGACAGCGTCGCTGCGAACCAGTGCTGGACACTTCAAAGATGCTGCAAACGGAAAAATCGTCCTTTGACACAGGACAACCGCGCGCGAACTTCTGGTAGAGCAATTTTGGATTTCGTTTCCTGCCCGCTTGATGCTAGCCTTTTCTCCGCAATAGAGTACATGCGTTTCGTAGGTGTGACACTTTCAGGCAAATTCCGGTAACCAGACCTTGTTCACTTTGGAGCTGTCTCCAGAGGGGTTGCGGGCTCGGCGGCGGTTGATGAGATCTGACTATGCAGTCGCCAGTGGCAGCACAAGATTTCTTCGAGCTTATCGAAAAGAGTGGCCTGCTGACCGCCTCGCAAGTTCACAAGGTGCAGGACAAGCTGCAGATTGAATCGACAAGTTCTGCCGAAGATACGGCACGGCGTTTGGTTCGAGATAGAGTACTGACACCATTTCAGGCCGAGCGACTTCTGGAAGGTCGTTATCGTGGTCTGGTGATTGATGGCTATCGAATTCGTGAGTTACTTGGATTTGGCGGAATGGGGTGCGTCTTCATCGCCGAAGACCCGCACGAAGATCGCAAAGTCGCATTGAAGGTGATGTCGGCCGAGCATTCTCTGGATGCAGGTATGCTCGCAAGACTCAAGCTTGAAGCGACCGCCGGGATGAGCCTGACTCATCCGAACATAATTAAAACATATCGGCTTGATACAACAGGAGCAGTGCATTACCTGGTGATGGAACTGGTGCGAGGCATCAGCCTGCACGAACTGGTCGCGTTGTTTGGTGCAATTAAATGGCCGATGGCGTGCGACATTATCATGCAGGCGGCGGAAGCATTGCAGTCTGCTCATGAGCAGGGAATTGTGCATCGCGATATCAAGCCTGCCAACTTCCTGATTGAACAGAACGGCGTTACAAGAATACTCGACTTTGGACTCGCGCTGATAAATGATGGCGGCGACGAAGAATTTTCTCTGTCAATGCTGTTTGGTCACGACTGCCTTGGAACACCCGACTATATCGCACCGGAACAAATCCAGAACAGCAGTCAAGTTGATAAGCGAGCCGACATTTACAGCCTTGGTGCGACGTTCTTTGTCGCATTGACAGCCCATGTTGTGTTTCCTGAAAAGGCCAACAAAGCCAAGCTGGATGCTCATCGGAACAAACCTGCCCGCAACGTCTGTGACCTGCGTCCAGACATTCCCAAAGAGATCGCGGATATCGTCGCACGGATGCTGGAGAAAGATCCGGCGAAACGATATCAGTCAATGTCGGAAGTGATTGCGGCACTAAAGCCTCACGCTCGCAGAAAGAATATCACGTTCGATTTTCGTGAACTGGTCACTCTCCGTGCCAAGCAGGCGAAAGCTCGCGCAGAGAGTCATGGAAAGAAAGCCGCGTCGCCACCCAAGTCATCGATCACATCCACTTCCGGTTGGGTGGCAGCCAGTAGCCATCATTTTTCCGAAGGCACAGGATCATTCGCCAAGGCAGAGACTCCACCAACTCGGTCGATTCAATCAGAACCGGTTCGTGTTGAGACTCAACGATCATCTTCGACCGCTCCGATCCGGCCCACATCATTCCGCGGACCGGCCCCGTCTGGGTGGAGAATCGAAATACGAGGAAGTAAGCACCGCATTCCGCTTGTGAAGAGTCGAAATCTGGTCGGATCTGGAAACTCGGCCGACGTTCGCGTTCAGGAAGACGGCGTCGATGCTGTTCAATGCTGGATAGAATACGACGGGCAGCGATGGCAACTGCGACAGGAATCCAGAAGTCGGCCTACTTATGTTAACGGTTCGGTTGAAGCGTATTGTTCCTTAAGTCACGGTTCGAAATTGTCGTTCGGCGGAAAGACAAAGCTGAGACTGGTTAATCTGACCACGGAGCAAACCAACAAGAAACGAACCTCCATTGCGATGACATTGCTGCTGATCATCATTGCCATTGTTGTGGTCACATGGCTTGCTATGAAGTAGTAAGTCAGATCGTCGGAACCACGTTGATTCTTCAGAACTCTGCTGACAAAGCCTTTGCACGTTCCACTGCGGCCTCGATTTCCTGCTGGATCTCATGAGGCGGACGAAGAGGCTGCTGCGAATTTTCGACAGCCGTGACGCGGTTTGAAATCGGATCCCAATCGACCGGTCCAAACTTCGCCGGAGCAGACTGCTTTGTCAGGATGTGCCCCAAAGCGTCGCCCTTGTTGTAGTGCCAGAATTCAAATGGAAAATGCATGAAGCCATGAGCTTCCATGATCTCTGTGATTTCAAGGCGGTTGGCCACAAACTCCGGCTCAACAAACGGAGAACGCATTGGAGTTCGTTCGCTCATTTCCAGATACGGATTCCCTCGCCAAACTTCCGTACCATCGTTGCGCCTAAACACAGAAATGTCGATCGCGGTCCCTGACATGTGAGTGCCGACCTTCGGCAAATTCGCGATCAGCACGGAGCCTCTTCGAAACACCAGATCGACCGCAGGAATAACGCCGCCATTCTCCCAGATGCATTTCCTGAGGATCGCATCGAACAACTCTGGTTTGCTTCCAAGTTGCCTCTGCATGGCCAGAGATCGATAACCATCCTCGATCTTCAACATCCAGCCACATTCGTTCATCTGCCGGCCGATCGCGATGACATCACGAATGAGACTCTCCCGGATAAAAAACATTCGCTCGAGCTCGCCAGCGATTTTGGTTGTTGAGAACAACATTTCCACGCCGTCCGCTCCAGCCGCGTCTTTCAGAGACGCAAACGGCTCGCCGCATTCCTTAACATCAAATGCCGCAATCTGTTGTACCAGTTCATAACCCTTCTCCATCTGCTCGGCCCAATACTCGCGAGCGGACAGTTTGCTGACGGGCTCCATTGGAAAACACTTTCGCAAAGGGAAAACTCGTGTGCATCAAATGAAAACGGGCATCAGAGTATCCACTCTGCTGCCCGTCGCCAATCTTGACCAGTGTTTTGATCGAATGCTGCCAGACCGGTCGGAAAACCTGCTGCGCATCCCAGACTCTTTTGATTTCAGCAGCCAACTTTCAGCACGATGCTCTACTCCATCGGAATTTCAATCGGGTGCTGACTTGGATCCATGATCGGAGCATGCCGTTGTGGAGACGCCGAGTTCATTCGATGTCCATCGGTTTTCGTCTTGCTGGCAGAATCAGCTTTAAAATACACAACACCATCATGCTCTTCTGCAGGAGCCAATGCATGATCGCGGGCTGGCAGTGGCTTGCCAGCAGCAGCCCCGGAAAATGGGTTTTCTTGTGTCAATGCCGCTGGACCAAATCGCAGCGTTCCTGTTTCATCACGTTTCCCCATAGCGGACAAGTCCTCAGTCATGTCAATCGCCTGGGAAGACATCGCCGACTTCGCCGCCGGTTTGCCATAGGACTGAACTGTGAGATTGCCTCGCGGTGCTTCTGAAAACCCGCCGGCACGAACGACGCCGGAGCCATTTTTCGCAGGCTCACCATCGAAATGAGCCTGCTGAATACCACCTGACGGATCGACCAGGAACTGCTGAGCAATGTCTCTGCGGAGTGACTTACGAAGTTCGAAGTTAGTCCCATCAGCCTGTCGCATGGAGATTTCATCTACGACCCAGGCTGTGTTCTCTTTCAGAAGAGAGACCATTACCGATGGTTGCCCCGGAGTGGACAGTTCCAGAACCGATCTCTGTTCCCCCGATTTTGTTTTCTGGACAGGCATACGCAGCAGGTCGGGCAGTCCATCAAACTGCGGAGGTAATGATGTCAGATTGCTCCAGACCAGACGATTGAACTCCAGAGAGCTTGTTCGTTTAACGGAATCCAGATTGCCGCTTTCCCACGCTTGAGCAAGCTCAATCACTGGAACCGTCAATGTCATTTGCGTTCGAAGGGAAGCAATCATTGCAAATGAATCTGGATACTGAACGTCCTCAACTTTCAGGCTTCCATTCTCATCTCGCAAAAGGACATTGCAAAGTTGACCGGATGACGAAAGAAACTCGAGTTCCGTCACTGCGCCCTGAACTCGACTGCTTTGCAGCGTCATTTCGCCAGTGGGTATTCCGGTCAGCGGAAGAAAGCCCAGCAGTGCAGGGTCCATCTTGTTCCAGACGGACTCCGACAAAGATGTGGCCGACGTCTGCTTTAACATCGGAAGATCCCGCGTTTGTAAAGCGGAAAGAAACAGCATCGCGCGAGCCGGTGCTGTAAACGCAGATCGCAGGTTTTGTTGCTGATGCGATTGTCGATCATAAATCGTTACATCTGCGATAATAAACTCGGACTCAATGGCTGACGAGATGGCCCGTTTACGATCGTCTTTTGCGTTCGCGACTTCCGGAGTCGTCAGGTCTACTCGAACAACGTTTTCCTGATCGGGAATCATGACCGTCAATTGCCCGGCGAATGACTGGATCTCAAAATCGTCCGGCGCGTGATCGGGTGATGGCAGCGGAATCATTGACAAATCGCCAATGCTCAGCGAGTTCTTATAGAATTTGTCTTCCGCGTACTTTTGCAACTGAATCTGATCCTGGGCTGAGTATGCCCCAAGAAAACTGGTGACGGCATTCATCGCACGAGCTTGTCGAAGAATCGAGCCCGGATGATCGTCGGACTTGCGTAATCGAACTTCGATATTTGAAACAAGCCATTGCTCATCCTCGCGTGCCACATTCAGGATCAGGAAACCGTTCTTTGACGGCATCTTGACGATCGCATCAGACTCGTTCATCTGAGCCTCAGGCCTTCGAGCCATCCCCGTTTCGTATTCAGAGGAGACCCGCGCGATGAGTTGCTGCAGCCAGGGTTCGGGCAATTTTTCAAGAGGCGTTCGAAGTTCTGTGGAGACTGCCTGCAGTACCGCACTACGATCTGCATTTTCCCAGGTGTCAAGAAATTCGCGGATTGTCAGCAGCAGGTCCATGACTTCGACCGAAGACTTCGTCGCTCGAGTCCCCTTTTTCTGTTGACGCAACATGACGTCGTCAACGGCCCAGCGTTTCTTTTCGACATCACGAACGATGATGAACTGGTACTTGGTACCCGTCTTTTCGTCTTTTGCTACCGCTTCATATTTGTTGTCTTCGAGTTCCTTGCTTTCCACAACCTCCAGTTTCGATTTTGGAAGGTTCAGAATCTCCAGATCCTTGAACGAGTCTTTGGCGCGAAGCGCTTTTTGTTCAAAGCGAGTCGATACGATTCGGCGTAAGGCCGGTTCGTTGTTCTCGCCGATCGCATCGGTAAACAGCGTAATGACACGCTGCTCAGTTCCGTGCCCATCCAGAATCGCGGGCTTGAAGCTCGACGTCTTCAGCATCGCGGTATTCAATAGTGAACTCGTACAGCCGGTCATTGTGAGACCGACGCTGCTGGCAAGCATCACAAAAATTCGAAGATGTTTTGAACGGATCATGCAGAAGACTCCTGCCAGCAATTCGATTTTGCAATCCACGAAGAGCATTGCAATCGCAGGCCAGACAGAGAACCAGAGGAGAGGAGATATTGTCGACCAATTGCCCACTGCAGAACGCAGCAAGCAAACTGTTCGAGCCAGAGGAGACAAAGAAGGGATTTATACCGGGAACCGGGCAACCATTTTCCCATCGCTGGCGCGCAGAGAGTGGAAGCCTTTCAAGGTTGTCTCAGTTCTGTTCAAACCGGTCAACAGGCTGCGGCGTCGTCTTCCCGGCACTGATGAAACTCACCGCTCAAAAACGGTCTTTTCCGGCGAATTTCGCGACCTTCTTAAGTTTTCGGCCAATTGCCGACTCTCAATGGTCGGCTTTGCGGCAATTCTGGCCGATTGCCTGCGTGTCGTCGCACGGATCAACCAGTGCGCAGCTCGTCGAATCTCAGCAGCCTGATTTTCCGTCAGCCTGCCAATACGAAAAGTCGCAGCTACAATCCGCTCGAAAAAATCAAACCGTTGACGCCCAGCATCAACGGGATCACGATTCATCGCACCGTCAGATTGAATCTGACCAGCCAACGGACAAACGTCCTGCTGTAGACGATGCTCAATGCACCATTTTTAAACGGAAGAAAGAAGATGTCTCAACGAATTGTTATGCGTACCGGGGAAGCATTGGTTGAAGATGAAGCTGGCTGGTCAGCCGCAGAGCCAGAAGTTGTCATCGGGGAACTGGACGGACCGGTCGGTCATGCGATCGCTCAACTGATGGGCGATCAAAGCAAGGGACATTCCAAGGTCTTCGCCATTCTGAATTGCGATGTCCAGGTTCGCCCCGTCACGGTGATGGTCAGCAAGGTGACCGTTAACAATGAGAAGTACACCAACATTCTGATGGGAACCGTTCAGGCGGCGATTGCGAATGGCGTTCTGGATGCCGTCCGTGCGGGCGATATTCCCAAAGAGAAAGCCAACGATCTTGGAATCATCGTTTCAGTGTGGCTGGACCCTGCCGTCCTCACAGAAGAAATCGATTACGAAATTCTCTTTAAGACTCATCGTGCCGCGATCACCAAAGCGATCGGCAAGGCCATGCGAAATGAACCTTCCATCGACTGGCTTCTGGAGAACCAGGACAAGATTACGCATTGCTTCCATCAAATGGCAATTGATGGAGAAATCTGAACGAGTCTTCAATGGCTCACTCGCTGGCGCGTCGAGCTTGTATGCGCGTGATCACAACAGGGATTGACAATGAACTCCCCGGGGAAAGCACGCGCTTCTTCCGATCAAAAGCCGACACTCATTTGTAAGTTGCCCCTAAGCGTTGCGTTTCCAGTCGTAAGGATTTTGATTTCGGAATCCATTGACCTGAATTGCACCATCGGCGGAAATGGTCATTGCTGAATATCCATTGTTGGCAGCTCCACTTCCTTCAACCATGGCGACCAAAGTGCAGTAATGAATCCCGGCAATTTCCTTGAGGTCATTCTGGTGGCTGTGGCCCTGAAAAACCGCGAGGACTTTGCCGGAAGATTCCAGCACTTGTCGCACTTCAGGGCAGTTTTTGACACCGTGGTTATTGCTCACGTCAAGCCGCTGATGAGCAAACACGACGACGGGCCTGGACGTCGCCTCCAGATCTGACTTCAGCCATTCCAATTCTGCCGGCGGAATATTGGCATCCGTCCATTCGAAGTTCCTGCGTCGATAAGGCTGACCGTCGCTCTTAAAACAGGCATCCAGAATAATGAAATGCGTCGGCCCGCGATCAAATGAGTAGTACGATTTCGGTTGTTCCACAGCGTCCAAAAACTCTTCCTTCGTCAGAGTATCGACGCAGTGATTTCCCAGAACATAATGCCGATCTTTGCCGATCTTTGAGAAGTGCTCATTGATGGTTTTCAGATATCTCAATTCTGTGTCGACTGAATCCGCCGCATCAATGAAGTCGCCGAGTTCCACGACGACATCGACTTTGTCTTTTTCAAACTGCAACGCCGCTTCAGTCAGTTTTGACAATGTCTCCCGATAGTGACGAGTCCCTGCAGCGGACTTGTCGGCGTAATGCAGATCGGTCACCATTGCGACTCGCGTTTCTGATTTTGGCTCATCGGAAAGGCACAGGGATGAGTTGAACACCGGAGCAGCCAGCAGCAATGTTCCACGCCGAAGAATGGCTCGACGACTGAGATGCAGGTCAAGCCGGTCAGGATTTGACATAGTGGATGCCTCGCTCATGGCGTTTCGAATACTGTTCCGAAGTTGTGATGAATTCAGGAGCCGTCGTCTTTGCGATTCCGGAATTGTATGTAAACCGTGGTCTAAAACTTTGGATGATGTTTGAGCACATCTGCCGCTTGTTCGATCCGACTCGCAACAGCCAGGAGTGTTGCTTCATCATGAAGTCCGGCTGTCAGCGTACAGCATAACGGTCGAGGCTGCGGCTTCATATCCGCCAGGAGAACTGGCAATGCCATGGATGGTTGACCGGTGAGGTTAGTAATTCCCAGATCATTGCCTCCGACATAGATGTCAACCTTTTGAAAGACGACAGCCATCTTCTTCATCAGCTCGAATCGAGCACGAGAGGCCTGCAGGTAATCAATCGCCGTGACAAAGTGAGCGGTTCGAAAAATATCAGGCCAGGAATTCAGCCCTTCAACATTTCCACTGCGAGTCAATTCCTGAAAAATGCAGGCTGCTTCAACGTCCAGCATGCCGGAGAGTGTCCATTCCGGGATATCACGTGGTAATTCGACATCAATCAGCGTTGCGCCAAGATCCTTCAGGATATCGAGCGCGGTCTTCTCGGGCGGCGCTGTTTCGCAATTGATGACTCGCCCGACTCGGAGTTTCGACCAGTCCACATCCATCGGCCATTGAAACCAGCGATCCACGGTCGTGGGGTCCGCGTCATCTCGTCCGTGAATGGCTTTCAGCACATGTCCGCAGTCTTCCGCCGAACGCGCGATCGGGCCGATTTTGTCCATCGTCCATGACAACGCCATGCAACCCGCACGAGAAACTCGACCAAACGTCGGTCGCAAGCCAGCCACTCCACATCTTCGTGTGGGCGAAATAATACTGCCCAGTGTTTCACTGCCGATTGCAAATGGTACCAGACCAGCGGCGACAGCAGATGCGGAGCCAGCCGAAGATCCACTCGAACCCTGATTCGTGTTCCAGGGATTTTTCGTTTGTCCGTTGAACCAAAGATCGCCCATCGCCAGGGCTCCCAGCGACAACTTTGCAACAAGGACGGCTCCTGCTTCCTCGAGTCGATTCGCCACCGTCGCAGTTGTTCGCGTCTGCTGCTCTCGGAACTGCGGCGCGCCCCACGTCGTGGGATACCCCTTCACTCCGATCAGATCCTTTGCTCCCCACGGGATACCGTGAAGCGGTCCGCGATCTTTTCCGGCAGCCAACTCCTGATCGGCTCGCTCGGCCTGACGCATGGCCATGTCTTCGGTGAGCGTCACAACACAATTGAGAACAGGGTCTCGTTGAGTCAATTGTTCGAGGCAATGCTGAGTCAGTAGTACCGAAGTCAGCTTGCCGGCCCGAAGACGTCGGCCAAGCTCACCGATCGAAAGAAACGAAAGCGTATCGGACGATTCCGGCATCTGCGTTTGAGGCGGAGTCTGAACCTCACGGAGCCAGGCTGGCTTCGTTGCTGTTCGATCGCGAACGGTATTGTCAGCCATCTCCGGATCGAAGCGAAATGACGGCAGTGAGTCATATTGAATCGCGAGCTTTCGGATTTCTTCGGAGTCCTTGCGAACTTCCATGAGCCGATTTTTCAGCGCCGTCCGCTGTTGCTCACTGAGAGAAATCCCCGCGACCCATTCTGCGTTCGAAATTTGTTCGAGCGTCAACGCCGTTGATTTTGCGGCTTCGTCAGCCAGGGCTCTCTGAAAAGTCGCGGTTCCAATTCCCAGAAGACTCAGAGTCTTCAAAATTCCTCGGCGATCGACCTGTGACATCTTGCAACGCCTGACTCAGCAGAAATCTGCTGCCTGATTGTTGAGAACCTAAAGAGTGCGGTGGAATCGGCAATGGTTGCCTGAATTTTTCTGAATTCAATCCGACAGAGCCCGAATGCCGAAAGATTCTATGCAGGAAACACTGCACGATTACGCTCCGGCATGTTAAAACATGCCCTCTGGGAATGCTGTTTTTGATCGACGAGTGAATTGTCAGGACAAGTTACACATGGTTTTGATCGCCGACTGGAAGAAGTCCACTTTTAATCCAACCAAAGATCTTGAAGTCGACAAGATTTTTAAATTGGCGATCAAGCATAACTGCTCGGATATTCACCTTCAGGTTGGCAGACCGCCAGTATTTCGAATTCGAGGTGGACTTCGCGACCTGGAGATGGCGCCGATCACAGAAAGTCAGATGATTGAACTGACGTTCCCGATGATGGACCAGCGAAACCTGGACATCTTTCATATGAACGGAGGGGCTGACTTTTCCAAGGTCATTTTGATTGAAAACGATCCCTGGCGATTCCGAGTGAACCTGTTCACTCAAATGGGAAAAGTCGGAATGGTCGCTCGAAAGATCGAGCGATCCATTCCTCCGTTTGAAGGTCTCTACCTGCCTGCTCAGATGGTCGATCACTGCAAGTACGACCAGGGAATGGTGCTGCTTGCAGGTGTGACCGGGTCTGGAAAAAGTACGACGATTGCGTCGATGCTCGACTGGATCAATCGAAACATGAACAAGCATATTCTGACAATCGAAGACCCGATCGAATTTATTTACACGTCGGACAAATGCCTGATCAATCAGCGTGAGATCGGGCAGGATGTGATTGACTTTCACATTGCCATGAAACATGCGGTGCGAGAAGACCCGGACATCATGCTGGTGGGTGAGTTGCGAGACCGTGAAACATTCGAAACCGCGATTCACGCGGCAGAAACCGGGCACCTTGTTTTCGGCACCATTCACGCGCCTGGTGCGCCAGGTTGTATTTCGCGTATTCTGGACTTGTTTCCGTTCGACATGCACAAAGCGATTCGTGCCAGTATGTCGATGAACATGAAGTGCATCGTCGGTCAGAAACTGTTGAAGACAATCGTCGACAAGCCTCCTCGTGTGCCGATCGTTGAAATCATGACCTTCAATCCCACCGTGCGAAAGCTGGTGATGGAAGAGATGGACGAAAAGCTGTTTGCTGCCATCCGAATCGGCAAGACCGAAGGCATGCAGTTGTTCAACGACAGCCTTTACGACTTTGTAACTCGTGAGTTTATCAGTCGTGAAGCTGCGTTCGAAATTTCTCCGAACGTTGAAGAACTGAAGATGAAGCTCAAGGGCATTGAGGTCAAGGGGTCTGCAATTCTTTAGGAATGTCGGTCGTTCAGCGGTACGACCGAGAAGATTCGCAGCAGTCTTCGGGTTCAGTCGTTGGTCAACACAGAACTTTGAGCACTGAACTTTAAGCACAGAAGTTTGACCGCGTAAATTCTGCTGCAGGCAAACAAAAAGAGCGAAGGACTTGGCCCTTCGCTCTTTCTTCAATGCATTCTGCGAGTTGCTAAAGCCACCTATTCTGGCTCCAGCTCAATATTCCAATAAGCCTCACTGACAAACTTCGACCAGCTTTCAATGCGAACTCCGTGTGGAGCATAAAGCGGATTCCACATCGGCCGTGTTGGCTTTTGAAGAAGCGGCATGTGAGCTTGCTCCGGGGTCCGATTTGCCTTTCGAGTGTTGCAGTCAACACAAGCCAGCACGCAATTCGCCCAACTGGAAAGTCCACCGCGTGATCGAGGCACGACGTGGTCGATTGTGAGTTCTTCGCTGCCTGGTCGGCAGCCGCAATACTGACAGGTATAGCTGTCTCGCTTGAAGACGTTTCTGCGACTGAATGCCACGATCTTTACCGGAAGGCGGTCGTATCGCGTCAGTGTGATCACTTCAGGAACCTTGAGCGTCAGCCACTGAGTCCGAATGACGGGAGCTCCATCTTCGGGTTCCAGCAGAGACCAGTCTTCCCAGTCATAAAGCTGAAAGCTGGCCGGATCGACAATCCGAGCCGACTCGTTCCACACTTTAGTCAGTGCACGAGATACAGTGGACACCGCGACTGGTTGCCAGTTGCGATTGAGTACCAACGTAGGACGTTCCAGAACAGAACTGGTCATTGCAGTCTCCTGCCGTTCCGAGCCTATCTCTGTCACAATTTTCAAAAAGCAATGGTTGCCGGTCCATCAGCGGGAAGGCTCAGCCACGCAGATGAAGCATACGCCGACTTTCGCCAGCGTTCCAATCACATCGCACATTTTTCACATTCGTCCTGCCACCGAGAGCACGCAAAACGGTCATCTTCTGGCATCGCCCGCTTAGGAATACAGACCTGTTCCGTCTGTGGAAAGACTTCAATTGGCCGCCGGATAAAGAGCAATTCTCTTGAGCCGCCCCGAAACAGGGCAGACGTACAGGCGACGTCGCCAGCCCGCCAGCAATGTCTGCCCCTTCAGCAAACCACTTCCATGGAACAACTGGCCATCGATCTGCACAACATTGAACTCCACAAGTTCTGAGAGTCGTGGAAGGATAGCCCGAAAGTCGGCTTCGTTTCCAAGACGATCGGACAACTCTGCCAGCACTTGATGCCATCGTGCACCAATTCGGGACGCCAGAAATCCCGCGATCGGGCCAAAAATCTTCCTTGGACGGGACGCCATGGGCGATCCCAGGCGGTCTTCACCGACGACAAGGCGAACATTGCCGCCAGATCTTCGAGGGCCGTTCCCACTGGGGTGATCGAGGAAAGTTGAATGAGGTGCAGGAAGCATCCTTGTTGTCTTTTTATCAGAGGAACCAAAACCGTTGAACTGTTCGAAAGACACCGCACAAAGCTGAAGGTTCATAACTGCGATTCGCAGAAGTGATGCGTTCAATCTCGGATTCACGGGTTTCGGCTGTGTTGGACGAAATTTCTCCCGAAGTGCTGACGTTCTCCATCCCGTGGTGACTTTTGAAAAATCAAACAATGTGATCTGCAGAGTCACCGATCTGCTGTACACTCCCGACCATGGCAACGGAGCAGTCCGTTGGATAAAAGCAGAACGAGTTCTCCAGGGAGCAACAGTCATTCGTAGCGCAATTCCAGATGTCTTTCGAAATGAAGCCTCAGGCCGAACCAACGCGGATGCTCCGCGCACGGAAGTGGAACGTCCGATATTTCGCGAAGCATTGAGTTATGGCACACTGCAATTGAGCAGTCGTTATCTGCTGTCGCCGCTCGCTGGATTCACGACGCTGCCGTTCCGACGCATTGTCAGACGAATCGGAGGCATCGGGCTGGCAACAACGGACCTCGTGAATTCTCGTGCTTTGCTCAGCCGAAACGAACGCACCATGCAGATGGTCGAAACGCATGACGAAGATCGTCCGTTCGCGGTTCAGATTTTCGGCAGCGACACGATCGTCATGGCCGATGCCGCTCGGCTTCTGGTCGAACTGGGCGTTGACACGATCGACATCAACATGGGCTGCCCTGTCAATCGCATTGCCGGCGCCGGCGCTGGTGCGGGAATGATGTGCAACGTCGATGGCACAGTGAAACTGGTGCAGGCCGTTGTGGAAGCGGTTCCAATTCCAGTCAGTGTCAAGATGCGACTCGGCTGGGATGCCAACAATCTGACAGCTCCGTTCTTTGCTCGTGAATTCGAACAGGCTGGCGTCGCGGCTGTGGCAATTCACGGGAGAACCCGTGAGCAGGGTTTTGGCGGAACGGTTTCACTGCCCGGCATTCGAGCGGTGGTGGAAGCTGTCGAAAAAATCCCTGTGATTGGCAATGGCGATGTTCGCAATGTGGCCGATGCGGCTCGCATGATTCGCGAGACGAATTGTCACGGTGTCTCCATCGGACGCGCTGCACTCGCGAATCTCTGGATCTTTCGTCAACTGAGCGAATGGGAGCAGACTGGAAGTTATTCGGCAGCCGGAACATTTGACGAACGACTGAATCTGATGCTTCAGCAATTCGCCTGTCTGGAAGAACGACATGGCAGCGAACGTGCCATCATCATTTTCCGCAAGATGGCTCATTGGTATTTGAAGGGCATGAGAATTCTGAAACGACTTCGGGGTGATTTTCAACAAGTTCGGACCAAGGCCGAAATGGACGAAGCCATTGCCGTGATTCGTGCGGCCGGGCCAGTCGACGGCAATCGAACGGGTGTGCTCACGGATGTTGAAATCCCGGTTCCAAACGGCCCCGTCGACAAATGGTGACGGCTTTCCGCAGGAGATCTATGAGCAAACCGGCTTTGACGTTATAAAACTGCTGGAATTTTCACGGATCCTGCTCCATCGAAATCAAGAACGAATTTCTGCTTTGTGCTTCATGCTTTGTCATTTGTGAATTGAGGAATGTTCAGCGGGCGAGACGCCCGCGCACCCGG
>JBGSVD010000013.1:0-10300 GCA_041753135.1 Planctomycetaceae bacterium
TAAAATCCGTCCATTCTGATCCTCAGAAAACGTTGAGCGTCCCTGCTCGTTCATGTCGTGACTCCTTGCTGAAGTTGCTGTGTTTGCAACACAACTACAGCAGGAGTCAAGATTTACAATTTCTGAACGGTATTGCAGTTAAACTTAGCATTGTGGAACGCCGCAAGTCGTGCGGTGATCGCACTCAAAATCCTTGCCAAAACCGCACGGCTCGCGCCGTTCCGCTTCAACCAAAGTGCGACGACTATCGCGGGATTGTTCCATTGTTGGTCCTGAATGTTTTGCGAGAGTGCGCGGCCTGCGGCGACTGTATGAGATGGGCTGCATTGGTAGCCTTGTTCTGCGGTCAGGAAGTCGGCTGAACGTTGTGAACGAGCAGTCTTCAGGTCTGGGAAAATTCCCTCAAAGCGTCCACCTGCCGACTGTCGATAGACGATCTAGTCAATGCGGGGTGAGTCCGCGCAGTGAGTTGGGTTCTTGAATTACTGCAGGACTTTGCTGGAGTTTGATTTTTCACCTTGAAACGATTGTCGGAAACGCAATTGTTTTGGTGCGAGAAGACCCACCGTAAGGTTACCCCAGTGTCGGATCGAAAGGCCATGAAGGCCCTTTTTTGAGGATGATTAGCATGTCTGAAGACAACCAGTATCGCCTGACCAACTCAGAAGAATATGAAGAAATCAGCAGCGAAGAAGTTGATCGAGTCGTCGAAGCACTTGATCGCCTGATCGAAGGCGTGCAAAGCGAAAACATCAAGCATTATCTGGAAGAAGCCGCCAGCAATATCTATTACCTCGTTTACGAAGAGGAAGAAGAGGTCGGCTCCGACGATTCATACGGGCAAGCGGCCTGATTGAAACAATTCGACGTCGTGCTGCGAACGTCGTGAAATCTTGCACCAACAAATGAACGCCCGGCAGTTTCTGCCGGGCGTTTTCTGATATTCGACGAGCGGCAGGCAACGGAGAATTCAGCCCTGGTATCACTTGTGCGGTCATAAACCATGTATTGCCGAGCGATCGAAACAGCGGGCGGGACGCCCGCGCTCCGGGAGCGCGGGTGCAATTCACTGTCAAGCCATTTCGCGATCACCCACATACAAGCTCGAAGCGCCAGCGAGTGGGTCATTGAGCGCTCGAAGCCCACTCGGTGCCGCTTCGAGCTTGTATAAAATCCAGCGAATTCCAAACGGCGAACAGAAGCCTTACTCGCTGCCAAGGCTGGACGACTCACCAGATCCAAAACGTTCCAGCAGCGGCGTCATCGGAGCACGTCGGGGGTCAATTTCCAGAACAGCTTCTGAACGACCTTGGCGTCGAGAATATCAACGCACTATCGTTCGCGCATGAATCGAACCAATTACCTTACCATTGGCATTGTCTTTCTGTTTTGTGCGTGTCTGGAAGTTTGCGTCTGCATCCTATTCCGGGGACCTGCTGCCGTTCCCATTTCGGAAGTTGATGCGGAAGGCAATCTCCAGGACGCCCGTTTCTCCGCCGGTCGTGCGTTAGAGATTCATCGGCGAGTCTTTCCGGATTCTCCGCACCCGGCCGGTTCCGCGGCAAATGCAGATGTACGTTTAAGGATCGTCGATCTTCTGGACGAGCACGGCTGGCAAGTTGAGCCTCCGCTAGCCGTCGCGACGGACCATCGTATTCACGGAAACGTCATTGCGTTTCGTGCGGATCAACAGGGGTTGACAGCGAAGCCGCTCGTTGTTGCATCCCATTTCGACTCCTGCAATTTTGGGCCTGGAGCTGGTGATGCGGGAAGCTGTGTTGCTGCAATCATTGAAGCCGGGCGCCTGCTGACCACGAATACCGCCGGACTTCGGCGGCCAGTGTGGATGGTATTAACCGACGCGGAGGAAAATGGTCTTGTCGGAGCTCGCGAGCTGGCGAGTTCGCATCCTTTATCTCGACAGCATCCGATCGTTTTGAACTTTGACGCTCGTGGAAATGCGGGGCCGGTGTGCATGTTCGAAACTCACGAAGGGAATCATGAGTCGATCCGCAGACTGGTCAACAAACTGGCCCGGCCGCGACTGACGGGTTCGCTCTTCACTGCTGTTTACAAAGCTCTGCCAAACGGCACAGACTTCACGGAGTTTCGTAATGCTGGGTGGCAGGGATTCAACTTCGCTCTGATTGATGGAGCCTGGAATTACCACAGGCCTGAAGACACGTTCGAGAATTTGGATCCACGAAGCGTTCAGCATCTGGGGGAAACAGCCCTGAGCGTCGCACAGGCAATTGCAGCCACGGACGACGATTTCAATGATCAATCTCAGAACGCCATCTTTTTTGACGTACTGGGCCACTATGTGATTCACATGCCAATCTCGTGGAACCTGCCGATTCGCTTTGCATTACTGTTCGCGGCTGTGCAGGTTTATGGTCGACCATTGGTTCGCCGACGTGTTGTTTGGCCTGTGATCCGAGTCTGGTCAACAATGGCCATGATTCTTCCAATGGCGTGCGCACTTGGATGGCTTGTTAGTCGTTCAATCATGGGAACCAGTATACTGCCGCGCCCGTTCGTCGAACACGGTCACTGGTTGTCGCTCGGCATGTGGTTCATCTGTCTTGTCGCGTGCGGCACGCTGGCCTATGGAATGCTGCGGCGAGTCAATCAGGAGTGCCTGTGGGACGCATTCTGGTTGGCACACGCAGCCACATGCATGGTTGTTTCCATATTCCTGCCAGAATTCAGCTACCTGCTTTCAGTTCCGGCGATGTTCGCATTAGTGTCAACGCTGCTCATCCGATCCATTCCGACTCGGACCAGAGTCGTCGCATGCTTGTCGGCGATTCTGCTGATTCCTCTGGATCATCTGATCTCCATCGCGCTGGGGCCAGCAAATGGAATGTTGCTGTTTCCCGTCTACAGCCTGCTGATTATGCCAATGCTTCCGGCCTTCGGGCATTTCATAACAGCCGAGGCTGACGCATGAGCCCATCGCGGCTGGAGATGAGGCATCGAGAAGCGGACGAGACGTCCGCGCTCCGGGAGCGCGGGCGTCCCGCCCGCTTGTTCGCACGCTCACCGCCAGAACATGGCGGATTGCATCGCTGGGGCCAGCAAATGGAATGTTGCTGGATGTTCATGCATGATCGGGTCGCGGCTGGAGATGAGGCATCGAGAAGCGGACGAGACGTCCGCGCTCCGGGAGCGCGGGCGTCCCGCCCGCCGACACAAAATTTCTGACCGCACGAGGTCTAAGACGTGCGGCCGGTGAAAGCTGACACCACGCAGTGCAAGCGAAAGAGTGAGTGAATTGGTCGAATCATTTACTGACGCGTCGGGCGAGCATTTTTGTCAATTCCTGATCGCCGGTCGCCTGATTTCGTTCGGCGTTGCAACTTCGAGTGTTGCCAATCGTGCGAATCATCGCCAGATCAGTGTGATCGGAACGGTCACCATTTCCGGCTGATCTCCGTCGGTCGCATGCAGTGTCAGGTTAGCCTGTTCGATGCCTGCTTCTGGAAGCTCCGTCAGTGAAAGGGAGACTTCAACCAGAGTTTGATCCGCAGTGAACTCCGATGATTTCTCAATCTTCCCGGTCAGTTGAGTCGGAAACGTTTCGACGTGAGTGACTTTCCATCTTGAGGGCACCGTAAATGCAATCGTGGTCCCGGTGGATTTTGAAGGATTCGATGTCGCCACCAAAACTCGTCCTGAAGTTGGATTTACTGTCACAGGATCGTCTTCCGCTCGTTTTCGGTCTCCCAGGATTACGGGAATCTGAATGACTGGATAGGTCTCATCGTCTGTCGTGGCCGTGACAATTCCACGATGCTGTCCGCCGGGAATGTCGTCCGTAAATGTCACTTCAATCGCCGTTCGACTGACACCATCATTTGAAGTATTTCCAATCACCCTCGCGCTGAAGAGCGACGAAGAGCTGACGATTTTCTGAATCTTCATCGGCGACTGCAAACGTTCCGGACGGTAGTCAGCAATCGAAATGATGCTGTGGTCGGCACTGGAAATTCGGCCCATCATCATCAGAACTCGAGGCTCGATTTCAAGTTGCTTTTCCGGCAGCACAACCTTGTATGTCAGAGCGACTTCACGAGGGGTGGGGTCTTCATATTTTACAGTCACCATGTATTCACGAAGCCCGGCGGCTTCATTGCGAGTTTTGATTGGAAGCGTCAGGCGTCCGGTGCCGCCTGGAGGAATTTCTTTCGCGGTGATCTCGGGTGACAGACATCCGCAACTTGGTGACAGTTCTTTGATGGTTACAGTCTCAGCACCGTTGTTTCGGAAATCGAACCACGGAGTCAACAGAGGCTGCGGTGCAATAGGATCGGGCCCTTCGTGCAGCATATAGGTTTCAAAAACCAGAGCTGGCCGATTTTGCTCCAGAGTCAACGCCGGGGCTGCAGAATCACGCATAGCGAATGCAGCGGACACCAGGCACGGGGCGAGTATCATGACAATGACTCTGGCGATGGAATTTCCATTCCGTTGCGACCCAGTGGCCTGATCGGTCGAAACTTCCTGATTTGCAACATCTGACATGAATCCGTTCTCCTCAATGCACGTCCATTGTTTTGGCGCGTCCATTGTTTTGCAATCTGCGCCACGTCGATTGAAAGGCCTGGTTCGGATTTTGCTTTTGGAAATGCGATCGCATCGCTGCTGTCCGACCTGGCAAGTTTCCAGTACGCACACAGCCTAGCAAAATGACGCGGAATTGATCCAGATCGATGCGTTGGCGTGCTTTTGTCGTGTTGCTGCATTCTGATTGGCGATCGGCAGAATGAAAGGTCCCCGTTCTTCCCGAGGCGTGAGCGGATTCGGCAGGAAAGAATCGCGTAGCGTCCGGCTGACGGTTAAACACAATACCGTTCACCGAACGGCCTGTGAAGAAGCGGAATCGGCGTAAGCCGTCCGGTGAGCCAGCGTTTTGCGGGCACTCAAGGGGGCAGCTCGCGCTGCTCCGCGACTTTTTGAACGGCATTGCGGTTAAGCAAATCAATTGTGACAGCGATTCGTGTAATTCGATTTGCGTCTTATTCTGCTGGCCAAACTTTCGAGAACTTAAGAGAGCTGGGGGCTCTTGTGAACTCGAAACACGGCTCCCGGTCTTATTGCCCGGCAATTGAGCTGGGCACAAAAAACTACGCCAGATAGAGAATGAGCATAGATTTTCTGGCATCGGGCGTCATTTCAAAGGTCTCGGTCTGGCAGGATGGAAAGCCTAAAAACCGGCAAGTGAACATCTGGCGGCTCGAATTACGCAAAGTTTGAAAACACTGCAGGATTGAAAGTAGGACGGTTTCGGCAAACAATGAGCATGTGAAATCGTGCTCGTCCGGTGAAATTCTTTCCCGGAGGCGTTTGGAATATGGCTTGAGTTCAAGGAGTTTTGCGTGATGCTTTTCCGTCGTTTGGTCTCCGTCGGTCTTTGTGCGACCGTGGCTTTGTCTGTATCGATGCTTCCGGCTGACGAAGCAAAAAAAGAGGTTGAGCTGGTTGAAGTGAAATTAAAAGATCTGACACTGAACCTCCCGAAAGATTGGGCTGCGTCAGATACCGTCAACAACATGCGTCTGGCGACGTACGAAATTCCGGCCGTTAAGGGCGACAAGGAAAAAGGTGAACTGGCGATCTCAACGTTCGGTGGCGACGGTGGTGGCGTGGCTGCAAATCTGCAGCGCTGGGTTGGACAATTCGACGCCGAAGGCCGTGAAGTTGCCATTACAAAAGGCATGGCTGGCGAAAACGAGTATCATGTGGCGGACATTACCGGAACATTCCAGAAGTCTGTTGGCCCGCCGATTCTGCGAAAGTCAGAACCCGCCAAGGGATATCGAATGCTGGGCGTGATCGTCCAGGTCAAAGGCAAGGGAGTCTACTTTTTGAAGTTGACTGGTCCAGACGCCACCGTCAAAGCACAGGCAGAAGCTCTGCGAGTTTCCTTCGGTGGCAAATCAGAAGGCGAAGAGGATTACGAGATCTGATTGTTGTCGACGAGGCCTCAAGAGATTTTCTGGTCCATTCGATGAGGTCCATTCGAAACTAGCATTGCGGCGAACGTCAGGCGGCGGCTCTGATATTCGCCGTTTTTTGTTGCAGATGTTTCCGTGACTGAGAAACA
The DNA here is from genome assembly GCA_041753135.1 of Planctomycetaceae bacterium. GTDB lineage: Bacteria > Planctomycetota > Planctomycetia > Planctomycetales > Planctomycetaceae > SXXK01. The sequence goes on from JBGSVD010000013.1 coordinate 6,110, forward strand.
ATCCCGAAATCGTTTCCGTTCTTTGTCAGAAGCGGAAGGGCGCGAGCCCTCCGGTGGGTGTAGTCGCGGCTGAATGTTAAAGTGCGTTATTTTCTGCCGGAAAGAACTTTCGTCGCAGGCGAACCTTGCGTGCACTTGGGTGAGTATTGCAGGCGGCATTGTGTCGCCACATGCACACAGGTCGCTGCAAGCCGCGAAGTCGTGCCCGGCAGGCTGGACCAACAGAAATCCGCGACTCGAACCTCTCGGTCGCTTCGGTGACGGAGCTTAAAACTCAGGCAAGGCGAGCGGCAGGGGAGGCATTCAAATTTTAGAACGATTGTCTCAATCGTTGATGAGCAGTTGAGACAACTGCTCTGCTATGGGCTGGCAGTCCATTTCCTGCCGCTCGCCCAAAAACCGGACGGATCGCACTGTTCCGCTATTGCGGGAAATTTTTCAGACACAAACAGGAACTCTTGCTCATGAAGCCGCACAGAATTCGTCTTGCTGGACCATGGGAATGGCAACGCGCAGGTTCCGAAGTCAGTCCGGACGGTGAGCCGCGAAAAACTTGCCAGTTACCATTCAGGCGGACAGACGAGTCTGCCGGGAATTACGAAATGGTCTTCTTTCGAGGTTTCCATTGTCCGACCGGGCTTGGCACAACCACAACCGTGGCTGTCGCGATCGAAGTGGAAAATGCGGCAGCTCAGATTTGGGTTAATGGTGAACCGAGCATGGCCGAATGTGACGTGCCTTCGTCCGCAGGGGACATCGCGAGCACGATGTGGCGTTGTGATGTGTCGAGCCGCCTGAAGCCATTCAATGAATTGAAAATAAAAATCGCTTCGAATCACGAACAGTCACAACATGGACTGATTTCTGTATGCCTTGAAATTACCGACTGAAGAAGGTTGAGATGATTTCCGCAAAGCGAAAGTCAGTCATTCTCGATTGGCGGTTTCATTAGCTGGACAGCGCTAGTGCACCGTCAACCGTAGTTTGCGGCGTTACAAAAAGGCGGGCGAGACGCCCGCGCTCCCGGAGCGCGGGCGTCTCGCCCGCTGAACATGACTCAATTCACAAATGACAAAGCGCTAGTGATCGGTCAACAATGCTTTGATGGGAGTAGGCCGGAACGCGTTAGCGTCTGGTTTTTGCTTGTTTCTTCCGCATGAACCGGGTGATAGCGCAGTCCGGCAGATGGAAATCTGGCTCTGGCCAATTAGCTTCGAACGTCAGCATGCAACAACCCCTGAAGGTCGGTACGGCAACGAGTGAGCTTGTTCTTCATAGTCCCGGCAACGCGCGAGATTGATGCACCAAATTTCAGAGTTCATTCAAGTGGGAGAAATTTGAGCAGCTTGCAACTGAACAGCAATTTTCGACTTTCCGCGGTGTGTTCCCGATCTGGTGAGGGAAATTCCGATTGTGCTCAATCTGATGGATTGAAGAGCGCTGAGTGATCGGTCGAAAAGAGAACTGGGGGCGTTCGGTCGTGCCGCGCTTTGCGCTGACGTTGAGTTGCATCTGTTGATTAAGGGGACTTTCCCGATGAGGCGATTGATTAAGCGAGCTGATTTCGGGCAGTTTCTGCCGCTGCTTGCGACCGTCAGCATTCTCTCAGGAAGCATTAGTCTCGCAGACGAACCGTTTCCGAATGAGTTAAATTCAACAGTGAATGAACCGCAGGTCATTCTTCTCGAAACGCCCAACAAAGTTCCGGTTCGCGCTGCGTCGAGGGAAATTCAACAATCTACCGATCCGCTCGTTCAGCTGGTTTATAAGACTCGCGAAGTTCAGCGTCAGAGACTGCTTTCAACTTCTGATCATACACCATGGCAGATGATGCATGGGTTGCTGGGGCTTCGCCAGGACTTTGTGATCAATCACAACGGTCAGACGGTGAATGGTCTGGAATGGATTCAAACAGGGCCGTTGTACAATAACGAGCCGTGGTTCCAGAAGACTCAGTTCGGCGGTCAGGCTCATCCGTTCAATAAACCGTACTGGTTTGAAGGGCATATCAATCAGTTTCTTGCCATTCTTTCGATGTGCAACGTTCCGCTGGATGCAAAGTTCGGCACACCTCAGGGGCCGATCACAATGCGCGATATGCTCAAAAACGCGCAGATGACAGCCAACGAAAAAGAAGAAGTGACGTGGACCTTGTGGGCTCTGTCGACTTATCTGCCGCCCGATGCTGAGTGGATTAATGCCAAGGGCGAACGCTGGAGCATCGAACGACTCGTGCAGCTTGAAGTTGCTAAACGCGTTGGTGGACCAACTTCGCCGTGCGGTGGCACTCATGGACTTTTTGCACTGGCTCGCGCCAGGAACGTTTATCTGCGCACCGGAAAGCCGCTTCGGGGCGTCTGGCAGGAAGCGGACCTGAAAATACAAAGATACATCCAGACGGCCAAGAACCTTCAGAATGCAAACGGCACTTTGTCATCGAGCTTCTTTAAGGGGAAAGAGTACAAACAGGACTTTGACAAACGCATGGCCAGTTGTGGCCACGTACTTGAGTTCCTGATGATCTCACTTCCTCAGGAACGTCTGAACGAACCGTGGGTCCGCCGTGCAATTGAGGCGACTGCCAACGATCTGATGGCCAACCGAAAAGCGTATGTCAGTTGTTCTCCGCTCTACCACGCAACCGATGCGCTGAGCATTTATCTGGAACGTATGGTTCCAGCGTCAACGCCAGCGGTAGCACAACAACCACTGAACACGAAAACGATTTCAAACTCGAAAGAGCTGAAGAATTCGGAAGCCTCTGCGAATGCACCCGCCATGGCAGGAACACCGCTGCCGGTTGTTACGCCAGAGACAAGTGCGGTTCCAGCCACAGCTCAATCCGCTGGCCCACCGAAAATCGTGCCAGATGTTCCAGCTGCTATCGCAGGCGAAATGCCCGTTCCGAATCAGAACGCAGCGACTCCCGCCATGCCGACTGTCGAGCCACAAAAACCGGTCGTTGGGGAAAGCACACCGAAGCCAGACGCAGAGAAGCCATCGGTTGCAGGTCCCGGTGCGACTGAGGTCACAAATCCAATTATCATGATTCCGCTTCCTGATCCAACGGGCGATATTCCTTCGCCGGCTCCGGCACTTGTTCCAACGCCCGAGAGTCTACCGGAAAGTGAAGCTCCGAAAGCAGAGAAGCCCGCGACGGAAGTTCCCGCAAAGGTGCCTGACGTGGAGCCGAAGTTGACTGTTGCTGCACCCGTCGATCAGCCATTAGCGGTTCCGTCGCCGGCCCCAGGTACATCCGTTGGTTCAAAAACTGAGTTGTCTCCATCGCCAATTTCGGAACGGGTTGCGTCTGCGTCATCCAGAACGGTTGTTGCATCGAAGCCCAGTGTGATTGTGTCTGGCGAGCAGATGGAAACCAAAGCTGGTCTTGCGGAAGCCGTCGGTCCAATGCTGCCGCCCGTCCCATTGCTGAATTCGATTCCTTCGACGAAATCTTTTATTCCTGAAACGGTCAGCTCTGTCGTCCCGGCACCGAAGCTTGAGGTGCGTACGGCTTCGAATCCGATCGTGAACAGTTTGCCGAACGCTATGACGACAGCTTTAGCCAGCAAAGTTCTGCCGTCATCAAATGTTGGTGAGCTGGCATTGCCTCAATCTTCGCACGAAAAAAAGGGCAGTAGTCCTGAACAATCGGCGAAGACACCCGGCGAAAACAGGCCGACTGAAAAGACGCCAACAGAAAAGAAACCTGGAGAATGGAAGAGTACTCCGCTGGAACGCCGCAAGCCCCTTGTTGTTGAGGAATCGCCTTCCGTCTGACACGATGTTCCCGTCTTGCTGTTCGCAGCAGACGCGAGGCAACAAATCCTGCCTTGTTGTTGAGCGACTGATGCTCAAAGTATGGGTAACAACTCGCTCAACGGTGAACCGTCGTCGCAGGGGTTTCCGCGGATTGCCGACGTGTCTTCGTTTCCGTCCAATGTAGTTTTTAACGCATCGGCGAGGATGCTGGGCCCCGTAGCTTCGGGCTCGCCCACTACACATTCGCGAAATCCCATGGAACAAAGCAACACAGTCGAAGTGCTTTGCCCTCGGCTCGGGGCATCGACGATAGCCGATGATAATTGACGACAATTGACGATTATGTAGCCGCGTTGATCACTCTACCGGCATCACGCGAACTCTCATGATGCCTGGCAGCTCGCAATTAGGTGGCTGCGGTTCGACAAC
>JBGSVD010000014.1:0-120311 GCA_041753135.1 Planctomycetaceae bacterium
TCGATCTGGCGTCGGTTCCGACCGGAGTCCTTCCTCAGGTCACCTGAATCCTGTAAAACAGGAGCCGTATACGGACCCGTACGTACGGTTCTGTGAGAGGGCTGAGTCGCGGTTTAGCCACCCCGACTCACCCTACTCGATACGTAAACACCCAGCGGATCGTGACTCGACCGGCCAACGGCCACTGTCGTTGCTCAAAAGCAGTACTCTCTTGCTGTAGGGCGATCGGCAGGAGACGATTTCCCATGGCAGAACGATTGTCCCAATCGTTCATGATCCGTTGAGACAACTGCTCGACGAGCCACCGGACAAGGAAGGCGAACATTCTTTTTCAAGTTCAAGCCCCGAAGGGCAACGCATTGATTACATCGATTACTTCAGGCCGATTCAAATGTGCGAGCCCTTCAGGCCTTTTCTCATCAAGTATCAGCATCCGGGGCCTTCGACCCCGGCAAAGGATGTATCGGCCCTGTCGGGCCTGAACCGCAGCAATGTCTCCAACCACCGGTTCGGAGTGCTGAGTCCGCATCGACACGGATCCCGGAAGATCCCGACAACTTGGCGGAATCCGCCCGCAGGACGTTGAGCAAGGTCCACGACCCGAAAGTAAAATCTTGCCAAACCACGAGAGGCGTTCTCTAAACGGCGTTGCCGAACGATCCGTCTGACGATCCCGGACTACGGGCTGCGTTGTCTGATGTTTCCCGCAAATGAATGCCCATAAAGGGTTTACGCGGATTCTTCTGAGGGGATTTTGGATGCCCAGTTTCTGCAAATCGACTGGCCGGTTGAGCTTTCTGCCCTAAGTTGAGCTTCGTTTTAAAAATATTTGCACAATTCTTCTAAGCACTGTCTCTGAGTGTCGAACCACGTCCCCATGCTGCGAGAACTGAGCTCGCAAAAAATGTTTGGTTCACACGGTTAGGAGCAAAGACAATGTTCAAGAAGATTGTAGTTGGGACCGCAACAGCAGCGTTGGCCGGCGGACTTTTACTTGGGGCTGACGCGTTTAGCTATCTGCGAACGTTTGGCTGCAATGTACGGGAAGCTGTGAAGTCTGAGATTTCGGTGGAGTTCGAACTTGATCGAATTCGCAACGAAGTCGACAGCCTGATGCCTGAAATTCGAAAGCACATGAAGGTTGTTGCTGAGCAGACGGTCGACGTGAAGGATCTTGATCGAGATCTCGCGGACAAAGAGTCTGCGCTTGGCAAACAGAAGGAAGCGATTCTGGCCTTGCGAAATGATCTTGAATCCGGCAAAGACCGATTCACTTACCGAGCCGTTTCATACACTCGAAGTGAAGTTGAAAATGATCTCGCTCAGCGTTTTGAGTCTTACTGCACTGCAGAAGACTGTGCTAAACGAGATCGACAGATTCTGGTCGCTCAGCGAGACACTCTGCGAGCCAACCAGAAGAAGCTGGATACGATGCTGTCTCGCAAGCAGGATCTGGTCGTGAAGGTTGCTCAGTTGGAAGCTCGACTGAAGCAGGTTCAGGCTGCAGAAACAATCAACTCAATCGAAATCGATGATACGCAACTGGCGCATGTTGAAGGGATGATCAAGAGTATGAATCGTGCTCTTGATGTGCGAGAGTCGTTGCTCGAAACCGAGGGCAATGTGCTCGGGCGAATTCCAGTGGGTGAGCCGAATGCACCAGTAAACGGCGATATTGTAGGCAACATTGACTCCCACTTCGGGCTCAGCTCTGCCGACAGTGTTGCCGCAAACAACGATCCAAATTCGATCTAGTACTTTGTCAAGATTTGAATTTTGGGTAGTGGACCTTGCTGAGGGTCCTGCACCGCGGGATCTTTAGCAAGATCCACTACCTTCAGATCGAGTTCTTTACCTTGACGAAGAACTAGTGCTGGGCCACTCAGCGAATTGTTGTAAGACGGAAGAGTTGCGACCATGCTGGCTCAGGATGATTACAGCATGGTGGTCGGCAAACCTGGGAACGATAGCTGAAAAGAATTCTGCTCCAAAACCGGAACCAATGTCGCTCCGGGCTCGGCCAATGCTCGGGCTCGGAGTTTTTTGTAACCGATCAGAGTCTGAGCTCACCCAAACCTTGCTCATCGGGTGCATCGGACAACAGGGAATATCGCCTGTGGTTATTACGAGAGCCGCGGTCAGCCCAAACCGGTCGAAGAAAATGTCAGTTGTCGGATGAACGAAATTCAATACTTGGGGCGTCTGGAAGCGATGTTTCGCAGCACAAACGAATATCAGATTTCATCGGGCAGAGTAAACGGAGGACTGGGCGCAAAACAGAGTTCCGTCGGGGCTCAACACTGCCGCTCGGACAGGTAAAGGTTTACAATGATCAACGACAACCTTTCACGCTGGCGAAATTGGTTGCATCTGCGACCTCCAGTAGCTGCAACTCGTCACTCAGGACCACCGCTCGTTGGCCCCGTTATTAAGTCGCTCAGTCAGCGAACAGAACAAAAAGACGTTAATCGAGAGATCGCAGGTCAAAAGCGAGATATCGAGAATTCTAAACCTCTCAACCGAGATAAAAACGTGGCCAGTAGTGCCTGTGAACGCTACATGCTCTGGATCGATGGTGTTGGTGCATGGCAAATGTGCATCGGCCATGAGTTCCTGATTGGTGGCCCAACCATGGAACACTCTGCGGCCGACATTTGCCTCATGGCCAACTTATCTCGCCGACATGCGACTTTGCAGAGAAATGCAGAGGATTGGTTCATCCAACCGCATCAATCAACCGTTGTAAGCGGACGATCAGTCGCAGGCCCCACTTTGTTAAGGACAGGCGATGCGATCTGCCTTGCCGAGCGAGTTCGTCTGGGTTTTCGCATTCCCAATGTACTTAGTGGATCCGCGGTGATTGATTTTGAAAGTCACCATCGCCCAGCTCACTCTGTCAATGGTATCATCCTGATGACCGACAGTGTGCTGCTGGGGCCAAGGAAGGATTATCACATCTGTTGTCCGGACTGGCCTGACATGGTGGTCCTTTATCAACAGGACGGTTTCCTGAAATGCCGATCTCGCACATCCCTGTTCGTCAACGGGGAGAGAGTGCGGGATTCCATGGTTCTGAACGACGGAGCCATTGTCTCAGGCGAAGAATTTCGATTTCGAATCGAGAAACAGTCACCGAATCAGTCAGTTTAGCCCGGGTTGGAAAAGCGTCATGAAATTTGCCTTTGCACCAGAATCGAAACCACTCGATGGCTTCACGATAAAACGTGCAATTCATCGAGGCGGGTTTGGCGAAGTTTACTACGCACTCAGCGACGCTGGAAAAGAAGTCGCTCTCAAGCTGTTGCACAACAATCTGGAAGTTGAACTTCGCGGTGTTGCGCAATGCCTGAACCTGAAGCACCCAAATCTGGTGACAATCTTTGACATGAAGCAGGATTCTGAAAAGGATCACTGGATTGTCATGGAGTACGTAAGCGGCAAAGGACTCTATGAAGTCCTGCAGGAATACCCGGAAGGCATGTCACTAAAAGACGTGCTCTTTTGGTTGTCGGGAATTTCCGCCGGACTCAGTTTTCTGCATGATCGCGGCATCGTTCATCGTGACCTGAAACCCGCCAATATTTTCTGTGAAGCAGACACCGTTAAGATCGGTGACGTGGGTTTGTCCAAGTACATTTCAGAAAGCCGCCGAAGTGCTCAGACGCAGAGTGTCGGGACCGTATACTACATGGCTCCCGAAGTCGCACGTGGTCGCTATGGTCGCGAAGTGGATGTTTATTCCACGGGTGTGATTCTTTTCGAATTGATCACCGGCAGAGTTCCATTCGAAGGAGAAACCACGGCCGAGATTCTGATGAAGCACCTGACGGCTGAACCTGATTTATCCATACTTCCGGAGCGGCTGCGTCCAGTACTGGCTGCGGCTCTTGAGAAAGATCCCGATCGTCGAATCAGCGAGATCGAAGAGCTGGAACGCAGGTTTCGGATTGCCGTCCAGGAATCCGGCTTTGCCGTCGAGAAGCCTGCGCCTGTCTTGAAGGTCAGCCCGCCAAAACAGAAACGCTCGGCACCTGCGATGGCAACAACTTTGATTGGAAACACTCAACTGGCACCAAACACAGCCGCTCCCGCCGGTTTTGTAGAAAATCTTCACGCGTTGTCCGACTTCTGGAATAACAGCGTACCAACTCCAATCAAATGGATCGTGGGCGCAACGGCAATGGTTGTTATTCTGAATCGCGGCATCATTCGACTGGGTCCAGGTGAAATCATCGCGCTGGCGCTTGTCTATGGAGCCTATCGAAAGTGGTATCCCAAAACTGAAGAGTCAACCACTTCAACTTCAGACGCAGCAAATGCTGATCACCAGTTGCCATCGTCGCGTCCGCCGATTGTGCAGAGCTCCGCAATGGCTCCGGCGATGCAGCCGGTGATGATGTCGCAGCAGGTTCGACCTCAACCGCAGGCAATGCAACCTGCAATGAGTGCGAACCGGACGTACACGCCAGCCACGCTTCGTCAGATACCATCGGTTCAGAGGGCTATTGATTTAACAACGTCGCTTTCGATTTCCCTGGCTGCGGTTGTGTTGGTGACAGCGGCAGTCCATCTGGCGACGCCTTTACTGCCCAGCGCTGTGGATGTCGCGTTTTTTGGAACCGTAACACTTATTGCGGCAGCCGGTTTAATTGTTCCGGCAAAGCTATGGGAAGGGAACGCGGGTGACAGTCTGTTTCGTCGCCTTGTTCAGGGCGGTATCGGAATGGGAATTGGCGCGTTGGCTGCGGTCATCAAACAGTTCCTGATGCTGAGTGATACTCAATTATTGCACGCAGAAGGGGCAGGGATTCTGAGCGGCAGTCAGTTGGGTCGAATCAGCGTGATTAATTCGCAGGGGCTGCCAACCACTGCTGGCTTTATGATGTTCTTTGGGTTGTTGTTTTTGTCGAGACGATGGTGGTGGCAGGCGGACAGTTTTCGCAAATCAAGGTTTCGAATTTCGTCAACTCTCGTAAGTCTGTTCCTGGGATTCGTGCTGACAGCGTTGCTTCCATTCCCGAATAATCTTGGTGCCACCTGGGCGCTGGCGATCTCTGCCGTGGTACAACTTTCAGCAGGCTGGACGCCGCAGGAAGAACGCCTGCTGACGCCCGCTCCAGGAACAAACCAAGCCGCTCCTATTCTGGCTCAAGTGCGACATCCGGCGGTTGCTTCTCCTGTCTCGCAAAAAGCCTGAAAGAAACTGAAGGGGTAAAATTTCATGAACGCAAGTTTTGCAACACCAGCCTGGCCAGCCTGGTGTGTTCTGTTGTTTGGCATCCTTGTCATTCTGGCCGCATTATTTGCCTTCAAGGTAATGTCGGTGGCTTTTAACGCAATGTTAGGTCGCCAAGTGCCCATGGAACCGCATCAAGGTCGCCGCCGCCGCAACCTGATTCTGGGCGGTCTCCTTCCTTTATTTGTTGTGATGTTCTGCCTGATGGCTTTTGTGCGAATAGGCGACAGACGTAGTGTCCCTGTTGTCGGTGCAATTGCGGTGGAGAAAAATCGCAGCCTGACGGAAGCGATGTCCGATCTGGCAGATGCTCGTCGAGACATCCATCAGGCTCTGGGCGAAGTTTCTCAGTTCATACCGATCGATGTCGCTGTTCCTTCTCTCTCTCCAAAACACATTGCAGATGATTCTGCCACCACAACGTCGGCAGTGGTCTCGGACGGCACAGCTTCAGCGGACGAACAGATTCAGCCTGCGGCATCCACAACTGAGATTGCGGCGGTTGCAGAAGGAAATAGTCCTGCTTCAACGCCGGCTAAAGAATCACAGGAATCGCCTGTCGCTGCTGAAACATCAGCCGCGCCTGAGTCAATCGCGCCGGAGACTGTCGCGTCAGAATCCGTCGCGTCGAAACCAGACGAAACGGTATCCAGTGCAAACGAACCTGCGATTTCGGGATCTCAGGATGAAAGTCCGGCAGATCGTCAGAAGCGACTTTCAGAACTGGCCAGCCATATTGGCCCTTGGATTCAGTCGTTAATGGATGAGGAAACCCAGGCCGAAGTTTCCATTGCCGATGCGGCTGCTCAGGCAGCAGAATCTGCGGACAAGAAAATTGTCGTCTTCCAATTGCCCGGCCAGATTCGACAAACGTATGCATTGATTCCTTTGACGCCTGCTCTCGATGCGGCAGTTTCTCCCATGAAACCGCTGCTGACGAATCGCGGCCTGGAGTCTATCGCGAATTCGATTGCCGCAATCCTGAAGAATTTCGAAGGTGCAAATGCGGATGCACCTGGCATCGCGGAGGCAACTCTCAACTCCGCGGCGGCTGTGGAATCCACGGATCTCGGAGGAACGGTCGTTCTGTCGACGGAACCAAAGGATGAGAAAATACCGGATTGGATTCAACAACCCGACGGAGGTCGAGTTGTGGTTAAGACCGAAGCACTGTTACCTGATGATGAGACAAGGAAACCACTGGTCGCCGCCATCAATTCGGCCCTGAGCAGTCATATGAAAGCGTTTACTGAACCCCTTGATCCTGTGCTGCACAAGCAAGCGAGTTTCGTGAAAATGGAACTTGACGAGTCCACTGCACTTCAATGTGTTGTGACCGAGTTTGGTCGAAACGTGATGATTGACACGATGCCCGAAGGGCAAAAAATGATGCGAATCGTTTACGCCCTGGTTGAGTTTCCTGAGGCAGTGGACAATCAGGTCGTTCAGGAGATTCGCCGCTCAGTCCAAAGAGATCGGATTGTGGGCCTTGGCTTGATCGTTGGCAGTTTCTGGATGTCTGTCTGCTCAATCGGCTGTGGCGTCCGTCTGTGGAACAACGGTTCGTACCTCCGGAAAACCTTGTCGATTCCGATGTTTGCGGTGTTAGCCCTTCCATTGCTGCTGCTGGCGGCTGGCATAGTGGTGCTGCTGGCAAAAGGCGATGCCCCCCGGTATCCATGGGCTGATGCACAGAAACCGATTTCGATTCATGTGGAAAAATCCACGTGAATTCTGCCCGAAGTTTGAGTTCCTGAATTGCAGCGTAACACGCAAACCGACTTTGGCTGACAATCAAGCTGGGGCCGATTTTTCCGAATGACGTGAAGAAGCCGACACCATCGAGCCACAGCCAGAGGCCCATTCGAAACATCAAACAACGATTTTGCCGCATTTTCTGCGAACAAAGCTTCTCATTCCGTGTCCATTTCGCAGAACATGTTTTTTTGCGGGACAGATACTTGGAAACTCAAATTTTGAACAGTATCATTCCGCAACCCGCTCCTATAGCTCAGTTGGTAGAGCAACTGACTCTTAATCCGTAGGTCGTTGGTTCGAGTCCAACTGGGAGCACATCACCGAACCTCGCAACTTGAAAGAGTTGCGAGGTTTGGGCGTTTTTGGGGTTGGTTGGATCTACTGATTAGTAGTCAGTAGATCTGGCAGTCTGAAAATCCAGATCAGCGAGAGGCCGACCATGGCAAAGAGATCTGAATGGGAATTCGCAGTGAAGGCCGTCGAGGCCAACGATGACTACGCCGACGTGACACCTGGCCGAGTGGCGAAACCTCGGGAGCGAATCCCTGGGCATGATCAGACCACGTGCGCGGCATGCGGTGGGATCGTGAAGATCTCGAACTTCATCTGCCCGCACTGCAATGGCAAGGTGAGAACACCAGCTCGGCCTGAGAAGCAACAGTCCGAACGCGGTTCAGCCGTAGCAATTTGGACAACGGTCGTACTGCTGGCAGTCATCGCATTGATGCTGGCGATCTTTTTCGGTTACACGAACGTGATCGATGATCGCTTTACAGTTGAAGAGAAGAACTCCATTCGTGTCGGAATGAAGCGGGCCGAGGTGGAAGCAAAGCTCGGAAATCCAACGACGGTCATTCTGTCCATGGGCAAAAATGATGCGGTCGCATGGGTTCGCGGTGATGGGAACGACTTGTCGTCGATCGCCGTCACGTTTGCTGATGGCGTTGTGATTGAGGTCGCAGGTTCAAATCTAAAGTGATCAGAAATCAGATCAGCATATTCACAAGTGTGGCGGTTGAATGTAAGATCGGAGCATGGAAACGATGATCGATAAAGATGATGTTGAGATTCGTCGGCACTTGAAGAAGTTCGTGCGCGAACGTATCGAAGAACTAGGAATGGCATCGGGATCGGAGCTTGCACGAAAGGCAAAGATCAATACTGCGATGACTTCCAGAATCATGAACGGGTTACACACTCCGTCCATGGCCGTTGCGATCAAGCTGGCCAGAGCGCTCGAGTGTGATATGAACTCAATCTATGGAGTTGAGTCTTTGGTTCATTCCTGAAATTTGTACAAATTCGTAGAACGCGGCGTTGCAGTCGCTATACAAATTTGCAACACTCCCGCCCGTCAGGAATTGATGGGTGATTAACAACGTTCGCGTTTGAAGCCCGCTGATTCTTGACAGGATCAGCGGGCTTTTTTCGTTGGGTTTGAGAGACCTCAGCGAACTGGTGTTTTCCTGTACCAGTGCGACGGGCGTCGCTGATCTGTGCCTGGCTGTGGTCAGACTGTCAAGGCCTGCGAAAGCGCGCGTTGGCAGGATGGGTTCGATTCCCTAACCGGGCTCTGTTCTGAAACGGCTTCACTGCGTGGGTGAAGTTAGCTGAGCGGCTTGAAGAACTGTGAGCTGCTCAGTCTGGCCGGTGGGGAGGTCCCGCCGATCGCGATGATGCTTCCGTGCCGTCGCTGTTGGTTTCTCTGTTCGAGTCGGAGACCGGCCATTGTTTTCGGGGAGTAGAGCAGTCTGGCAGCTCGCAAGGCTCATGACCTTGAGGTCGATGGTTCAAATCCATCCTCCCCCATTTGGATTTGAGATTTCAAATTTGAAATCTCAGATCAATCAACCAGGACTGCAGGTGATCGGATAAGAGCAGCAGCCGGGCCGCGAGGCCTTGCGAATCCTCCGTTCAAATTTGTTCGTTTGTCGGTATCGCAAACCGTCAACTTTCTCGGACGGCATTGAGTGAGTCACGGAGTTTTCTGCGATGAATGAGTCTTCGCATGAGCGGATGTGGAATGATTGGACTGGAGGCTGGGTTTACCCTGCTTTTTTTCGGAAACCATTGGCAGTCCTGAGTCGTCATGACTGGATTATCCGCACTGACCGGACGCGGCAGTGTGGGATTGTGGATATCCTAAGTGGGGCAGGTTGGCCACTCCGAAAAATGCGAGCCAGGGTTTTTGTAAATCCATCACTCGGCCTCGGAGGACATCGATATGAGCACTGCGATTCGGAACCGTCGACATACGGACGAGCCTCGCATGATCATTCCATTTCGGCAGCACGGTTCAGCGTTCGACTCTCGTTCGTTTGCGGACGAATCGCAGAGCAGACCACCGGAACACGAATCGGCTCGCTTAACATTGGTCGATTTCTGGCACGATCGATTGTCGGAAATTCGGCGGGCGAATCTGGCCTCGCGGACAATCGATTCCGATCTGGATGCCATCAGCGCATGGATGCAGTATTCAGACAACATCGATCTTCTGTCATTGCGTTGGAACAACAAAACTCAGAAGGTCGAGTCACTGAGAACATTGCGAGCGCAGTTGCAGCTCTTCGTTCGCAATCAGCTCAATCGCGGCGGCATCAGCAAGGTGTCAATCAACACTCGCCTCCGTCACATTCGTGCGATGTTTCGCACGGCTGCAGATCCGATCGAACATGGGCTGATCGATGCGGTACCGGATCTCGGTCGACAGTTCACAGGTACGAAATCGTCCTGGCAGCTCAAAGAAACTCGACTGAAGCAGCGGCATACGATCACCGCCGAAGAGATGACTCGGCTGTTTCATGCGACCGAAGCAGCCGACGATCCGCATTTGTGGAAAGTGATCCTGTTGATTCTGTGGTCGTATGGAGCACGAACCGAGGACACGTTCTTCCGGCTGGAATGGTCGCTCGTAGATCTGTCCAAGATGGTCATGCAGTTCACGGCGAACAAAACGAGCAAGCTGCAGGGCGTGCCGTTGACTCCACTGATTGTGCGGGCGTTGCTGAGCTTGCAGAGTGGCGAGTCTCAGGCCGGGCCGCTGTTCGGGCGAATTCCGAAAGGCAACTGGTGCAAGCGGGAGGGATGGAAGAAGGGCTATTATACGACTTGGTCGAGAGACATTCTTCCGGCCGGTCGCTTTGCCGTTCGCAAGGGACCTCCGGAGCACAAAGCGGCATCATTAACGCCGGACGATGTGCTTCCGAACGTGATCTTCAATCACTTCCGCAAAACGATGGTTACGGAGCTGAATTGTTACAGTGCTCAGGCTGGGAATTGGGTTGCGGCCCACTATATGAGCGGTGTTTCCGAAGTTTATTACGACATGCCGACCGAGCGCATCACAACGGCAGTTTTCCAGCGCGAGGCCGATCGGTTGCCGGAGTGCTTCAAAACGTATTCATGGGAGAGATCACCCCATGAAGACAGCAGTCTCCGAAACGAGTGACCAGAGCAGCTACTTCGGCGGCAAGGGCGGATGCTTTCGACATCTGATCAACCAGATCCCACCGATCGATACGCTGTATGTGCCGTTTGCCGGGCATTGTGCGATCGCTCGCAACATCATGCCGCCCAGGGCTGTCTTTCTGAATGACTTGGATCCTGCGGTCGTTTCGTGGTGGCGAAAACTTCCGAGAGGTTTCAGGCTTACCAATAGATGCGGGATCGAATGCCTTGAAGATCTCGCCCGTGATTCGCGGCGAGTTGTTGGCAGTTTCGAAAAGTGCCTGATCTATCTCGATCCTCCGTATCTCCATGCGACTCGGAAATCAGAGACGCGGTACCAATATGAGATGACGGTCGACGATCATGTCCGAATGCAGGCGATCGCAAAGGAATTGCCCTGTCAGATCATGATCAGCGGCTATAGCTCGAAGCTGTATCTCAAAGAGCTGCGCGACTGGCGGCATTTCGATTTTCCGTCCATGACTCGCGGAGGCCTCGCCACTGAGCACGTCTGGTGCAATTTCACCGAGCCGACCGAGCTGCAGGATTATCGGTTCCTCGGATCGAATAAACGCGAGCGGTTCAAGCTGGATCGCAGGCGCCGGAATCTGATCGGCAAATTGAAACGGCTGAAACCAATCGAGCGAAACGCGTTGCTCGCGGCAGTGGTCTCTGAATTCGGAGTCAGTGGATCCGGAGTGGGTCTGTCAAACACGGAAAGGGAAGTCTGATGTTAGTGCTGAAAAGAAAGAAAAAAGAGTCGATCTTCATTGATTCGGCGACAGTCAGCATTCTGCACGTTGGTGCCGAGAATGTGACGATTGGAATCGTGGCTCCGAAGGAAATGAAGGTCCTGCGGTCTGAGATTGTTGGACGTGACGATGACGACGTCCTGACTCGCGATGATCGAAAACGGAACTCATTCATTGCTCGGCTGCATGGCATGCCTGAGGAGCGGCGGAACCGCATCATTGCCCAGATCGTGAAAGAGTTCTGTTCGCCAAAGTCGCCGACTGAGATCGTGCATCTGGAAACGCAGTCGCCACGCCGGGAGAAGTCCATTGGGAAAGACGCCTGAGCAGGCACAACTCGCTGCTGCAGTTGAGCGAATTCGTGTTGCAGACAGCTATGGCATCGAATGGGGAAACCTGCTGAGCGATCCTGATACGGATCCACAGATGAGACGGGACGTTGTGATCGTGGTTCGAGAGTTTCTGCGGCGGGAAGATTTGGCCGCATCAGTTGAGGAGGAATCGTCGTGAAGACTGCGAAGAGACCATCGTTGATTCATGAACTACCAGACGCTGTGAACGAGCTCGTGAAGCCATTCGGCTGGCAATGTTCGGCGTCTGTTCTGTTGTTGACAGCAGCGGAGTTTGATCTGATCGATGAGCTGATGGAACGGCTGCAGAGCAAAAAGGCGTCAATGCAGGCTCCCATCACGATTCCAGATTGTTTCTGGCGAATCGTGTTGATTGGTTCAACAGTCGTGCCGACGTTTGCGACGGTCAACGACGCGAAGGCGTTGGCGTGTTTTCTGATGCCATCGACGGCTCGGTTCTGTTTCTGGAGGAACCTGGCTGGCGAGTCGTTCAACGATACGGCTCTGGGTGAGCTGGTGTACGAGTCGCTGATGAGTCTTCCCGCGGCGTCTCCCACTTGTTCCGGAGCTGTTTATCAGGCGCGTGATCAGACAGGTCATCACGTGTGGTTCGGTCGCAAGGCAGGCCAGCGGCCTGCCATGAGCGACAAGCAGATTCTGGTCGCTGTAAGAAAGCTCTTTTCTATCGGGGGTGAATGATGGAATCAGACTTCATGCTGTGCGTGTATTTCACGTTTCTCCTAACAATGAGCGGTCTGTTTTTCTACGTCTTGCTGAGGAATCCTGTGACGCAGATTCCTGCGGCAGATGAAGAGGACAGAGCCTTGGGTTTGTACTGCGAACCTGAAACGCTGTGGCAAATCTCCGCTGATGTCGATCAGGTGAATATGGCAAAGCCCATTGACCACTACCATCGAGCTGACTGGCTGCCGACAGATGGACGACGGCGGAAGGCATTTTGAAAACATGGTCGGTGGGTTCGGCGAAGGCCGTTTCGGCTGGGAATGCGAACGGCCTCGGATCTTCGAAACGCCGATCGCCGCGCAGGGGAAACAGGGATTGTGGACTCCGGAGGCGTCTCTGGAGCAGGCTGCAAAACGTTTGGGAGCTGTGAAATGCTGACATGTTATCCGATTGAAGAATCTGCTGGATACAAGAACCTGTTGGCCAGCGTGGAAAAAGACGAAGGCCCGAACAAGTCCAACCGGTATCACGACTATCGCGGAAAACTGGCGTGGGCCGTTGACCGAGCGAAGCATTACGCTGAAAAGCTCAGTCTCGATCCAGCGGCCCTGCTGGATCAATGGGAGTCGAAACGCAGTTACTGGTACATGAATTACTACCAGGACGCGAATCAGCCGCGGATCGACGCGGCCAACGTGCGAGTGTTCGAGTCGGTTGAAGAGCTGACCGTTGCTCTGGGCCGTCAGGGCTTTCGCTGTCCAGCTTGTGGAGGCGTTTCAAAATCGCCTTACACGTGCGACTCCGGCCTGATCATCGAACGAGAACGCGGAAAAAATGAAATCTGCAACTGGAAAGTCTACGGACTATTCCGCGATCTCGGTAAAGGCGTGTACGTGTTCGTGAAACAAGAGCTGCGTGGTGAATTGATCTTCATGCCGATCGCATGGGAGACGCCTCCGGCAACTCAAGTTTGAAATCAATGATCCTTTTTCAACCAGGGATGTTACGAAAGAAGAGAGATGAGCACGACAGTAGAGAAATTCGATGAGTGGGCCGTGGTGGAAATCATGGGACACAAGAAGTTTGCCGGGCATGTCACTGAACATGCCATGGGCGGGGCGAGCTTTGTGAGGATCGACGTCCCCGAGATCACTCTGGACAACGGCCAGAAGTTAGCAGCCTTCACGAAGCTGTTCGGGACTGGTTCGGTGTACTGCATCAGTCCATGCACTGAGGAAACGGCGAAGGCTTTCGCGGCCAGATTCATGGCTGAATCCTTCTCGCGTTTCGAGGCCCCGAGGCTGCCAGCTCCGAATCCTTCGGAGCCCGATGGGCCGGTTTCCGAGATGAGGACATGCCACGAATGCGAATCCAATTTTGTCGGATACAGCCATCTGTGCCCTGACTGCGAAGTTCATGCAAGTGACGATCCAACGGGATTCTAGGCACAGGTTCAGCGATCACGGACGAAACGACCATGACTCAGAATTTACGATACGATTCGGTAAGCCCGCAGACTCGAGCGCGTTGGGAAAAACTCCTGGCATCAGCTCGGAGAGAGCTGACGGAACGCATGCGACGGCTCATCACGATCGCTCTGGACGCCTGTGATTCGATCGGTCCGCCAAAGATGCAGGCCAGACTGGTCGAAGGCGGCACGGCACTCTGGGTGCTGTGCCCGCAGGCCGAGCTGGCCGAGCTGCTGGACTGCAGCGATCGGACTCTGCGGAATGAATTTGAGCGGCTGGCAGATTTACAGGCTCTGAAAACGGTTCCTCACAAGACGATCGCGAATCTGGTGGCTTACCGATTCGAGTTCACTGCGCTCGAGTCTTTTCAGGAGAGTCTGACTCCTGAGCTGGATGAGATCATCTGCGAGTTCATGGAATCCATCTGTGAAACGGCCGTCGTCGCGGATCCCGTCACCGTTTCTGGTGACTCTTCCGACGGTTCGGCGGTTGTCGTTTCCGTGCCTGTTTCCGCCAGTGTTTCCGGACCCCTTTCCGGTCAGATTTCCGGTGGTGTTTCCGGCCCTGTTTCCGGTCAGATTTCCGCTCTCATGAATCATGATGGATTGAATGAATTTAATAACTCTTCAATCACTCATGATCATGAGCGACCGCGTTCAGAACCTGATCCGGACGTGCGTCGGTTCGATGTGATCTCGCAGCGAGACGTGCTAGCCATCGCTGGCTATGAGATCGACGTCGACGGAGTTCCTCGGAAGGCCAGTCTGGCCAGTCGTCGCCGTGTGCAGATGGAGTATTTCGACGATGCCGTGAGAGCTGGACAGGCTCAGCCGACTGAAGCTCTGGCGTTCGCCGCATTGTTCCGATGCGCGGCCAGGCTGAATCGAAAACCAGAGGGCGAACGTGGTCGAGTGAATGACTGTGCTTCGTGGATTCGAACAGTCTGGACGAATCGAAACGAGCGACCTTGCCAGCGAATCATCGCCGACGACAAAGCGTATGCCAGGGATCTGCTTTCATGCCAATGATCCGTGAATGAAAGCGGGGATGTGTACCGCTGTTGGTGGCGTCTGAGCGTATTGAAAACCTTAGTGGAGTTGGTAATGCCGAATGAATCTGGGATGGAATACGGCGGACACTTTGACCATACGCAGTCGCAGTGTGCAAAAGAGCGTCCAACAATCGCGGATCTCAGTATGCTGGTCGCGAGGTTGGTGCAACAAATCCGTAGGCACGAACCAAAAAACAACATTGCGGAAAAGGCAATGGACTATCTTCGCCGGAAGGATCTTTGCGGATCAATACTGCGAGAGTCACTAAATCGTGAGTGAAATGCAATGAGCAGCGGAGTTAATAATAAGGAAGAGCGTGGGCTGCGGATTTCAGGGCGTCGTTCGGAGCGATCATGGAACGGATGGTATTCGGTCTACTGGAATCGCCGGTCATGCGGTGGGGTCCGCAAGTCACCAGAAACAGGCCGCTGGGAATGTCATCCGCCACAGAGTGTGGATTTTACAAAGCGGAAAGAAGCTGCAGAGTACGTTGTGAAAATGGCAAAACTTCGCTGGCTTAACGAGTCTGAATAACAGCGGAGTTAATTACCTCTGTCCCTATGAAGTGAGAAAAACACGGGAGTTATTAAGATGATGACGGAAGTGAAAGAACGTCCAATTCTGTTCTCCGGCCCAATGGTCCGAGCAATTCTGGAAGGCCGGAAGACTCAGACGCGGCGAATCGTAAAGGATCTGGTTTTTGATCCTGAGCACGACTTGCCTTGCATGATCACGGAGGACGGACCGCTGGCGTTTCCTGAGCGTTTCTACGATGGATCGATCAAATGCCCGCACGGATCGATCGGGGAGCGTCTGTGGGTTCGTGAGTCGTTCACGCCGTGCGAAGGGCCAGGGCATCACTGCAAGATTTCAGACGCAACGTATGTCTGCTATCGCGATGGGGCTCAGAAGCATGTGTCATCAGGTGAGATTACTCCGTGGCGACTGCCAAATCCGCCTGATTGGTCGAAACAGAAATCGAATCCATTCTCGCCATCAATCCATATGCCGCGTTGGGCGTCGCGGATCGATCTGGAAATCGTTGGTCTGCGAGTCGAGCGGTTGAATCAGATAAGCCCTGACGACGCAGTCAGTGAAGGCATTGAGTCATTTGCTGCCGAGCACAAGCTGACGGGCTACTGGACAACAGCATTCTCGCGGCTGTGGTCGACAATTCATGCTGCAGATGGTCCAAATGGATGGGACGCAAATCCGTGGGTTTGGGTAGTCGAATTTCGGAAGGTGTGAGCATCGGAGTCGATGTCCGATCTCAATGGAGTTTCGTGTGACTGAGCTGGGAAACGATGGCTATCCGCCGGTGTCTGATCACTTCAAGTTGCTGGCGACTGCGGCGATTCTTGTGAGGTCTCATCCGCTCGATATTTTCGACGCTGTCGAGGAGGTTGCACCGAATCCAAACGCGTTGCGGAGAAAGATCGCGATCATCGAAGAATGGAAGCGGGAGCGGCATAAATTCGTGTGGTATTTCAACGTGCGTTTTTGGGATGAAGTTGTGGTGATTCTGAAGCGAGATCTCGGAGCGATGGAACGTGAGTGAGCTCGTACTATCTTTGTTCCCTGGCGTCGGACTTCTCGACCGTGCATTCGCTGCGGCGGGTTTCTGCATTGTGCAGGCTCAGGACAAAATCACGGGCGGTGATGTCCGGGAGTTTCGCGGCGTGCCTGGCCGGCTCGACGGAATCGTCGCTGGCCCGCCGTGTCAGGGGTTCAGTGCGGCCAACAGTTACCGCACTGAAGACGATCATCACAGCGTTCAGAACAGTCGTGAGATGCTGCAGCAGACCTGCCGAATCATCACGGAATGTCATCCGGAGTGGTTTCTGATTGAGAACGTTCCGAGAGTCCCTGACGTGCGAATTGACGGCTATAAGATCCAGCGAATTCCGATCACGCATTTGGAATGCGGTGGCGTGCAACTGCGATCGCGTCATGTGCAGTTTGGTTCGATTCGAGGCGACGTGATCAGGCCGCATCGTGTGAATGACTGCACGCAAAATCGGAAAAAAGGGAGACCGGCCAAAGCCACCACCACAAAGACAGAGAAGTGGAAAGATTTTCCGGACGTCTGCCGTCGACAGGATCTTGAACGGGCGATTCACCTGAAAGGCTGGACTCGATCCGCAAAAGTGATGGCGGTGGCTAACGGTGTGCCTCTCCGGATGGGCCGTGCACTCGCTGCGGCGATCATCGACCGTGCTGGGCCCCGCGAATCTGATTGTCTCTGTGGATGTGGTCGACAGGTTTCTGGGAAGCAACTCACGGCGACGACGAGCTGCCGGAAACGAAAGCAGCTCAGCAGCATCCAGAAACCGTGGGTTGATGTGGACGGCTATCACGAACCGTGAGTCATCGATGAGGAATCAGGATCGCCAGTGCAGCAGGAGCTGGCCTTCGAGGAGTGGCGGGGAGACATGATCGTCAGTCGTTCGCCAGATCTGATACTTCCAGTCTTCATCATATGAGCCGTTGGGAATGTTGGCCCGAGCGATCTCAATCGTTATCGACGTGACGCCGCCGGCGTGTGACACCGCAGCGACAGTTCCCGTGATCTTGTTCGTCGCCGGCGCGTTCGATTTTGGAGCTGCACTGAACCTCAGCTCGGACAGTTCGCCAGCGGTCAGAGCATCGTGAAGAGTTTCGCCCGCGTCTGTGACGGTCCGGATCAGGCTGGAATCGATGTCGTCAACATAGTCGGAACCGACAACCAGACTGATCTGCCCACCAGGTGTGATGGGCCCCGCAACCGAAAGCCGAGACCCGGTGATCTGAGCCGTCCTCTGGCCGATGGTCGTCAGCAGCTCATCCTGATCCTCAGTGAGGCCTTCGGGAGCGTTTTCGAAGGCGGATTCTGTGAACTTCGAGTCGGCCCCGGTTCCCGTGATCATGTGATACAGGTTTTGAATCGCCGTCGCGGCATTGGCCGTCAACCGCGACAGAAGAGAAGTCAGATAACCAGTGTTAGCGTCGACGCCGTTTTCGATGGAATCGAGCTGGTCTGTGATATCGGGGTCCAGTTCCACAGTTGGTTTGCCTGACGTAAATGTTCCAGCAGATCCGCCAAACTTCCGCACATCTGCGGTTTGCAGTTCAAGCGAAAATTCACCAACACACACACCTGACGGGTTTTTCGAATCGACCGTTTTTGCAGTATTGATCACCACGCGATAGGATGACCCAGACGCCCAAAAGCCAGAATCTCCAGTGGTGTTGCTCGTGTCGATCTCAATTAAGTGCGTACCCGCAACCGAATCAAAGGGGCTTGTAACCGTCACTCCATTCGCAGTCGCCTTTTCGGTCGCTGAACCATCCTTGTAAATGCGAAAATCTGCCGCTGCCAACGCAGACGAAGGAGCGACAACAACGCCAGTTGATAGCGTGTGAGTGGTGAAATAAATTCGAATCGTTGACCCTAATGCGCGGTCTCTCATATCACAATACCTCTCACAAGAGACTGGTTGTTTATCAAGTTGCCACCACCTTCGCTGAGCGTGACCACAGTCGCCCCGCCTGGAAGTGTGGCGGCTGGATTCATGGCACCGAGTGAATAAATTGTTGTAATTGGCGACTTGATCGTGCCCGCCACACCTGGCCCGAACACAAACGTACTGCGGCCGTTCCAGACACTGACGGCGTTTGCAAATGCGTCCGTAAGATTGAGCACCAGCCCATTGTTTGTCGTAACACCGAACGCATTTGCAACACTGCCACCAACTGCAGTGGTGACGGTGCCGTTATTCGTCCCAACTCCGTTCGCGGAGGTTGCAGACCCACCAGTCGCAGTCGTGATTATTCCGTTGTTCGTCGCAACTGCTGTTGAGTTACTCGTCGTTCCGCCATTAGCAGCGGTGATCGATCCGTTGTTAGTGCTGCAGCCTTGAGCATTGTTTACTGATCCGCCAGCCGCTGTGCTGATCACACCACTTACGCCGTTTGTTGCGACAGCATGGCCACCGCTTGCCGATCCGCCAGTCGCAGTGCTCACGGTGCCGTTGTTTGTGCTTATGCCGTTTGCGGCTGATGATCCCCCAACCACATTGATCACAGTGCCATTATTGGTTGTGATTCCGTTCGCGCCACCGGAAGTTCCGCCCGTCACTGTTCCAGCAGTCGCGCCAGTCGGAAACGTTGCGATTAAAGTCCCTTTCCCTGCCGTGAACGACCACGTGCTCATGTTGTAACTGGAGTTCACGACGACCGTCCCGGCAGTTCCCACTGTCGTGACAAAAATACCGGTATGCGTCGGCTGTGCATCGATCGTGAGCCGAAAACCTGCAAGTGCGATCGTGTCGCCGTTTGCTAGACCGACAAGTGCCGAATAGTTAGTGTTGGCGACCAGTGTGATCGTGGCCATTACGCCCCCAATGCCGCGACAGCCGCCGCAATGATCGAGACTGGTGTTGCGTCAGCTTGGCGAAATTCTTCGCGGGCCGCTTCGGCTGCCGTATCTGTCACGAGGTCAAGAGCCGTCTGATTTGCGGTTAGTATTTCGGCTGCTGTCCGTTGTGCTGCGAATTCCTCAACGGTTAGATCCGCAAACAGCCAGCCACTACCCAATCCCGCAACCGCCGCAAAGTCTTCCGCTGATGGCATCCCCTGACCGCCCGCGACAGCCTGAGACAGTGCCCAAAACGGGGCTGAATAAGCTGCGTCTGTTGTGTCCCAGTGGGTGTTGCGAGGGTTTGTGATGTGCGACAACCAACGATCAACGTAAGCCGTCGCGACTGGATCGGCAGCAATCGCGGCCTTCATCGCCAGGACTGTCCCAGTCCACTTTTCGTCGGCGTTGTTGCTCACCAGTTTAGTGAGCATTCCCCGGAAATTGAGAAGGAAGAGCAGTTCCGCTAAGACGATCGGCCTCGCGGTCAGCCCTGTGGACTTCAATGCCGCGACTTGCTCCGCATCCGTCCCAGTGAGCCCGAGCGAAACCGCTTTTTCGTATCCGTTCATCTGATCAACTCCAAAAGATTCCGCCCGAAATACTCACCACTGACAGCAGCAGAGGACTACTTATCCGCGCTCATTGTTCTGCGCGGGGTTCTTTGAAAAGATCGACTCATGATTCTGCGAATTCAATCAGAAAACTTGGAACGACAGGTTTTGAGGGTTATTGGCCGAATGGGATCATATCGGCATACTCGATGCCTCGTTCGTGGCGCATCGCCCGATGTTCGGCGTAGGAGGCGGACGGGAGTCCGCACGGCTCAATCGCCCGGGACACGGCCCGCAGATTGATGGCGAATCGCTCGGCCTCGATTCGACCGACCTTCACCGGTCGATATTTCTTTCGCGTCGAACTCATTGCGATCCCGTGACGGATCCAGATCCAGCCTGGACGCGTTGATACCGTATGGCAGTTCCAGTGATCGTGATACCAGACGTGAGGTCTATCGTGTGGAGTTTCCTGGCTGGCTGTCACGAGCGTCGGGAACTGGTTGCGGGGATGGTTCAGCGAATAGAGATTGTCTCGCCAGAAAACGTATCCACATGGCCAAAGCAGACACCTTCCTTCCAAGCCTTCCGATGCTGCATAGATCGCTTCACAGAACTCTTTACAAAGTGAATCGTCGTCGTCGACTCGCGAGATCACCTTGCGGCCGCGTGGCAGCTGCCAGTCGTTGCCGTTCAGGCGGAACTCACCTGAGATCGTCACGAGTTGAATCTCGCATCCGGTGGCGATGAAAGCCTCAAGGCGTGCCGAGTACAAAGGGTCTGACTGATGAAGCATCAGCCGCACGATCGGTTTCCGCGACTGTGAAGCCAGAGCCGGAATGACGGTAGTCTGCGTTATTGCCAGCCTTTGCTGAGATAACTTGAGGTCCGAGTGAGCGGACTGAATCAGGATAAAGTGCGGTGTCATTTCTGGTTCATTCTCCACGTTGACGGATGGCGTCGTTTGACGACTCGTTTTTTCTTTTTCTTAATCACGTAGGACGGCTTTCGTTCTGCCGCCTCGCCTTCGACGCTGGCCGGTGTAGGCAGTAGATCGGACAGGAACTCTCGCAGTCCTTTGCACCATGCGGACGCGATGTGATTCAGGACGGTGGCGTTTCTCGTCAGGTGTCGATACTGGTCTGCTCTCGCCTGATTCTTGAGTCTCGCGAAGAATGGCCGCGTTCGTTGTGGATTCTGTCGGTAGGTGTTTCCGTAAAGGACTTCCCACAGCATCGTGTTTTTGTGCAGGTTGAATTCTTCGAACAGATCTCTGAGTTTCGATTTCTCCAGCCAGTGCGGAAGATGTGTCGCGTAGTCATGCTGATTGCGGCCGAGTGCCCCCAGTGCCTTCATGGATCTGGTTTTTCTTCGCTGCCATCCGTTGCATTCACTCGGGTGCCATCGCTCCGCCCTCGGCGTTTTCAGATCGTCCACGGTGAACGGCCGCAAAAAGTAAATGTCGTCCATCATCCAAACGCACTCACTGTCAATCTCTTCGTGAGTCGCTATGAACCAGACCTTTCCAAGCATGTCGCGAAAGGCTCTGTTCGGCCTGCTCTTCGGGACTCGCTTTTTGCGAATGCAATGCCCGTGATACCACTCCGGACGATCGCCGATGATTGTGATCTTTGCCCGGCCTTGAAAAAACGTCTCGACAGATCTGATTGACCATCGCAGTTCGTCGCCGTTGGCACCTCCGGCCCAATACGGCCAGACGAACTGCATCACTGGACCGTTTGGAATTCTGTGCTTAGTCTCGCCGCATCCGCCACAGGATTTTGCGGCGACAGTGATTTCCCCGCGTCTGGCTTTCTGCACGAGTAGCTGGGTTGTCTGAGCGAAAAAACCAGAGACAGGCGGCGTCGCGTACGGGCAAGACGAACAGGTTTTTTCTGACACGAATCCATCGTGGATCAAGTCGTGAGAGTTGCCGCACAGATAACGACCGTCGAACAACTTTCCGCGATAGCTGCACGGCTTCATGTCGCTGGCTCCACCAACACTGTGCCGTGAACGCAACGAGGGCTTGGGGTCGATCCGCCTCCGGAGTAATCAAGAAACCCGTTATAGAAGCATTGCCCCGAGGCCTGTCGCGTGAAACTATGCCGCCCGGTTCCCCCAAGCCCACCGAAAAACGTGTAGACAGACAGGTCTATCACGGTCGCTGAAAGTCCTGAGGATCTTAGCCCCATTGCAATCAATGGTGGTGCGGAATCGACACACGTTGGTGGCGAAGCGTTTTGATTTTTCGCGAATTCAGATGACGTCCAAATCCGGCAGAACGCCGTGTAGGAATCCACGCCAATCAAATACCCAAACACTCCCGCGTGATAACTTAGAATGAAACTGTCGTTGCGGATGTTGCAGCAAGTGGAGTGCGACGGATATGCCCCCGCCGCAGTCCAACCGGCGAGAGTGACTCGCCAGCGATACGGCACGGCATCACAGTCGCCGCATTCGAGTTCGCGGGTTGACAAAGGTTCTGCCGACGAAACCGAATCAGATCCACTCGACGATACCGATTCGGATTCACTCGACGAAAGCGATTCCGATGGATCATCTTCACAGTGGCAGCAACCGATCAGCATCACAGACTCTCCGAACTTGAACTACCGCCCGGGCAATCGGCGTTGTAAGGCTGCCATTCGCCGTCAACGGATTCAATTTTGATGTAGGTCCAGGCGTCGGAGCTGATGTTTTTGAAGCGATTCACGAGCGTGATTTCGTGCGACGATCGAGCGAAATCGCCGTTGACCTTGCGTGTCATCAGCAGACACTTGGCCATGGATGGATCGCGGCGAGTGTCGACGGCCGCCAGCATGTCCTCCGTGAGAAATGCCTGCCGATGCAGAGGCAGCTCGGCACACAATCCGAGAACGCCGGTCGCACGTGCGACGGCTTGCACGGGGTGTGATTTCGAGGCCGCGACGCCAGCGGCCGAGATGCAACGGACCGGGACACGTTGTTTCGTGTCCACGAACTCCGTCCCATTGAACCGCATCAGGGCACACATTTTCCGGGCGTAGTCGCCGGGGTTCACGTTCTCCAGAAATCGCACGATGCAAACGTGCGGAGATGTGTTCAATGGTTCTCTGGGAATCAGCGTTTCGGAACTATCGCCAGACTGGGCGATCACGTTCGAGAGCGCCCGCGCGCCGAAGTCATCGGTTTTGATTATGCGATATTGGTTCATTCCTCATCGAGTTCTATCCGTGCTCGCGTGTTTTACGCGGTCGGATGGTTGTTCGGCAATGGGACGCCGGTCCAAGTGGCCAGATCATCCATCACAAACTGATTGACGATGGCTCCTGAAAGCCAGACATTGTTTGCAGTGACAGTTGTGAATGCTGCGATCGCGAGTTCCGCGACGGTGCTGGAGGTAACGGAGTCGATGCGAGTAACGAGCGGACGCGAAAGCGGTCCAGCTCCGAGAATCTTAATCAGTGACCCCTTGTGAATCGTGCTGTCGAACGATCCACTGACGAGCGTGATCGTCGCGTCTCCAGCAGTCATGTTCGCAGTGCCGATGATCGTTGTGTTCAGCGAGATCACTCTTTGCGCCTGACCATCGGCGTTAAGCCAGATGTCTTCAGACACGTCCTGCCCTTCGACGGTCTGAATGCGTCGTTTTGTTTTCTGGCGGTCCGTGGTCGGTGTCTTCGAGTTGTATGCACTGACAGTCGTGTCGGTCCACTCAGAATCAGCGTCGTCGCGAACCTGATAGACGATTTCGTTGCTGCCTTTGTTCGGCAGCAGAAGGAAGTATCCGTCAGGATCGTGAACGATGTTGTATGTCACTGGCCAGTAGAGATTTCCGTCCTTGTCCTTGCTCGGTTCATCCGGGCAGTCAATATCGGTCAGTTTGCACGTGCCGGCAGGATACGTTTTTCCATGGATCACGATCGCGGCGGCGTTGATCGTGTCGCTAAATTCAAAGAACCAATTTGGAATCTCAGTGAAATTGGCCGTGCAATTGAACACCTTAAGCCGTCGTTTTTTGGTCAGTCCCGGATACAGATCCCCGGCACCGTTGACCAGCGGGAATCCGCGCGAATCATAGAACGCCGGGACGTCTTTTGATGCCGACTTGATGCCGCCTTTAATCCGCTGGACATTGTAAGCGGTATCTTCGCGAGTTGAGATCTTCGTCGAATATCGAGCGGTGTAGTACCACAGCGTGAGGACGTCATCATGCTGTTTCAGGTCATCGGTGATAAGAATCGCGGCGGCTTTTTCATCGTGTGAATCGCCCTTTTCTGGCAGACCGCTGGTCGCCAGCACGTCCGTGATCGACGTCTCTTCATCGTCGGTGACAATCTCCCAAACGTCGACGACGGATTCTGAGCCGTCTTCAGCCCGTTGCCATTCGCCACGCCGATAGAGTCTAGCCGTCGCGGTCATACCTTCACCGTTGGCTCGCCCTGTTCGGCGATGTCCTTCAGACGTTTGAGGTACTCACGGGTTTGCCGTTGTACTTCGAGCTGCTTGTTCGCCACGGTCTGCTGGCCGTTGAACAGCGATGTCAGTTGACTGGCCCCGGCGACTGATCGAAGGTCCTGAGCCGGTTGCATGTCGGCTGTGGATTTGGCGACGGAGTTCGGATCGATGCCCTGCATGATGGCGGCGAACTGCGGGTTCTTTTTCAGAGCCGCGTCGGCATCGGCCTGAGTGATCAGGTTCGCTGAGACGAGCTGGCCGAGCCGTTGGCGCTCGAGGGCGAATTGATCCTGCACAGATCGGATCGACGCTTTGACGTCGTCAGCGGCCTGCTGCATGTCTTCCTGACGCTGCTGCCAGTACTTTTTGTTTTCTTCATTCTTCAACAGTTCGTCACGTTGCTGTGTTAGGGCTCGCAGTTGTTCGATCTTCGCCGGGTCGACTCCGACGTCCATCATGTGCTGAAGTTCGATCCCGGCTTCGGTGGCGACGCCGGAGAGAACGGCGATTTCGTCCTGGATCTTTCGCAGTGAATCAGTGTAGCCGGATTCCTGTTGCCGGAATGCTTCGACCAGTGGATTGCCGTCCACAATCATTCCGAAATCGCCTGACTTAGCCAAAGAGTTGGAGAAGTCGTCGACCGATTTGCGAGCCTTGTCGACCGGACTTTTCATTTGATCGATGGTTCGGTTCGCGTCGGCGGCGGCTTGCTCAATCTCCTTAAGTCCGTCCGCCGCATTCTGCGAACTATTTGAGAGTCCGACCATATCCTTCGCCATAGTGTCCAGCGGAGGATGTGCCTTCGATGATTCCTGTGCTACGTCTTTTGTAACATCTTGAATGAAGTACAATGCCGCCGTGGCAGCCAACGCCCCAACAATCAAACCCTTCCAATTCCCAGCCATGGCTTGCGCCACTGCGGTGGCTTTTGCCACCATGATGTTGGCTAACGCTGCAGCCTTCATTGCTCCGACAAAAAGAAACGTCCATTTTGCGACTTGAACGATTTGTGGTCCCCATCTTTCAAAGATGCGAACGAGGCCACGAAATAGGTTCAGTGCGAACTTGGCTTGGGGAAGTAGACCATCAGACATTTTGATCGCGAGAAGTTGGATCTCATCCTTGAGTGTCATCCAAACGCCGAGCGTTGTTTGTGCGATCCTTGCCGTCATTCCATGGAAGCGACCTCCCTCAGACGTTGCATCCTTAAACGCCTGAGCAACCTCTTTGGAACTGACGCCGCCCGCTTCCATGCGTTTTCGCAGCGCGATGATTGATTCACCGGTCCGCTTTGCAATTTCAGACAGCGGGTTGAATCCAGAGGAAATCATTTGATTGAGGTCCTGCCCCATCAAACGACCGGCGGCGGTCATCTGGCCATAAACCAGTGTTAATCGAGATAACTTTTCCGCGTCTCCGGCGGCGACGTCTCCGAGAATGCTGAGCGTCGGCACAACACTTTCTGCAGCGGCTCCATAGTTCAGCAAAACTTGACCAGCCTGTAGAAACTCAGCGGCTCCAAACGGGCTTTGTGCTCCCAGCTTGTAGATCTCATCGAGCATCTGTTTTGCTCGGTCTGCACTTCCGAGCATGACTTCAAAGGAAACGGCCGTGCGTTCAGCGTTCGCTCCTACAGCGACGATTCCGGCGGCGGCGGCTCCGATGCCTGCGATCGTTGCGTTTGTGGCAATCCCTGAGAATGCTTCGCTGGTTCTTTGTAGCTGGCCCTTCAGGCCCGCGAGCGTGGAACGAAGCTGCGAATCGTCCGCATAAATGCGGACGAAGGCGCGGGCGGCTTCGATTGCTCTGGCGTTGGCCATGAAGGATGGTTTTCAGTGTTCAGAGAACGCAGAATCAGAGACGATGGAGGCCCCAGCCTGGAGCCCATTCGATGTCGCCGGGTGGAACCCATGTGGCGAGTGTCTGCAGGATCTCGCGGCCGGTTTTTGGTTTGGGTGGTGGAATCAAAAGAAGGTGATCAGGATGAAAGTCGAGGAACGTCCAGACGCGGTCATCGCGTTTCGATCGATGAGAGTTCCAAACTCCCGCAATTCCAGAACAGACCAGCATCAGATCCTGATAGGTTTTCCCCTGGTACAACCACAGAAGCTGACGAAGCGTCAGACGATCCGATTCGTCGATCCGGTACCCTATGCTGCTGCAGAGTCGCCAGAGCCATTCCTCTGGATCGCTGACTCTGATGCCACCGTGGTAAAGTCCGTCTTTTCGACCTGCTTGATCATCTCGTCCTGAATCGATTCCAGTACGGCTGCCCGAAACGCCATCGACTTCTGTACCACTGTTCTGAGCGGTTCTCGCATCGGGCTTGATTGCGGGAAAAAGTCGATCAGTGCGTTCACGAACGCCGTGGCCGAGGACTCCAGCGTCGTGCCGTCTGCCGCGTTCAGCAGATCTTCTTTCGGTATCTGTTCGATGGCCGAAAGCAGATCGAAGAAATAATCATCGTCCTCAGTGATGCGCGTGAGCACATCATTGAGCAGCTTCGGATCGGCGGCAAACTGCAGCAGATCGACTTTCACCGTCGTGATAACTCGACGGCGCGCGGCGAGGTTGATGTCGACGCGATGTTCGAGTCCGTTTTTGTCGTGGTACGTTTGCATGATCGTTTTTGCCGCTCGGTGCTTGGTGCTTGGTGAAACGCAGAACGACTACGACTCGAGCGGCTCCGGAACGGGTGACTCTGCAGGGGCTACGTTTTCGGAGACCTCGGCCGGATGCTCCGTAATTGGGGACGGATCCGACGGCTCTGGATTTGGAGTCTGTGCGTCGAACTCGGGAGGCGGTGGGGGAAGTTGGCGGGCCTTCTTCTTTTGCAGGCCAACCGTTTGCACGGTTGTGCTTGATTCCTCGCCATCGGCGTCGATGACTTTGAAGGTTCGTTTGCGGCCGATGTGTTGTTCTGACATGGGAGGTCTCAATGAAGAATGAAAGAGGAGAATCGGGGCTAATGCCCCGCGGCTGATAAATCGAAACGCCGAATTACGCTCCGGCGACGACCGACCATTCTGTTGCAAACGCGCTTTCAGCATCTTTGGCAAGTTCGATGGTGACTTTGACGGTGTCGTTGTCGGGATGCGTCTCGGACCACTTCTTGATTCGGGCCTCCATCTCCGTCACGAGCTGGCCGACGTGAGTGATCACGCCAGTCGCGAATGCCCAGTGCAGCATGGTTCCGGCCATGTAGGCCGCTCGCAATGCCAGGAAGGCGGTGCCGGCCGTGCTGCGCTTTGCGAGCAGAGTGATCGTGTGCGAGTGCTTCGGCTTGCCGATGTGCTCGCTGACTTCCGCGTCGCCTCGGCAGTTGCTTTCGGCGGAGCGGCGTTCGCTTTCGACGTTGGCGTCGATCACCTGAGGAATCTCAGTGACGGCACCTTCGCCACCGAGCGTGGCGGAGTAGTAGACTTTGCAGTTATCACCGAGCATTGATCCGGGAGTGACGTCAACCATGGCTGGCTCTCAGGGTTTGAGGTTTTCGGTTTTCAGTTTTTGGAGAATCGCAGGGGTTTAAGTCACGGTGAAGTTTCGATGATTTTTTGGATGACCGTTGGCGGAGCGGACTTCGTTAGTGAGGTCGGAAAGGTTGTCGGCGATGCGAGACGCCACGTCGTGACCTTGCTTTGCAGATTCGGCTCGTGACTTCGCTTGGTTTTCCAGGGCAGCAATGAACTGACAGCGCTGTTCGGACTGCGACGTCTCATGACGTTCCATAATTTCCGACACGAACTCCGACGCCAGCGCGATGCCTTTCGGAATGCCCTTGGTGATAATGAAGACCGTGCAAATCACGATGGTCACAATCATGGCTCCGACCACGGACAGATTTGCCAGTTGCATCCATTCGCCCAGGCCGTTGCTTGATGGTTCCATAATTAGGCTCCTGCCGCCGACCGGAGATAATCCGGCAGACGTGGTTCAATGATCTTGTAAGCTGGTTCCATGAACGGGTGATCGCGTTCAAGTTCTCTGAGAGTTGATTTGCCCCCGCCTCTGACGTTGCGGCGGTTCTTTCCAATGGCTGCAGGTCCGACCAGCAGGCTTGTTTTGTCATCCGTTAATGCGAACCAGAGCCGATGTTTCAGCGGGCTTGTTCCGCTGTCCCATGTGACGTGCAACATTGGCGGTTTGCCTTTGTCTGCCACGGCGTCCGGGAGTTCGGGTTTTGCTGGCGCCGCGTCTGCGATCCAGCGACCACTTTTCAGCAGTCTGCGAGTCGTTCGTCGGCCTTTGGCATACAGCTTTTTGGCCGTCTCGTAGTTCGTTCGTTCCTGACCGATAAGTTCCGCAGGTTTCTTTCTGCGGGCTTTCTTCAGCAGTCGCCGAGCTGTTGTGCGGATCGCTCCGCCAGCTCGCATGAAAAACTTCCTTGTGATCGGATTGAGCGTCTTGGCGAATTCACGGTCGAGAAACCGTGTCTGAGCCTTGAGCTGTCCGAATGAGATTCGCAGTGAGTCGTAAAAGTTGGGCATCAGTGATTGCCGACCGACGTGAACCACGCCGCCTGAATCACACTGACGAACACTTCGTTCTGATCCAGAATGTCCGCATCGCAGGGAACTGTGATGTTGACCTTTCGGCGCTGGGCTCCGACGCCAGTACCGACAGAGATCTCTTTGAACGCTTCGTTCGTGCGGAGGTAATCCGCCATTTTCTCCGTGAAGTCCTCCCACGCATCGCTGGCTGAAACTTCGTGACTGTTGCAGTTCGCAATGGTCACGATTCCCAGCGTGATATCATCAGCGACGTCTGCGCGATTCGATTGGTCGTCATGTTCTGCAAAGATGACTGCGATCACGGCCGGGGCCGATTCAGGCAGATTCTCAATCAGATGAGTGACCGAGCGAACTCGCTGAGCTGTCGTGCCTGCAGGCAATTCTCCCCAGGCATTCAGAGCCGTCACGATGGCGGCAGCGAGTGTTCGTGCTCGCGATGCCATCAGTTCCGCTCCTTAGTGTGGATTCGATAGACAGATCGAGACTCGCGATCGTGGTACTGCCACAACTGCGAGTCAGGACCAAACGGCATAACCCGGAAGGCTCCAGAATCGGAGACGAACACGTCTCCGCGTTCTGGAACCAGTTGGGTTCCTTCGAGATCGACCAGCAACAGAATCGGAATGATCCAGTCGGTTGATCGATCTCCGATGCGAACTCCGTTGAACGGAGCTTGCTGGTTCCAGTTCGTTGACCCTCGCGTCGCCAGAGGAATGTCGATCGTGAGATCGCCCCTGATGAACGTGACAGGCTCGCCGTTGACACGTCGTGCCATCGTCGAGGCTGCCTGTTGTGACTTTGACGCGAGGGACATGGGCGGTTTTCAGTAGGCCGATCTGTCTCAGATCGGCGTTGTGAAATTTCCCGATCTGAGGACAGATCGGGCTACAGTTACGCCACGACAGCGAGGTTGCTTGGGATCGCTGGCGTCGTGATGATCGGGATGTTGAACGCCTCGGTCGGCACTGGAGCTGGTGCTCCGGTCGAGTTCGTGGCGGTTCGAGACTTCTGCAGGTTCTTGCGGCTGGCTCGATTCATCACAAAGTGCGTCGGCTGGCGAGTTTCAGGGAACAGGCTCAGCAGCTCGGCCAGCATGTCGTCGTCAAGAGTGTGATCCGAGTCCAGGTTGGCAATGCGACCAACGCTATACGCACTGCCGATCTGTAGACCTAACCAGCCAGTGATTGGCGTGTAAAGTCCCGGATAGTGACCGACCGTTGCGCCGGGCATGTTCTGAACGACAGTGTCGCCGATGTCGATCTGACCGTCGTTGCCGGTGATCAGGGTCACGTCATTGCCGTCCGCGTTGCTACGGATCGCGAGAACCGTCGTGCATGAATCAGCAGTGTCGCCAGCTGCGTTGTAGACCATTGCATCCGCCAGCGCGTCGATCGTCGAAGCGGCCAAGAGACCGACGAATCCTCCGGCGTCAGCGGACACACCGCGCACGAGCTGCAGTTCAGCGGCTGCAATAGCGGCCTTCAAATGACGGCGAGCTTCACGAGCGACGTAAGCGGCTTGACCCTTGCGGTATGCGTTGGCCAAAGCCATGTCGACCGCAAAACTTGCGTCCAGAATCTTCAGTGTGATCGTGACCAGCGTATCGGCGGACGCCTTGTTCTCTCGTCCATCGTTGACGGCTCGGAACCCGACGACTGGCGCGCCGGTTTCCTTCAGGTACTTATGCTCGGTGCCGTTGCTCGCCACGTCCGCAGCAAGAGCGGCCAACAGGGGAGCATCCTGCAGCAAATCTGTGACTTCCAGATCCGCCAGATTCATATCGTTGATCTTGACCAGATCAGCGATTGAGGTGTAAACGTCAGCCATGGGAAACCCTTTTCATTGAGGTTCCCCGTCACGGTTGCGAATCGGAAACAGAAAAACTCGGTCGCGGGAGTAAGCCGGGGCCGCTAGCTATGCGGCGATCCGGCCTCCCGTGACGGAGACGAAAGGGGCTTCAGCCCTGGTTCTTGCCTGGCATGCGAAAGACATCGGCGAAGGTTTTCTTGCCGCTGGCGTCTGCTCCCTTGCCGGTATTCACTGGATTTTGCTCGCCCAGAAGTTGAGAGGCGGCGTTCGCTGCATGCTGCTGAGTTGCTGCCTTGTCGGCGGCTTCCTTGAGCTGCTTGTTTTCCGCCTCGACGGCGGCGATACGTTCGTCCGCGAACTTCAGCTTCGCGTCGTTGAACGTAAGGCCAGCCGCGAGATACTCGCCAGACTTTGCCTTGAACGTGTCGTTAAACAGCTTGATTGTGTCCAACGAAACGCCTGAGGGAGCAGGCGTTTCGCTGTGCTGCTGAGTCGAGGCAGCAGCAGGGGAAGTTCCGGGAGTAGATGTGAGCACGTTTGGATCTCCAGAGGAAGAAAACAGACAGACGGAGATCTGATCGTCTCCGGACTTATCGGATTCAGAAAACTGCGTGCGTGTGTCGCTGTCCTGACCGTATGGCGTGACAGCGACGGCTCGCAATGGCCACTTGCGAACGATGGTGATCGGGCCTTCGACCTTCGATCCGTTGACTTCAGCGGAGGCACCTTCGCTGAGTTCTTCAATCACGATTCCCTGACCACGCCAATCAATTGACGCTTCGTAGGGAATTCCGGCCTTTCCCTTCTGATAGACTTCATAGGCTTTGTCGTCGGGTTGGTTGGCCAGAGCGACCAGGCTTCCGGAAACTTCCAGCCCATTGTTATCGGCTTTGAATTTGTCGCCGTAACCGATGATCTGATAGCTGTTGTGGTCGTAATCGATCGGGCACGATTCCTTGCGGAGCTGCATTCCCGCCATGTCGTGAACGATGCGGCCCCAATACCAGTGACTGATCACGCCTGAGCTGCGGGCCTTCATGCGGAACGGGAACTTCTTCGCGTCGGCAGCAGCGTCGGCAAATTCGAATTCACCGCACTTGAAAGTGCAGGCGTTCGATGGAACTTGCTTTGTAGCTTCTTTGGACATGATGAATTCCCGTGAGATGATGACCGACGCTCAGACAGTGCAGAAAATCAGCTCGTGTGCATTAGGTTGGCCGTTTTCAACGCGGCCAGCAGCTCAATCATTTTCTGCGCGATGTCGCTTTGGTTCTGCGCAATGATTCGCATCGCCGCCAGAGCTGCGTTGTGCTAGGCCTCAGTCGGATCCTGACCGCCCGTGATATCTGCCGGAACGCTTGGAGCTGCCAGCGTGTCGTTGTGCGTTCCATCAAAGCCAGTGCTGTCGGTCAGAGTCCCGACTACGGCGGCTTTGATCGAAACCATGTTCTCGACCGCTTTGATGAGGGTGTTCAAATTAGCCATGGTGAAGGCCTTCAAAAATGAGTGGTTGCCGTTGAAAGTGTGGGCTGTGAATGAGCTGAACGATCAGGCGTCTTCAGCGTCTGGTGTGACGATCGTGAACGGAGCTGGCGTGCCGCCGAACTTCAGAACGATGCCGAGTTCTGCGGCGGCGTCCTGGGCTCGTTTGATCTCTTCGAGGTTCTTGTAAAAGTCGCCAGTGCCTCGACGTCGGCAGATCTTCTGCGGTGTGTCGATGCCAGCAGCAACGCTCTTGAGTTCGGCTTCCAACTCTTCGCCAGGCTTCCACCACGGTACGCCGCGAGGAACCCACTCGTACATTTGTAGTTCGGCCACGTCGATCGATCGAGGCAGAACGATTTCACCAGTCCCGCCCATGGACTTCGGCAGGATGTACCGAGCCAGACGCCAGTTGGTGTACCATTCGTGCATGTCGAGCTGATCTTCGCGTTTGTGAACGCAGGAACGCTCATACTGATTCCAGGTCGTTCGACCGCCGGACATGTTCACATACTTCGGATCGAAGAAGTTCATCGGAATGTCGGCAGACAACAGTGCCAGGTGAATGCAGAGCCTCAGGAAGTCCTGAGTCTGATTTGACGGATTGCCGGAGTTCAGGAATTCGGCCTCTTCACCGGGATCCAGATCCAGCTTTACCGGACCATCACCGAACGACACCTGAGGCGGCTGCGTTGGTGCTGATGTTTCTTCATCGTCATCGAGGTCCGTCTCTGTCTTGCCGTCGACACGACGGCCGAGAGACGAACTGCCGTCTGTCGGCTCTTTTTCGCGAGTGATCGCTAGAGCGATGAGCTGTTCGACTTTCACTTTCGCCCGAGCGTAGTCGATCGTTTCGTAAAGGTCTCGAAACTCATTGATGCCCGCGGAGAACGAGCTGATCCCGCGAGTCTGATTGAAACGGCCTTCGAATGCTCCCAACATGAACATGTTGGCGGCGGAGATCATGCGATCGGATTGCTTGCCGTTGACAGTCTCGCGGACGTTGTACGCGAGGGCTCGTTTGCCCGGGCCGAGCAAACAGCCCTGTTCCCAAACGCTGTTCGGATACTTCTTGTCCGGGTCTACGATCGTGTTGCCTTCCACGCCCTGAATGTAGCCAGATCTAAGGCGAGCGATTCCGACGTCGCCGTCCAGCATCTTGCGAACTTCGCCCAGGCGTCGGTATCGATTCCAGGAGTGTCGGCCTCCAACGTCGCAGTTGGCTCGTTTGTTGTCACGTGCAATCAGCGCGGCGAGATCAGTATTCAGACCATTGTCGGGCGTGCTGAAGTACAGGTCAAACAGCGTGACATAGTTCAGATGCTGCCTGATAGCCCATGCGGCGAGACCGGCGTTTCGATGGAGATCCATCGCCTGAGCGGTCATGGTCTGACGACGGCGGGCGTTCAGAACGGCGTCTTCAGATCGGATCTGTGACGAGACGCTTTTGCGTCTGCCCTTCGGATTGATGGCGTCATATCCGGATGTGGCGGAGTTTCCTGCGATGGCGGCGTCGCTGCTGCTGAACTGATGCGTAGCCGCTTCGATGCCTGCGCTGACGTCTATTTGAGTTTGTGCCCAAAGTCCCATTGTCAGCACTCCGAACACGGCAGCAAAGAATAAGAATCCAGTCTTCGATCGCCGCATGATTTACCCCAGAAAGATGTTGGTGACTTTTTCGCGTGGTCGAATAAGACCTTCAGCGACTTTTAGCCGTCGCAACTCAGCTCGCAGCGTGTCGTGGTCGAACGTCGTAGACTGGCCATCGTTGACGGTGGATTTAGTTCCAGTGGCCAACAGGGATTCAATGTCTTTGATTCGTTCGCGTCGTTCGCTGCTCATACCGCTCATTCTTCGAGTCATGAGCGGGAGCGGCGAAACGCTTTTTCTGCGGGATATGGGGAAACTGTATTTCCTGCGCGCAGGCGAGGCGCTAGGAGATGCTCCGCATGTCGAATTTCACCGGAATGGGATGACCAGCGATTTTGACCGGCGGATCCGGAATCACGCCGACGTTGCGGCCGTCGCGGATCAGTTGAGCGGCTCGTTCATAGACTTCGGCCATGGTTTCAAAGTGTTGTATCTCGATGCCGTTCAGCTTTTGCAGTTCGAACCGGACGCTGATGTCCTGGGGATTTCGATGGCGAAAGTATTCCGTCATCTCGTCGTGCTGACGCGTTGTCATCAAGATCACGTTTAAGGCTTCACTTTTATCCAGTCGCTCGAACTGGGCGAGTGTCTTTTCGATGAAGTTGTTCATGGGTATCGTTTCAACTTTCGGAATCGTTTTGCTGCACGTTCTATGACCTTGCGATTTGCAAGCCCTTCAAGGGCCACACTCTCGTTCAACCGCGGCCGATCAAAACCGTCGCAGAGTTGTTGCTCGAATTGCCGTTCTTTGCTGATCCAGTGTTCCATCGCCGTCATCGGCGGAATGTGGCGAGTATCTCCGTGCATGTAATAAACGCAGAACGTGTCGGTCACGTGAATCAGATCGTAATTGAAGACGTCGAAAGAAGTTTTTTGTATGTCAGAAACCAAGAACGCAGGAGCGTAGTTATTCACCCGCGAGCAACTCACTACGCGTTCAGCTCGCCTTACGAATTTCGTTTGTCCGTGTAAAGGTCCTCCAACAAAATCCGCCAACATGATTCACTCCGCTGGATTGCATTTCTGGCGATCGATTCGCCACTGCCTGCACTTCTTGTTCTTGCATCGGCATCGTATCAGAACCACGTGGGTGAAATCAGGATCATTCGTGAGGGGAATCGTGCGACTGCTTTCGGATGTGGCCTCTGTGCATTTGCATTTCGGGCACATGCCGGGGTTGCGTTCGCCTCGAAGGTATTCGCGGTTCTTCGCACCTGGTGGGCGTCCTGCCTTCGGAGCTGTCACCGTCGGCGATGTCTCCTCAATCGGGGACTGTGGACCGGCTTCATTTTCGGAGCCGGTGGCCGCGTCCGTGGATCCCGTCACCGTTTCTGGTGACGTTACCGGCGGAGTCTCCGTTTCCGGGGCCGGTCGATCGAGACGGCGTCCGAGCTGTGGGCGTGACTTTGACATGATTAGCCTTTCTTCAGATGTCGAGTTTGGAGATCTTTGGAGGTTTCGGTTTGCTTGGCTTCGGAGGTCCAGTCGGAACGTGCGGACGTGTCCCGGGATCGTCATCAGGTCTGGCCGGCGTGTCACAGCCGACGATCGATGCGAGGACGCCACAGGTAACCACGTTGTCGAACCAGTGGTTGTCACGGCCCGGGAGCAACTTGAAGATGTAGACAGTTCGGCCTTTGCCCTGAGTCTCTATTCCATGCTCTGACGTCAGATCTTCGCTGAAGAGCTGGTGATCGCTGTGGTGAAACAACGACAGGCTGCCGGTGTCTCCGATTCCGGTGGCCAGTCTGTCGTTGGTCGCTGTCTTCCAGAAGTTCGTGTCGATGTGGACCAACGGAGCGGCAGTGATTGGCGTCGGCTGCTGCAGCCAGTTGTTGCCGAGGAACTGACCATCTTTGATTTTGCGCTC
Source organism: Planctomycetaceae bacterium (assembly GCA_041753135.1). Classification (GTDB taxonomy): domain Bacteria; phylum Planctomycetota; class Planctomycetia; order Planctomycetales; family Planctomycetaceae; genus SXXK01. The sequence goes on from JBGSVD010000014.1 coordinate 35,461, forward strand.
GGCGAACGGCGTGTCTGACGGCCCAACACCGAAACCTCGCGTGCCGGTTATCCGATTCCGGAACTCGCGTTTCTTCGACAGCAACGCGATGACTCGATTCACCACTTTGGGATTATGCCCGGTGTCGACGCCGATCAGATCGCAGTCATGGGGGGCACGTTCCGATGACTCCGACGGGAACTCGCGGGTGAGCAGCTCTGTGAGAGTGATCTCCAGCGACTTCGCGATCGCTCCGTCGAGTCCGATCTTTGGATGAGCTTTACTCATCGTTTTCGTGGCCTGGCTCTTCATGAAGTAGCGTCGGCCCTGATCCGGATACGTGCCGTGATCGGTGACGAATCCAGTGCCGTTCGGAAAGTAACCGATCACGGTCCAGTAGAGCAGGTCGTCATGCACGTCGACATGAGCAACCAGCGAACGAACTCCGAGCGGAACTTCGCGGCGCCCGAGATGATGCATTTTTCCCACGACTTCGATCGTCTTCAGCCAGATCTTTCCGGCGGTGGCTATTTCCTCAGGAGCGTTCTGCAGTTCGCTCTGGAATTGCCGAGGCTTGCCGATGAACCATTCCATCGCGTGCTGAATGGCCGAGATCTCATGAGCTTCAGAAATGAACTTCGCATCCCATGAAACGACAGCTCCGGCTTCCATCTTCTTGCGGTTCTTCTTGTAGAACGCAGTCGCCAGACGGATGTCTTTGTAAGTCTGAAAACTCTGGCGGCGGATCTCCGCGTATTGCTCCCAGAGCTTCATGTTCGTCGGAAATGCCAGAAGGAACTTTTTGCGAATGCCGTTCCAGTGCGGGTACAGATCGTGATTCAGGAGCTGGTCAGCTCCGTCATTCGGTTCGATGACTGTCACCGTGGCAACGCAGCTCAGGCCTTTGTCCGGTCCTGCCATGCCCGCGACGTCGCCTTCGATGATCTCCAGACGGCTTTGAATCTGGTTGACTGATCTGGCACTCTCACGAGTCTGAAAGTCATCGATCAGACAGAAGTCAGGCCGAATGACTTCCCCATCGTCCAGGACGTGCTGCGGGCCTCGGGCGATGGCTCCCGTGATGCCGCCGCATTCGATGATCGAACCGCTGGACGCGCTGCCTTCGATCGTTGGGAATACGAGCTTGAGTGATCCCCATTCCATTCGCGTCGGCTTGCCGCTGGCTGTCTGTCCGGCCTGGCGGTTCGCGATGCCTCGCAGACAGCGGACCGGATAGCAGGCCTCCGGGAAGTCCTCGATTAGCATCTCGCTGTGTTCGATTTCCCGGCGGAGCTGCAGAATCCCCTTTTGCGCCTTCTGGTCTGTTGCGGCCAGGAATACGCCGTACCTCAGATGTCCGTGGAGAATTCCCCAGCCCATGGCCCGCGTGACAATAGTTGTCTTACCGGTGCCTCTCGGCATGGCGATAGCGAGCTTACCACCGTGCAGCATCACGTGCTGTAAGGCGTCGATCAGCTCCTCATGATCCTTTGAGAATCCGAGTCGGAACGCTCGCGGATGATAGGTCAACAGATGGAACTTCATATCATCCTTTGCCTTCGCTCTGCGGGCCGGATCAACGACGGCCGGAATCTCGCCGATCTCGCGGCCTGCTGCCGATATTGCGCGCTGAATCGCGGCCTGACGCTGCTTGTGAGCTTCATAGCGGGCATTTTCGTCTGGCTGTGCGGCCGGTTTGGCGGCTCGTTTTTTGGCCATGCTTGCAATCAGGGAAACAAGAAAACTACGCGGGACGCCAGCGGCTTTCCTGCCTCGTTCTGTGAGCGAGCTCGGCCAGCAGGCGGATAACCTGCCAGATCAACGCTCGGTACTGCCAGAGCCACAGAAGCCACAGGATTGACGATCCGTAGAGCTGCTCAGCGATCTCATCAGCATCCTTGCCGGTCAGCTTTCGACGATCGCTGAGGCGTTTTGCTCGATCGCAGACCTTGTTGACGAGTTCGCGGCGGAGCTCGAGGTCGGCGATGTATTCGATCTCGGTCGCCTGCATTTGTTCAGTGACCTGGACGTTCGTCGCCGCGCAGGCGTGGGCCATGGATCGGAATGAGGGCGGGAGGATTGCGGGTTTCATAATGTTTCGAACCCTTGATTGATCGCCAGCGACGTGAGAAAGTCACGCATGTGCTTCAGGTCATGTTCGTTCAGATCGAATGACACGCCGATGATGACCAAAACAGCGTCATCTGATTTGCGAAACCGCAGCCATCGAACGAAGTCGCGAACTTCACGAATAGCCCATCGCAGTTTTTTCATATCAGTCTCACGTCAATCGGTGAACGGTTTAGGTCCACTGTGATCGTGCCGGCTGCAGGATCACACTTTATGCTCGTGATCGTTGTGCTGATGCGAACAGGACCGAGCGGGCCGGAGACCTTTAGCGGTGGCTCAATTCGGATCTCGTTGTCATTGATCGTGAGACCGGTGCATACCGATGGCATTTCGATGACTACTCCGCCGAGCTGCAGGCGTCGTTTCGTCCACAGCTCCAGAATCAGAGCCTTTAGCTGATCAGGGATGTCAACGGTGATATGTGCGAGGCTCAATTGCGGCCTCCGTACTGTTGTGCCTTTGCGATGATGTCCGAGGCTCGCCAGTAGCCTTTTCCACGCCACAAAGTTTGCGATCCGCGACGAAGCTCAAAGTACGGAACGACTGCGACGCCAGCGGCTGTGGCTCGTGAATCGCGGTTGCCGTTCAGGTCCCATGCGATGATGTCCGGCATCATGACGCCTTCGAGCTGAGGCCGTTCTTTGATGTCCCAGTCAACGCACGGGCTGCAGTTGTCGGCGGTGTACTTCTGGACCATCACGCCCTCTGGCCATCCGGCCGGAATGACAAGCGTCGGCTCGAGCGGCTCCGGATCTGGTGCCTTCGGATCCGGCGGCGTGAATCGTTCGTCGGGAACCGGTTTCAGAGTCTCCGCCTCGAGTATTTCGTCGATGGCCTTCCGTAGATCGCCGGAAGTGTCCGGCGGATCCGAGTCCACGCGAATCGTGCAGCCACAGAGCAGCATCGGCAGAACGCCGATAGCGAACGCGAACAGGATCAGGAGGATTCGTTTCATGGTTTTCATGGATCTGCTTTCGATTCACCAGAGTGGTAAAGTGCTCAGTGTGTGACAGGTCGTTTCACGAAGTCCCACGGTCGAGGCTTCGGAATCTCCATGTCGCTGATTCCGATCAGCACGTTGTTCCGATCACGGCTGAACTGGTTCCATGCCGTGGGTGAGCAGTCTTTCCAGCCGCCTTTTCCCCACCGCTTGCCCCAACTGTTGAGGAGGCGAATGTATGGACGGCCGGATCGATCTTTTCGACGGCTGAGTGAAGCCATCAGCGTGGCATGCCCTCCGATCTTGCGGCCGGAGTACTCCTCGATCGTTTCGCCATTGCTGTCGGCCATTGATTCAGACCACAGAATGCCAGTGTCGATGGGTCCCTGATTGCTCGCCAGGAATGTTCGAGCAGCTTCGTAGTCGCGCAAGTCGTAGTGCTTGCGGATGCGGAACTTCGCGGCCTCAGCTCGGCATTCTTCGATCGAATGATCCGGCGGCGACGTCTGATAGTGCACGGGGTTCGGATAACGCCATAGTTCCTCAGGGCAAACCCCGCGTTCCATGACCGTGATTCCGTTTTTAATCGTGGCTCCGTTGTCGCCACTTATGCCATCTAGCTTCTGAGTCTCGATGTAGATGTATTGGGCGGAAAACTGCTGGGAACGGTCGCCAGATGCGATGATGTTGCAGGTCTCACCCCCGGCGGCTCCGGACTGGCCTCGACAACTGCCCTGATTCGCCTGATTCTCGACGCGGAGATTCTCTTCCAGGACGTCTGCCAGAATGTAGTGATCCTGATCGTCGAATTCGCCTCGCATGGCGAGAATGTTCGAGGTCGGCGAGGCCGTGTTGAGCAGTGTCTCACGATCTTCCTGTTCGTGCAGCCAGCCCCATTTGATGTTTTGCGGGATCAATTGTCACCACCTTTCTGAAGTCCTTTGGAAATCGCCTCATAAGTCGTGGCGGCTTTGTCCGGTGTGAACTTGCCGTCGCCGAGCTGGGCCTGCAGATGCTCATCCAGCGACTTGAAGGCGACGTCCAGCGCGGCCTTGTTTCGTTTCACCAGCCATTCGCCGCTGTCGAGATCCGTTTTCAGAGTCCCGTCCCGGAGCTGCTTCGCAACGTCGGCATAGTTCTGGGCCTGCAGCTTGGCGATGCTGCCGGGGATCTGCTGAGCGATCGCGGCCGTCGCATCCGGATCCGGAGCATCCGGTTTCGGTGCCGTGCCCTGCAGGCGAATGGCACAAAAGATGATCGTGCCGATCATCAGGAAGTTTGCCAATGATTTGGATGTCATGCGTGTGTCCTTGAGCATGCCAGAGGATGCGAGAATGAGAAGCGGGAGGCCGGGGTTCACGTTTTCGGAGACTCCGGTTTGCGGCTGACAATCTTCGCGTAGATCGCTTTGAGCTCGTCCTCGCAGCCGAGTTGATCGCGTTCGTTGATTGCGGTCAGAGTCTTCATGACGTCGAGAACGTGCATAGGAATCATTTCGACCGCCTCGTCCGGGCCGAGATCGATTACCCACGGCCTTTTCTCTTCGCCCTTGTTCGGCTTCTCTTCGCCCTTGTTTGGCGGAAATAGCCCATTCAGCTTGTCTCGATTCACGTACGCCATAATGGCGAAGGCGGCGACGATCAGAGCTGTCATGATGCCTTGCGGCGAAACTTCGATTCCCATGTGTGTCATTCCATTCGAGTGTGAAAAGCCGGCGTGAGTTGCGCGGAGTACTTCGACTCCAGAAACGGTGACTGGTGATGGAGGCCGTTATTTCTTCGGAGCCCCGTTGATGCTGAGCCACTGAATGAACTTCAGGAACTTGTCGACCACGGCGTCGTCGCTTTCGCTCGGTGTCATGCGGGTGATGATGCTGGCCGCTGTGATGATTGAGGTTACGGCGGCGACGATGTTGAACCAGTTTGCTGTGAGCCAGGTCATTTCGGTGTCCCTTTCAAAAGTCGATCGAGCTTTGCCATGCCTGAGCGAACTTGCCAGACATCGCCTTTGATCCGCATTTCACAAATCCGGTCGATGCGGAAATCTCTCCTCGCGATGCGTTTTTCAACGCCCTGCCGTGTTTTCTGCGGTGGCCTGAGCCATTCTTCGAGCTGATCTTTCGTGATCACTCGGCCTGTTTCGATGTCGCGGTACTGATCTGTGCGGGCCTGAATCTTGATGTCGAGGTAGTACCGTGTTTTGCCGTCTTCGTGCGTGTATTCGACGATCGGACAGTGCGGGAGCTTCTCACCCCAGCTCCGTTCCTTCGCCTGGAAGTCCGGCGGCTTCGATTCGCGAGCTCTCTGCAGATTCACCGTGCGTGAGTATCGGACGTTGATCGTTCCAGCAGCCGAAACGAGCTTCAGAACTCGACCGTGGAACGGGTTGCCAGTCTTCTGCATCGTCGGAGCGACAACGGCACGAAGCGAAATGAACGTGCAGTCGCTGCACTTTCTAAGTCGATTCAAAAGCTGAGTGTTTGTGAACTTGAACAGCATGAGCCGCCCTGGTGGATGAGGAACCGGCTTTCATCCAGTCATGACTCCTGCCGATGCAAGGGCCAGAATGAAGAAAAAGCCATCCACCACAGAACCGCTACGCAAGTCGATCTCAGTCAGCTTCAGCGAACGTGAATACAGAGCCTTCGTGAGGCTCGGAAACAAGTACGGATCTCGATCTGATCAGGTCCGTGAGTGCTTAGACGCCTCGAAGCTGGCTGAAAAGATTGAGACCGCTGAAAAATTGGAAGCCGAATCGACTATGCAGAACTGAACGCGGTGGAATAAACTGCACGCATCGCGTTCGAATCGATTGGCGACATCCACCGCCAGAGTCATGCCACCGCAAGGAAGCCACGGCGACTCAACTCACTCCGGGAAAGCCCGGTCTGCTGCAAAGTAGGCCGGGCTTCCTTCGTTTTCGGCCATCGCCGCCCGCCGCCCGTCATTTGCGACCCGGGAACCGGCCAGAAACAAAAAGAAAGTGTGTCAGAGTTAACGACAGTTCCCATGGCTCTCGGGGTGTCGACGTGGTCGAGGGAGGACCCGCGAGCCCGTCACCTGTTTTCGCTGCACTCCATATAACCACGGGCTCTATAAACCAAACGCGAAAATTTATATGGCGCCGTGCGCGGCGGTCTGCGATCGCCCGGCTCTGCTTTCGGAGGCTTTGTCTCGAGGTCGACGATGTCAGGCCTCCACGCGCCCGCATTAACGATGCGAGCGGAACAGTTCACCTACGACTCTTAATCCGTAGGTCGTAGGTTCGAGTCCTACTGGGAGCACTGAAACGCCACCTTGGTTAATTCCAAGAGTGGCGTTTTTCATTGGTTTTTCAATCAAAAAACGGGTTTTTTGTCCGGTCGGCTTCGTTTGTGTGTCCCGTTCTGTCCGGGTCTGGCCCGTCTTGTTTTGCACCATTTCAGCACCGGTTGCACCACCCGGCGCACCACCAACGGCTTGTTCAAAATGGGCGTCGGTCACTCTCAGGTAATGCCGGGCCGCTACGCTTGGCGAATTCCCCAGCCAGGCGCAAACCACATGGGTCGGGAATGAGTTCTCCAATTCCGTTTGGCGGCTCGATCGGCAGTTTCGAAACAAGTTTGGCCACGGGTCGAAACCGGCTTTGCGAATGATCCGACTGAACTGGGTCCCCAGGTTGCCCGAGTCCGGGCGATGGGTTTCCACGACGAACCGCCCGCCATCAATCCGGCCACTGCCGTCGGACGATGCCAACAGGGCTTCCTCGAAGTAGGGCCGCAACTCGGGGAAGATCGGACAAACGCGGAAACCCTTACCGGCGAAATGCTCCGTCTTTGGGCTTTGGATTGTGAACCGGTTCCGCTCAAAATTAACGGCCGACCACTTCAATGCGAAAATCTCCGACGGCACTCGTAACCCACCGTAACGGGCCAGAGCAATAATCAACCGCCATTCCGCGTCCGGGGCCGATGTAAGAATCGTTTTGGTCATCTCTGGCGTGACCGTAAAGTCGCCCGATTCATCATGGGTAACGTTGCAACGCATGTCTGAGAACGGGTTGACATCAATGAGCCCTTTCCGCTTGGCTCGTTTCAGAATGAGTTTCGCCACACCAGCCATTTTGCGGCTCGTGTTTTCTCCCAACTTCGACCGCAGATACAACGCCCATTCATCATCATCACCGGGGGTAATCGAATTCAGCGGACGGTCGGCCCCGAAAAATTTCAACAGGTAATGGCGGGATCGGCTGTAGATTTGTTTGGTTGCTGGCTTCACATCATGCCGGCCAGCAATCCACGCATCGACAAACGCCCCCAACTTCGGGGCGTCGGGCTCTGGTTCGGCCTGTTGGATCTCAATCAGCCCCAGCGCGGCCAAACGGTTCTGTAGGTCTTCACAGAGCCCCATCACCCACTGCGCGGTCTCCGGGCGAATGGTGGCGTTGTATTTCACGGCTGTGTTTAAGTCTTCCAGGTTCAACGCAAAGCGGGTTGCGTAGTCATCGTAACGTCACCCAGACGAATGCTCTTTCGCTTACCGGTTCCGTCTTTGAACCAAACCCGAGCCCCTTTGGAATCACGCGTCACGGTTGCCATATCATCGTCCCTCTTCTCGAAGCTTTATATTGCCTTTGTGAACGTCACTCAGGTAAATCCCGATTCTTCGAAAGCAACTGATGACTGATTGCACGGTCACCCAATCGTCGGCCCCAAAGATTTCGATTTTCGACGCTTCCCATTCTTCAAATTCTTCCAACGTTTGTTCTGCGATCGTCGTTGAAGCACGATCAAGGGTAGCTCCCGCAAAGTCCAGCGCAAACGGGGTCACCACAAACTGCATTTCAATAACCCAAAGTTCTGGATGAAAGTCCAGCATTTGGGGCACATTGAATCCCATAAAATCATTGTTTGGGTATTCTGCAAGTCGCTTGTAAACACGGAGCTCTTTTTCAAACAGTCCCTTTGCCCGATGAGCCTTGACTGCTGACCCCTTGTTCGTTGAATATACGAGGCCATCGACGCCGGACCCCAGTCGTTCAGAGAGTTTCATACCCTTTCGATCGAGGTACGTTGATAACCGTGCAAATTCTTCCGGATAGTTTTGTTCCATGTTCACGCCTACTGTTCAATACATCGCTCATTCAGCAACAGTCGCCGCGACCCTGATCATCGGTGAGCAACGAATTCCGCTCACAAAGGTGAGTCCAAACGCCCTGTACTTTGCGCCAGGCCATTCCTTTGAGCCGAGCCTTGCAACCGTCGAATTGGAAGTTGATGGCAAGATTCGAAACCTGAGCGTTCGAGTGCTTCATCCTGTTGTTCCGTTTGTTGAAGAAGTGGCCATTCGCCAAGTCTAGTGAGTAAGAGGCCCGGGAAGAATCTCGACCACACGACAACGCCCTGGCAGTTTGGTAACCACCACCAGTCATGCCGCTTCTAACTTCGCCAGCACATCGTAAGACGTTCGCGGCGGGATCCCGACCGCAGCCATCGTGGCAAAGTCCTGACTGAGTTTCATTTTCACCAGGTTCGACGGGTCAAACAGGTCCGAGTTCACTTCGCCAGGCTCGGCACGGGCTTTCGAGTTGTTATTGCTCATAATGAAATCCACCTTGTTTGAGAGTGCACGCTTTGAAAATCAGAACAGGGTCCCTTGAACCGAACGGGCGGCGTCAACTGCCCGTTCGGTTTTCTCTTTGATCAGCTTCCGAATCCGCCTCAGATACTTCCGAGCGTCTCCGATATTAGTGACTTGCCAGAGTGAGACTTCACGACCATGGGCAACCGGCCGTTCCGTGTAGGCGTGCCCAACCTTGACGATGAATCCGTTCGCCCTAAGTTGAATTGGCACCTTCCCGAAGTTCTTTGGGTTCACTCCGTCCGGACACGCCACCTTGCTCCGAACATCGTCGATCGTGGCTTGCAACTCGGGGTGCCTCAGCGCCGCTTCGAGCAACGCGGCTTCGGCTTCATATCGTGGAAAGTTGGCATCCATCAGACACCCCCTTTCCGGTTCGCTTCGAACGTCTCACGGTCCGGGCAACCCGCGGCCAACCATTCGACAATCGTTTGACGAACCCACCGCAGACTTCGAGCCCCAACCATCACGGGCCGGGGCAACTTACCATCCGCATCCATGCGGCGGATCGTCTTCGCCGACAACCGCAGTTCGTGCCCAATCTCCGCGCCGGTCATCGTGAACGGCAACGGCCCATCCGCAGCCACGGGCGGCTTCCCGGTCGATTGCTCACCACCAGCCCTCGGCCCGTGCTTCGTAGCGGCCGGTGGCTTCGAGTGCCGGACGATCTTCAACGCAGGGTTACCCGGCATGGGCCACCCCGCTTTCGTGGCGTTTGCCGCCACACTCAACCGCTCGGCGTTTCTCAACTTCCTGAGAAACGCCCAACAAGAACTCCAACGCTTCGGCTTCCTGTTGTTTGCGAGCCAATTCAATTCGCACCACTTCAACGCTCGGTATGCAATCGAGCGAACTACGTTCTTTCATTCGTGCCATAGAAAAACCCCCGGTGAAACGAGTGACGTTCAACGGGGGTCATTCTGTTGATTTTGGCTTACTTACAATGGTGGCTTTTCTTACCGATTCTTACTCCGCCTTACCTTGGGTTTGGGAGTCCGCTTGGCTTTCGGCGGGACTAATCCGCACCATACAAAAGCCCCCCGAATGCGCTTCCACGGAAGGCCAAACCCCTTCCCTTCAAAAACCGATTGTATGGTCGTTTGGTGCTTCCCAAACGGCCCGCCGTCGGTTTGTGGCCAACCCAACTTTTGGTGAAACGTGAAGAACGCATTAGATTCTGGCCAGGTCGATTCCCGGTTCTCCCACATCACTTGAACAACATCAAACTGCGTCGGCGTGAACGGGCCAAATTCGTGCCCGCCCAAAATCAAAATCATTCGGGTCGGGTCGGGTCCGTCGATAAGTGGTTCCGGGGGATTGTCTTGTTGTTCGTCCGTCTTTGCTGGCCCAACTTTTGGAGTATCGACGGCGGCTACGGCGGCGTCACACTGCGCCTCCTCCAAAAACTGTTCAAACGCTTTTCGGACCCGAAAAGTCAGGCCCACAAGGTTTTCGGAATTCCTTTCAAAAGCGAAAGCAAACTCGATTTCGTGCGCCCAATCCTCAAGCAACTGGGCATCAATCCGCTCGGACCGGCCGCTCGTCCCATACTTACCAACGCGTTGTGTGGCCCTACTGAACTCCCGAATTTCGTTGGCCAAGCTGCATCCGAGAAGTGTTTTGCCCGATGTGTCTGCGAGGGAGTAGTAATACGGCGTTTCGTCTAACTCCTCTTCAATGTCGGACCATTGGGGTCCACCTAAGAGGTCGAACGTATTCTCAAACTGGCGAAGTAGGTCCCGCCAATCTGCGACGGCGGCGTTTACGTCCTGAAAATATCTGACAACCCTCCCGGCAACCCCCGTATTGCTTTCTACAAGGGGGGCGGGGGCGTCATTTTCTACCGGCGATTGGGAATTGCTAAACACCCAATCGTCGACAGCATGCGTGAAGACCTCAACATGGGCCGTCAAATCAGCATGGGCTCTCATGAGTTCATTGCCAGTTTGTTGGCACCAACCCGGGGTTACGCATCGAGCAAGTTTCCCAATCGACTCAATGTCTAGGGCTGGGGAAACTCCGGACAGTTTTCTTGTGACCGCAATACGGGCTGCCCTTTGAAACCGCACCGCCCATCCTGCTAACTCGTCAAAAACTTGGGGCTCCAACTCAGGGATCGGTTGAAACCACTCATTGCACCCGAAGGCTTGCCACTCATCGTAGGCCTGCTCCAATGCCCAATCCTCATTCACGTTCGGGTGGTCGTGTTGGTAGTAACATTTGCGGACTTCTCGCAACAAAATTCGCAGTTCATCGCCAATTAGGGTTGGGTCGTCGGTGAACCGCAACGCCTTATTTTGAAACGGCTCGGTCGAACACTGCGGCAACGCACTCACACCCAATCCTTTCCCAAAGCGGGCCGGCCCGGGGAGTTGTTCGGGAAAGGTGAACAACTCAACCCGGCACCGCGTTCGGCCTTTCGGTTTCGAACCCGAAGTGCCACCCGTGCCCGCTATGCTACCGATCCCCCCGCATCCCGCAACCAGTCCCCACCAAAAAGTCCCACCGCAGACCACGGTTTCAGTTTTTTTGTGGAAAAATCCCTGCGAGGAAAGGGCGGTCTCGTATTCGAGTTCCGAGAACAATTCAATCGTTGGCTGTTCAACGAGCCTGTCTTCGGAGTAGTCGGTGTTCATGGCTTGGACTCCGCGATGCGTTTTGTCACCAGACTCCATTCGTTGGTAACGTTCAGCCTCTCGCTCCAGTGTTCGATGTACTCAAAATCAAGTTCATTCTTTTTGACTTTAATGATCCCGGCAATGTCTCGCAAATGCTTCTCGATCCCGCCTTTTTGAAAGAAGATCAGCTTATTCAGAATGATGTCCTCTGGTGCAGCAAACCAGGCTGACAGGCCATTCGGATCTGATAAGCGTCTGGCTCGGGCCTGCTGCAGAGCCGCATACTCGTTGTGCCTGGGAAGCATCACATCGATCTTGAGCCCACAGGTGATGTGGATGATGTTGAACTGGAATCGCTTCCGGATCGCGTCTTCAACGGCGTGCCTTGCAATAAAGTAGTCCGGAGGGACGAAGAATTCACACAGAGCATCGACATCGCTCAGCTTTAGATCCGCCACAATGTCGATGTCGTTGGTAAAGCGATTCTCGCCGTAGGCAATACTTGCCATCGACCCCACGACGCGATAGGCGATGTCATGAGAATCGAAGAATGCAGCAATAACATTCAGCAACTCACTTGGTTGTAAGTCACTGGGCTCAATGGGATCGTGAGACATCTACTGCTCCGTTACTGATCCGGCTGGAGATTTCACGATTCACGCGAATGGCCTCCCAATCGGGATGTTCAGTGACAATGGCTGCACGCAGGATCGCTCGAGCCGATCGCCAAAAGGTATCGACAGATCGAAGTCTCTGGATGTCTGTCTTTCGCCGCAGGATCTCTGCCATCTGATCATCAATGATTTCGAACTTGACTTCGCCCACACTCATCACGTTGTCTCCTTCTGTACTTTTTTGGTTGCGCAGGACGGATGTTTTCGGAAGATGCACTGCAGTTCAATCGCCTGCTGCAGTTCATCGGCGGTTGCTTGCTTTCTCAATTGCCCAGTTTCCCGATTCAGAATGACATCCAGAGCCACGTTCAGATCCAGCAGCACTTTCATGGGCCATACTTTCGCAGGCGTTCCTCCGCAACAATCCGACCGTATTCGTCGTCGTCAGGAGCTGGCTGAGAAAGCTGCAGCAGTTGAATCACCTCTTCGCCCCGAAGCCCTCTTGTGGCAGGTGTTGTTGTCTCTTCGACCGTTTCCAGAATTTTTCTGGCCAGCGTAATGCGATCAATGGCAGGCCAATCGGCAATACTGGCCATCACTTTTTGCAGTTCATCGTGATGAGTGGAAATCATCGTCTCAACTTTCGAACAGAACAACACGGTCAGGGCACCACGCTATTGCCAGCAAGCAGCACACATTCAGTGTCGAATCTCCATCTCTGACTGCCGTGCATCCGCAGCAGAATTCGCCATGACGAATCCAGCTCGGCCGGTCTCATTTAGCGAACTGTAGAACAACTGAATCCACAGGTAGTTCGCGTTGTCCGTGCGAGGCATTCCAAACGGGAAACGTGGGTCATCCTTGATCTTCTCTTTGTCGACCTTGTCCACGTTGAACGGTGGATTGGCCATCACGACATCAAACTTCCCCGGACTCTCGTGCAGATCTTCGTAGTAGCTGTTCCCCTGCTTGATGTCGCCGGAAAGTCCGTGAACTGCAAGGTTCATCAGACACAGGTTGCGAGTCTCCTCCACGCGTTCCTGACCGTAAATGGAAATCGCCGTTGACGGATCTCCATCGTTTAACGGCGAGCCGCAGGCGTAGGCGGACGTCCCATCGGACTGACGCGTGCGTCGTGTGGCAGAATCAGAATCGGTTCGCGTGCCGCTTGTCGTGGAATCAGGATCGCCTCGCCTGCGGCTTGCCGTTAAACGAGATTTGATGAACTTGGCACTCTGCACATACATACCGCCGGAACCGCACGAATGATCGATGATCCGCCCATGATGCGGTTCCACGACTTCGACAATCAATTGCACCAATGTTGTCGGAGTAAAGAACTCCCCGCCTCGCTGACCTTCCGCCCGAGCAAAGTTGCCAAGGAAGTATTCATAGATCTTCCCGAACTTGTCTCCCTCCGCATCCACAGCGACTTGTGAGAAGTTCTTCAGCAAAGACGCCAGAATGACGTTGTCGATCTTTGTGTACGTCTTGGGCAGAACGCCTTTCAGTTCTTCATTCTCAGTTTCAACAGCTTTCATAGCTTCGTTGATGGCCTTGCCGATGTTCTCCCCTTCCGGCAGAGCCAGCAAATGCGAAAACCTAGCTTTCGGTGGCAAATACATGACACCTTTGGCTTGGTAGTCTTCCTTGCCAATCGTCCGCCGCCCGGAGCCTTTGCCTGCCAGTTCTTTCTCGACCTGCGTGAACCGAAAGTCGGCGTAACGCAGGAAAATCAGTCCGAGTACCGGAGTCGCATACTCCGAAGACTTGAGTTCCGAGTTCGCCCGAAACTCATCCGCCGCCGCCCAGAGTCGTCGTTCAGTTTCTGAATGATTGTTTGCCATTTGGTTTTGTGGTTCTGTGGTTGCTCTGCGCAGTCAATGTCGCCGTTATTGCGGAAAGCAGGGTAACGAAACGCAACGGCTTTTACCTCTCAAGCTCATCTCATTTGCCTCAAGATTCACGGCTGGAAAGTCAGCGGGATGCACTCAGTGCACTGGCGATTATCGCGTGATGAATTCTTCGTGGTTCATCTGGTTCAAGTGCATTCGGCGTGGGGTGGAGTTTTACGGGAACGGCTGAAGTGTCACGCGGGGGCGGTGCATCGCTGTTGCCTGCCGTTCTTCAGGCATCTTGCAGCGACAATACAACCCTTTTGCCACAAGCGGACGCCAGGCGTTCAAGCGTTTGAATCGTAGGATTTGTGCCGACGGATTCACTAAACAACCGACTGAGTTGAGCTCGGTCGATGCCTGTTCGCGTTTGCAGGTCATTCAAACTCAGATTCTGCCGTTCCTTCGCCAATCGCAGATCAGCCAGCAATGCGGCAATCATCGCGTCGTGAGCGTCCAGCAACGCCCGGCCGCTGGCAATAATTTCATCCTTTTCAGAATCCAATTCTGCCTGAAGCCGTTTCATTCGCTGGCTTTCAGATGGCGTCAAAATCTTCGTTTTGTTTACAGGTTTCTTGTTCATTTCAACACCTATCAGACTTCGTAGGCCGTGACGGGAATAACTTCCATTTCGAATTCATCGACCCATTCAAACACGCAAGCCAAACGTTTGCCGGTGGACGTGGTGCCAAAGACGATTGGCAATCCAGTGCGGCGACTGGCCTGAATGTTGGTGGCATCCATCATAACTTCCGTGAATTCGTCCTGAGTCACTCCATGTTCAGCAATGTGCTGAATTGCTTCTTCCGTCCAGTGGAAAATGTAAAACGGCATCAATGAACCATTTCTGTTGCCCCCCCGTGATGGTCGCAATTCTATCGGGTGTTGTTGCGAAATACAACAGGGCAAATACGGGTATGAATGAAGCGATACCGAAACGCTGCTACGCGGTTGGAATTTATCACGGAGTTGAATCGGCGAGGTGTCACCTCAACAGCCTTCAAATCGCCGGTCATGGACTGAACTGCATTTTCAAAGACCATACAAAAAGCAGTTTTCCTACTTTGACTGAACACCGTTCGAACCCTTTTGCGGGACTCTTAATCCGTAGGTCGTAGGTTCGAGTCCTACCGGGAGCACTGAAACGCCACCTTGGTTAATTCCGGGAGTGGCTTTTTCTATTGGTTTTTTAATAAAAAAACTGGGTTTTCGTTCGGCCGGCTTCGATTGAGTGTCCCGTTCTGTCCGGCTCTGGCCCGTCTTGTTTTGCACCATTTCAGCCCCGGTTGCACCACTCGGCGAACCACCAACTTGTCCCGCGCCACCACCAGCGGAACGCGGCCCGGGAAGTTTCAACACGCCAGCCAGCCACGCCAACGGAATCGGCCCACGGATGAACGCCCCATGTTGTCTGGATATCCATTTTATCCACGCTTCAACGCCGTGTTGATTGTGGGACAGCGACGCATCCCGCTGCCGAGGAGTTTCCATTTCGTGTGCTGCCGCTTCCGGCTTTCGATTCGAGACAAAATACAGGGTGTACTGGACATCAGCGTGTCGGGGATTTAGAACATCCGCACCCCGCTGCAGCCGATGGATAGGCTTCGGGCAACTCATTGCTTTCTTCGGCCTCCAGCATTCAAAGTTGTGATTGATTGCGACATGAACCAGAGTCACAAAGACGATCAGTCGGCTCAATTTCCATTGCAGGTTTCTCCACGATTCGTGCCATATTTTGACCGCCTCGCAAAGAGGCACGACCTCCCAGAGTTACCCATTCGATTGACGTTGGATATATGGCATGGCCTGGACTTGGAAACTCCGGCCGTGTTTGATCCGGCCAATGACTTCCAGCTCAAAGGGAATCGAGTACGAATCTTCATCGACCGACAGCAGGCTTACCGTGTTCGAGGGTGGATGCTTCAGACAGTCGGTTCAATTGATGTCCCTGAAACCCCGAAGCTTTCGCCGCCCAGGAATATGTCGACTGCGAGCAATCCAACGCGACTGGAAATCGACAGACGACTCGTCCGAATCGTGCAGCCTGAACTGAACGGCTGGGCCGGTTGGTTATGGCGCGTGCGTGATCGGCTTACCGGTGAGAATCGTTTCGAAGGGTCTTTCAACTGGATTGCTGATCAAATCAACAATGGTGACGCTCGTACGCCTTCGGCTGACGGTTAAACAACTCAATAGTGACCGCGATGAGTATAGCAAGGTCCACGACCTCAAAATTAAAGCGTGACAAAGTACCGGCCCGCCAAGGCGCGTGGGCTTCCCTGGATGTGAGTTCCGGTGTTGTGAAAAGTTTCGAGTTGACAGATTTGTAGCATAGGCTACAAATAGTTGTAGCGCTGGCTACAGTTGTGCGGTCTGGGAATCTTTCACATCCTCCTCAAGGTGCGATCAGGGTAACTTCATGGCGGAGATTCAATATCTGCAGGATGCGATGCGACGTCGAAGAAGGTGCGGAATCGTTCGAGGCTTCACGTTGATCGAGTTGCTGGTTGTCATCACAATTATTGCGATCCTCGTTTCGCTTTTGTTGCCAGCGGTGCAACAGGCCCGGGAGGCAGCCCGACGAACTCAGTGCCGGAACAATCTCAAGCAGCTTGGGCTTGCCATTCACAATTATCATGACGTTCATCGAGTGCTTCCGGCTGCCTACCTTTGCAGTCCTGTCGTGTCCGGTTCAGCATCCGGCGTGAGTTATCCGGATGACAATCGCAACGGAGCGTCCGGGCTTGGCTGGGGTGTTTTGATTCTGCCCTATCTGGAGCAATCGGCCCTGTCCGCTCAGTTTGATCCAACAATCCCGTTTTGGGTTCCTCAGCAAGCGGTCGCCGCAAAGACGAAACTCACTGCGTTCCTCTGTCCGAGTGCCGTTGGCGGGAGTGACGGGTTTGAGTTGCGAAGGTACACCTCTGGAAACAACGAAGAACCAGGAAATTCGCAGCCGTATTCTGCGGGAATTTTTCTGTCGCACTCGCACTATGTCACCATGGCTGGAACGCAGGGGCCATGGGCGCGACCTGCCACATACTCGGTCGATTTCGCGGTACCTGAACCAATCCCTGGAGCGGGTGCAGCGACGATTGATGGCGCCTTCTATCGCAACAGCAGAATTCGCTTTGCTGATATCACGGATGGCACATCAAACACTGTTTTTGTCGGCGAACATACGTCTCGTCTGAGCGACAAAACATGGGTCGGCGTTGTGCCCTATTCTGTGACGTGTGAAAAGGAGCGTGGTGTTCTCACGGATCGATGCGACAGCGGCGGGGCTCTGGTTCAGGGACATAGCGGACCCGACCTGCACGATCATCCTCAGGTGATTATTCATCAGCCGAATCATCCGGCTCAACATGCCGATCAGTTGGAATCAGATCATGTGGGCGGTTGCCAGTGCCTTTTCGGTGATGGCGCGGTGCGCTTCATGAGTCAGTATATGGATGGTTTTGTCTGGGCAGCACATTGCACTCGCGGCAGCGGCGAAGTCGTGGGAGAGTTCTGATGGCCAATTCTGCACGCACGGTTTTCGTCTTGCTGCCTGGTCTTGCCGCGTTGTTACTTTCCGGCTGTGGCGGGTCACCCAAACTGGAAACGGAAGAAGCAACTTCAACCTGCGACGCTCTTTATACGGCGATCACATCGCGTCGGCCCCAACTGCTGGAAGATTCAGAGAATCGCCTCAAGCAACTTAAGAACGACGGAAAGTTGTCGGTCGAGGCCTTCGAATCGCTGACCGAAATCATCCAGCAGGCTCGGTCGGGCGATTGGCAGGGTGCTGCTGAAGAACTTGATGGCTTAATCCGGGATCAATAGTGCGTCAAGATGCTCAATCACTGACTCAAAAGCGAAATCGAACACGTTGGCCGCAGGTATCTAACTTGAGCCTGAGACGCTAGCCGAATTTTGCTGTGAATTCGCCTGTCGTCTCAGGATCAATTGGCTGCTTCTCTGGCGATCGCCCAAAACGGATTGCTGGTGCGGTGTCTCGCAATTTCGTTTTGATGTGTCCTCCGGTCTCAATGCTGGATTCGGCAGAATTTTAGCTGGCGGGGAATTCTCATGAACTCCGGTACCGCTTAATTCCGCGACGGCGTGAAACAGCATTCTGAAGGCCTGAGTTTCTGCAAGAATCGCTATAAACGGTTCCTGACACCTTTTTGAGCTTGGGGGCAAGCAGTGGACAATGTCAAAAACTATTCACGTGCCAGTCCGGAACCGACCTTAAACGCAGTGAATATTGCCAGCCCAAAGAACAGGAAATCTATGGGACTGAAACTGTCCTTGAATGCAGCCTTTGTAATTTCTCCGCTCATCATATCACCAAACATCTGCATGGTTTTCTGACGATCCTGAATTTGAGTTTGCTGCTCTTCCGCTGGGATCGCGTTCCAGCGCGTCACAGCTTCTGCCCAGACGTCCATTGGATAATCAGCCTGTGAACCTGCTTCTTCGACATCCATTCCCGGCGGCCATTGAAGCGTTTTCCCAGCGGTCGTCCATTCCTCGACCACCTCGTCAGCAATTCCGACCTGCATATCCTCCGCCGTCACGGTCGACATTTCGCCGAGATTGCCAAACTCATTTCCAACCAGTAAATGAATTGCGGCATATTTCCCGACCATCAGTGCCGCGATCGCGCCGACAACTGCAATTCCGCCTGGCATGATCCCATCGGTTGTTTCACCGGCGCCAACTCGCACCGCGACCCCAACACACAAACCGACACCCCAGGCAATCCAGCCGATTTCCATACCGGTCGCATAAGTAATTCCAGCCCAAATCGAGGCCCCGATCAAACCACCAACGACTGCCGCGATGCCGCAGCGAACGAGCGAACTCATAATGAACGTTCCTAAGAAATTCGTTTACACGACAGCAGCTGTCAGTTTCACTTAATGTGAATTTAAGTAAAGCCCAGGGTCTTTCGCAAGTGACGCCTTAGACCTGCCGCTTCTACCATGATCATTTTGTGTTGAGGAGATACAAACGGGATAAACACAGACGAGGATATCCCGTATGTCGGGGTTCTTGTCCCTGTCGCGTTGCTCAGGAAAATTGACAGACCAAGTTGCCTTACCGATGTTGCTTTCCAGCGAGTATCGTCATGCGCGTTTTGATCATTGTCGAAACCGTAAACCTGCTGTAGAGCCTACACCGATTCTTCGCCCTTGCGTTCGGTCAGTTTCTGAAACAGCCAAGCGCGGGAGAATGTCCACCATCGTGATGCAGTCGGGCGGGAGATGCCAAGTGTTTCAGCTGCGGTTGCTTCATCCAGTCCAGCAAAATAGCGGAGCTTGACAAGCTCCGCCTTGTCAGGCATCAGGCGTTCGAATTCTTCAAGAACTTCATGTAATGCGATCACTTCAGACAGATCAACGGAAGGGCCGACTGCAATCTCAACCAGTAGTTCGCGTTGTGCTTCGCCGCCACGCTTCAGTCGTTCGCGGCTGCGTGCATGTTCGATCAGGATTCTTCGCATGGCCTCCGCGGCCGCCGAAAAAAAGTGCCGCCGATTATCCCACGTCTGCGGCTCGCTGCGAAGAAGTCGCAGGTACGCTTCATGAACAAGAGCCGTCGGCTGCAGCGTGTGTTCGGTCGCCTCATTCTTCATCCGAGCCGCCGCCAGTCGCCGCAGTTCGTCATAAACCAAAGGCAACAACTCCTCCGCCGCGCGGACTTCGCCCTCAGACACTCGTTTCAGGATGCGTGAGACAGGAAGGTCGGCGGAGGGTTCTTCGGAACTCAAGGTGTACCTCAAGGCTGGTTGGTCATCAGTTTATTCAGACGTTCGCGGTGGTCGTTTCAGACGCACCAGATAGATGGAATCCTTCACAGCGGCGAAGACCTGCGGGCGATCCTTAACGTCCCCGAAACAGAGGCGAACCTCTTCTCCCGAGAATTCGATGATTCCCGGAAGCTCATCACCTTCCGATTGATCGGAGCTATTCAAAAATACATCGACCGGCTGCGGCTTCCCGGCATCCCCCAGTTGAAGGGTAATTAAGTTGAGTTCCGGTTTATCCGGATGAGGCGTCGTGTATGAGGTCTTCGCGACGTTTCCCGACACATCGAGAAGGAGTCTGGGAAGCTTGGCTTCTGCAGGATCGACAGCATTCGGATCAGTCTCGAACTCCGCCACCCACTTCCCCTGCAACCGGGCCAGCATCCCGGCCTTCGATTGCAATGGTGGAGTTCGGCGCAATTCCCATATTGCCGCCTTGGCACCGACCGCGAACACTTCTGCACGGATTGAGTCCGCATCAGCCGATCGGTCGAAGCAGAGGCGGATCACATTCTCCGAAAATTCAGCAATCCCGAGTGCCAGAAACCGATTCACTTTCTCTTCGTTCGGCCCGAACAGCAGGTCGATTTGCGGAGGAGTTTCCTGCTCACCCACCTGGATCTTGACCGTGTGAGCCAGGAACCTGTCACTGGGCGTACTCGCATCCAGTTGCTTCGTAAAGAACACAGTCATCAGTTGGCCCTCGACCACCGCTTCCGCCTCATAGGCATTCGAGTTAGAGATTGCAGTCAGTCCCGGACCTCGGATCGTGAGATGCCACTTGCCCTGCAGCTTCGCCAACATCGTGGCCTGGGGATCAGGCAGCGGTTGGGTGGATGTGCTTGAGTTGGCATCGGCGACCGCCCCATCCGGCGGTTCCTTCATCCGCCAGGTGCCGGGTGTGCTGCCGGGAACGAGGAAGGCAGGGGGGACGAACTCAGGTTCGGGTGCCTCAGTCTTTGATTCCACGGGCTTTTCCTCTGATAACTCAATGTAGCGCACAGGTTCGGGTGATGGCTGCGGATTGGGCCGAATAAAGAGTTCTGCGAGCGTATTCGCTCCACCGACTTGCAGAAGTTCGGCTTCGGGAACATCGGGCTGCTCATCTGCCCACGCGGAGATCAGTCGGCGAATCGCCGGAGCTGATTTGCGGGGCAGGTCAGGATTGGTGCCGAACCATTCAAACCAGAGATTGACTACCTGACTCTTCGGAGGCTCAGTGTCGGCAAACTTCTTGATGAACGCCCGATCGCGACGTGCGACCAGCGGAGTCGCCAATGGGTCGTCCGTCGTAATCGGCTGATTGTCATACCACGCCAGGGTGTCCCAACCAATCAGTTCGTCCTTGACGAACATCCGCAGCTCCTGCCTCGGAACAAATAGTCCCCGAGGAGTTTTATGAGGTCCCTTCCATTCGATGCGTCCGAGCGGTGACATGAACCCGGCGTGCATGTTGGCTGACTGGATATCGATCTGGGCCAGCGTACGTTCTCGCTTCAGCCGCGCGCTGCCGCTCCGGGGATCGATCTCGATCGCTTCGGCTACGAAGTGCTGATCACTGAATCCGGCAATCATCGATTGCATATCAGTGTCCTTAGCAATTCCTTCCGATCCATCGCCCTTGCTGAGCCATGACAAGAGAGTATTGACGAACTGAACCTCCTGCGCGGTTTGAATCTGATACGTCTTCCCGGCCCAGCGGAACGGGACCGGAAACTGAGTATCGCTGTCACTGCGCAGCCAATGTGAATCGAATGAACGCTTCACGTGGATATACTGCGGCCCGGATCCCAGCGTGATCGTTCCCCGTCGGTCGAGAGACCAGCCGTAATCAAGATCCTGGACCAGTACGCCGTAGCGTCCTGGCAGGAGTTCGACCCCCACCTGTTGCACGGGATTGACCGCGACCTTTTCGTCGTCTTTGGAACGCAAGAAAGTTCCCGTCCCCCACCGGGCTTTGGTGTAGAACTCTTCTCCGTTCTTTTCCGTCCCTTCGAAATCGAAACGCTTCAGTCGTACCAGCAGACCCGGTTCATCGATCCACACTCCCTGGACTGTTCCCGTAAAGAGTTCAAACGGCGGGGAAGGCATGGTCGCCGGATCGGCCAGCACCTCCACGGCACCTGCCAGTGGAATTGATGAAGTGGATTCTGTTGTGGACGGATTCGACGAAGATGATTGAAGGCCTGCTGTGAGTTCGCCTGGTGGTGAGTGCAATGGCGCCGTTGGACTGTCGGGACTGGTAATCGGCACCTCAATGCCCTGCGGCCGTGTCAGCGAACGCACCATCACAGGTCCTGCTGTGATGATGGTTATTCGTCCCGGCGCGACGTTGGCTGTGGTGGTGAAGAATCGCTCCTGATTCAATACGCTGTCGCTGTCATAGGCAACATAGATTTCGCGTATTCCCTGAGTCGTCGTTGTTCTCCATTCCCCTGGTCCGCCGGGTTCGAGTGTCGCCTGTTTGCCGTCGATCGTGACGTATTTTACGTTCTCCGCCACCGGGGTCCGAATCACGCAATAGGCACGCGGTCCAATCTCGTCCGGAGCCGGCAGGTATGACATAATCCACACGGTAGCAAAGCCTAGACTTGCCATAATTGCAATGCCGAGCGTTCCTACGATGATCCACTCGAGCAATATCCATGGAGTTCTTGCACGTTGTGCGGCCTGAGGAGTTGCGAGCACAGACGCGCGGACTGCATCGAGCGCACGAGTCCGGCGAACGACAATGGCGCCAAATTGGATGACCAGCCATAACATTGAGGCGATCAACAAGAAAAGGATCGCCAATGCAGCGGTCTGCTGTGAGCCGGAGCTGCTTAATCCCTGATATGCCGCAATTCCCGCCGTGACCAACGCAACAAGAACCAATGACTTCGTCGTCAATCCAAATCCCATCGCAGCCCGCGATATTGGTGCCGCGATTTGTCGCGGGGCAGCCGGCCGATTCTGAATAAACAACTGCGGAAACCAATGCGTCAGCAGCCAAAAGATGATGGCAGCCGAGCCGAAGACAAAGACCGGTGTGCCAAGCTCAAAGTAGCCTCCCTTCTGACGAATCAACACACCTAGAATTCCGCCAGGAATGATCGCCAGTAGGCTGACTACGAAATTTTGTCTGTTGATCCAACGGCCGCACTTGCAAACAATGCGAAACAGATAAGCGGCCGCCCAAACCAGCAATCCCGTCAGAAACGGCTCAACATCTGCAACATCGGCGTAGATCGCTCCTTGAAGCATTGCAAGGAGGAACGAAATCGCCGCTATATCCGGAAGTTGGCTATTCCACCAGATTTCCTTTGCGTCCTCTTCAGGCAAACTCGCCAATGGTGGCTTTGGAGGTGACTGGGCAGCACCTCGAGGTGAATTATCGACTCTGCTTTCGAGTACCTGCACCACCTCATCGGGCGTCTGAACCCGTCGTTCCGGCTCCTTCTCCAGCAACCGATGCACCAACTCACAGAGCCATTCGGGGACGTTTGGATTGATCTGAGCAATCGGTTTCGGCGATTCCTCACACACTTTCTTCATCACCGCCAGCATGTTGTCGGCGCGGAACGGGCTGAAGCCGGTACACATCGTGTACATCACGCAGCCCAGGCTGAACAAGTCGCTGCGCTGGTCGACGATTTCACCGCGAGCCTGCTCGGGAGACATACATTGTGGCGTGCCGAGAATTTCACCGGTTTGAGTGATCCCGCCATCTAAAGTCGTCCGAGCTAAACCGAAGTCGGTGATCTTGACTCGTTCGACTCCGTTCTCCAGAAGAATATTCGCGGGCTTGATGTCGCGATGGATCAATCCTCGCTTGTGAGCTGCCGTAAGCCCCTCCGCGATCTGCCTGGAGATGCGCACAATCTCCTCAACCTTGAGCGCGCCGACTCGCTTGATCTTGTCATGCAGAGTCTGACCAACAACACATTCCATGACCAGAAATGGTAACGTAGTTCGCTCGGTACCGAGTGAAGCTTCTTCTGTCCCTTCAACGGCAAAAATTGTCACCACATGCGGATGACTGACGGCCGCCGCTGCGCGAGCTTCTCGGAGGAACCGCTGTCGTGCGGAAGGAAGTCGTGCCAGCTCCGGAGCCAGCGCTTTCACGGCGACGATTCGCTGCAGCTTCGGGTCATGAGCCCGAAAAACGACGCCCATGCCGCCGCGACCGATTTCTTCGAGGATCTCGTAAGGTCCCAGCCTGCCAAGCGTTCCCGGCAACTCGCATCGATCCAAATACTGGCGAATCGGAGTTGGCTCCGTAGTGACGGCTGGTTGTTGAAGGAAGTTTCCGGCCTGTTCGTAAGCAACAAGTAATGCCTCAACCGTCTGCCGCAGCGACGTGTCCGCGCATTGCATGCCGAGAAAATTCTCACGCTCCGCACCTGTTTTGCTCAGTGCGACCAGAAAGATGCCTTCGACCGACATCGGATCGACACTTCCCAAATTGGCAGGGTCGAACGTCATTGGATCAGGCTCCGGAAACGCGGAATCGTGAATTTTGGACATGAATGCTCTCCAGACAGAATGAACTTGTCGAGGAGATGCGTCAAACAGGTCCGGTGCGCCTCACGGAATTTCGGAAGATTTTGCCCGGCCAGAGATTATTGAGAAATCGACGTGTCTGCGAAGAGTGGTATCGTCGTTGTCGGCCACGATTCTCAATGCCGTGTTTACGCGAACTGGCTCGGCCCGTCGGCGGGTGTTGCTGCAGGGCTTTGATGCGTTGAGCATGTTGCGAGGGATCCAGCCTGCTGCAGACAGGCCCGGATCGAGACCTCGTTGCGGGGGCTGCTGGAAATAGGTTCAAGCTCAACTGGAACGTGCGGTTTGGTGCGCAGGGCGTAGATGTGCCCGTCGGCGGAGCGGTGTGCATGCGGCGCGAGTGCCCGTCGGCGGAGCGACGGGAGTACGGTACTTTTATTATGCGGCGTTTGCGGAGCGATTGACCCAGGCGAAAATTGCGATGTCGATCAGGTCCAGAGCTGACTGCTGCGATGGATATTGTTCTCCTGGAATGTCCAACGCTGGTGATTCCACTGGAGGCTCCAGATTGAAGCTGTCCTGAACATGAGCTCTGTCACTTATGCTCGGCTGCTCATTGATGTTGCCAGGATAATAATCGTGCGAGCTTGAAACTGGATTTTCCAGCAGAGCAACAAGTAGCGGAGGAACCTCCGCAATTTCTTCGACTGGCGAATCTGACTTCGTGATCGTAAACGTTACTGTCTGGCTCCAGGTTGTCACAACGCCGGACGAACTGAAGGCTCGGACCCAAACTCGATACGTACCGGCGGCAAGCGGTGCCGTTGGCGTAAAGGAGTTTGTCAGAACGTTTGTCCTGTTAATCACTGCGGTACTAACATCAGTACGGTGAACGAGAATCTGGTATCGCGATGCACCTTGAACGGCATCCCACGAAAATGTCGGAGTTTGATTCGACGTGGTTCCTGTTGGTGTCAGGACGTTTGTTTGGCCACCAGCCACGAAGTTAGACGGAGCGCTCCAAAGTGAAAACGCTCCCTGTTCGCTTCGAGCTCGAACCCACCATCGATACTGCACTCCGCTATACAGCACAGTTCCGGGCGTCCACGATGTGCCTTCAACCATTGAGGAAAGCACGGTTTCGCCATTGTTCAGGTTCCGCAACTGGAACTCATAATTCGATGCACCGAGCACGCTGCTCCACACGAACGTATTGGTCAACATCGTCGGAGTGACAGCCTGAGTGGTCGGTG
Organism: Planctomycetaceae bacterium; assembly: GCA_041753135.1. Lineage (GTDB taxonomy): Bacteria > Planctomycetota > Planctomycetia > Planctomycetales > Planctomycetaceae > SXXK01. The sequence continues at coordinate 60,784 of JBGSVD010000014.1, forward strand.
CCGGTGCTGCCTGAAAATCAACTGGAAGCGACCAGCCTGCTGTCGTTGAACCGGAGTACGCCGCCACCCAGACTCGGTAGAGACCGAGAGGCAAAGAGGAAGACGGTGTGAAGCTTGTTCCCGTCAGACCAGATTCCAGAATCACAGGACTCTGACCGGTTGAAAGATTTGAAATCCAGACCTTATACGACTGCGCACCCAGAACAGGATCCCAGGTGATCGTCGGTCGAGAAGTGTTCTGCATTCTGGCCATCGGAGTAATCGTTGTTTTGGCAACGACTGCGAATGGTCGAATCGCACTCCAGGACGATCTTTGTCCATCGGTGCCAATGGAACGCACCCACACGGCGTAATTGCCCACGCCAAAGTCAACATCAGGAGTGTACGTCGTGTCGGTCACGATCGTTCGATTGAACTCGCTTTGCGCACGATAGTTGTAGCTTCGAATCCAGACTTCATAACTTTCTGCCTGCGGAACTGCAGACCAGTCGAAGCTGACTCGATTCGTTCCGGTAACATTGACTTTCTCTGAAGCGGCCGGGGAGATGACCTCCGGTGCCGCAACGCCGATACGCACCTTCAGATCTTCTACTTCGCCATCAGGAGCGTCGCCCGTCGGCTCAAGACCGCCAGCCGAGCTGATGCGAAACCTTGCGTAGGTTGTGCCCAGTACTGCATCTTCGGGAACGATGAATGTCAAAGTTTGATCGGTGTTGTTGAAGACAGTAACGCTGTCAAAAACCTGTTCCCCGGGATCGCTCCAGTCACCGTCCGCGTTGAAGTCAACCCATGCGTCCAGTTTTGTACCCACGCTGGCGTTGCGAACCTTGACGACCACGGTGGCATCAATGCGACCCGCATTGACCTGGCCAAAGATGACGCCATCATCATCCGCGCCGTCGGAGTCGGCATTATTTGATGGTGTGCCATCGAGTTCTGAATCCACTGTCAGACCAAGAGTTGGCCCGGTAACTGTGTGTCGGGCCCCGTTGTCTGCAAGCGTCACAGGATACCGCGTAGGGGCATCACCGAAGTCGTTTGTCAGCAACAGGCGTTCTTCCAGCGCGTCAACTGATCCGATTGTTACCACAGATTTTCGACTGCGTGAACGAGGCTTGCTCAGATCATTGGCAGTTGAACGAAGCACAGATGCACAATGTGCGAGGAATGAGGTCTGGTCCATCGCCTGTTCCTGACTTTTGTATGATAACTGACGGTGTCAGCAAAACTCGCCCCCGCGAGTTTGTGCCACTTTGCCAATGAGAGCATTCCAATGGCTTCATTGAGTCGTTCTGAACCAGCCGCAAGTTTTATGGAGCGTTGCAGCCTGTCCTCTACGTGACGACATTTTCAGTTCAAGCATCGGATGTCATCGCTTCTGTTATCGAACGACCGTCAAAATCGGCGCAAGTCGGATTGTTCAGAGTTGAGCAGAATTATCGCGAGATCCTTCGACGGCGCTAAAATGAGGCACTTTATGCCGAAGTTTCCAGTCGTGCTGTTGTATACCTTAAACGGTGCCGCCGGAGATGTTTTTGCTTAACCGCAATACGGTTCAATAAGGCAAGCTCATGCCTGCCGCGGATTTTGCAAAAGATCCCGAGTCTCAGGAAGTTTAGCAACTTCCACTACGTCGATTGCACGGTATCGCGATCTCTCAGGTCAGCGTAACCAATGTCGGTCGACTGAAGAGATATCCCTGAACAAGGTCAAAACCAACGTCGCGACAGACCTGAGCCATGATTTCGGTTTCAACTCCTTCCGCGACAGTAATCGCTCCTTCGCTTTTGATTCCCTGCACAATCGAACGAAAGAAGCGAAACTGTTCGGGGGAGACGGTCTGGAGATCTTGAATCAAAGCGGAATCAAACTTGATGTAGTCCGACGGCGTGCAGATCAATTCTCGAATTCGTGCCTGTCCTCGACCAAAGTCGTCGAATGCCAGTCGCACATCAAAGTCTGCCAGTCGCTTCCGAAGTTCACGAACAAGTGTTGGTTCCGTGATGGCCGCTTCGTGAATCTCAAGGACAAGCTGACGGCCGAGATATTTGTTGCGCAGATCGCGCATTTGTGGCACGACCGTTTCCAGAAGCGGTTCAGCCGGATGTGTGTTCAAAAAAATCGGCACAGTGGACTCGATACGATCTGAGAATTCCATCCCGCGGCTTCGGCAGAGAAGACTCAACTCCACTTCTCGTCCAACGCGACGTGCCTGCTCAAACAGCTGACCGGCCGACTCAATGCCAGGATAGCTGCATCGCGCAAGAAACTCATAGCCGCGGATCAAGCCCGACTTGAGACAATGAATGGCCTGAAAGCAGGGCAGCAGATTTCTGTCCTGAAGAAGTGTTTGCAGGCTACGAGGTCCGCGAGAATTTGAATCTTCATGGAAGAAATGTGTTTTCCCGAGCATCGGCAATGTTGGCGACTCTGTGCGTTCACTGATATCCGGGAGAACTCGGAAAAATGTGTCGCCAATTTCAATCAGGTCGCCGTCCGAAAGCAGCGTGTCATTCGTAATTCTCCTGCCGTTGACGTGTGTTCCGTTGGTGCTTCCACTGTCCCGGACAATTAGAAGTCCACCAGATTCCAGGAGTTCCGCGTGTCGACCACTAACGACATCGGAGGGAATGCAAAGATCATTTTGAAACGCTCTGCCAATCCGAAATGGGTAGCTTCGAATAGAAATCGTTTGCGGATCTCCCTGCGGCACGATTGAACCGCGTAGCGACCATTTTTGCGATGCTGTCGATTTTCCGGCCGGCGTCACGCGATCTTTTTCAAGGATCATTTTTCGGACCTCTGTGAGGCAACGCTGGCCGGTGGTCCATTGGTTCTGTGGAACCCGTCCAGCTATCCAGGGTGTAGAGTCATGATGTTTTGTGTGTCAGGAAGATAGGGAAACTTACTACTTGAATACTCGGGTAAACGAGCGTGTTGCCGTGCGACATCATTTTTGTGGATTCGCGAAAACGAGAGTAACCGGCTGCGACGATTCTGCGGACTCCCAGGGTGTCTTGCCGTTAAGACTCGTTCGATCGACACATTGCGCAGGGGCGTTCTTTCTCGCATCGTTATTGACCTGGAATGCGAGACGCTGTACGATCGGCGATCGATCCGTCTTTCGAAATCTCTTTGAATCGTTATGGGAAACCTGGTTGCAATCCAGACGGCAGAACGCGGCTCTGTTTCTATCCTTCGCGCGGGAAAACGGGAGATGTTGTGTTGCACTGACGTTCGTAAAACGCGAGCGATTCACCAGCCCAGATCCGAATTCTTGCGAGTTCCTTGATAACTCGTTTTGAACTGCGCGCCGTTTTATTAGGCTACGTTTTTGCAGCCCGCTGACAGGGCGTTGTTTGTTCCTGGTTGTTTGTTGCGGGTTCAGGATTCTCATGCAAGTCAACGTTCGCGAATCATGGGCGTTGGCCGTCTACCTGACGAAATGGGTTTGCCTTTCCGGGCTGCTGGGGCTTTGTGTTGGATCGGCTTCCGCTTTGTTCCTTTGGTCGCTGGATCTGGCTACAAACTTTCGTGTATCGCACTCCTGGCTGATCTTGCTGTTACCTCTGGCGGGAGCTTTCATTGGAGCCATCTATTCCTCGATTGGAAAATCCGTCGAAGCGGGCAACAACCTGATTGTGGATGAAATTCATGAGCCAGGCGGCGGAGTTCCTCTACGGATGGCCCCGCTGGTTTTGATTGGCACTATCCTGACTCATTTGTTCGGAGGATCTGCCGGACGTGAAGGAACGGCCGTGCAAATGGGAGGAAGCCTGGCTGGTGGTTTGGCCCGATTGATTCCTGGGTTGAATCGCGCGGACACGCAGTGTTTGCTGATGGCCGGTATTGCCTCGGGCTTCGCCGGTGTTTTTGGAACACCGGTCGCCGGTATGGTCTTCGCTTTAGAAGTGCTGACAATAGGTCGCATGAACCATTCGTCGATTCTGCCGTGTCTCATTGCCGCCATTGCCAGCGATCAGACCTGTGCAGCCTGGGGAGTTGGTCATACTCACTATGAAGTTGCCAGTCGCCTGGCCGCCGATTCTGTAAGCCATGTCGCAGCGTTTGACGGTCGACTCATGCTGGTCACTGTTGTTGCAGGAATTGCCTTCGGCCTGGCAAGCATGCTGTTTACAAAGTTGGCTCATGCTCTTAGCCGATTTTTTTATCACACGATCTCACGTCCTGTTCTTCGTCCTGTTGTCGGCGGCCTCGTGATGATCTGTCTGACGTGGCTTCTTGGTACAGACGATTTTCTGGGGCTCGGTGTTTCATCACCTGATGCCAGTGCTGTCACGATTGTGAGTTCGTTTCATGCCGGCGGCGCAGATGCATGGAGCTGGTTATGGAAAATGGTGTTTACGACCATCACGCTGAGCAGCGGCTTCAAGGGCGGCGAGGTCACTCCACTGTTCTTTATTGGAGCGACATTGGGAAACGTACTGGCGACTCTGTTTGGTGTTCCCGTAGACCTGCTGGCCGCAATGGGATTCGTGTCAGTGTTTGCAGGGGCCACGAATACGCCATTGGCGTGCATCGTGATGGCAGTCGAGCTCTTTGGTGGTGAACACATTGGCTATTTTGCCGTCTCCTGCGTTATCGCCTACCTATTCAGCGGACAATCAGGAATCTATCGCTCTCAAAGAAAAGGAGTTCCAAAGCCGGGTCGATTGGAACAGGAATCCGAAGACGATTCAAAGTGAGCGGCACTTGAGGATAGACGAACACGCTGCGACAGCAAGTGGGCCAGTGAGTGTTCGAAGCCCACTCGTTGGCGCTTCGAGCTTGTAAAAAACAATGCCTCCGAGCGAATGCTAACACTTTGGACCATTCTTGTTACGCCGGTCCTTAAGAAAAGTGGACGCATGGAGTGCATCGTTTTGAGTCGAACACGAATCCGGTACACTCCGATTCGCCTGCAGAATTCCGCGTTCGTCACGTTCCTTCAACTGCGATCTCTGATTCGCTGTGAGACCATCCCATGTTGCGTGTATCCTTGTGTCTGATTGCTGTTCTCGCGGCGACGTCATATTGGCCTTCGGAAGCCGGGTTGAGAGCCGATGAGCTGCATGCAAGCCAATTATTGCCCGACACAACCGTCGGATATCTGGAACTGACATCTCCCGGTACTCTCATAGCAACAGTGCTCGACCATCCTCTGAATCAGCACATTCAGTCGCTGGATGTTTTCTCAAAGGCCACGTCAACTCCCGGTTATCGCAATTTCCTGACGGGTCGAAAGTTTTTTGAGATTCAGATTGGCTCCGATTGGAGACCGGCGATTGAAGCGTTGACGGAAGGAGGAGTCTATGCCGGATTCGACGCGGCAACTCAAGGAGCAATCCTGTTGGTTCGTGGTCGTGACGCTGAAACGATGGAGAACTTTCGTGTCAAAATTCTTGAGCTGACTCGCCTTAAAGGCGGAGAATTCGCTGAGCCGGATGACTATCGCGGACAGTCGATCTATCGCATCGAAAAAGGGGGAGCGGGCGTCGTTCGCGAATGGCTGGTGTTGACCAACAATGGTGAGCTGGGAAAAAGTGTTCTCGATCGGTTGTTGGATGAAGCGGAAGTCGGGAACGCGAACGAAAAGGCTTCAACCCTCGCCAATAACGCCGATTTTCAGCTCGCCAGGATGACTCGCCGTGCTGATTCCGAGGCGTGGGCTTTCGGGAATCTGAATGCTGTCCGTGATGCCGGCGGTGCTAAGAAACTGTTCGACGGTCAGGCAGAGAATCCTCTGGTCGAACTGCTGTTTGGTGGAATTCAGAGTACCCTGCAACAAGCACCTTTCGTGACGGCCGATCTTGATGTTGAACCATCGGGTCTTGCGTTGTCGTTTACGTCGCCCTGGAAAGCCGAATGGATTCCTGAAGAGCGATCGTATTTCTTCGGCCCGGAAAATTCAGGCACTGCCCCTGCGTTACCGAAAGTTCCGGAAACACTTTTGACCTTTGGGACCTATCGGAACATTTCTGAGATGTGGCTGCGAGCAGGTGATTTGTTCGACCAGCGCACGAATGATCAATTGGCAGAAGCTGACAGCAATTTGTCCACGATATTTGCAGGCCGTGATTTTGGTGAAGAAATTCTCGGTTCGTTTGAACCTCAAATGGGCATCATCGTGACTCGACAATCGTTTGATGATGCGACAACCATTCCCGCGATCAAATTGCCTGCGTTTGCGTTCGTGATGAAGTTGCGTGATCCTGAAACGATGCGTGCTGAACTGCGCCGCACGTTCCAGAGCGCGATTGGTTTCTTCAATATTGTGGGAGCTCAAAACGGAAACCCACAGCTTGAAATGGACATGGAAAAAATCGGCGAGATCGACTTAATCGTGTCCCGATATTTGCCAGCCAAAAAGGACAGAGACTCAAAGTCGGCCCCATTTATTTTCAACTTTTCTCCGTCCGTTGGTTTTTCCGGTGACCGTTTCGTTCTGGCCAGCACCGCTGTTCTGGCAAAACAACTGGCAGAGGCCCCTGCAAATCAGGAAGACACGGGCGTCAATACAGAGCTGACTCTGGATGCAGCCGTCGCGGGAGAGGCACTCTCTGATAATCGCGAACAGTTGATCTCGCAAAACATGCTTGAGGAAGGTCATTCTCGCGAAGAAGCAGAAGCCGCGATTGGTCTGCTGTTTGAGATTGTTCGCTGCTTCAAAGGTGCAGGACTGAGCCTCGACCGCGAAGGCGAGCAGCTGGCTCTCACATTTCGACTGGATGTGAATGAACAGGCCGCGAAATAGTGATACGGATCGCGGTCACGATTGAGTTGGTAAACCGTCAGCCGGAGGTGTACGCCTGCGGCTAACGGTTAAACGAAGAACTCCGAGGCATTGTTTTTACAAGCTCGAAGCGCCAGCGAGTGGGCCTTGAACACTGAATGGCTGACTCACACGAAGGCTGATTCGCTGAATGGCTGATTCGCTGAATGGCTCACTCGCTGAATGGCTCACTCGCTGGCGCTTCGAGCTTGTATGTGTTCGAGCATGTATGTGGATGATCGAAAGATTCATTTTGCGCGCCCACTGTCAGCCCAATAAAAAGCCCCCGGTCATGGTTGGATGACTGGGGGCTTCGTGCGAAGTCAAATCGTTGGCACATGAAATCTACGTGATGTCAGCGGTTGTCCAGTCGCCGTTGACGCGACGCCAGACTCCGCCGGGGTTCTTGTTATGCAGGGCTGGGGGCAGTCGATGCAATCGCACTGCGTCGTATGACTGCAACATGCCGAATCGAGTCACTGATGCGGGAAAACCGACCGCGGTGAATCCCGGATGACCGGTCGCCGGGTACGGGCCACCGTGATTCATTGCCGAACTGACAGCAACGCCCGTCGGCATTTTATCATTCAACAATCGACCAACTTTGGTACGAAGGACTTTTTCGACTGCAACATAATCGGCATCGTCACTGCCTGCAGTGTCGGTGTAGATGGAGCCGGTGAGATTACCTTCCAGTAATTCTCCGATCTCGACCATTTGAGCCACCGATTCGGCCACGACGAAAAGCGAGCCGTTGCCGAATGCTTCCGTCTGAAACACATGGGGATTCGCCAGGAATTGCTCACCGGAAACGCGCAGAAGCGTGTTCTGGAAACAAACGCCCTTTCCACCGCCCGGTTGTCCGCCTGTGAGCAAAACGGCTCCGGCATCAACCATTGTGCGAACGCCACGAGAGAAGCTTTCGCGGACTCCTTCAGCCAGCATGGTTCCCACGGGAGCTTTCGCAAATCGCTCCACCACAGCGCTGATGACGGCTTCGCCATGTTCGCCAGCTGGCACAATCACCAGGCCGGGATTTGTGCAAAACTGCCCAGTGCCCATCAGGCAGCTGCCGGTGAACTCATCGGCAATCGCGACTGCACGTTCACGCAATGCTCCGCTGAGCAAATAAACGGGATTGATACTGGACAGTTCCAGATAGATCGGCTTGCCGGCGCCATCCGCGGCGGCTTTCAGCTTCAATCCGGTGTGTCTTGCTCCGGTGTAACCAACCGCACCGATGCGTGGATCGGAGACGAGTCGAACGCCGTCTTCATGGCTGGTGCGATATATCAACTGAACCAGGCCTGATGGCATGCCGGTTGACTGAATGGCCTCAAGAGCCGCTTCACCAAAGATGCGAGTCGTCTCGGGATGACACGGATGTCCTTTTGCAATGACCGGATTACCTGCGGCAATTGCCGCGGCAAAATCGCCACCAGCAATCCCGTTGTACGCGTACGGGAAGTTATTGGGGCCAAAGACAACGACAGGACCGATTGGACCAAGCATCGACCGAATACCGGCGGCGGTATCGATCGTGGGTGTACGCCACGATTCTGTCCGAGCGGAGTTCGCTGCCTGACGCAACTGGTTGGTTGTTCGAGGAAGCTCGCCATCTTTCAGACGTGGTGTTTTTGCAAGTCCCGTTTCGGCGTGAGCAGTCTCAACCAGCAACTCGGCGCGTGCTTCGATGGCCGTTGCATAGGTTTCGAGAAAATCTGCAAAACGTGAACCCGGCCATCCTCGCATTTCACGAGACGTGGCTTCGGCAACTTTCAACACAGAGTCGATTTCACTCCATGGGCTGACAGGGAACAGTCCAGGAAGTGCCTCTTCCGTTGTGGGATTGATGGCCTGAAACGTCGACGTTCCCTGGCTTTTCACCCAATGACCATCCAGAAGAATTGATTGAACTGTGCTGGACACGAGTCTGAACCTTTCTGATATCACTTGTTAAATGCTGTTCTGACGCTCTCTGATCTGCACAGTATCCGTGCTGAATCGCAGGCTGCAACCCAGTGGACGCGTATTCGCCCGCAGTCACCGGCTTCTGAGACAAAAAGGCGAGATTTCTCCTGGCCAAAATTTCACACTCGGCCGTGCCTGACTGGTCTGGAAATCCTTTTGTCCGCGTGGCAGCGATGCTCACCGCGGCGAGAAATAAGGCATCGACAAGCGGACGAGACGTCCGCGCTCCGGGAGCGCGGGCGTCTCACCTGCTTATTCGCTCGATCGCCGACACCTTGTTTCTGACCGCACAAGGTCTATTCATCCAAAAGCGGCGAACGATGGAACGATTCCATCAGCCGATCGAGAGCGAGTTCGTCAATCGTGAACTCATCAATGGCGAATTCACTGACGAATTCAGTCCGCCGAGGTCCAGCGGATGAGCTGACATTCGCGGAGAAGCCGTTCGCTGATCCGGATCCCGATCCGGCTGCCGATATTGAGAATTCCGAATACGCCGACCATCGCGAAACTGTGCCATCCGCCGCAATTGCACGGACCCGAACACCGTATCGATTCGGCGGGAAATTGGTCGCCGCAGTCCAGGAAGTCGAGGTCAGATTTGTCTTCCAGACGAAGAAAGCCTGGAATGTTGTCAGGTTATCGATCTGCAACTGATAACGTGCCGCTCCGGGAAGTGCAGCCCAGCGTATTGTTGGACGCGGTGCTGGCTGGTTGACAAGTACCGTTTTCAATGTGACGGGCGTATTAATCACAAACGCATAGGCGGCCGACCATCTCGACAATCGTCCAGCAGCGTCAATCGATCGAACCTTCACGATGTACCTGCCGATGTCCATTGAAGTTGCAGGCCGAAATGTTGTTGTCGACACGGTGGAACTCAGCACAGCGGTTGCCGTCGAATTGGATCTGAAGATTGCCACTTCATACTGGACCGCAGGCGTCACGCGGCTCCAGGAAATCGTCGGCCGCAAAGACTGCGTCGGAGTGATCGGGCTTCGAACTTGAGGCGTTGTCGCGACCACGTTCAGTTGCAGGCTTCTGGAGTTCCAGGTTCCGATCGTTGTTCCCAGAGACTTGTCGTTGACCGCGATGGTGACATCGAAACGAGGCTTTTTGACGCCGTTCAGATAATTGCCGGGCTTGAGCCACAGCTTAGAATTGGCGATCGTAAATCGAGAGGCATCCGGACCGCTGAGTGTCAAAGAATTTCTGCCCAGAGCGTCGTCAATAATAGAGATGTCGGCAACCCGTATTGCACTGACCGTGCTGAAGTTATCCTGGATGGAACCGACAACATTTGTCAGTCGAAGATTGGGCGCTTCGTTAACGTCTGAAACTTCAAGTGCGAAGTCTTCCAGATAATCGACCGCCCCGGGCAGTGTGGTGTCATCAACTGTGAGCGTGACGTAAAGGAATGATTGCAACTCAAAATTCAGACGAGTACCGGCCTTCAGGTAAAGCTGCTGGCCTCGAAGTTCGAACTTTGCCGCATCATATCCGCTCAGGCCAGGAACATTCGTGCCGAGCGCATCGTCGACGATGGTGATGTCGGCGACCCGCAATCGCGTGGAGACAATAGTGTTCTCCGGGATTGAAGTGACGACATTGGAGAAGACAACTCGTGACGGTCGCTCATTCAGATCTGTCAGAGTCAGCGTAAACGGAGTCGCAGCATCAGGAGTCCCGGCAATACTGGAGTCGTCGGCGAAAACAATCACGCGGTATGTTCGTTTGGATTCAAAGTTAAGCACTGTGCCCTGTCGGAGCACCAACTCATTGTTTCGAATCTGAAACCGTGCCGCATCGGCGCCGCCAAGCGAGAGAGTGTTCGTTCCCAGAGCATCATCAATGACGGAAATGTTGGCGACGCGAATTCCGCCCAGCGTGGAAGTGTTTTCCTCAATCGTCGTTACCGCTGAAGACAGCACAACATTCGGCTTTTCGTTCACGTTGGTCAGTGTCAGACGATAATCGACTGAAGCATCCGGAGTCCCGGGAATCGCTGTATCGTTGATATTGACAGTGACCTGAAATGTGTTCTGTTCTTCAAAATCCAGAATTGCACTGGCACGAACTCGCAGTTCAGAACCAACAACGATGAACCGATCAGCCTCTGGCCCCGTAAGCGTGATTAAATTATCGCCAAGAGCATCATCCTGTATTTGAATATTGGCAACTCGAACAACACCTGCGGCATTGGCGTTTTCTGGCAAACTGTTGCGAACACTGGTGAGCGACACGGATGGCGGCTCGTTGACGTCAGTCACGGTCAACACATAGGAAATGGTACTGTCAGGAGAGGTACCGACGCCGGTGTCATCAACCAGAACGTTAACGGTGAGTGTGGATTGAGCTTCAAAGTTGAGATACGTACCTGCCTTCAGCCAAAGTCTGGAGTTCTGGATCTCGAACTTTGCAGCGTCAGGTCCGGACAGCGACAACGTATTGGTGCCCAGAGCATCATCTGTTATCACGATGTCAGCAACGCGGCGAGCAGTTGTCGTCGTGATATTTTCAGAGAACGATGAAACGGTGTTCTTAAGCGTCACTGTCGGAGCTTCGTTCACGTCATTGATGCTGACAACCAGCGTGACTGAAGATTCAGGGCCACCCGGCAGATCAAGATCGTCTACCTGAACCGTGACGGTCAATGAGGACTGCTGCTCAAAATTGAGAGCCACTCCAGACTTCAAAAACAACTGCCCGCCGATGATCTTGAATCGAGACGCATCGGCTCCGGTCAGCGAGACGACATTTGTGCCGATCGCATCGTCTGAAATATGAATGTCGGCTACTCGAACGGCGGGGGTCGTGCTGATGTTTTCATTGAACTGCGAAACCGCGGACTGAAGCGTCAATGTCGGTTCTTCGTTCACATCACTGACGTCAATGACAAGCTGCTTTTCAAAGGTGTATCCAAAGTGGTCCGTGACGAGCACTCGAATCGAAAAATCGGACCGCGTTTCATAGTCAAAAACAACAGCCGATTTGAGATTGTTGCCAGAAATCGTGAACGCGTTGTTATCGGCGTCGCCAGAGCCAGCAACCAGGGAGAAGCTGAATGAGTCGACAGAGTTCTGATCGGTCGCAGACAGAGTGCCGATGATCGTTCCCGCCGGAAGTTTTTCAGCCACAACGTTTGCCGACAGCACAATGTCTGTTGGAGGAAAAGGATACTCCGCCACGTACAACTCGCGACCGGTGTTCGGGACTGTTGCAGCAGTATAGACGAGGTCGCCAACCTGCACTGGTTGCGATGGAAAACTACCCGCGGCATCGCCAGTGAAATCATGATAAAGCGATGTTCCCGACGATGTTCCGTTGCTCCACCAGAGTTCCTGACCGTGAACGCCATCGTCTGCTGAAAACCAGAGAGTCCCGTTGATGTTGGTCAGATAACGGCCGAACGAACCCTGAGCACCGGGCCTGATATCTTTGACAAGTGTGGTGCTCGCGCTGGTCCCATTGGTTTTCCACAGTTCCATTCCGGAAGCACCGTTTGTCGCCGTGAAGAAGAGTGTTCCGGCGACATTGGTGAGTTCGCCCGGGTCAGCACTTGCGGTCCCGACATTGATGTCTTTCACCAGCATTGTGCCAGCGGCGGTACCATCGCTCTTCCAGAGTTCATATCCATGACTGCCATCGTTGGCTGTGAAGTACAACATGCCGTTGAAAATGGTCAGATTGGATGGCGAACTGCCACCACTTCCCGGATTGATATCCTTTACGAGCGTGGTGCCTGACGAAGTGCCGTCGCTTTTCCACAACTCGATTCCGTTCGCTCCGTTATTCGCGGTAAAGTAAAGCGTGTCGTTGAAGTTGATCAGGTTCTCTGGCGAACTGGACGCGAGTCCAGATTGCAGATCCTGCACCATCACCGTCCCGGCGCTCGTTCCATCGCTGGACCAGAGTTCTATCCCGTGAGTGCGATCGTCGGCTGTGAAGTAAAGTTTCCCATTGACGTTCGTCAGCCAATTCGGGCTCGATGAAGCTCCGTTGCTGATATCCTTGACGAGAACTGTTCCCGATTCGGTCCCATCCGATTTCCATAATTCCTGAAGCTCAACAATATCAGGATAACGATAGCGGTAGGCGCTGAAATAAATCGTATCTCCAACAACTGTGAAATGGTCGGGCGGAATGAAGTAAGTGCCGGGGCTCATGTCTTTCAGAAGAGAAGTGCCGGATCCGGTGCCGTCGGTGCTCCAGATTTCCACACTAGAACTCGAAGCGCCACGATTGAAGAGCAATCCGCCATCAAAGTGTGTGAAAGATCCCAGTGAATTCCCGTCACTGGTGACACGAGTGCCGGACGAACGAATCGTCGCCAGGAGCACTTCGGTACTCGCCGCGGTGCCGCCTGTTTTCACCAGTCGAGAGGCAGACCCGTTGCTCATACGAAAGAGCAAATCGCCGTTCAGATTGGTCAGTTCACGCGGATCTGCACTGTCGGAACCGGCGTGAATATCTTTGACAATCTGTGTTCCGGCCAACGTGCCATCGCTCTTCCAGAATTCTGTTCCTGCTTCACTGTTGTGAGCCTGGAAGAGGAGCGTTCCATTCAGATTCGTCAGCCCCCGCGGGTTTCCACTTAGTACGCCGGACCAGATATCTTTGACCAGTGAAGTGCCGGATGGCGTCCCGTCGCTTTTCCACAATTCAAAGCCCGTCGATGCAGAGGTCGCTCTGAAAAACAGCGTGCCATTCACATTGGTCAGCAATCGCGGATCGCCTGACGTCGCGCCGGCGCTGATATCGGTGACCAATTTTGTTCCGGCTTCCGTCCCATCACTCGTCCACAATTCCTGGCCGCTCGTCCCATCGTTCGCTGTGAAGAAAAGTGTCCCGTTGATGTTGTTGAGATACGTCGGGAAACCATGCCCGGCTCCTGGTAGAATATCTCGTACAAGAACTGTGCCGGCCTCCGTGCCATCGCTCTTCCAGAGTTCTTCGCCATGAACATTATCATCTGTTCGAAAATACAAAGTCCCATTCACATTCGCCGGAAAATTAATCCCACGCCCTGCAGAAGATATCGGGATCTGCTTGACGACAACCGTTCCCGATTCTGTACCATCACTCTTCCATAAGACTGTTGAAACACTCCCGTCGGTTGCAGCGGCACTGAAGAATAATAATCCGTTGACATTGGTCAGATTCAGCAGCAGATGTGACCCGGAACTTCCCGGTTTAATATCACGAACCAGAACGGTTCCTGCGATCGTACCGTCGCTCTTCCAAAGTTCTGTGCCGTGAACATTGTCATTCGCTGTGAAATAGAACTGCTGGTCGATCACAAGCATTTGCTGTGGCCAGTAGGAACTTCCATTGTGAAATGTCTTCAGGATGAATGTCCCATCGCTGGTTCCATCACTTCGCCACAGGTCCTGCGTTCCTCCGCCAGAACTGGAAAGGAAATAGAAGGTTCCATCCATGCTGACATATTGATTGGTGAAAAGAAACGTACCGGACTCTCCCGGCGACAGATCTTTTACCAGCGAAGTTCCCGCGGCAGTACCGTCGCTTTTCCATAGTTCCTCACCGGTTGATCCATTGTCTGCGGTGAAGAACAACGTTCCGCTCACGTTGGTGAGATTTCGGGGCGACGAATTGAAGATTCCTGGGTTAATATCCTTGATCAACACAGTTCCGGCGGTGGTTCCGTCACTCTTCCAGATTTCTCGCCCGTTGATTGCGGTTGAGGCTGTGAAGTAAACGGTGGCACCAACAACAGTGAAGCTGTCAGGATCTGACGAGGCAACCAAAGTGTTCAGATCGTCGACCAGGTGAAAGTCTGTCGTCAGCAGCAGTCGACTTTCCAGAACTTGCGATTCCCAGGATCGCATTCGGCGTCGTCTGGTCAAGCGTCTGAACAAACTAACGCCCGACCGTTGGTGCGCAGTCAGGGTGTTGACAGCACCCAAAATTGAGCTGCGTGTGGCGTCGACAATCTGGTGTTGAGCAGGCCGCCAGCCTTGAGGCACAAGCTTGAGCAGGAAACTGGTCACGTTTTTCATCGAAAGAATGCCCTCACGCCAGACAATGCTCAATTACTGAAGCGTTTGTTCAGTGGGTCTCATGGTGTCAGATTCAGGCGGCCAAGGAAACTGTAATCCACTGGTAAAGTCAGGGAATTCAAAGTGTTACGCCTGTTTCCCCCGTGCAAAAGTTCGCTGATCGTCTCGACATGATGGGAACTGCCGCCTGACTTCTGATATTTTCCCTCTGTACTTTTCGTCCCTCAGACTTTGAAGGTTGCTGACATGAATCGAATCCTGCTGCTGCTTACCATTGTTGTTTTGCTTCCTGGTTCGTTAATCGCTGGCAACATACAGAAGGATGTTCGTTACGCAGAATCGGGGCATGAGCGACATGTGCTGGATGTGTACGCTCCGGATGGTGCCAAAGGACTGCCGGTTGTTTTCTGGATCCACGGTGGCGGGTGGCAAGCCGGTGACAAGTCTGACGTGAAGAGCAAGCCTCGTATGTTCAACGACAAGGGATTTGTTTTCGTGTCGACCAATTATCGACTGCTGCCAGATGTTGATATGGGAACCATTGTTCGCGACGTTGCCAGGTCGCTGCGTTGGGTACACGAACACATCTCTGAGTACGGCGGCGATCCGAATCAAATATTTGTTATGGGGCACTCGGCCGGCGCGCAGCTTGCTGCTCTGATCTGCACTGACGATCGGTATCTGAAAGCCGAAGGGTTGTCGTTTGCGATCTTGAAAGGCTGTGTCCCCGTTGATGGTGATACTTATGATGTGCCTGCAATCATTGAGACGGCAGAAACTCGCCGACGAGTTCACCATCAGCCGCAGGCAAAATTTGGCCATCGGGAGAAGTTTGGCAACGACCCGGCGAAGCATCTGGATTTTTCCGCAGTGACGCATATCGCGAAGGGCAAACATATTCCGCCGTTTCTGATTCTTTACGTCAGCAGTCATCCTGACACCAGTGCTCAAGCGGATCGCCTTGGGTCTTCATTGAGAGATGCAGGGATTTCTGTGACGTTGTTTGGCGGAAAAGAGACAAATCATGTCAAACTGAACGACGATCTGGGATTGCCGGATGATCCTGCTACGGCCGCCCTGTACGAATTCGTCGACAGCGCGTTGAGCAAGTGAAGTCAGCGATGCTGGCCGTTGTTGCCGCCGCCGCCATTGCCACACACAGAGTTTGATGCAGGTTGGCGAAGTTCGCATGTCGATCGTCGAACAATTGAATCGGCTGAATCGGCATGAGGTAATGCACACCGCTTTACGCTGGTTCACGCCGCTCGGAAAAAACATGCGATCGTTTGCTTCTTCACGGTTGAGTCCCGGGAAGACGCCGTTTGTGATCCGATTGTTCCGACTTTGAGCGTTCTACTGAAGCGTGTGTTGCGTTTTCGCAACGTTGTCGCCGTCATCTTTGCTGAATGCTGGTTTTCTGAACTACGTTTGGGATGGAAAAACAGCCTTTCTCGGACACGACTCTCAGGATCTCGGCCAGACGCGAATCGACACCTTCATGAACAGGGCTCGACTAATTTCATGGGGCGTTCCACTGCTGATTCTTTTCACGCAGTTCCCTGTTTTTCTGCAATTGTCCCTGACCCCGGATACAGTGCTGTACGACCTTCAGTCACAGTGCCTTCTTGACGGCGGAGTTCTTTACCGAGATATCGTTGAGCCCAACCTTCCTGGTGTCGTGTGGGTTCACACGGCTGTTCGGTGGCTTTGCGGAACCTCGCCAGTCGCGCTCCGCATTTTTGATATGGTTGTGGTGCTGAGCATTTCCGCGATCCTCTGCAGTTTCGTGACAAGCTCTCTGACGAATCACACCGCACGAAGGATTGCGCAGGGGGGGCTTCTGAGCAGTCTTTGGTTATTCTATTTCGGAACGTCAGAATGGTGCCATTGCCAGCGCGACACCTGGATGCTCTTGCCCTGTCTGCTCGCAACGTTACTTCGGTGCCGCGCGATTCGCCTGCAGCAGCATGATGATGGAAACGCGCCGTCTCCCAACACCGTCAAATGGCTTTTTGCGTACGGTCTTGTCGAAGGAGTGTTTTGGGGATTGGGATTCTGGCTAAAGCCTTACGTGGCGTTCCCTGCGATTGGCGTGCTGCTGACGTCGATGATGTTTACGTCGTCTCGAAAATCATGGGCTCTGCAATTTCTGACGATTGTCTTTGGCGGAGCCATTACAGGACTGTTGGGCATCGTCTGGATGGTGAGCACAGACTGCTGGCCGTATTTCTTTGACATGTTAACAACATGGAATGGAGACTACTTTCAGGCGGGCCGAAGTCGCTGGACTCTGGATCGGTTTGTGGCCCATTCTCAGCGTTTCTGGCCATGGATTTTGCTGCACTGCCCGGCTGCGGCGATTGCGATTTATGGGCTCTGGGCAGCAAGGGTTCGAAGCAGTGAAAGCAGTGACACTGGCGAAGTCAGTGGAATTCTGTTGGCGACGTTGCTAAAGGGCTGCTATCTGGGGTGGATCTTTCAGGCCTTCATGCTTCAACAGCTGTTCGACTACATTCACGTGCCGGGGATAATGCTGGCGATCAGTGTTTGCCTGCAGGCAGGGGCGAGTCGTTTTTTCAGTATTTTCCAACCTGCGTCGAGCACCCTCACAATTTCTGAAGACGCACACAATGCGGTAGTCGATCTGCGGCCAACGAGGGTGTCCACAGGCAGTTTGATGATCCCAGCCGGATTTGCTTTTCTGGCAATCGCGTTGGTCAGTTCTCCGATGACTGAGTGGAATCGGCAACAGCATTGGCTGACCTGTCTCCGCAGCTGTTTCGGACGTCCGCTCGATTCAAAATGCAAAGATGAGCTGGCAATGACACCTTTTCCCAGGTGGTCCGAGTTGCAGCCTCTTTTGGATCGACTGAAGCAGCTTCAAGTGACTGACAAATCGGTGCTGGCGTATAATGGAAATCTGATTCACTTCTATCCACATTTTAGTTTTCGCCCACCGACCCGTTTTGTTTACGTTGACGTTCTTGCAAGATGTTTTGCAAAACGGCGAAAGCAAATGGTTGATGAGCTCGAAAGCAGCGGAATGCAGTACGTCATCAGTGATCTGATTGAAGACGGCTGGGAAGGAGCGTTGCCGGAAGAGGCTCTGCTGCCAGACGAAATCGCGCAACGAAGACGTTCGATGTTCTTTCCGTACAATCAGACTCCCGTATTTCGCTCGGGAGGCTATGTGCTGTTTCAAGTCGACAGTCCTGTCGGAACGCTGACCAGTGACTATAGCCCGCTCTCAAATCTGCATTTGCTGCAGGCCATGCATCCGGCAACGAGCGAAGCTGCTCATACAGTCACACGCCGGTGATCTTGATTTTATACAAGCTCGAAGCGCCAGTGAGTCGGCCGACGAGTGGGCCATTGAATGTTCGAAGCCCACTCGCTGGCGATTCGAGCTTGTATGTGGGTGATCGTAAGTCAGGATATGCCGGAGCATTGCTGCAGTGCATCTTCCAGACAACGAACTTCGTTTTCGTCTTCGAATAGAATACCAGAGTGGCTGTTGATCGCATCATGCATGCGTTGGCGGAAGTCACGATCAGTTCCCAGTTTGACTGCCAGAGCCACATAGTCTTCGATGGACTGCACAATACAGTCCCGCATTTGCATCTTGTGGTACAGCCCCGCCGTGATACGGCCACGGAGAAACCTGCTTGGCAACGTGACGATGGGTGTGCCCATCGCAAGTGCTTCGTAGCTGCTGTTTCCTCCGCCAAAATGCAGAGGGTCGAGCATCACATGGCACTCTTGCAGCAGCCTCAGATAATCTTCGTTTGAAAGTGCTTGCAGGAATGCAATGCGATCCATCACAGATCCCAAATTCACTTGCCAGCGGGATTTCAGCCGAGCAGTCCATTCGGAGACGCGACCTTCAATCACGACCAGCGTGCCGTTGGGATCCTGCTCCAGAATTTTTCTCAGGACGACATCGTCGTCCGGATGAAACTTGAACAGCGATTGAGGGCATGCATAAAGATTTCGTCCTTCCGGTAGTCCCAGCGTCGACAGAAAGTTGTGACGTTGCGTTGGTGCAATCGGACGATGGTAGTACGTTCCCGTCAGAGGCATTCGTACCAGCTTTTCGGTGTAGTGTGATTGTGACTCTTCGTCGTCCAGGAGTTCACTCGACAGAAAATAGTCCAGCGTGGAACTGCCGGTTGTTTCCGGGTGTCCCCACGTCACGCATTGAATCGGAGACATTCGAGAATAGGCCAATGTGGAACACAATGCGTCCATTCCAACGTCGGAGAAGATCAAGACATCCAGTTCAAGTCGACGCAGGATCTCAATGGCCTGACTCACATCGCGTGGAATCATCACAAAGTCATCGGCGGCCGCCTGAAAGCGACTGCTGAATTCATCGGTTGATGAATTGGCTGAGCAAACCGTGACATGAAATTTCGAACGGTCCAGTTTCTCAATGCGACCCAGATTGAGTCTTCCAATGGTATGATTGCGGAAGTAGGCCGATAGGAAGCCGACCCTGAGGCGACCGCTCTGTGGAATGGTCTGCGGCCGAGTGCCTTGGGGAAGGGTTGTGTCTCCAAGAATGATCTGACCTCGCAGCGCCATGGTTTCGACGTCGTTCAAGCCCTGATATGGCCAGAAGAATGCGGTCGGAACGAGTTGCTTCGACGCACCGACATGGATTCCGTCATCGACCATCGACTGCAGCGCTGCTTGCTGTTCATTGCGCCACGTCTGGAGCTCTTCTTTGGATTGATAGACGACGGGAAGCACTGACGAAGCGAGCAGTCGATTCATGGGCGACCGGTCAATGTCGAGCAGTTCGCGATAAACATCTCTTGCTCGTTCAGGATATCCCTGATTGAACAGCAGGTAACCAAGATTCTGTCGCGCCGGCACCATTGCGGGATCAGCGGCGACGGCTCGTTCATAGCAAATCAATGCTTCGGGCTGGCGATCCTGTTGCTGGCGAAAATTTCCCAGCGTAATCCATCCAGAGGCGTCGTGTGGATTCGCAGCAAGCCAGTCTTCCAGGCTGACGGCATCGGCATTCTCGGCACTCTCGGCACTCTCGGCATTGGCGGCATTCGTCGAATTCGCTGGCTGTGCTGACACCGACCTTTGATCGGGAGCAGGCCTGACTGCAGACTCTGCCTTGAACCAGGGAAAGCGAGCTGACACGGAAGGCTGTGTTCCGAGCTGTGGAACGATCCAGACGTCGTGTTCACTGCCGTCTGAACTGGCCCCGGCGACATAGGGACACGCTGCACTGGTGGCGACTTCGACCGCAAAGATTTCCGTCACACCTGAGAGAAACTGAAAGACTGCTACCGTTCGACCAGTCATCAAGTCCACAACACCAACGCCGCATTTCAACTCGTCGCGGCGTTCAGCGATTGGAACACCGCCAAACACGGATGTCTCGCGGATGCGAGAGAGACCGACGAACGCAAACTGGCCGGCAAAACTCAAACCGCGAGTATATCCGGGAAATGTCTCAATCGTCTCATATCGGCCGCTGGCTGGATCCACAGTGCATAACGCGCCGCGGCCGGAATCCAGAACCCATAGTTTGCCCTGGTACCAGCGCGGCGAATGCGGCATTGCAAATCCACGTGCGACCGTTTCACCGGACTCCACGTCCATGATAACACCGCTGGTCGCTTTGGTTGGACGCCAGCCAGCGGCGGTGTCTGTTTCTGCCATGGCGGTGACAAATCGAGGTCGGCCCTGATCCATTGCCAGACCGTTGAGATGACAGCGATCCTGATCAATCAGCTGGCTGATGAATCGAGGTTTCCAGCGAGGTATAAAACTGTAATCTTCGTGCAAAGTGCAGAGGCAGGAAAACAGGGTGTTGACAACCCAGAGTCCTTCCGATCCCCAGGCAAGATCATGTCCATGAATGCTGCCGGTCCATGTGGACGTGCGAGGAACATAACAGACATCCCATGTTCCCCCCGGTGCAACAGACGGCGCAACATCGCGATTGCCGCTGAGGAAGTTCATTTGCTTGCGAGTGCCGATGGCGAGACGATCGCCGTCGATGGCCAGGCCCATCGGCTGCTCATAGTTCGAAAATGAAATCTTGACCTGACCGTTATGAACTCCCAGCACAAGCAGTTTTCCGGCTTGGTAGGTTGTCACCATCAGCGACGATTTGAGATGACTCAGAATGTCCGCCAGGACCGGCGTGAATTCGTATTTGACTTCCAGCACGCTGCTGGATTGAGACGTTTCGTCGGTGGACGAATCTGCCATGTTTACCCCTGACGGAATCAATTCGATAAAGCGAAAAACGCCTTATCAAGTTGTGAATGCGTGCGCCGGATTTCTGATGACTGTCCGGTTCACGCGTTCGTGCCGAAAGCCCTCCAGAATTTTACTGGCGAGCGGAGGATGATAACCATGAGGATACATCGTAGTCGATTATGCAGATTACCAGAGACGGCAAAACGTCAAACTTCTACTGGCCCTGCACTACGGTGCAGGCGTCGGTGATTCGGGGGCCGGAGTTTTAGTCTCTACTGGCTTCCAGACGCCAAGGTCATATCGCTTCCAAAAGTCCTCGGCCGACATTTCTTCTTCGATCGATGTCTGAATCTGGACCAAACTCTTGCTTCCTCGCAAACTTTCGAGCCCAGTCAAGATTCGTTCGGGCGACAGCACCAGTCTTTCGAGTCGCAGATTCTTTAGCGGCGTCAGATCTGTCACAGGAGTTTCCGCGATGTTCAGTCGGCGAAGTGTGGAGACACCAGCCAGAGGCTCAAGACTAGTCACGGATGTTCGTTCGATATCCAGGCTCACCAATCGACGATTGGGAATCATTGTCAGATCCGTAACCTGAGTCCCCGGCAACCACAGGATCTCCAGCGGCATTTCGTGGAGTAACGAGAGATCCGAAAATGGCAGGTTCAGAAGGTTTAGCTGCTCCAGAGGCATACCTTTCAGAACGGAAAAATCGGTGACCTTCGTGCGCTGCAGCTTCAGGAGTTTAAGCGGCATGCCTTTTGTGACGCTGATGTCGCTGACCGGAACATCTTCCAGAATCAGCGTTTGAAGTTTCATGCCCTCCAGAGGCGACAGATCTGTCACATGGGTGAAGCCAAGGTCAAGTCCTCGCAGCGGCAATCCTTTTAATGCCTCGACCGAACGTATGCCGGATCGCAACAGATTCGCTTCAACGATGTCATTTCCTGAGACAAGAAACGTTGCCATTTCGTTTGTCTTGAGTTCGCGTCGAAGCTGGTCAGGAGTTCGCTTCAGCGTGGTTGTGTCTTCTAAAGCCGCTCTTCGAGCATGTTCGGCAGCGGTGATGGGCTCGGGGCCATCATCGCATCCCGTGAGTGCAGCAAATACACTTAGCAAGACGGCTATAAAAGTTGTGCGAGGCAATGACGTCATTCAACAGGTCTCCATTCCCTGGCAAATTGGCAGAACAATTCGCCGCGTTCCCGATAATCGCGAAACCACCCATAGCTGGCACAGCCCGGTGAGAGCAGGACGATATCGCCTTGTTTGCTGAGTGCAACAGCCTGAGCAAACGCATCCGGAAAGTCGACGGCTTCTCGCACTGCCGGCAAAGAATCAGGATCGCCTGAATTCACCAGACCTCTTAAAGCTCCAGCCGTTTGCCCCATCAGAATAACGGCTTTTGCGTGAGTTCGAATAACAGCCGCGAACGAACTTAGATCCTGACCCTTATCGTAACCGCCGGCAAGCAGAATCGCTCGCCCTGGGAAAACTCGCAGCGCCATGATGGCGGATTCTGGTGTTGTCGCGATCGAATCATTCCAGAACTGTCGTCCGGCGTTCTCCGCGACGAGTTGCAATCGATGCGGCAAGGGCTGAAACGTCTTCAGTGCCGTTGAAAATAGTTCCGGATCGGCCCCAGCCTGCCAGGCAGCGCAGGCGGCGGCAGCAATGTTCAATCGATTGTGTTGACCGGGAAGTTGGCTGGGCACTGAAACTCGAACGGTATCTTCGAATGCTCCTCGAGCCGAACGGAGCACTAGACTTCCACCATCAAGGAATGCACCGTCTTCTCCGGTGTCATTCAATCCAAAAGTCAGCCGTTGGCCGCGCGTCTTCCATGCCAACGAATCTTCATCGCCGTCAGGGACGATGGAAACATCTTCGGACGTTTGCTGGTCAAAAATCGCCTGTTTTGCGACGCGATAGGCGAGCTCGGAACCGTGCCAATCCAGATGATTGGGCGAAAAGTTGGTCAGCACGGCGACTCGTGGACGAAAGCTCTTTCCACGAAGTAATTCCAGCTGAAAGCTGCTGAGTTCCAGAACCACAAGATCATTTTTCGTGATCTCATAAAGTCGCTCCAGAAGGCTAACACCGATATTTCCACCAAGCCAAATGCGGGCCGTTACGGAATCATCATCCGTTTGCGACGGCGCATTTTTCAACAGATGGGCAATCAACGCGGTTGTTGTTGATTTACCGTTGCTGCCGGTCACCGCAATGACTGGTGCAGGGTTGTGCTGCAGGAACAGCTCGATCTCGGTCGTCACGCGGACGCCGCGACGGCTGGCAGCGTCCACCCAGGCATTTCCCGGCTTAACGGCCGGATTGACAACCAGCAACTGGCAATTCGCAAACGCGTCGTCTGAATGTTTGCCGAGCACATAGTGATGAATCGGAAGATTCTTCAACTGAGCAAGCGAATCTGCAAGCTCATCATGACTTCGGAGGTCCGTGACCGTGACGATCGCGCCTTGCTCGGCAAGAAAACGGGCGGCTGCAACTCCTCCGCCAAAACCACCCAGCCCCATAACGGTGACGGCCAGACCGGAATAAGAAAAAGCCTGCGAATTGGCGGTCGATGGTGTCACGTGGTGCTTTGCTGCCGATGAATGTGCTGACAATGAGTCCGTCGAAGAAACCGTCAAAATCGCCCGACTCACCGGTGCGCGGAGCCGCTTCTGGTGAACGGCAGGACCATTGAGTTTAAAGATTCCGCGTAGTTCTCCAGGTTATCAGAAATCTTTAATTTCGGGAATTACTGACGTTGTTCAGTGTTGGAATTCTACATGTTCAAAAAAGAAAGCCACACCTTGGAAAGGTTGCTTTCGACCTTGTGGACAGATGAGTACAATCCCCGTGCGGGCCGCAGTTGGAGTAACATCCTTCTTTCATGTCGAATAGCAACGAAGTCTCCACAGCGTGCT
The DNA here is from genome assembly GCA_041753135.1 of Planctomycetaceae bacterium. Lineage (GTDB taxonomy): Bacteria > Planctomycetota > Planctomycetia > Planctomycetales > Planctomycetaceae > SXXK01. The sequence continues at coordinate 84,708 of JBGSVD010000014.1, forward strand.
GGACACGGCGATTGTCGCAGTTGTTGTTTCGGCTAGTTTAGCATGATGCAGGGTGTATGGACGCTTGTTTGAATCTGCTCAGTTCTGAGCAGATTCTTGAATTGCATGGAATGAAAACGGCTGACTGTGTTGTTGTTTTAATCTCATTGATCGTGATGCTGGTCATCGCGATAATTTCGGCAGTCCGCATGCGCTCGCCAGACGAGTACTTCACAGCGGGCCGCCGTATTCGCCGCTTCCTGCTGATCATGTTTGCCTTTGGTTCAGGCACCAGCAGCGATTCTCAGGCTTCCGTCATGGCCGGAACATGGCGCGCTGGTCTCGCGGGGCTTTGGTGGCAATTCCTTTGGCTGCCGATCACTCCGATCTACTGGATCATTGCTCCGCTGCTTCGGCGTCTGCGAGCCATCACCACCGCTGATTTTTTTGCGATGCGATTCGGGTCAAGCACTGCAGCGCTTTACTCAATCTATGGTATGGTGATCTCCGTTGTTCTGATGGCCGGAGTTCTTTTTGGTGGAGCAAAGCTCCTTAACGCACTGACAGATCCGTTCTTCAGTGACGTTGCGGCATGGATGAAGCTGGAAATTCCTGTGATCGATCTAACCGTTGCGTTTCAGCCGCCGTCGATCGACCGTCCGTCCGCGGTGACTTGGAAACCGGTGGGCAGCGAACATGCGGCGGCCTGTTGTCTTAGCGTTGTGATTGTGATTGCAACGGTGATCGGAGGGCTTGGATCCACCATTTGGATTGATGCTCTCCAGGGCACACTTCGGATTGGTCTGACGATTGTGCTGCTTCCAATCATGTTTCGTCGAATCGGTGGCTTCGGCATGATGCACACGATGGAATCATTGAAGCCGGGGATGTTGGATTTTGTCGCCAATTCGAATGCCAATGTTGAAGTCGGTCAGGAACCATTCACACCATTCTACCTTTGCATGTTGTCAATTGCGGCCTTGACCGGAATCATCGTGCAGCCGCATATCATTACGATGTGTGGTGCAGCTCGGACGGAAATGGACTCACGAATTGGCTTTACGTTTGGAAATCTGCTGAAGCGATGCATGTCTGTTGCCTGGGCTTTTATCGGACTTGCCTGCCTTGTCTGGTATCTTGGCCCGTCGAGTCCGCTGCAGACACCGGATGCCCCAGCCGGTCAGAAGGAACTGTTTTCCCGTCTGACGATGGTGGCAAAAGGCGAAGTAACATCATTGCCGGATGATCAAAAGAACGCCGTGATTGCCTCCGATTCCGCATTTGCAGATCGTGTTTTTGGCCGCGTGGTGCGAGACGTGTTTGGGGGCATGACACCCGGTTTGATGGGCATGATTGTGGCCCTGGTATTCGCATCCGTCATCGCTCACTGTGGAACTCAGATGATTGCGGGCAGCGGGCTTTTTGCGGAGCATCTCTATCGACATCATATTGCTCCCGGACATGAAGCAAGCCACTATCTGGCTGTTGGCCGTCTTTGTGGCCCACTCCTGGTTCTTGTGGCGTTGCTGTTGCAAACGACGTTCACAGATGTGACGGACGCCCTGAAGCTTGTCATCAAGACTCCCGCTGTGATCGGGATCAGCATGTGGATGGGACTTGTGTGGACTCGATGGAACACCGTTGCTGTCTGGGCAACAACGATCTCCGCCGCGCTTCTGGGCATCATCTGCGGCTATTATCCCGAAGAAATTCAGAAGACGATTCCTGCGTTGGCGGATCAGATGTTTCTGAATGGTTCAGCAGGTCTGGTGATGGTAGACGCATGGAAGATCGTCTGCATCCTGTTGGGTGGCCTGTTCTGCGGCGTCGTTGCATCGTTCCTGACGGAGCCTCAGCACGAAGATCAACTGGAACGTTTTTATCGAGTCATTCGATCACGAGTGATGCCGGATGAAAATCAGTACGCTGACCAGTACACACCGCCGGAAGATTGCGAACTTGCGTCGGCCGTGTCGTTCCTTGGCTTTCAGTTTCCGGGTCCAACGAAAAGTGGCACGATTGGATTCGTGCTTGTCTGGCTGGTAGTGATCGCTCTTGTTCTGGGGACGAAATGGTTGTCTCTGCAACTGTGAGTTTTCGCCATGGCCCGACAATTTCTGATCATCGATGGTTACAACCTGATGCATGCAGCGGGCATTGGTCGAAAACGTTACGGTCCAGGCGATCTTGAGCGATGCCGAAACCGGCTGCTCAACCAACTGGCTACTCGACTTAGTAAAGCGGCTGCGTCCGATACGATCGTCGTCTTTGATGCCCATGAAGCAGAGGTTCGCGAAGTTACTCAGCAGTTTCTGTTGCCGTTCCGAGTTCGATTCTCTACTGACGGACGAGATGCTGATTCTGAAATTGAACTCTTGCTGGCATCGCACAGCAGCCCCAAACAGGTACTGATCATTTCCAGTGATCATCGTCTTCACAAGTCGGCTCGGCGGCGACGAGCGAGCTGCGTTGACAGTGAAGAGTTTTGGAACCAACTGGAAACTGTTGCAACAGAACCCAATAAGACAAAACCTGCAAAGCCTCCTACAAGTGGACCTAAAAGCCGAACGTCTGCGACAGGCCACGGGAAGCCACCAACCGGTTCACATGATGCCGAAGCCGACTACGCACAAGACTTCATGAAGATCGACATTGATGAGATCAAACGGTCTGTGCGGAAAGAACGCAAATAGAATTCCCGAACGAGCAACTGGCAACCTGTGATCGTCGAATTGACGAACCCGCAAGCTTCATTGGCTTGTCCAGCATCATTGACTTGTGTTGTGTTTGCGCAGACGATGCGGCATGCTGACGGCATTGAGGCGAGCGGCCGGAAATAGCGTACCCGCCCATTGTGGAGCAGTTGTCTCAACCGTTCAAGAACGATTGAGACAATCGTTCTACAATGGGAAATCCACTCCTGCGGCTCGCCTTGCTGAGTCAATCAGTCATTTTTTACCACAACCCACAACACTGAAATCGCTAGCCGGACATCAAATCATGGATCTTGGACTGGAAGGAAAAGTTGCACTTGTCACCGGTGGTTCTAAGGGAATTGGCCTGGGAATTGTTCGTCGTCTGATTGCGGAAGGTGCTCGAGTCGCCAACGTCAATCGAAGCGATGCAGAGGGCCGTGCTCTGGAGAACGAGTATGCTCAGCAAGGGCGAGACTGTTTCTTCATTCAGGGCGACCTTGCGAATGTTGATGCCTGTCGTCATGCCGTTGAGCAAACAATGAGTCGCTTTGGACGCATCGACATTCTTGTCAACAATGCTGGTGTCAATGATGGTGTTGGCCTGGAGGCCGGAGTCGATGCCTTTGTCGATTCTCTGCGGCGGAACCTGGTTCATTGCTACGCCATGGCGCATTTTGCACTGGAGGCCCTGAAAAAGTCGCGTGGCACAATTGTGAATATAGGTTCCAAAGTTTGTGAAACCGGACAGGGCGGTACTTCCGGCTACGCGGCTTCCAAGGGTGGCATCAATGGACTGACTCGCGAATGGGCAGTGGATCTCGCACCGCATGGGATTCGAGTCAACGCGGTACTGCCGGCCGAAACCTGGACGCCGTTGTACGAAAAGTGCCTTGCTGCGATGCCCGATCCTGCTGCGGCAAAGGCCGAGATGGAACGCCTTATCCCTCTGGGGCGTCGATTTACGACGATCGAGGAACTGGCAAACATGGCCGTGTTTCTGGCTTCACCGTGTTCAAGCCATACAACGGGACAAATCATTTTTGTCGATGGTGGGTACACTCATCTTGACCGCAAATGCACGGCCGAAAGCGATGTCGCGTCGTTTGGTGCTGCGAAAAAATAGCGAGTCGCAGGCATCTTGCGTGGGCAGAAACAGGAAGTATGAAATGGCGACCGGCAGGAACAGCGTTTGCAAATCGTTCCAGGCAACGTCAGGGAAAATTGCGAAGCGGGGAACGCTGAATCTCCCTTCTGAACGAATCTTTGATGAGATAGCCTCCGGCTGGACTCTCCCGAAACTCACCATGCTGCTCGCAGAGTAATGACCATGGGTTTGCAAAGAATACGTTTCCTGCTGCTTTGTGCGACTCTTGTACCAGCCACCGCATCCTTCGCTATGGCTCAGGGTTATGCTCCGTTTCAGAGTCATCCCTACCAGCCCTCAATGTATCAGTCCTCGGTGTATCAGGGCGAGCCGCAACAGGGTCCGTCGTTCCAAAGACCATCCCAGGTTGTCGATTACAGTAACGATGGATCTTTCGTCCAATCGTCAGAATCTGGACATGCTCGATACTTCAGTGAGCCCCCCGAAAATGTCAGTCTTCGTGAACAGCGTGCAGGGTTGCTTGGAAGCAACTATGTCGACGAGCAATACATTATCATGTCCGCGCCAAATTTTGACGTGGGCAATACTGATCGCGTCCAGGGGTTTCGAACGAGCTTGAATCTTTCTGTGCCCTGGATTTCAGAGCAGCAGGATATCGTTCATCAGGATGTGTTTATTTCCGCACGGCATCTTGGGCTTGGTGCTCAAATGCCAGGCGTTGATGTCGACATCGAAGTCGACCACTGGGCGATCGGGACGACACTGTTTCTTGAGGTGAACTCTTTTCTGCGACCGTTTGTACAGATTGGTTACGAGCGAGAACAGTCGCAAATCGATATGCAAAGCGGCTTTGCAAGTCTTCAACTGAAAGAATCAGACGACCTTTTGCTGCTCATCATTGGTGGCGAAATCGACCTGTCCGACAATGTCGCGCTTCGACTTTCCTTCGAACGCGACAGTCTGTTTATGGGTGAATTGATCGCCTGGCTGAATCCAAACTTCTTCCTTCGCCTGGGGCTCGTTGGCGATTTCGACAGCGACAGTTATGGCTCCATTCTTGGCGGCGGCGTTACTTTCTGAGTAGCGATAACAAGTCCAGCGCAGGAGCCTTAATCGAACTGCCTGTGAATCTGATCTGAGGCGAAATCGACGACGATCTCGTAAGCCAGTTTTAGCACGTGCAGAATGTTGCATTCCGTTTTTTATCTCCGCTCACGGTCATCAGGTTCGCGGTCATCAGGTTCGCAGGGCTTGCGCGATCTCAGGTCGCTCCGTATCTGTGATGCGTAACCCAGCTCGAACCTGTCACATTGAAACATCGCTTTCGTCTGATTCAGAAGACTGAAACTTCGCCTTGCGATTGATCTTTCAAGAACGCAATTGCACGATTTTCCAGCTCGTCAGGCAGTCTTTGCCAAAGCAAGCGTAGCCGATGCCAAAGCCGTTCCGATCGCGCCGGCGATGCAGATCAGGAGCCCAAGACTTCTGACATCACCGATGGAGCATAACCAGGCTGCAAGTCCGGCAACTGTCAGGATGATGCAGAATCGCAAGCAGAAGACTGCCGCCTGACCTCTGCGGCCCGGGCCAGTTAAAAGTAACATTCCCGCGACACAGATCGCGAGCCAAAGTAACCCCAGGCCTTTGCTGACAGAGACAGAAGATCGAACGTCCAGAGCCAGTGTTGGATTGCCACCGACTCGTAGAAAATCGATTTGCTGGCCATCGGTTGGAATCTCAAATTTCAGCGACAACAATCCGGTAGGAGTGGCCGACCGTGATGGAGCCGAGTCTGACTGACGAATCACCAGGCCGAGCTGCATGCGGTCGGCGTCGGCTTTTTGCTCGATCAAACCTCGGAAATCCTGAATTGAATTTCCATTGACCGCATCTGGCATGTCCATCGGAGTCTCTTGCCTCTGCAGCATTTCAGAAATCATCTCATCCTCCGGCTGCGGCTTACCAACCTCCGGCTGCGCAGAGCGTCGTTTCATAAGTTGTGACCGGCTTTGAACTCCTTCAAACTCAACGCCGTCTTTTAGTTTGGACTCACCCAGGTCACGACCACCCGAACGAGGTTCCGCAGGAACTGCACGAAAGCGAGGTGTGTAGCGTTCAGACTTGCTCTCACCAGATTTCGAGGACCCTGATTTTTCATCCATCGATTTATCGATCGCCGATTCCTTCTTGCTGAATTCTTCAACAGAGAGATTATCCAGCTCCGGAAAATCCTGTTGTGTGATTCCAAATTTACGGAAGCCGTCATCGGTGCTGGTGTTGCCGGTCGATGGCTGACCGCTTTGCTTGTTCGATTGCGGGACTCCTTGCAGACCATCATCAACCTGAAGACCCGATCCACGGTTGCCTTTGATGAACGCATCATTGTTGAAGAAATTAAGACCGTTCTGTCCCTGTTCCTGTTCAAACAAGTAGGTGTTGCCCATGGCTCCACCGCTCGCTTGAGACTCCACCAGGTCGCCGTACAACGAGTTTCCGACCGGACCGCTGCCCAGATAGCCGCCCCTGTTTCTGTCACTGCCTGATGCGTTCCCCAGATCGTTGCTCAAAAGGTCGCTCAGCTTGCTCAGGACTTCGCCACGCTGCTGTTCGACACCGGAGTCATTTCCTGAATAGCGACGAAGCAGATCAGTCTTGTTCTGCACTTCTTCAATGGCCTTTCGGCGAGCAAAATTCGACTTCGCGGATTTGACGTTGTTCAGCAGGATCGATGCCTGTTCGACTTCTGACATCAGCGAAGCGTCCCGCAGCTCTGCCGAAGCGGCCCGCACAACGTTAGTCACACCCGGATCTTCGACCAAAGTCGCTCGCCATGATTCGGGAACGAACACACTCCAGCGATTGCGAGAGACCTGAATTCCAAATTCCGGATCATCGCGAAATTCCGGGAACGCTGGCACAGGAATCTCAAGTCGCTCGCTCTTCCATTCCTTTCGAATCGATGCGGCGGAATCGCCAAATCGTCCGGCCAGTGCAAATTCCACTTCAAAGCCGGAGGCCAACGCTCCCGACTGCGGAATTGGAATCAAATGCCGTGCAACATCGCCTTCGCCGCGGATGACAACGCGACTCGGACGCCCCTGCACAAGGCAGTACATCAGACGACTGTCCTTCGGCAAAACGACCGGCAGAAACTGTCGAGACTCATTCGTCACCTGCAACTGGTGACGGCTTCTCCAACTTCCGTCATCAGAAATCACTGTCGTGTGAGTGGCAAGACTGACAACCGCTGGAGCCACCTGGAATTGCTCAGGATAGACAAGATTCCATACGGCGGTTTCTGCTCGCAGTTTTGCGACCGCAACAGCCTGCTGAAGCAACTGCGGTGGGATTTGAGTCGTGATTTGCTCCGGATTGACTTTATCTTCCGGCTGTTCCGCTGTCGGCTGAAGCAAACCATTGGATTGATTCACAAGGACCCAGAAATGTTGCTGACCAGAAAGCGTAGACGGTGCGCCCTGAGGAACTACGATGTTCGGAACTTCGCCGCGAATGACCTTATCGGCAGGTAGAGGCAGGCTGGCCGTTCCCAGAACAAACAGACGATCCGTCAGCGCTTGCTGAAGCTGCATGACGACTCGAGTTCGTCCGTCGCCAAGATCTTGCCTGGTCACTCGCCGCTGACCGGGAACATCAAACGTCATGATCGACGCAACGCTGGTCGGCAGTTCGATGGCGAAGTGATCTGCTGCCGCCCGGTTGATCTGCCAGTTCAATGCCAATGTGATTTCCATAGCGGTTTCGGTCACATTGGTCACCGTGACGGATTCCGCGATCAGCGTCGAAACCGCCTGTCGCAACTTCATCGCCAATAGTCCTGGTCGCGCTGAACTGCTCTGAAACGCCAGTGATGGCAAAGACGGCGAAATCTCACGGAAGCAGGCATTCACGCTGGCTGTGGATTTTGAAGTCCAGTCGCCACCATTTCCAACTCCACTTTCGATCCCCGCACTTTCAGACGCTGCATCCAGCCAGACAGCAAGCTCTGAAGTCGCCTTCGTCGCATTCATTACAGCCGGTGCTTTCAGGTTCAGGAGATTCCGATCGACATCACGATTCATCTGCCCCTGAATGGCGATCTGCAGTTGCCCACTGCGAGCATCCATGAGCTGGATGCTGAGTGTCTTCAGATCGGCGTTGGCATTATCACCGTCAACCGCATCGGAAAAGTACCAGTCCTTCAACGCCGTTGCGGTCACATCAAGAGCCAGGAATTCCCTGGGCACGGCGATGTCGATCCGTGATCGAGGCGAACCGCTGATTCGCAACGTCATCCGGCTGCTCCATAACTGACGTTGCTCTTCGAGCCGAACGGCATGCATGGATTCTGTCGCGAGTTCATCAGCGGTCGGAGTCACTTTCACGGTGACGGAAGCCGGGTGACGAGTATACCGCCAGGCGAGCATCGGACGGCCCGGTAGTTCATCACCTTCTGGTACCGGAGCTTCATTGGGATTGATCTGAGTGACGGCTGACAGCGAATCCGAACGCACCTGAAACTGCGGTCCGGTCTTCAGAATTACGGTCCCCGAATCTCGACTGGCTCCTCGAACCATCGAGATTGGTACCGGCAGCGATGTCGTCGTTTCTGGTGTCGAAGCACGTATGTAAAGCTGCATGGTCACTTTGGTTGAATCATTGACCGATCTTCGAAATTGCAGCTTGACCGATCGAGTGGAATCCGTGCTCTGCGCGGTCCAGCCTGCGACATCGTCACCCGAGACCGATTGCACCGAATAGCCATCCGGAATTGTTACATCCAGCTCTGAAATTTCACCCTGTCGACAATTTACAGCGACTGTTGTTCGCAACACGATTCCGGAATCCTGAACCGACATCGTGGAACTCACTGTCGAGTGATAGACAACATCACCAGCGACTTTGGTCACCGTCGGCAGCCACTGCAATCGAATCGTCGAAAGCTGCGCGATCGACATCACAATGGTGCGACCTTCGCGTCTGTAGATATTGGTCCGCCCCTGTATTCTGGCATCAAGCCCATCGGCCGGCAGAGTCCACTCCAGAGTTCCCGCAGCGGGTGATCGCAGCGGAAGATCCGCCCGCCCAAGTTCACCCTCAACCTGCGCCGTGAGATCAAACTTCAGGTCGACGACATGAAATCCCTTGCCGACAATTTCGATCGCATAAGCCGGACCTTCATCGGCCTGAAGTGCCGCGTTGATCTGGACTGCCTGATTTTGCTGTGAGATCACCTGCTGGCCCGCGAAGTTTGGCAACTCTTTGCCATCGGCACCAACGACGAGTGGCCGAACAGAACCTTCATTGCCATCAACCTGCACGGATCGAATCGCAACAGCTCCAAGCGGGAGTGGTACGCTGATGGCTTGATCGGAATCACTCCAGACAACAAACCGGCCTTCGAAGCTCAGCGCCTGCTTTGATCCGTCAACAGGTGTCAGCGCGCCGGACTTCAGATAGCTGGCGACAACCTGGGAACCCAGAGGATTCACGACCGGGCCTTTGAATGCATCCGGATTGGCCTGCTGATAAAGCTTTAGAAAATCATCATGCCGAATAAAGACCTGATCAGCTCGCAAAGCTGGTTGGTCGGGCGAATAGGGCACGACAACATCCGGCTGAGGAACGGTCTCTTTCGCAGTTTCCTGAGCACCAACATCGCCAACGCATGAACTGAAAGCGATGATCAACGCGATCGTTGCGGCTCCGCTGGAACCTGGTTTGTTCACGAAGTTCGTACTTGGCTTGAACCACGCCCAGCCACAAGCACAACACTGGAGACAGCCGCACGCAAATGCCATGACAACACTGATGAGAGCGCCGATCGCGACGCCATCGATCACACTTTGCCACGCATTCGACAACAAAGGCATCAATCCAACCGCCAGCAGCAGCAATGTGATGGCTGCTGTGATCTTCCATAACATTGCCGACTTGCGCATACACCACGCAAGCAGGATCACAGCCATGGCGGCAAGCAATCGAATGGCCGCAATCTGACTTTGCCGCTGAACAACAAGGCTCAGCACCGAAGGCTGATGAACGGCATCCGCCAACGAGACAAACTCACGACTGCGATAGTCGTCTGGCACATCAAGATTAACATTGACCGACAGACGAGCACTGCCCTTCCGGATCGCCTGCTCTCGCAGACCCTGTTGTTGCTGCAGTTCCCACGTTCTAACATCGGCCATCGCGTCAGGCGATTGCGGTGACTGAGACGCGACGATTGGAGGCGGTGAAGGGGAAGAGGCGTCGAACGGGTCCGTGATAATGTTGTTCCCATTTTGTTGTCCGCTGGAGATTGCACCAAGGTCGAAGACTTCATTCTGGACAATTGCCATGTCTGGAGCTGGCGTCCCTGCGCCAAGACCGCCCATGCCCATGCCTCCGCCGACTCCACCGAATTCAACACCACTGGCATCTCCGGCCGCCATGTCGCCTATTTCTGCATCCATCGCATCCATCGGCACGAAATCGCTCGACGAAGCTGCGGAAGGAGCTGGCAAATTTTCCGAGAACATCGCCCTCTCAGAGACAGCAGCGAATTTTGATGACGCAGGCCGCCCAACCATGGATGTTGAAAGTGTCATCATGAAACCAATGAATCCGATCACGAAGACCGCAGCAAGCGTTTTCCAACGGCGACGACTGACCATTACGGTGAACACGAACAACATAAGAAAGAACATCACCAGAGGAATCAATCGGGCGGAAAGCTGAGAAGTTTCCGGCCACGCGATACGCCCCAGCGAAGCCAGCCAGCCTGATTGATCAACACCCGATGTCGGACGAAACTGCCCGTCGCTGTCTACCAGCAAAGACGACTGCGGATAGTGAACTCGCCACGACTGCTTCAAGACATCGATCGGGATTGCCTGCAAGTCGCCGGCATCGATCGAAAACTGGACCGGCCCCTGCTCGGTCTGACCAAAAACGCCAGCTTTCCCCGCATCGGATTCGAACAAGACCGTCAGAATGTGTAACTGGCTTTCAGAATTTGGCGGCACAGCGACCAGATAATCACCGCTGTCACGACGCACTTCGACGGGTTCGCCGTTCAACATCGTGGACCAGAGGAACGACTGATTTTCACCCCCCGGCAAACTAAATCGCAGCGTCTGCACACCGCTGGAACGAATCTTCGCCTGACACCAGCGCTGGATACTGCCGGTATCATTCAGAGTACACACGTTGTCCATCTGTTCGCAGACAGCCGCCGGAACAGCATCTGTCGCGAAGCGAGTTTCCGTGACCTTGAACGCGTAGCCTGGCTGCACAAAGCGGTAAGTCAGGGCGATTCGACGTCCGGTTGAAACGTCAGGGGCATCCACAAGACCAGCATCGGCCACAAACAATCCTGGGATTGAACGCACTTCCGGGCCTACAGCCAGTCGCTGCTCGGGCGAAGCTTCAAACACCAGCACACCTTGCTGACGTACCGCATCCACCACCTGCACATTCGGAGCGGCGATCGGTGTTGCCTCATCGGGCCGAGCCTGTTGCACAAACGCGTGCAGCGATAACGAACCTGCGAAGCGATGATCAAGCTTTAACGTAAACGGTCGCAATCCGTCAGCCGGCTCACCAGCCGATTGTTCAATGATCGTCACTGGCCTAATCGCGCGAGACTGCTGAATTCCTGGTACGGGACCAACGCTGCGGACTTCAAATCGCACATCGGCACCGAGCGATTCTGACAAACGAATGATCAACGTGCGAATCGTGCCATCCAACACATCAGTAATGATCTCCGCGTCCAGTGACTGTTGGCGACTATCGGCCCACGTCTTCAGCACCGAACGGGCGGCCAGTCTTGATGGTTTGCGCACAATCGACAACTCTCCGGACACGGTCGTGCCGAGGTTCTGGAAGACCTGTTCCGTTCCATTACCTGCTACGGGTGTCAGCCCTGTCAGAGACAATGGTGCCACGGTGAGGTCGTCTGCAAACTGCACGGTGTATGATCCGCCAACGGTTGTTGTGTCCAACGCAGTGACGATCGGAAGTGCAAGTTTCTGTTCATTATCAGGATCGGAAATGGTACGGGTCAGTTTCAGTACCAGAGTCATTAATTCTCCAGGCCCAACCGGCTGCGCAGGTCGGACGAGAATTTGATTGGGCTCGTTCGTCGAGGTCCATGTCAGTCCGCTGACCGATGGGGACTGCAAATTGCCAATCGGAGAAGTCTCAACATTCGTCAACTGCCAATCGGCGGGCAAATTGACGAGCACTTCAAACAGCGGCGCGTTCAGCGTTTCGATTGTCAACGCGGTATTGAATGTTGCAGTAGTATCATCAATCGCCAGCATCGCGCTGGATTCCACAAAGAGCTCGCGATCACGAGGTTTTGCGGCGACTTGAAGCTCAAACGACTGCATCCAGAAGTCAAAAACTGACGCGTCAGTCGACAGGCCCAGTTCGGCGGCCGATATGCGACGAACACCACCGCCGGTTTCGGAAACCAGACGCAGACCGCCTTCATGTGTGACAACCAGACGCCCCGTGTGAGCTGTGACTTCAGCAAACTGCAGTGTCGGAATTTTCTGCATGCCAGTTTCGACAACACCGTTGGACGAAGCCGCAACCGCCAGAACTTTCACAAGTCGATCGTTGGTAAACGGCTGCCGATAGGTCATCGTCACTCGCGTAAACCCGGCGTTGTCCGGATCGTCATCTAATGTCCATGCTTCCAGGCCGGTGGATTCTACACTCGTGATTTCCAGTCGACTGGGAACTCGCGCGACGACGCGGTTGATCGATCCACCGAAGACGCTGATGCGAGAATCACTTTCCCATCGCAAAGTTTCCTTCTGAATCTGCAGTTGCCCATCGGTGCGAACAAACACAAGCGTCTGTGCTTCCGTTTCTTTCTGTTGGACAACCCATCGCAGCCGGACGTCCGCTGCATCGCCTACCGGGATCACGTAATCCGTCGCCGCATTTTCTGCGGCCGGACGTTCGAGTTTCAGATCATTCACCAGCAGATGCCGGCCCGCCGGACAATTTACGGTCAACTGTACGGCTGGCACGACCGGCAATTGAAACGCAGCTGAACGGTCGCTGCCAAGTGTTGCCAGTTGCGTCGACATCGAAACAACCGCCGTGAATTCACCGATCTTATCGTGCGCAAAAAGCAAAGCCGTGGGATCGGCAGGATCGCGACTGATCAATGCCGGCTGGCCATCGACTTCGACTTTTTCGACCTGCAGATTTCCAGCTCGGATTCTTAATGTTTGCCAGCCTTCGGCGTATTGGCGAATCCTGAGTTCCATCTTGACCGCAGCTTGTTGATCGCCCGGAGTGACGGTGAGGCTGGCTTGTTCCGTGATGATGGGAATCGGGATTGCTTCGATTTGCGCATTCGCGCGCGCCTTCTCAAGTAAGGCCTTGAATTCCTCTCGCTTCATCAGCACTCCACGCCGATCGCGATCAAAGACGGCTTCCAGCTGATCGGCCGGAATGAATTGTTCGTTGGGCTGCGGTTGATCCTGAGCCAAAGCGACCGGCAGACACGCGAAGAATGCCAGCACCGAAAGCTGGAACCGCCATCGCAGTTTCGCCTTAGCGCCAGAGCGATCGCTCAATGTCCATGAACGCAGGTTGTCTGGTCGCTCGGCCAATCGTGCTGGAGCAATTTGATCAATGTCATCACTACAGTCAGCCAGGTTCATCGCAAGCCGCGATGTACTTTCCGACAGAAAACGTTTTTTGAAATGCCAACTCATTTCGCACCTCCCATCAGATCATCCATCATCTTTTTGACTTCAGGTGCAGGAGCGACTGTTCCAGGCGGAAGAGCGGCTCCATCAGCGCTCATGGCAATGGTGGGAGCAGTTTCTGGTTTTGGTTTTCGTTGTGACTGCGATGCGGGCGGCGGACTCTTGGGAGGCTGCGGCGGACTCGCGTTATGCTTGCCGTCAGTTGCTTCATTCGCTGTTCGCTGGCCGACCAGCAAACCGGTCAGCCAAATTCCAGTAACGACGAGAATTCCGGGCCATGCCATCGCCAGGTACTGAGGAGTCGCGTTGTCTCCGTTAAGCGAAAACAGTGCGACCGCAAAAATCGCCAGAAGCACCAAAGTGATTCGGTTTTCCCAGGATGTTCGACGCAGAATCAAACCCAGCAGAACCAGAGTGCCGCTGATCATCCAGAACAAAAACGGACGACTCCACCACGTGACCGTGATTTCCTGCTGACGCCCGACCGCCCGAAAAACAGCGACGCTGCCCTGGGTCGGGAAATCGCCGGACGCCATATGCTGTGGATCGATCCAGTCATTCAGTGCGTTGGCTGCACCGATTGAAGAACCAGAACGAAGCGGATTCATCAACGACGGCGGCACTGCGCCCTCCTGAGTCCACAGATCGGGATCTCCGAGGAATGCGATTTCCGCAGGCGACCATATTGCCACCTTCGATTGCTGGACAACCGTGGATCCTCCGCTTTCGCCAACGACCGGCAAACGGAGTCTTTGCAAACCGCCTTGTCCGGTATAGGGTCGAGCGTCTTCTTCCACGATGGCGCAGCGATACTGCAATGTCAGCAGGAATTCCTGATCGGACGTTGAATCACGGCTGATGTTGACGTAGTACGCTTCCCATTGGTCGGCGGCATCGACATCCGTTGCCTTTTCGATCGTCGTACGCTGATCATTCAGAAGTGGAGCCTGCAGATCACAGCCCGCTGGAAGATCAATTCGCAGCCGCTGACGTTCACTCGTCGTGATGCGGAATCGTGCTCTCCATGATGCCAGCGACTGACGTTCTGTGACGACCTCAACGGCAACTCGCGAAACAACAGTTGCCGCAACTTCGTGGATTTCATGCTTGCGGATTCTGATCGTTGCAGAAGCCGGCTGAGCGAAATAGCGATAAGCCAGGTAACCATCCTGCGCCATCAGTTCGAGTTCACGAATGTCGATGGCTTCGGTTGTTTCTCCCTGAGAGTCGGCTGTAATTGACAGGGATTCATGACGCAACAAACGAATCTCGCCTCGGACTTGCGTCAACGTCACTCGCCGACGATCGGCCTTATCATCCGCGAACGGGGCGAGCACTCGCGGCGGTTCGACCAGCAATGTTTGTTCGGACTCAGTTGCCTTGGTCGAATCCGCGGCCAGTACGGCTGCGGGCGATGCGGCGTCAGGCGATGCGGCGGCAGCAACTGGAGCTGCTGGCACGGCAGGTTGCGTCGCCAGCTTGACATCCCAATCGACTCCCAGTTTTACAGATCCGGTTGTCTCTTCCTGCAAAACCAGCGTCCAGGTTACCCAGCCGTTTTCGGCCTGAGCCGCTTTATCACGCTGTTGAATCGTGTGTCCCGGTGAAAGGACTCGAAACCGCACTTCGTTGGCAACTGCTTCCGGGACTGCGACTCGCAGAGTATCAATGCCCGCGTTTTGAATATCGAATGTGATGACCGAATTCTGCTTCACGATCTCTGGTTCAACAAACACTGTCGTCCCCACGGAAGCCGCGATCTGAGCGGCTCGCGGCGACGTTCGAACAAACAACGCAATCGGACGCCGAGTGAAATTCCACGATGCGATGTGTCGCAACTTTGGAAGTTGTTCAACCGCGAGATCACGCGTCGGAAACAGTCCGACAAGTTTTTCGTCGACCGTGATCACGTCCAGAAATTCGGGTGCGTACGCTGTCACAACACCCGTTTCACGCTCGACACCCTCAGGCGTCAGTGTTGGCAACTCCATCTCTGTATTCTCGGCCGACGCATCAAAACCCTGATGAGCCTGCACTGTGACTTCGATCGCCCCCATGCGTTTTTGAGTTAACGACAGGGTGACTTTTCCACTGCCTTTATCGACATTGAATTCGCTCATGCCATCAGCCGAAACACTGTCGATCGTCAACGACTCCGGCACGTTCAGCGTTAGTTGAAAGACACCCGCTCGTTCGACTTCGTATTTCAAGACAGACTTCAGTCGCAGTTCGTTATCGCGAAAGACATACTGAGCATTATGCGTGACCAGCAGTCGCGGCTCGACTGGTTTGATCTGGACGATCAGCACACCACTTGAGCCACTGAATTCCCACGTATTTGCGGCGCCTCCCGGTGTACCGTTTGCTGCCGCGACGCCCGCATCAATCTGTTTCACGCCAGTTTGAGTCTTGATCACCGTAGTCAGTGCCGCGTCGGTCGTGATCGCCATTCGTCCGGCTTCACGAACAACCGCATCGGCGTGAACGCCCTGCAATTTTCCGTCTGCCGACTTGCCGATCAACTGGAGCGTATCGCCTTCAATGGCACGCTCGGTCTGAATTTCAATCTGAAACTTTTCAGTGGCTGGAACCAACAGTTCGGCTTTTACAACCTGATGAGTGTCACCCGCTGGTTCCGCCTTCCACGATCGTATACGTCCTGCAGCAGAGACAACATCAATGATTCTCGCATCGGCCGGAACCAGGATCGTCACATCACGCAGCTCGCCGCGTAGAATTTCGTAGCTCAAAATTGTGCGTGACTGCAGCAATCCTTGTTCAATGCGGACGCTGGTTTCATTCACAACACTATTCAACAGATCCATGACAGGCTTTGAGCCAGCTCGTGGATTCCAGTGAACTTCAAATTGGTTCGTTGCACCGAGGCTGGCTTTGGCGACAGTCTTGCCTTCCGCCGTTATCCCTTCCGTCGGCAACAACACTTGAAGAGGCGTGATCCGGACTGTCTGGTCGGGCTCCGGAATTGTGACGACTAACTCACTGATACCTGTCGGAGGACACTGAATCGCGAACGACCGATCTTCCGGTGACGTTAATACCGTTGCCAGCAGCTCAAGTTTTACAATCTTCTGCCCCGCGCCTTTGACGAGCAGTTCATAGGTCCCCTGTCCGATTCCCTTCAACAGCACTGTGCCATCATTCGGTTCGACTTTGCCAATCGCGGCAGCGCCAAACGAAATCGGCAGAGTCGCCCAGCCTTCGGTTTTCATCACGTTGAGTTTCAGTTCAACAGTGATTCGAGCCAGGTCTTTCTCCACAGTGGCGGTCCAGGAAGACGATGTTATTACCGCGTCCTGATTCCCGGTTGTCACCGGAACCGCGTTGATCGCTCGCTTCATCAGATCAAGATATTCTGCATACGGCAGAACGACGGATGCTTCCTGGTTGTCAAAGACCTTCTGCAGTTCTTTGAACGGAACATAGATCAATCGATCCCACTTTTCTGACAGAGTCGGCTTCGACTCATTGGTCGCGGTCGCCGGATCTACTGGCGGAGTTGTCTCCTGAGCCCACAGGCGAGGGGCATCCAACGCTCCCGAAAAAACCAAAGCAGCCAAAACCAGAAGCCAGCGGAAAGTTTGTCGCATAAGTGGGGTCTCGCTCATTAGGCCAACCGGTTTCCGGTCAGTACTTGCTGCATCCGGAATCCGGTCTGCAGTTATTTTTCTTTGGTTTTACGATCCAGTTCCGAGGCCAGTGCTCGGGGCGGAACTTCAAAATTTTCTGATCAGGACAAGCTGCTAAAACTCAGTCGTTTCACTCAACGAGGTCCATCCGCGACCGACGTTGCCCCTGCGGGAGGCCAGTCTGAAGTCAGCGCGTCTTCGTCCTTATCATGAATTCCGTTCACACAATTGAAGAGTGGTAGAATACGCGGATTGCGCCGAATTTACATTTTATCCGATGCCACTAAGCGGATGTTGCGTCCAGGAAACACTGAACTGTAGGTCAGAAATTCAAAATACGGCTGGAAGACTCGAACCAAACGCCTTCCGGCTTCCTGTACGGGCCGGGCAGACCCGCGATTTGACGTCGTGCCGAATCGATTTGTTCCGGAAAATTTGCCTATCCTTCCTTTACGGCCCCCCGTTTCATTACCATCCAACCGGAACCGGCTGCCGTGCGAGGTAATTTTTTAGGCGAGTGGCGGACGAGAGTCTGACCGGCAATGCCAGAGACGCGATAACCCAGGGAATGACGAGTCCTCCAATCCAAAAGTCTCCTTCTCAGGCGGCATTGAATCGTGCGATCAAGCAGGTCGAAGCCTGGTTTTCAGGTCGAGACTGGAAAGTGTTTCCGTTTCAGAAACAAGTGTGGACGGCCTACCTCCGTGGCGAAAGCGGTTTGATCCACGCAACAACGGGAACTGGAAAAACACTGGCGGCCTGGCTTGGCCCTGTGATTGAGGCACTGGCTGAAGCAGAATCTAACCCGGCAGCGATCTCTGAATCGCCATTGCGAGTTCTATGGATCACTCCCCTGCGAGCACTGGCGATCGACACACTGTTGTCCTTACAAGAACCGACGGCCGACCTGAGCATTCGCTGGATCATCGAGAGTCGCACAGGCGATACCTCTGCCGCCGTGCGCAGTAAACAACGTCAGCGATTACCGACCGCTCTTGTGACAACGCCGGAGAGCTTGTCACTCATGTTGACGAGGCCCGACGCTCAACATCAGTTTCGTGAATTGCGCGCCGTCATCTGTGACGAATGGCACGAGTTGCTCTCGACGAAACGTGGCGTCCAGGTCGAACTGGCGTTGGCTCGACTTCGCCGCTGGAAACCAGAGCTTCGCACCTGGGGACTCTCTGCAACACTCGGAAATCTGGACGAGGCCATGGATGTCCTGACTGGCCCCGGTTGCGTCTCGGGCCCCGGCCGCGTCTCGCTCGGCGAACACAACAACGCCACGCCGCATGTTCGCGAAGGAGTGATCGAGAGTTCTGACAGCTCTGACAGCTCTGGCAGCTCTGGCAGCTCTGGCAGCCGCAGGAAACTGATCAGTGGTCGTCAACGGAAGAAGATCGTCATTGATTCTCTGATCCCTGAGTCCATTGAACGATTCCCCTGGGCCGGCCACATGGGAATGCGTCAGTTGAAAGATGTCGTCAAAACAGTTGATGCCGCCTCTTCGACACTGGTCTTCACCAACACTCGATCCCAGACAGAAGCGTGGTACCATGCATTGCTGAAAGCGAAACCCGACTGGGCCGGTTTGATCGCGCTTCATCATGGATCACTTGAACAAGACACAAGAACCTGGGTTGAAGATGGTCTGCGAGCCGGTTCACTCAAGTGCGTCGTTTGTACCAGCAGTCTCGACCTCGGCGTGGATTTTAGCCCGGTGGATCGAGTGCTTCAGGTTGGTTCACCGAAAGGTGTCGCTCGACTGCTTCAGCGAGCCGGTCGAAGCGGGCATCGCCCCGGTGCTGTCAGTCGAGTCACCTGCGTTCCGACTCATGCGTTCGAATTGATTGAAGTCGCTGCCGCGCGTGATGCGATTGCTGCCGGTCAACTGGAAGGTCGACAGCCACACCGCAATCCACTCGATGTGCTCTGCCAGCACCTTGTCACGATTGCGCTCGGAACGGGATTCATACCCGCGGAACTTCTTGATGAAGTGCGACAATCGGCCAGCTATCGAGATCTTACTCAGCAGGAATGGGATTGGACTCTGGACTTCGTTGCACGCGGCGGCGACGCACTGAAAGCTTATCCGGATTATCACAAGCTCATTGAAAAGGATGGTCGCTATGTCATTGGCAACCAGCGGATCGCTCGAAATCATCGAATGTCAATCGGGACAATCACCAGCGATGCATCGCTCGTTGTTCAGTATCTGAACGGTCCTCGTTTGGGAACTATCGAAGAATCGTTTCTGACAAGGATGAACCCTGGCGACTGCTTTACGTTCGCAGGCCGAACCGTTGAACTTGTCTTTGTTCAGGACATGAAAGTCTGGGTTCGAAAAGCCGCAAGCAAGGAACGAGGACGAATACCGCGATGGATGGGCGGTAAAATGCCATTATCGACGGAGTTGGCGGCCGCTGTTCGCCGCCGCATGGAGCAAGCCCATCATGGAATATTTGAGGGGCCTGAAATGCAGGCCGTCAAGCCCCTGCTGGAACTCCAGTCGCAATGGTCAGCGATTCCGTTGCCGTCACAGCTCCTGATTGAAGAAATCAAAACGCGTGAAGGATTTCATCTGATGATGTATCCGTTTGCCGGCCGCCTGGTTCACGAAG
Organism: Planctomycetaceae bacterium; assembly: GCA_041753135.1. Lineage (GTDB taxonomy): Bacteria > Planctomycetota > Planctomycetia > Planctomycetales > Planctomycetaceae > SXXK01. Next base: position 104,475 of record JBGSVD010000014.1, read on the forward strand.
GATTGTCCGCACTGTTTGCCTGGCGAATGTCGCAACGACAACCGATCACGTTCACGATGTCAGTCAACGACTATGGATTCGAACTACTATCCGCCAACCAGCCGCCACTGGAAGCCGCGTTAAGTTCTGGACTCTTTGATACCACAAATCTTGCTCAGGATCTGGAGGCCTGTCTCAACGCTGCAGAAATGGGCAAGCGCCAGTTTCGCGAGATCGCGCGCATTTCTGGCCTGGTTTTTCAAGGCTATCCGGGCCAACAAAAATCAGCCAAACAACTTCAGGCCAGCAGCGGTTTGTTGTTTGATGTGTTTTCCAATTACGATCCTGGGAACCTCCTGCTGCAGCAATCGCGAGTCGAAGTGCTGGAGCGGCAACTTGAACATTCTCGGCTTCTGACAACATTGCAGACGTTGCAAAATTGTGAACTCGTCCGCAAAAGTCCTGATCGATTGACTCCGCTGGCTTTCCCTCTGATTGTGGCCAGATTGCGTGAACGACTCAGCAGTGAAACTTTGTCGAATCGAATCGCTCGCATGACGCTGCAACTGGAAAAGGCCGCCGGGAAATAGTCCGTGTTGCAAGTCAATGGGAGATTGCTGTTCGCGGGGAAATTTTCTGAACAAGATTCGGAGCCGGTCACAGCGAAGATTGTGCCATTCAATAATTTAGGTTGAGAATGCGATCTGGCTGTAGGAACACAATCCATCTGCCGATTACACTTCGCAGGGACATTGAGTCTCCGCAAGGAAACCCAATGATTCAGACTTGTCCTCTGTAACCCCGACGGAGATCTCAAACCAATCGCGTAGACCGGGATCATAAAAGAGTGCACGCTAGACGTGACTCGATCCTCGCCTGTCTCGCACCGCATCCACCGTTCGCAGTTCAGGACAACTCTGAAGCTCCTAAGGTCGTGATCAGGTCAAACTGGTCACGACCTTTTTTTGTTCCAGCGTCGGTGATTGTGTATTCGATCACAGGCATTTGTGTCAGCAAAGAACAAATCAGAAGCCTTGTTCGGTTCGTCGCCAGGGTCGTCAGACGAGTGGCAGGAAAAGATTTTCCATTGTAGAACGATTGCCCCAATCGTTCATAAGCATTTGAGACGACTGCTCTGCGATGGACTGGTAATCCATGGCCGTCTGTCCGCAGCAGCGTGAGGTTTTCGTTCTGGTCGGTCACACTCGCCGTGGCGCAACAGGCCGTGCAGCATCGATTGACATCAGTAAAGAGTGCCGTTATTCCAACGCCATGGACAAATCCCAGTACAGACCGTTCGCGACGACTCAGTGGAGCCTGGTGCTTGAGGCGGGAAATCGCGCAGGGCCCGAAGCGGATCAGGCGTTGGCGGAGTTGTGTTCGGCGTATTGGTTGCCGCTGTATTCGTTCGCTCGGCGAAAAGGATACTCGCGCGATGATGCGGCCGATCGGACTCAGGAGTTCTTTTCTCGTCTGATTGAAAAATCCTTTCTGGAAACTGCGGATCCCAATCGCGGTCGGTTCCGAACATTCCTGCTGACGTTGTTCGAACGCTTCCTTGCGAAAGAATTCGAAAAGGACCGTGCGATCAAACGCGGCGGCGCGCACACGATTTTGTCGTTCGACTTTGAGGTGGCGGAGTCTCAGTGTTCGGAGGCGCTGTCCGATGAACAGACGGCCGAGCGAGTTTTTGAGCAACAGTGGGCGATGACATTACTGCATCGAGTGATCGGCCGATTGAACGAAGATTATGTTTCGAAAGGCAAAGGCGAACTGTTTGATCGCTGTCGAATCTTTCTGAATGGCGGATCTGGCGAAACGGTTTACTCGGAGGTGGCTCGCGAATTGAAAATGTCCGAAGGCGCGTTGCGAGTTGCCGTGCATCGACTTCGCGAGCGATTTCGAGAACTACTGCGACTGGAAGTGGCCGGAACCGTAGCCAGCGAACTGGAAGTGGACGATGAACTGATCGCGCTGCGCAAAGCCATCGCCGGGCAGGGGTGAGTTCCCGTCGGCGGAGCGACGGGTGTACTGTAGACCGGTCGCTCCGCCGACCGGAATGCAGCGACTGGAGCTCCGGAACGAGAGAAGCAGACATTTGGCATTGAATGAAAATTCTGAAAAACTCTGTAACGCTGGCTTCTGAATCCGGAATCTTCTGGTAGTCGTACTGAAAATCGTCCAAAACTACCGGAAATTGACGCCATGTCCGCCTCTGTTTGTCCTGAATGTCGCAAATCGATTCCCGCTTCCGCGCCGGCCGGGCAGTGTCCGGAATGCCTGTTGAAACGCGGGCTTGAGCGACCTGGATTTGCCAGTGCAGCGTTTGCTGTCACGACGCCTCAGGGAGGCCGCCAGATGCCGCTGACGGCGGAGTTCATTGCTCCGTATTTTCCGCAGATGGAAATCGTCGAGCTGTTGGGGCAGGGCGGCATGGGGACTGTCTTCAAGGCTCGCCAGACGAAGCTGGACCGCATGGTCGCGGTGAAGATCATTCGCCCGGAGACAGCCAATGATCCTGCGTTCGCCGAACGTTTTATGCGCGAAGCGAGGACTCTTGCGAGGCTGAATCATCCGAGCATCGTGTCGGTGCATGACTTCGGCGAAATCAATCTCGCGGAGACTGATGGCAAGTCCGCTGTTCTGGGCGGGACACTGTTCTTCTTCATCATGGAATATGTCGACGGCGCGAATCTTCGACAGTTGATGCAGGCAGGCCAGATGTCTCCTGAGTTGACACTGGGCATCGTTCAGCAGGTTTGTGATGCGTTGCAGTTTGCTCATGACGAAGGCGTTGTGCATCGCGACATCAAGCCGGAAAATATCATGCTGGATTCGAAAGGTCGAGTCAAGATTGCTGACTTTGGACTGGCGAAGCTGGCCGATCGATCTGGCATCGACTGGACGCTCACCGGAACTCATCAGGTCATGGGCACGCCGCGATACATGGCCCCGGAACAATTGGCCGGTTCGCGCGATGTGGATCATCGAGCCGACATTTATTCTCTGGCTGTTGTGTTTTACGAAATGCTGACCGGCACAATTCCGATGGGCCACTTTGCACCGCCGTCGAAGAAAGCGGCTGTCGATGTTCGCTTCGATGACGTCATTCTGAAGGCGATGGCAACAGAACCGGATGTTCGCTTTCAGTCTGTTCGCGATCTGCGAGTCGGGCTTGATCAGATTGCGTTGGGCGTTTCTGCTGACTCCAACTTATCGAACGCGCCGATGCCTGGTTTCTCCACCATCATCGATCGCGGCGTTGCCGGTGCTTGGCGGATGATGACTGGTCGCAAACCGGCGGTGGTGTCACGAAAGCCGTTCGCTCCCGTGCTGCTGGTCACGATTCTTGCTGTGATCGGTGCTGGCAATCTCCTCCCGCTCTTTGGCATGATTGCTCGATTTTCCGGGCCACTCGATCGAGCCGATATCGTTGGTGCACCCGAACGTGTCGCTAATTCCGGTCACTCGCCCTTGCTCGTCCTGAGCATCGTCCTGTTTTGTTTCTGCGGAGCGATTCTGCATGTGATTCCGTCGTCAAGCCGCTCCACGGGCTGGGCATTTGGTGGCTTGCTGCTACTGTCCAGCCTGGTCACCGTTTCGTTGATGTTGGCGACGAACATCATTCCGTCAATGATTCTTCCTGTCTATGCAATCTCAATTGTCAGTGCGGTTGCGATTGTTGTCGTGAGTCTGGTGGGGTTGCGAAGAACTCTCTTTCCAGGACAAGGGCAATCACGCTCTGTTATAAGAACAGATTCCGTCGTCATTACTCGCGAGCAATTGGATCAGGGGATCCTGCCGGATATCTGCATGGTCTGTGGCCAGCCCACGACAAACCGCCAGACATTCAGTATTCAGTATCAGCCGAAATGGGCGGAAGCCGCGAGCCTCGGAGGCTATACGCTGGGTGGCATTCCTGGCGTCATCATCCACATGCTGACGTCGCACAAGGTTCATGTACCATGTCCTATGTGTGAGCGGCATACGAACGAACGGCACGGACGAAATATCTACGCCAGTATTGGATGGTTCCTGATTCCTGGTCTCGCAGGCCTTGGATTCATTATGGGACGTCTTCGATGGGCAGGAAACGCAGACTTCCTGCTGTTGGCGGTACCGATGGGTTTCGTTGGTTTGTTCGCTTACATCCTTCCGATCATTTACATGTCATGGAACGTCGTGCATTGCGAACAGAACTCCGATGGCAAGTCGAAAGAGGGTCAGATCTGCATTCGTCGAGTTTGCTCGGCCTTCGCATCAGCAGTGCGACGACGACAAAGCGATTGGGCTCCGACTTCTCGCAAAACCTGATGACATAGTAGCGGCAGGGCGCAAGCCCTCCGGTGAGTCTGTGACACGAATTCCCCGGACGGCTCGCGCCGTTCCGCTTTGACATGCGGCACAGTCCAGTCACCGGTCGTGCGGCTGATTTGGTTGACGCTTTCCGCGGCGAACGTGTGCGACGAGTCTCTCGAAACGCCGCCGTCGAATCGTGTCTCGCCATAGTAGCGGCAGGGCGCAAGCCGTCCGGTGAATCCGTGACACGAATTCCCCGGACGGCTCGCGCCCTGCCGCTTCGACATTCTGCACAGTACAGTCCCAAGTCGAGCGGCTGTCTCCGCGCATGAGCCCACTGTAGGGTTGTTAGTGACCGACAACGAACCACCTGAAAGTGCCTTGAGAACCACCTGAAAGTGCCTGGCACGCTCAAGAAGAGCGTCTACAATACCGCGAGCGGAACCCTTCGATAGAAAATGGCAAGGTTGGGGACCGCACTGATTCCTGTTTAACTCAATGGAGAATTGTTCATGGTAAAACTTGCTCGGTGGCTGTTCCTGGCCTCAAGTCTTTGCGCGGTTGTGGCGTCATCATCAGCCTCGGCCGAAGAAGCTGTTGTTCTCGGCGACGACGAATCGCTGACTTCCGGGATTCCGGGAATCGGTCCGCTCAAAAATGAAGAGATTGTGGACTGGCTTGCGAATCCAGCCAATCACGAAGTCCTGAAAGTCTCTTTGCCGCTTGGAATGAATCTGGGCGAATCGCAAATCAAAGGGCTCGACAAGAATCCGTTGACTCGTGCAAAGATTGAGCTTGGTCGCCAGCTTTATTTCGACACTCGATTGTCGGCAGATAATTCAATCAGTTGTGCGTCCTGTCATCATCCACAGGAAGGCTTCGCGCGTCACACTCCGTTCGGTGTTGGAATCGCCGGACAAAAGGGCGGCCGCAACTCTCCATCCAGTTACAACCGAATTCTCAGCGACGCTCAGTTCTGGGACGGCCGTGCGGGTTCGCTGGAAGCTCAGGCCGTTGGACCAATCCAAAATCCGATTGAGATGGGCAACACTCATGAAGCCTGCGTAAAAACGTTGAAAGGTATTCCTGGATACGCGATGCAGTTTAAGAAAGTGTTCCCCGATGCCGTTTTAACAATCGACACGGTCGGAATGGCAATTGCCTCGTTTGAGCGAACTCTCGTCACCGGGCCATCTCCCTATGACTATCACGAAGCGTATAAGCGGTTCACCGCTCTGGATCCTGAAGACCTGGCTGACCTGAAAACCGATTCACCGGAAACCTACGAACAGTATGAGCAACTGCAGTTGATGGTTCAGGTTAATCCGATGTCTGATAGTGCGGTTCGAGGATTCGATCTGTTCTTCAGCAAACGAGTCGGCTGCAGTGCATGCCATGTTGGAGCGAACCTGGCCGATGAGCAGTATCATAATCTCGGAATCGGTATGGCGGCCGCTGAGCCGGATCTTGGCCGATTTTCTGAAACCAAGGTCGAGAAAGACAAAGGCGCGTTTAAGACTCCAACGATTCGCAACGTTGCTTTGTCAGCTCCGTACATGCACGATGGAAGTTTGCTCACTCTGGAAGAAGTTGTCGAACACTACAACAAGGGTGGCGACAAGAACCAGTGGTTGAGCGACAAGATCGTGCCGCTCAAACTGACTCCACAGGAGAAACTGGATCTGGTTGAGTTTATGCGAGCCTGCACGGGAACTTTCCCGTTCGTGTCGGTCGCTCGACTGCCGGAATAACTTGATATGAGCGTGCCTGAGGCATGCGCCCTACGCTTGATGGTTCCATGAAGCACCGTCCGCCTGAGATTGGCAGACGGTGCTTTTTTCTTGCCCTGCGCTGACCAGAAAGTGACGCATGAGACCTATGAGATGATCAACGGATGTTTCATGCATTCTGATCGTCGGCGACGTTCCTTTACAGCATCATTTCAAATAGGTCGTCAACCACTCGGCCATTCGCTCAAATGACTCAGGTGAGACACTGTGCCCCTGGTGATGATTGAGCAATCCAAGTCGACAGGGTTCTCCATAAAGTCGCCATGCAGGCAAAGCGGCTTCGATCAAAGGCCAGCTGCGATCGCCATCCGCTGCGCCGGGGCCAGATTCCCCGCCCAGAACCAGAAATGGTCGCGGGGCGATCAGACCAAGCAACTGGTGATGGTTCAGAGGAAGCGCGGAATCATTTATCGCTTCTCCGAGATACCACGAAGCGTTCCAGTTGGTTGAGCGAAATCCAAGACCGCCTTCGCTGGCAACGGCAACCTTGATTCGTTCATCAAACGCGGCCAGGTAGAGAGCTTCCTTCGCGCCGAGCGAATGTCCAATCGCTCCGATTCGATTCACATCCGTTTGCGGAAGCGACGCCAGCACATCGACGCCGCGCATTGCGTCGTACAGCATCTTCGCCATTCCGGTTGTGTTCGGATGTTTTGCTCGATGCATGGCAACGGCATCATTCAGGCTGTCAGCATCCTGCCACAGAAAACAACGAGGACAGAACACGATGAAACCTCGCTGAGCCAACAGCAGGCCAAACTGCTTCGTGTCCTGACCGCTAATTCCGGCAATGTCATCAATGGTCGCGTTGGTTGTGGGGTGCATTGCCAGAATCGCCGGCCGTTTTTGTGTATCGCCAGCGACAGAATTTGGCATCAGCAAGTAGCCTTCGACAAAAATTCCGGGCTCTCCTTCGTATCGTATCAATTGCCGAACAATCGTGGGCATCACCTCTGTCTTGACAATTTCCAGTTTGACCTCGGGGCGAGGATCCGGCATCGGGCCGAGGAATTCCATCCAACGGGATCGAATCACTTCCCTTCGAGACTTCCATTGTACAAGACTATCAATTGCCTGCCCCGATTCATCCTGCAACAACGGTTCGATGTGTCCGAGGGACTCAGCCTGAGTCATCGCAGGAGGCGTCGTGACCTCACCAAGCCATTGGACTTCATCGGCCTCGACAGCAGACTTTGAAATCATGAGCGATGTCACCAGACCAATCATTCCAAACAATCGCTTCATCGGAAAACCTCTCGTTTCTTACAACCTGATGACACATTGAAATCAGCACAGTGAACAACATGGCTCATGATCAGATGATCATAATTCTCTCACCCGAACAACGGGAGTCATTCCTGACATCGCAAACCTACAGCATTCTGCACCATTTTGAGCAAGACTCGAAACAGTCGCCATGCGTCAGCGACTCCGAGCGGTTCCCATGACTATAACACAAGTGGTCCTGATCGATGCATACTCGCGGTTCGTTCACCGTATCAGTCGCGACGAAATGCAATGGAATCTGCCGCTCGCTCTGAGCCGCATTTTTGGCTTTCCGATCCCGACATAGAACCGAAGCACTGAGACTTGGTTCTCAATTCCAACTGAAAATGAAACACCATGCTTTACAAAACACTGGGTAGAACCGGGCTTCAGGTGAGTCATCTTGGATACGGCAGCATGGGACTTCGAGGTCCGAAAACGTGGGGCACGCGAGTTGTCGATGAGGCGTCAGCCGATCGATTCTTGAATCACGTGCTGGATGTCGGAATCAATTTCATCGACACCTCGCCGGACTATGGCGCAAGCGAGGAACGCATTGGGCGTTACATCAGTGCTCGTCGCTCAGAGTTTGTGCCTGCGACAAAATGTGGATGCGTCTACACCCAGTGCGAGGATCATTTGCAACTGGATCATGTCTGGGAGAAAGAAGTCATTCAACGCAACCTGGAGACGAGTCTGCGGCGGCTGCAAACAGACACGATCGACATTCTGCAGTTTCACGGCGGAGACGCGGAAACTCTTCAGAAGAACGGGCTGATCGATCTTCTGACCGGGTTTCGCGACCAGGGGCTGATTCGTTTTCTCGGCGTCTCCAGCAGCGTGCCTCAACTGTCGGCAATGATTGACCTGCAGATCTTTGATACCTACCAGATTCCCTATTCGTGCCTTGCACCTCAACATCACGAATTGCTCTGTCGTGCGGAAGCTCAGGGAGCAGGAATCATCATCCGAGGTGGTATCGCGCAAGGTGGACCGGACGCTGAAATTCAAAGGCCAGCACTGAATGATGTCTGGGAGAAGGCTGGCTTGGACGAACTACGAACAGACGGAATTTCGCGAGCAGAATTGATTCTGCGATATACGCTGTCGCAGTCATTTTGTCACACTGTCATTGTTGGAACCTGCAATTCTGAACATCTGACGGAGAATCTTCGCGCGGCCAGCGCCGGGCCACTTTCAGATGCACTGGTTGAAGAAATCAGAACTCGAGTCGGCAGGCACATTTGACGCTATCGGCGATGGCTTGAGCCGATTGCAATCACACCGTTGCTCACGAGACGGAAACGTTCACTGTGAGGCCAGCGGCAAGAAATGGATTATCAGTCCATCGTAGACTTCGTAATCGCGGAAGATTGAGAAGTTGGGAGGGCGAGGCTCCTGCCGAGCCACTGAACTGCCGAAAGCACGCGGCTCAGCAGGAGCTTCGCCCTCCCGAAATAAGCAGAAGCGGAACCTACGGCACATCTGAGTCTGGGTTTGCAACAGCCTGCAGCCACGTTGCCAGGTCTCGATGCAGCAGCAGCAGATTCTGGAATCGTTCCCACGCCACATCAATAACACCATCGGCTGCGTCTCGTGACGATGAATCCTGGATCACATTCTGCAACTGCTCATGAATGCAGGCCAGAACATCCGCAAGCCGTGCGCGCTGCGGAGTTGTCAGATTTGACGGCAACGGTGGCCGTTCACCAAAGAACAGCGGCGCCATCAAATGATCGCTGTTCAGATTGTCCGCAAGACTGAATTCCGCGTCAGGCATTCCACTGGCTGGAACAGATCGAGTCGGCGGTCCTTCCAGAGGAAGCAACGCAGCAACAGTGACCCCCAACTCCTTTGCTCGTGCAGCAATTTCTTCTTCACTACCAAACAACAGCGTACATCTTCCCAGTTGCAGGTGATCGCCAGGGCGAAGAATTCTTAGTTGAACCGGATGCCCGTTGACTCGACTGCCGTTAGTGCTGTTCAGGTCCGTAAAAATAATTCGGCCCTGATCCTCCTGCAGTTTTGCATGCAGGCGGCTGATGCGTTCGTCGTTTAACTGGATGTCGTTGACTTCCTCACGCCCGATTGTCACCGGGGTCTGCAGATTGCGAAAGACATGGCCTCGTTCAAGACCTTCCAGTACAGACATTGTAACACGGGCCATCGCGGGAAATTCTTTGACGCGGAGAAAGTGAAATGAACTTCAATAGAATAGAGTGTCTGCGAATTCCGTTGTCGCGGCAAACATAGATGCGTCACGCATCGTAAGTTTACCGGCCGACAGGAAAAACTCAGCCGCAACACGAAATCGGATATGAATATGCATTCCAACTGAGATCGACACAACCTGCGAAACGCCCAATCGACAGCGTCAAGCCTGCAGCACGAAATCACAGCCCCAGTACATCGGCCATTGAATACAGCCCGGCACCTTTTTGAATGACGTACTTTGCTGCAGCCAATGCACCATAAGCGTAGCTGTCTCGCGTATGGCCACGAACTGTCAGGTCGATTGTTTCACCCATCATTCCAAAGACAATCGTATGCTCGCCGACATTATCACCAGTTCGTACCGCGTGATATCCAATCTCATTCAATGGACGCTGGCCAACGCGACCTTCGCGACCGTGAACATGATTTTCCTGACCCATCTGCTCGGCCACAATTTTTCCAAATTGCAGCGCGGTTCCACTGGGAGCGTCTTCCTTGAACCGATGGTGCCGTTCAATAATCTCCACGTCAACGCCGTCAGCATTGTTACGAAGAACTCGCGCGGCCTCGGACACAAGTTTCATCACAACATTAACCGCCATGCTCATACTGGGCGCCATCACAACAGGCGTTGTCTGAGCAGCACTGGCGACGGCATTTTTTTGCTCATGGGTAATCCCGGTCGTTGCAACAACCAGCGGGATACGTCGGCCTTCACAAATTGCCAGAACCGAATCCAATCCTGCGGGCGTTGAAAAATCGATGATCACGTCAACAGCAGAACCAAGCTCCGACGTAATAGGCACACCAGCGTGACCAGCTCCGGCCACTTCACCCGCGTCGCGCCCAATGACAGGACTCCCAGACCATTCGAGCGCAGCCGCCAGAGTGAACTCCGGATCCTTCATTGCCAACGCAACAACGCGTTGCCCCATTCGCCCGCCCGCACCATTGACACCAAGCTTAAGAGCCATGAACACATAATCCTGTGGAAAATCTGATGGTACTTCATCAGAAAAGAACAAAAACGATGACAACTTTAGACTTTAAACGGTACGGCCGGAGATGTTTTCGTTTAACCGTTAGCCGGAGGCGTACGATGGTGGCGGCATCCGCGTACGCCTCTGGCTGACGGTTAAACAAATCAATCGTGACCCCGATTAGTATATTGAACGCTGACAGTCCGAATTTAAACGCAATACCGTTCAACGAACGGCCTGTGAAGTAGCGGAATCGGCGCAAGCCGTCCGGTGAGCCAGCATTTTGCAGGCACTCACCGGACGGCTCGCGCCGTGCCGCTACTATTTGAACGGTATTGAATTTAAACGACAGCTTCCACTTCAAATCCTTTGCGATAGGACTTTGTCAGAAGCTTGTTGGCCGCTTCGTGATTTGTCACCGTCATGGATGCGGTATCCCATTCCAGCTTCTGGCCCGGCAAACGCGCCGCCACATTGCCAAGCTGAACAGTTTCGGAAAGCGGTCCAGCATAGTCGAAGCCATCCGTCGTCTTCGTGCCAGCAATCGCCGCATCCACCCAATCATGCCAGTGATTGCTTCCCTTTACTTCAGGCATCTTGAAGTCTGCAAACTTCGACTGAGGATACAAAGCAGGCTTGCCAACGTGTGGCAGAATCATGACGCCGCCTTCTCCGATGAAAAGAGAGCCAGCTCCGGGAAGTTCGACACCATCCGGCAGCTGTGCCAATTCTCGTGGTGGCTTCAGACCTCCATCACGCCAGACAAGTTTCAATGTTGGTCCCTGGATGCGATCATTTCCAGGAAATTCGTACGTCAATGTCTCAGGACCCGGCCAGACTTCGGATGTCGTTCCATCATTCTGGGCCAGGATAGAAATTGGCGATGAAATACCAAGAGCGCCAAAGACCGGATCAAGAATGTGGCAACCAAAATCCCCCAGCGCGCCGGAACCAAAATCCTGCCAGTCTCGCCATTTGAAAGGGTGATAAACGTCGGCAGCAAACGGTCGTTCAGGCGCGGCCCCCAGCCACAGATCCCAGTCAACTCCGGCAGGCACTTCAGACGGCGCTGGACGATCTGTTCGATTATTGTATTGACGCCCCTGAACACCGACCCACGAATGCACTTCCTTAACCTTGCCGATGACTCCATCATGGATCAGTCGAATTCCAAGTTGGTACTCTGCGGCCGAATGAATCTGATTGCCCATTTGAGTAGTGACGCCCATCTTCTCTGCCATGAGTCGCATTTGGCGAGATTCCCAGACGGTGTGAGTCAACGGCTTCTGGCAGTAGACATGCTTCCCCATCTTCATCGCCATCATGGCAATCGGTGCATGCATATGGTCAGGGGTTGACACAATCACGGCATCGATTTTGTCACCAAGTTCTGTCAGCAGCTTTCTGTAGTCCGCGAAGTGCGGAACTCCGGGATACTCTGCATCGACCTTATCAAACCGTCCTGCATCGATATCGCAGAAGCCCACAAACTTGACTTTAGAATGCTTTCCAACATTCGACAGGTCGGACCACCCCATCCCGTTTACGCCAATGGCAGCAACATGAAGTTCCATTTCCAGAGTCGAAGCTCTGACAAATGCGGGGGCAGCAAAAGTGGCCGTGGCAGCAAGCGCCGACTGAGCCAAAAAGGTGCGGCGCGGAGTTCTTACGTTTGGCATTGGTCCAGATCCCCTCCAACAGAAATCATAACGCGACAAATCAGAATTCGTCGTCTATGGGAATCATGTTACATCGCCCGATGTGTAATCGAAAGCGTGCAGGCACTGGAAGCACCCACGAAATTGGGTTCACCGCGAAATGCCGTGCGCGTTGAATTTTATCTGGAGATGGATGCGATTCATCCTGAAGGGATGCAAGAAATTAGCCGATGGTCGCGGAGTGGCAGGAACGTCAGTACGATCAGCGGCCGGAAGGCTCGAGGCGGCGCATACAGACGGTGACGGACGGGCGTTTCAGTTTCGATGAGATCCACGTGCGACCGGATGCCGTAACGCGGTACTCCTGAGATGGGTTCAGTTTCAGGTACTGGATCGCTTCCCTGCGAATGGCCTGAGCCTGCTTCACAGCCCGTGTCCATGCTGATTGCGATGGGGTTGTGGCCCACACCGTGATCTCAATCACTCGATCCGGTTTTCTGAAGATCGGACGAACCTGAGCCAGCGTTGCCTCCAGCTCCGGTGACATATGAGGGCTCTCTTGCGGAAGAACACCCATGACATCGAGTGAGATTTCCGCTTCAATTCCAGGCTCTCGTTCAAGAGTGGAGACTCGTTTTACTTCCTCAAGAAATCGGCTGAACTGTTCTTCTTCGCGATCAATGATTCGGCCATTGTCATCCGTTTCGTCTGGCCCAACTCCGTGACCAATTTCCTCATCAGGATCACCAACCATGTACATCGGTGCGACATCGTTGTGCTGTATGGCGTTTTTCGATCGATCTTCTGAAAACACACCCGGCAGACCGTTCGAGTTCAATGCCGCATTGAACGAACCTGTGCCGCTGTAAAGGTTCGCGCCTGTCTGTTCTTCGGCCATCGAGTTCAGCACGATAAAGAACGCCAGCAGTGCCGTCATGCAGTCGCCGAACGAAAGCAGATAGGCCTGATTCGGACCATAGGAAGGACATTTGCAACGAGCCATTTTTTGCACTTACAAAAAGGTGGCGGAAAGTGAGCCTATGAGAAACACTGCAGAGGGACGTGCTTCAATTCTGATCGTCTTTTGTTCGCGTCAAAGTAATTTTTAAAGAATTGCCAGAGGCTGACGGATGCCCGACGCTTACGGAAAGCCGACCAGATTCCACCTTCAGGTCATCCTGCATGTAACGAGCCATTCCGACGGCGAAGTCGATATCGTCCGGTTCAGAAACTTGTAACTCCGCATTCAACGGAAGACCTTTCATTTGCATCGAAATCAGGCGAAGCTGCTGGGTGGCTCGGGCGGAAAGTCGCCCTTCAGAATCTTTCATGTCTTCGATCAGAGATTCGGTGCTGACACGCTCGGCAGCAGCCAGTTCATGAGAATTCTCAAGAGCATCAAGCCCTTTGGCTGCAGAAGCCCCGATTGGTGTAACTTCCGGAGGAGCGACTTCTGAACCTCGCGTTGTCCGTCTTGCCGCGCTTGGACGATAACGAACATTCAGCGAACTCTTGTCCAGGCCGTCGGCTTGCGGCCCGGCTATGCCACTGGCTCCGGCAACCCCAAATGTCGCCGCCTGCATCTTTTCAAAATCTTCCGGTTCGCTCGACGCAAAGGTCAACAGCAGAATAAAGAACGTCATCAACAATGTGATAACGTCACTGTATGTGACGAACCATTTCGGAATTTCCACTGGCGCTGGAGGACACCGGCATTTTCCTTTACCCATCGCAACACCTCAAAACAAAGTGCGTCTCTTCGTGCTGAACCCTGCAAGCTGAAATGTTCAATACCTGGTCTGGTATGCAGGCAACTGTTGTCCTTCAAACGTTGTTCCTTCAGTGTTGTTCCACTGAAACCAGGCCGGACCAATTGGGCAAGTTTCGGCAATGCCGCAAGACGCCGGAGCTCACGTTATTGCGGTGGGACTGCGACTCATGATCCATCATTCCATTGACGACAAATCGCTATGCCGCCTTGGACTGTGCCGCCTGGGCCGCATATGTTTCTCGGAGCTTCGGCGACAGAAACGCAAGAAGGCGCTGCTCCAGTGCACGAGGCGCGTTCCCTTCAATGAGTGAACTGAGCCCCGCAAGCATAAGCTGGCGAATCATCATTTCATCCTGACTGCGACTCTCCAGTTTTCCAGCCAGCGGAATACAAAACATGTTGGCAATCACGGCTCCATACAATGTTGTTAAAAGAGCAACCGCCATACCGCCACCGATCTTACTTGGATCGTCGAGCGATCGAAGCATCTGTACCAGACCAATCAATGTTCCGATCATCCCGAACGCCGGAGCAGCAGCCGCAATACCGTCAACGATTTTTTTGCCCGTCTGATGTCGCTGCTCAATGTACATCATTTCGGTTTCCAAACTGGATTCCAACTCTTCTTTGGTCACGCCTCCAACAACTTGCTCGAGCCCGCGTTTAAGAAAAATATCCTTGATCGATTCAAGCTGACTCTCCAGCGCAAGCAGTCCATCACGACGACCGATTGTTGCCAGATTTTTGAATTGATCGATAACCTCCTGCGGAGAAGGCAGCGTGACCAGGAAGCATTTTTTCATCACGCCAATCAGCGTGACAACCTTTGCCATGGGAAAGTTGATCAATGTCGCCGCAATGGATCCTCCCACGGTAATCATGATCGATGGCACGTCGATGAAGGGCGTCACTTCGCCGCCAATCATGATCGAGCCAACGACGAGGACAATGCCAAGAATCAGACCGACAAGTGTTGCTTTATCCATATGACTTCTCCGGCTTCCTTCCGGTGCTGAGACAGAAGCGATCTTCCCTGATCGAATTACAGCACGTCAAATTCCATTTGGAACAAAGTGGCTCTATGCTAATCGCGGTCACGATTGAGTTGTTTATCCATCAGCCGGAGCCGTCCATGAATGCGGCGACCAACGTACGCCTCCGGCTAACGGTTAAACGAAAGACATCTCCGTCGTGACCGTTAAAGTAGAACAAAACCGGGACAGGCACCCTCGATCGAATGCTGTTCTCTGTGCATGGGTGTTGTCTGGGAACCAGTCCAGGTTTTGTTAAGCGTTCTAAGGCTCTTTCAGGGCATCGTCTTGACCGTATGTCGTTAGTAAACTCACGGTCCGTGTACGAGCCTGATCTTCAACAGGACGCGTCGGAATTTTACCCGCAGCAATGTTTTGATGCCGCGCGAGATTGGAAGTGTTGATGCTTCAGGAATTCACTGAAAGCGAAATCGCGACGAGTGTTTTTAATACGAAACGCTGCAAAAATGGCTCAATTACCAAAGACGGATGCAAAAGCCGGATCGACGAAACGAGGGGTAGCAGGCGATCTGCTCGTCCAGAATTCTTACTTCCAGCGAGGGTTTTCACTCACGACTGACGAATCGCATTCGGCACAAATCACCGAAGTAGAAAAATCTCCAAACAACGCGTCGCAGTGGCACTTGCGACGTGTCATTCGATTGAGCCGAGCCGCAAGAATATTCCATGGGTGAACCAGGCTGTTTAATCAAGGCCAGCGCACACTTAAGTCCCTTTGATACCAAGGACTTCCATCAGGAAGTCGTCGCTCCAGCCGCAGATTCTGCGTTTCATGGCGAGGCTGTCTTTGCCAGGATGTTGCTTCAGCAGAGATAATGTGAAGCGTCG
>JBGSVD010000015.1:0-127667 GCA_041753135.1 Planctomycetaceae bacterium
GGGCGTCTCGCCCGCCTTTTTGCAACTCCTCAAACGACGGTTGACGGAGCACAAGGCAGCTCAAACGCCCTCTTTGTTTGCCTGACCGATCAGCTGAAAGATGGACTCTCGGAATGCAGCCCGGTTGCACGACGTTGCAAGTTTCGGATCGTTGCTATTTCGAGCCAACCTGAATCCGGATTCGACGGTATTCCATCTGGCCGCGGTCGCCTTCAAGACCGATCGGGCCAGTTTCTGGGACCTTCAGAGATTCTTCCAGCACTTCCCCGTTGCAGGTGCAGTGAGCAATTCCGCCTTTCACAACGACAGTCATTTCGTTCCAGTCGCCGGACTTATAGTTCTTTAGTGCTTTGTATGGTCCAGCCAGAGGATAGTCGCGGCACTGCAACTGTGGCTTGCGAATGAAGACGCCGCTGTCGGCATTCGGAGTCGCTCGAAATTCCAGCTTCAGCGTAAAGTCCGATGCAAATTCGCGAGTCGTATAAAGTTGCTGAATTCTGCTGCCTTCCGCCGGAGTGGTCACAATCAGTCGACCATTCTTCGCAAGATAGCGACCGTCCGGTGTCACAGTTTTTCCATCATGACCCCATCCAGTAAGATCGTTGCCGTTGAACAGACTTTCGAAACCCGGTTCAATCTCGAATGAATCGGCTTCGGTTTCAATGAAACCCAGCGTCGCAAAAATCGGACGAAGTGCGCCGGCCCATTTTTTGTAACCGACTTGATTTGGATGCAGCAAGTCGGGCATTTCTTCGGCTTTCGCATCACCAGCCTCATTGGCGAACAGAGTCCAGGTATCAATCACCGTGATCTGCGGGTCACCTTTAACCGCTGCAGCAGTCAGCTGATTAATCTGTTTGATCTTGCTGGACGGTCGCTTCTTCGATTCGGAGCTGGGGAAAACCTGGCACAGAACAATGGGCATCTCGGAATTGTGTTTCTTGAGCTGGTCAATAATCAGCTTCACATTGTCTGCAATAACCTGAGGCTCTGCCATTTCTTCCAGGTCATTGGTTCCCATCAGCATGACCACACACGATGGATTCAACGCAAGAACATCATTCTGCAGACGGATCAGCATGCCGCGTGTTGTGTCACCACTGATGCCTCGATTGGCAACCTTCATCCCAGGAAAGGAACCATGCAGATCGTCGCCCCAGCCTTGTGTGATCGAATCGCCCAGAAAAACAACGGCCTTCTGATCCTGCTCAATTCGTTTGGCCCAGGCCGACCGACGCTCGTTCCATAGCCCCTTGAACCAATCGTAGCGACGAATCGGACCGGAACCTGGTAACCCATCATCTGACGCTGGCAATTCGATGCCCCGAACGTCGTCTGCCCGCACGACGCCAGAGAAACAGCTCAGCACACTTGCGGCAAGCACCAGGGAAAATACAGAACGTTGAAAGAAAGTTTGTGTCATCGCAGAGGATTCCAGGTCAGGGAAGGTTACAAATCTCAGCAGGCAGTTTATCGAACCATACATTCACTGCGAGTTATAACGGAGAGGCCAAAAATGAGCCGCGATTTTACAGGTTTTCTTCAACGGCTTCAGGGGTGTGCGGTTTCCGTTGTGACATGGGATCACGCTCGTCTGCTTGGAACGCTGGAATCTGTTTCGGATGACTGCATCCGGATGACAGGTGTGGTCAGGCAGGATTCACACGAAACTGGCGGATGGGGCGACCGGCTTCTGATTGAAGACCTGCTGGAAGATCGCGGCAACCAGTGGCCAGAAATCATCATTCAGCGCAATGTGATCAGCACAGTGACACTGGTGGACGAATCTCGCCGAAGCAACGTTACTGTCGACGATCAGGAAGACTCTTCGTTAGTCTCCCCTGCTCCTCAGGTTGTTGCTGCGCAGGATGAGATCAAAGCCGTCGACGATGTCATACATGCGTCGCTGGATTCAGAAACTGTTTGCGTTGAGATTGGTATTTCCCTGATTGAACTGACAAGGTCTGGAGGTCCGTGTGGAAAATCACTTTTCGCCCGAATGACTTGTGAGCGAAGATGCATGGAAGAAAAACTGGGCTTTCAGATTCACGCATTCCGGTTCTCGTCTAATCTTCAGATCGCAAAAGATCAATTTCGAATCCTGATCCACGGCACTGAAGTCTGTCGGGGGACCATTGAACCCCAAAAACTGCTGGCCATCGTGCCGGAAAATACACCCACAACGATTGACGGCGACCGAATCTCAGAACCTGCTTTTGGTCTGACTGCCGTCTGGATCGACAGCGGAGATCGCACTGAAGCCGAGAGGCAGGGATGCACCGTCGTTGATGGTCTCTCAGTGATCATTACTGCGCTGAGCTATCACGCAAGGCGACAACCAGAAGAACTGCTGACCTACGATGCGGTTGCTGTTGGAGTGGATCTTCTGAGCAAGACTCACCCAGTGACTGTTTCCAATCTGATCCCCCATCCGGTGTCGCTGCGAAGTTTGTACGAGGTTCTAAGATGCCTTGTCGCCGAACGAGTGACGATTCAACATCTTCTTCCGATAGTTGAATCTGTTGCCAGGCATGTTGAACACGCCGAATCAATGCAGGCACTTGTGGCCTGCGTCCGAAAGGACATCCCCTTGATTCTGTGTGGTCCACACACGACGGAGTCCCGCAATTTTCCGGCGATCCAGCTCAGCTTCGATGCAGCGGAACAACTTTTGAAGTTTCAGGCGGACAAACACACGGATAACGAATCGCCCCGCTCAATTTTCATAAAGGAAGTGAAGCGGCTGTCCGAATCGATGCCCACAAAAATCCCCCCCGTGATCATTACCAGCGATTCTCAGCGAGAACCTATCTGGAATCTGTTTCGCCGGGCGATCGAAGACATCACCGTTTTGAGTACACAGGAAATCAGCGTCATTCGTCCAGAGATCCTTCTGACAATCGATCGGGAATTGCTCCAGCCGAGCGACGTCAATGCGATCAGCGATAATGCGACCGAAGAAATACGAGTCCGGAAGCCTCGATAAGTCGCTCCCTGTTGTGACCACATCGCATAACGTCCCTCTTCGGAGACCTGATGGCCGCGCAATCGCAAGACCTCGATCTGTCTTCGCAATCAAGGAATTGCTTCTGCTGAATCATCTTCGGGCAATTTTCGGCTCCACACAATTCTCTGGACAAAACCGGTGAACTTGTGTGTCTCTACCGCCGGGGGTTACCATCACCCCCAACGTCGAACCATTGAGATTGCGATCAGGATGTTTTTTAGGGAGGTTCACCATGAAATTGTTGTTGTCGTCTCTTTGCCTGTTGACAGCCGGAATGTCATTGGCCTGGGTGGGAAGTGCTGACGAATCCAAAACGAAGGAGCCGATGGTTGCAGTCGAAACGCTGCTGCCATCCAACAGTTTCGTCGTGATGACCTACGATGGCACTGAAGCTCATATGCCGGCGATCAGAGAAACAGCGGCCTGGCAGGCACTGGAGGAAACAGAACTCACGGCACGACTTCTTGACATCGGCCAGATGTTCTTTTCCGCCGCCGGAGAAGAAAACGGTCTGATGGCACGTGAAGCCATTGAGCACCTTCGAGCTCACGGTTTATCAATTGCCGGAAGCATCTCAAGCAGCGGTCAGGATTTCGCACCATACGGCGTTCTTGTTTTGCATGGAGCTGGCCGATTCCTTGATGATCTTCAACCGATGATCGAAAACATCGCCATGCAGGAAGGCGAGACGATCCAGCAGAAGAACATTGACGAACGAGACATTTCATTTATTGGAACGAACGTCCCCGATGTGGAAGTCAGCTGGTGGAACGAAGCCGGTCATCTTGTGATCGGCGTCGGAATTCGAGCCAGTGAGCAGATCATTTCAACCGCCACCGGAAAGACAGACAACGTCACAAAGAACGCACTCTGGAAACAACTCCGAGAGTCGAAAAGTTATAGCGTGGATGCTCTGGCCTGGCTTGATGCAGGACGTCTGCTGGATCAGTTCGGCGACATGAGCGTGCCGCCTACACCATCCGGAACAGTGATCTCCATCCGTGAACTCGCTGCGATTTTCGGCGTTCACAATATTCGAGAACTCACCATGCAGTCTGGTCTGCACGGAGCTCAGACCTGGAACGATTTCCGACTGAACGCTGATGGACCACTGACCGGACTGGCAGCGTTGCTGCAACAGAGAAACCTGTCGCTCAGTGAGTTGCCGCCAATGCCGAAAGGGACGTCAGGGTTTGCCGCCGCAACATTCGACCTTGGTGGCTCATTGGACACGGTGCTGGAAACAGTTCGCAGCTTCCTGCAGGAAGTGAATCCGGATGCGGAGCAGGAACTTGACGGCGGCCTGCAGCAACTGGAGCTCATCTTTGGTGGCGATCCCAGGACCGAACTTCTCGCTGGACTCGGTGATGTCTGGTGCGTCTACGCTGATCCCGCAGCACTGCCCATTCCGATCGGTTTTTCCCCTGTCGCAACTGTAAATGTCAAAGATAAAGAAATCCTGAGCAGTGGTATCCGGAGACTCATGGATCTGATTCAGCAGCAGGCGGGAAATCAAAACTTCAACATTCGGAAGAGCAGCAAAGATGGCCGCGAGTTCTATTCCTTCAATCTTTCCGGAATGCCTTTCGTACCCACAGTCATGATCACCGACAAATGGCTGGTGGCGAGCATCACTCCAGGTTCCGCCCAATCACTGGCTCAGAGAGAATCCGGAAAACTGCCGATCTGGAAACCAAACGATCAAATCACATCCGCGTTGAAAGAACTGCCGCAGGAATTTTCTTCGATCACGATTTCGGACCCGGCTCCGACGTATCAGCAGGCTCTGCAGATGGCTCCAATGGGACTCAATCTGCTGGAACAGAATGTCCTGCCGAATATTGCCGGCGGGTCGCTGCAACTTCCCTTCGGAATCGAAGATCTTCCAGCCGCAGAACTTGTGACGGAACCAATGTTCCCGAACGTGAGCGTTGGTTACAACACGGAAACTGGAATCGCGTCAACAACTCGCCAATCCGTTCCTTCGAACCCGATGGGCAACGTCTCGGCCAGTGTGTCGGTTCCAATCCTTGTGGCGTTGCTGTTGCCAGCAGTGCAGCAGGCTCGTGAAGCAGCTCGAAGAACCCAGTCGAGAAACAACCTCAAGATGCTCGGGCTGGCGATGCACAACTACCACGACACGTTCAGCAAGTTTCCTCGCGGCACAGAAGAAAACGACGATCTTGAACCTGATGAACGTCTGAGCTGGGCCTACTCGATTCTACCTTACCTTGAGCAGGCAGCGTTGTACCAGCATCTCGACAGCAAGAGCGGATGGGAGTCCGAAGAAAACTCGTTCGGCGTTGCGGCAGCCGTTCCGGTATTCCAAAATCCCAGTCAACCCGGAGCTCGACCAAATCCATCAGCAGGCGACTATGTTGCAATGGCCGGCGTTGGTAAGAATGCGGCAGAATTGGAGAACAGGGATCCCAAGGCGGGCATCTTTGGATACAACCGCGAATGCCGCATGCGCGATATCACGGATGGAACGTCAAATACGATTATGATCACCGATGCATCGAAACCAAATGCATCTTATCTGGCCGGTGGAAAAGCAACGATCCGAGGATTCAGCCAGTCGCCGTATCTCAATGGTCCCGATGGAATCGGCTCACCACACACCGGAGTCGTTCAGGTACTTCTGGCAGATGGATCGGTACGAGCCATTTCGGTCAATACCGACGAGTCGGTCCTTGAGGCATTGGCCACCAAGGCCGGCGGTGAAGTGATCGGCGAATTCTGAACCTGTCGTTTCAATGACAGGCGCAGATACCAGAGCATGCGTTGTGTGTCATAGCGATCCTTTGTTCGTACGCAGCAAAGAAGCCCGACATCATCAAAATGTCGAGCTTCTTTCGATCTTACGGTTTCGGTAAGTCTCAAGCTTCTTGTGCTTAAGTCCTCTTCATTAAGGAAGTCTTCTTGTGAATCGTCTGTTTCGCCTCTTCTGCTCGCTGTTCGTCGCAGGGCTCTGGATAGCCACCTCACAAGGGCTGGCCGCACCGCCAGAATCTCTTTCGGAAGCTCTTATCTTTCACGCTCCGTTTGATGGGGGAACAGATGCCGTCAAAGGTGTCGATCGAATCCTCTACACAGCAGAAACACTGGAGCGAAAGTCTTCCGTTGCCGGCAACCAAAGAAAAGATGTTGCCCTGGTAACAAGCGCAGGACGATACGGCGATGCACTTCGATTTTCTGACAACTCGCCTCAGGTTCTGTTCTACAGCGGATCTAACGCGGGCTTTCAGGAAACAAACTGGGCTGGTACCGTTTCGTTCTGGCTGAAGCTGAATCCCGATAAAGATCTCAAGCCCGGTTACTGTGACCCGATCCAGATCACGGACAAGACCTGGAACAACGCTGCATTCTTCGTTGATTTCGACAAAGACCTGCCTCGCGTTTTCAGACTGGGTGTCTTTTCGAACTACAAATTCTGGAATCCGCAGGACACGCCCTGGGATCAAATCAAGATCGCAGACCGGCCGATGGTGCCAGTTGCCATGCCTCCTTTCCGTAACGATGAATGGACGCATGTTGCTTATACATTCGAAAATGTGAATGCATCAGATGACTCAACGGCGACAGCCACTCTCTATCTGAATGGCAAACGACAGGGTGAGTTGAAGCAGCCGATGAAGTTTTCGTGGGACCCGTCAAAAGCGGCCATTATGATCGGCATCAGTTACATCGGAGATTTCGACGAACTCGCCATCTTCAGCCGCGCATTGACGCCCGAAGAAATCATGACTGTTTACCAACTACCAGACGGTTTGAAGTAACCCGACCGGCCCACGAGCCTTTACCTGGGGAGAACCGTTGTCCCAATCATTCACGACCCGTTGGGACAACAGTTCTGCACTGTATGGTGGTGTGTTCTTACCAACCGCTCGCCCAAAAAGCTCTCTGTCTTCGGGCAAACTTCATGATCTACAGCTTCGACAGCGCTGAAACGGAATAACGGCCTGACAGTCGTTGATCGCTCCTCGACAAGAACACTGTCCCTCGCGGATCGATTGGCGACTGAATTCCTGCAAACGAGCCAGCGGTGTCTCAGGAACGAATCGTGTCCCAGGCGACCAGCGCGTCCCTGACGCTGCGTACATCATGAATTCGCAGAATGTCGACACCCAGCTCGGCCAGCGCGATAGAAACGCCGACCGTCCCGGCCTCGCGTTCTTCTACGCTTCGCCCGAGTATCTTCGACAGAAAACGCTTCCGGGAATGCCCGATCAACACCGGGCGTTGCAGAGCAGTCTGAAGTTGCGGAATCGCTTTCAGCAGTTCCAGATTGTGCTCCGCCGTTTTTCCGAATCCGATTCCCGGATCAACACACATCCGCTCAGGCAGGATGCCGGCCATCAGACAACGGTCGACTTGTTGCTGCAGGAACTCACTGACCTCCTGAACGACGTCGCCATAGTTGGGATCCTGTTGCATTGTCTGCGGTGTTCCCTGAATGTGCATCAGACAAATCCCCGCATCGTTCGTTCGGCAAACGTCCATCATGGCCGAATCAAACGTCAGCCCAGAGATGTCGTTGACGATCTCGGCCCCCGCATCGAGGGCTTGTCGAGCGACTTCTGCTTTGGTCGTATCGATGGAAATCGGAACTCGCAATTTATGAGCGAGTTGCCGAATCACCGGGATCGTTCGGTTCAATTCGTCTTCCAGCGTCACTGGTTCCGCGCCTGGACGAGTTGACTCACCACCGATATCAATGATGTCTGCACCATCCGCCTCCATCTGAACTGCGCGAGCAATCGCGTGGTCGACGGCGTTGAATTGGCCTCCGTCTGAAAAACTATCCGGCGTGACATTCAGAATTCCCATCAGCATTGGCAAACGCTGACGAGTCAGATCACGAGTTCGCAGAGTCCAACAGTGTGTCATTGAAAGGTCCGTTGTGAACGTCAGCCTGAAGCACCGCGATCAGTACCACAGCAATCCAGTACCACAGTATTCTCCGAAGCGTTATTCGTACCGCAGCGCATCGATAGGATCAAGCCGACTCGCACGCCATGCGGGATAAAGGCCGAAGACCAAACCGACGACGGCCGCGAATACCATTGCCACAATGCCAGCGGGAATCGAAACGACAATCGGCCAATCGGCTCCGGGACTGATCGCGTTGATCATCTTCGTGATTCCGATAGATGCGCCGATTCCGAGAGCCAGACCGATCGCTCCTCCGAAGCAACTGAGCACCACCGATTCAATCAGAAACTGAACCATGATATCCCGCCCGCGTGCGCCAACGGCCATTCGAATGCCGATTTCGCGAGTTCGCTCGGTGACGGAAACCAGCATGATATTCATGATGCCAACGCCCCCGACGAGAAGGGAAATTCCGGCAATCGAAGCCAGCAGCGCTGTCATCATGTTTGTGATGTTGCCAAACAGTTCCGACAGCTGAGCGCTCGTAACCACTTCGAAGTCGGCCTTTTGTCCCAGAGCAATCCTGTGCCGATCCATCAACAACTGTTGAATCTCTGCCTTGGCCGAATCAATCAACTCCGGCGACTTCGCGCCGACAAGAATTGCGGCCACATCATTGAACGACGAACCCTGGAGTCGTTTCTTCACCGTCGTGTAAGGCATGAGCATGACGTTGTCCTGATCATCTCCTGTCAGCGACGCTCCTTTTTTTCCAAGAACACCCACAACGGTAAACGGTATGTTGCCAATGCGTAATTGTTGTCCGATCGGATTGTCGGCCGGAAATAACTCACGCACGATTGTGTATCCAATAACACACACGCAGTTCCCGGCGCGTTGATCACGCTCAGTAAAGAAACCACCAGCGTCAATATCCCAGCTTCGGACTCGCATGTAATCCACACCAACGCCCCACATCTCCCGAGGCTGCATGTTGGTGTTTCCGCGAACGACAGGCTTTGCACCAAAGACCAGCGGGGAATAAGCGAGCACTGATTCGCATTCACGACCGATCGCTTTCGCATCATCGTCGGTCAAGCTTGGCAGGCTGCCAGTCTGAACTCCGCGTCGCTTTTCAAACGTCGGCTGCACAACAATAAAATTGGTACCAATGGACTGCAACTGTTCCTGCAGCAACTGCCCTGCACTGCTGCCAACGGAAACCATCGTCGTGACAGCCGAGATTCCGATAACAATCCCCAGGACCGTCAGGCTGGCTCGCATCTTGTTTCGCAGTAGTGCGCGAATGGCAACGGCGATAGTCAGAAAAAAGCTCATGGAGCCCCCGGTGGCTTTAATCCCACAACAACTTCGTCGTCCGCTTTCAGATCTCCGCTCACCACATGTGTGAATCGATAGTCGCTTTCACCAATGGTGATTTCAACGGCCTTCAGTTTACCTGTGTAGAGACTCTCCGAGGGTGCCGCCACATCGTTCGATGCACTCGCCGATTCAGCAAACGTTTCCTGAACCCAGACGATTCGTTTGGTTGCTGCCTTGGCGGCATTTGCGGCATCATCCACAGGGGGCTCCTGTGACGACGTGGCTTTGTCGTCCCCATCACTGGAGTCCGCCGACAAACTCAATTCCAGAAATTTCTGGTCCGCGTCTCGGACATGCGATTTCTCCGGAGGAAACCGCAGCGCAGCATTCGGAATTTTCAGGATCCCGGTAAGCTCGCTGACCTGAAATGTAATCTGAGCCGTCATACCAGGCAGCAGCTTCAGATCGGCATTTTCACTGGCCACAATGACTGGATACGTGACAACACTTTGTGTCACAGTGGGACTCAGGCGAATCTGTTCAATGTATCCCTTGTCAAAAACCTGCCCCGGGTAGGCATCGACGGTAAAATACACTGGTTGCCTCGATTCCTTCGCACCCTTGATCAATCCGATGTCCGCTTCATCGACGGAAGCGAAGATGTGCATCTTCTCTCTCAGGTCAGGAGCGATCACAAACAGCTCAGGTGTTTGAAACGAAGCCGCCAGTGTTTGACCTGGATCGATCTTTCGGTCGATGACGATACCATCCACGGGCGAAAGAATCTTCGTGTAGTTCACATTGGCCTGCGACGTCTCCAGATTTGCCTGAGCCTGCTTCACTCCGGCCTCAGCCACTTTGACCTGAGCATCCAGTGCCTGGCGAGCGAAACGGTACTGATCCATTTCCGTCTGGGCGATAAAGTCGGGGTTTTCCGCTTTCAACGCGACGGAACGCTTTTCATCGTTAACCGCTCGCTGCAGTTCCGCCTTCACTCGTTCCACATCGGCCATTCGAGTCAACATCGCGGCCATATCGCGATCCACCGCAGCCTGATAAATACGAGGATCGATCTCGGCCAGCAATTGATCCTTTTTCACTTCGTCGTTGAAGTCGACATAAAGCTTGACGATCGGCCCGGAGACAAAACTTCCGATCTTAACGGAGAGCACCGGCTTAACTTCGCCGGAAGCGTTCACTGAGAGCCGCAAATCTCCGGTTTCCAGTTTTGCTGTTCGAAAACGCGGCTTGCTGCGCTCCGCCAGCCATCGCTGGCCTTTGGTGAACCCGAAGTAGCCGATCCCTCCCAGGATGGCAAGAATGACAATAACTTTGATCAGGGTTCGCATAATAAATACGACAATTCAAACATCGCCGCTCCGAATGGACCACGATCGTCCCACTCGATGACGAAACCTCTTGACGAATTGAAAGCTGCCGAAAACAGTGACCGCCACGCCAGTCAAAACACCGGTCAACAATGGCGTGGCGATAAATGTCCCCGACGAAAACAACACGGAAGCACAAATGTCCGCCGCAATTCCGAACACAAGCGTATTGAACACCAGTCGTCTGAAAAACGATGGCTGCTTCACAATAACACTCTCTTAGCCCGGAACACCAGTTGCCGAACATGTCGCCGCGGCCATCACGGTTCCACCGATGATTGGCAGCAAACTGCGGCTTCCATTTAACTGAGTATCCAGTTGCACGAAAACGCCTGGGTTTTCTTCCAAAGGAGTCGGAGGCAGATCCTTCGCCAGCACCGTTTCAATGAAGAAGTGCAAAAGATTGCGAACCTGCTCGTCCTCAATATCTTCAACCAGCGACTCGGCCTTTTCTCGAGATCGTTCGACAAGCATTTCCGCCTTTTCGAAGACGTCACACGCTCGAAAAATTTCTCTCAACCGATCCACTCGCTTGTGGTTCGACGACCGGCCAGGCATCTCTGACAAAATCTCTTTCAGGTCAGCCTTTTGTTGCTCATCTGCATCCTTCAGCGCCATAGCCAGCAATACCGTGGGCCGCAACGCCAATGCGTCCTGCCCTGCAACCAGCTTGTTGTCGGTATCACCCTGCCAGTCCTTCAGGTCGTTCAGAACCTGAAACGCAACACCCACATGTCGACAAAACTGTGGAACCAGATCCGTTGTTGCCAACGGATGGCCGGCCATTCGCAGGCCAGCATAGAGTGCAGCCTCAAACGCTGGCGATGTCTTCAGCGAATAAATCTGAAGCGCATCCAGAGGTGTCAGGTTCCAGTCCGGAGATTTCTGAAATGCCATCTCCGCACCCTGCCCATCGCACAGGCGAATGTGAGCCGTCGACATACTGTTGAGAACATCGATCGCAACATCCGGACTGAGGTCGCGAGCCGCGTGAATGAATCGATACCCAAGCCCGATCAGATAATCTCCAATGTTGATCGCATGCCCTGACCCATGCTGACGGTGCAGCGTTTCGCGACCATAACGGTACTGATCGTCATCCTGAATATCATCATGAACCAGTGACGCTTTGTGGAAGGCTTCAATCGCCATCGCTACTCGAGCAACGGCATCAGGAACTTCCGGAGTTGCATCGCCAGTCGTCAATGCCCCCTTGCCAGAGGCCGCATGCCATGCGGCCAGGGTAATAAATGGGCGGAATCGCTTGCCGCCTTTCGAGAGCCAGTCGTAGGCAACATTTTCGGTAAAGGCGACGGGAGAACTGCGACGTGATTCGTCTTTCGTACGAACTCGCGGCAACAGACGCTCGAAGTCGTCTTCAAACATCCTGGCCGAAGCACGCATGATTGGAACGTAGCTCGTCGTTGGTTTTTCCGGAAGCGGCTCATACTTGTCAAGCACGTCCCAGACCCACGCTTCGTCCAGCGTTGTGTTCAGGCAATCGCCAGAATGCAGCGGCACAGCATACGACGGCACGCCGGCAATCAGCACTTTATCGATCGCCTTCTCGAGCACATTCAAACAGGCAACGCCCAGAATGCCATCAATGTAACCTGAGACAATAATCTTGAGAACAACCGGTGATCCTTCAGCAACCAGAACTTTGTAACCAAGCTGCTCCGCGCGAACCTTGTAATCAGCAATCGAACAGGCGCCGCAACGTTCACAGTCGAGCCCAAACTGAGTGTATTCGGCTGGGCAGCCTTCTGCGTGCTTCAGACAATGAGGCAACAGCAGCATTCGACGATTGAACGGAATCGCCAGGAACTGTTGCTTCCAGAAGAAGTTCCCGACCATGACCATCGAGAAACCGAGAAACTTTTCCGGCAGGCCCATTTGTTCGAGCAGTGTTCTGCCGTGGTGCTCCAATTCATTGCGAGTGAACGCTCGACTGCGGTCCAAAGTCCGAGCATACCCTTCGGCAGCCACCTTGACCTTCTCTCTCAGCTCAAGTGTTTCCGGAACAGCCTTGAGGTGCGTTGTGCTGCGACGTTTACCCTTCTTTCGCACGGGAGCCGGATCATCGTCGTCTTGAGACCGAACTCTGTCAGACCCAGACTGCCCCATGGCATCATCACCGTCATCAACTAGTCGATGATCCTCAGGGAACTCAGGGCGGATCGGCTCTTCGTCAAGTAGGTCTTTATTTGCATCAGCGATCGACACAGATGAGTTCTCCAACAGGAGCAATGTTTGGTAGGTGGTCGGAACACGTAGTCGGTGAGCGGCAGGCCAAAGGTCTAGTCGTCGGACTCCGGATTCACGCAATTCCGCCAGCGGTTTAACCCCGCTGCCGCAAATATGATTGGGTAAAGATCTTCAAAATACCAGAGTCGAGCGAAATAGAAGCCTATCGGACTAGGCCGATCTACTGCACCTTCATTCACCCGCAATGCCAACCATTGAGCCGCTCGGTCAATCGCTGGCCGTGCTTCAGAAAAGTCGACCAAACTGTCCAATGCCAGTCCGGTTTCTTCCACAGAACTTTCAAGACCGCGACGAGCCGACCAGCCTCCGTCCTCGTTCTGATTGTCCAGAAGCCAACGAACTGCTTTTCGACAGCACTCCGACGACCCCTCCCCTATCGTACCCAGCGCGCGGACGACTCGCGACGTCCCATAGAGAGGATTTTCGTCGTCTTCGTTGAATTGATGGCCAAACCACAGCGGCAACCACGTTCCATCCGGCCTTTGAACGTTTTGAAGGAAGCGGACGCCCTTTTCGATCGCCGTTTTACCTCTCCACATGACGTCAAAGGTTGTCCGATTCCTGATATCCGGATTGGTACTGTCCACCATTTCCAACTTTAACCATTGCTTGAGCGCCCGCAGTGCATGAGCCGTCAAATCGCAGGAACTGCGGTCAAATGGCAGCGTTCCCCACCCTCGACAAAAAGTCGGCCAACCTCCGTCTCGATTCTGCAAGTCCACTAACCAAACCGCCGCCGCGCGAAGGGAGGTTGCCTCTTCGGAAGAAAGCGATTCTTCCGGCCCACGAAGATTCATCAACGCGAGCATCGCTCCAGGGGTGTCATCCGCATCTGGAACTCCACCTGGCAAATCAGTCCACGACCAACCACCCGGCGCTGCATGAGTGTAGGGATGGATAACTTTGTATTGCTGACCCAGCAGCCACGAACGAACGGCGGACGACCATTGCTCGTACGTCGAGTCGCCCAGCTTTTCTTCTGCGACATTGCGATACTCGCCTTTCGCTGTTCGCCGCTGACTCAGTGCATTCACACTCAGTGTTGTCACCCACGTCGCAAGGTTTGTATCAATCGGCCAACTGCCATCTTCGCTGACCGACGCTTCGATAAATTGCAAACAACGTTGAGTCACCACGTGGTCAAACAACTCACATCCCAGCAAGCTCATGCAAACAAAACTGGTCAGAGGCGTGGCCTCCAGAAATCCACCATGCGGCGGCTGAATGGATTCAAGCACCTTCAACGATGGAGCGATCGCCTTGCGGCGAATAAATCGCACGACAGGATTCCAATGTCCCTGATGCTTGAAGATCACCTGACCAATCGCAATCAAGGCGGGTAAGGCATAACTCACAACAGGCATCTTCACCGCGGCATACAACCGGTGCGGTACGCATGCCAGCTCAAACGGCAGCGGAATCACTTCCTTCCAGTCGACGATTCCAGCCAGCGCACAGTGCGTAAGAATGGGGACAGAAAACGTATGGTCCTTCCCATATCGCTTGATAACCGCCGCGACGCCACCTGCCGACTTAATGTAGCTGCCAGACGAGTCCAGAACTTGCGCCCACAACTGCGGCTCGCTGTGCGAATCAGACTCGGCCTCCCCTGCCGCTCGACTTCCTGAGCTGAAGGCCTGACCTGAATCGGTTGCACGAAACACGGCATGACTCAGCATCGTCGTCGAAATGTTGCTGATACTCAGAACCGTATCACCCCAGCCCCCGTCGCTATTCTGATGTTCCGCCAACCACTTCAGGCCGCCGCGAATCAGCGAACACCAACGCAAGCGCTGGGATTCATCCTTTGTCGCTTCCACTGCTTTGTGCAAAGCCATGACGGCCGTCGCGGTTGACAATGCGGACGTTGACAATCGGCCCGTCCACCAGCCATGCTCATTGCGCTTCGAAAGCAACAACTCATTGACGGTCTCAACAGCCGCAAAAAGAGTACTTTCATCGTGTTTAGAAGGTACCATTCGAAACCACCACTCATCTTTTCTCAGCCGAAAAAACATTTGATGAAATGCGCAAGACAATTTTTGTCACGCCTCATTTCGACAAATCTCAACTGTTTCGGCAGACAGCAATCAACACGACCATGACAGATCGATCGTATCTTCGGAAAGCCGGCTCAGATCGCAAGACGCTTTCCACCCTGGCGTCTCGAACATCGAAACTTGTATGATTCAAGACTTCATCGAATCACTGACGATCCGAATTGCTCGGCCCTGCCGAACTTCGGCCTGTTCATTTTGGCCTGTTGATCTACGCCATGTGACAGGAATCTTGCCCCCAAATCAACAATCCCTTCCCTTATTCAGTGGGCTGACTATGCAAATCTGGGTTGATGCTGATGCCTGCCCGGTGGAGGCAAAAGAGATCTTGTACAAGGTCACCAAACGCCTTCAGATCTCAATGACTCTCGTTGCGAATCAAGGCATGTGGATCCCCAAGTCCCCGCTGATTCGCTTCGAGCTCGTGGGTGCTGGCGCTGATGTGGCTGACCGGCGAATCGTGGAATTGCTGGCCGCAGGGGACCTGGTGATTACAGCCGACATCCCGCTGGCCGCAGCAGCCGTTGCCAAAGGAGCAACCGTCCTCGACCCTCGAGGTGAAGTCCTTGATGCAGAAAATGTCGGTGCGAGGCTCGCTGCCCGAAATCTGATGGACGAATTGCGAGGATCCGGCCTGGAAACGGGCGGTCCATCGTCTTACAGCGCGAGAAACAGACAGGACTTCGCGAACCAGCTGGACCGCATGCTCACACGGCTGCAACGTTGAATCTGGCCCACAGTTGAATCTGGCCCACAATTTCCCTCAACCGAACGATTCCTTCGCAGCGATCTCAGCACTGCGAACTTTCATCGGCGCATGAAAAAGCCCTTCGGCGATGAGCAAATGCGGGGACTGAACGTCGAAGAGGACTGGGGAAGCTGCAGCGGCTGGGTCACCACGTACAACAAGTGAATTCTTCGTTCAACAAGCGCTCATCAATGCCGAAGGGCGGCTGGGTGAGAATTGACATAGCAGGAAACGTGCCAATAATGCCGGTTTTCACAAATGAGTGATTCACGGGGGTTTCGCCTTATCTAATCAACGTAAACTCCATATTCCCATACCGATGGCGCTTCTTATTTCGGCGCCGAATTCCTCGATCGATTGAAACATCGGCGCTGAACACCTACTCTTGCTTTCATATTGCTCGGCGCCGAATTGTTGCGCGGGTGAAAAAAGGGGGGCTTTCGTTTTGAAACTTTGGCTGTCAACATCGCAATCAGCAACGCGTGACTATCGAGCCTTTGTTGCAACATGCACAGGTTTGGTTGTGACTTATTGCGTCACTGTCTTGTGGTATGTAGCAACATTTCCAGACGTGGGGTTACGCTGTTTACTGCCAGATGGCCCCTCCCCAATCCAGGTTGTGCCAGCGATTGATGTGCGTCCAGCGTTCAAGTTGCTTTCCCTAAGATTTGCTGTTCAGAACAAACGGCAGGTCTCTGAAATCGCTCAGGCAAATATGCCATCCGGTTTTCGAATAGCATTGAAGTTTCTTTCGCTGGGCAGCAGAAAGACAGACGCAACTGCGGTCGCAGTTGCTGGAAGACAAGGCTCGCGGATTGCGAACGTTCAGCCGACTTCAGAGATTTCCCCCATCACCCCGCCAACGCAATATGCGACCGGCATTGAAATCTGGGAATGGGTTCAGGCTAATTCAAAGAAGGTGCAGCCCACCCCCCGAGCTGGCGATCAGTTATTGCGCCTGAACGGCCGGAAGATCGGAACTTTTCTGGACTTCGTTGCTGCGGTCGAATCGCTGCGGTCGGCAAAAATACCGCCTGGCGGACAATTGGCGCCCAACTCAGATCCTGGTGAACTCAGAGTTCCGCCGCTGGTTGAAGTCTATAACTCCGACCCTTCTCTTCCGTCAGAGAGACTCGTTGAAGTTGTTTTTCGACGCCCCAGCTCCTCTCGTCCGGAACTCGAAAATCGAGTTTATGTTCCCGTCCATCCAGTCAATGTGACGGAAGTCTCGCTGACGATTTTCTGGTTCGTGTGCCAGCTTTCGATTCTTGCAATTGCCCTGACGTCCTATTGGTACCGCCCTTTTGACCGAGTTGCCCAGAACTTCTGTCTGATGTGCTGCGCGTCGATGGGCGCATTCGTGCCGGGGTTTCACTGGTGGATTTTGTCGGATAACCCACTGTTGAATATTCCGTTCATTGTCTGCGCAGCGATGCTGCCATCGTTGGTGCTGAACTTCTTTCTGGTCTTCCCCAAAGAACCCGATTTCGTACGGTCACGTCGCAGTCTTGTTTTTGGAAGCGTCTTTGGTCTGGCTGGAATTATCTGCACGGCATTGGTTGTCATCTATTGGGCGGCCTGGAGCCTGAATGGCAGCACTACGCTGAATATCTTCCAGAAGCTTGCCGTGCTGACGCAGATTGTTGTACGGGGCGCGGCTTCTTCAGTTGACTCGGTTGCTCATTCGACCGCATTGCTGTCTCTGCTTCGTTCGACGGTGCATTTGGCAATCATGGTTGCTTCCATGTACTTCGCACTGACTGTTGGCAAGTTGGCATTCAGTTTGTTTCGCATTGATACGCCCAGGGAACGTCGACAGGTCGTTACAATCCTCGGCGCCGCGCTGCTGTCAACGATACCGATTGGCTACACTCTATTTCTTGCCTTCTTTCGAAAAGTTGACTTTGCGCTGGGACATGCTCAATTGCCCATGTTCATCGCGAGCATGCTTTTCATGGCGGCCTATTCAAACGGCATCTTACGACACCGGCTGATGCTGGCGGAAGAACCTGAAGACAAAAGCCGACGATATGTTGTGATGTCGCTTCTCGTCAGCGGAGGGTTTGCGACCTTCCTTGCCATCGGCGGCGTGTTCGCTCATTCCTACAGTCTGCCGCTGAATTCATCGACGACGCAACAGCTCTCGTTGTTCTTCATTCTGCTATTGGCGGCAGGCCTGAGTCTTTGGGTACGTGACCGACTTCAAGCAGTTGTGGATCGTCGATTCTTCAGCGAAAAATATCAGCTCGACCGGGCGATGCAGCAGTTGAATCGATCGGCCGCTTATCTGGCTGAACCGTCAGGAATGGCAGACATCACATTGAAGACCTGTCAGGATGTGATGGATGCGTCATGGGCCATTATGTACGTTCTCGATGGCCACGGTGTGTTTCGGCTGATCGGAACTCGTTCGACGGCCAACGCTCCGTCACAGCTCCGATCCGAACAGGTCCTGGTGGAAATACCGGGCGAAACAGTGATCCACCGGATTCCGTCTGCGAACCGCGATGCCATGTCGCCAATGCAGCAACTACTGCATGATCTGCGAGCGGAACTGCTCTGTGTGATGGAAGGTGAAGGTGGAATTCACGGCGTGGTGATTCTTGGACGTCGCCAGGGGGGAACAGTATTCACGGCCGAAGACATCACATTTCTGCACGCCATCGCGCAGATGAGCGTTCTCGCTCTTCATAGTTCGCGGGCCAATCAGGCGATGGCCAAGCTTGATGCAGAACTCAAAATGAAGATGGATCGCATTGCCGAACAACAACGGCAAATGGCCGCCCTTCGTGCAGAACTGACTTCACTTCAGACAGATGCCGGACAGTCCCCCGTGGTGGCATCAGAACAGGATTTTGATCGGGAGGGTGTTCGAGGAAACAGTCCGGCTTTGATCGATGTTCTGAATCAGGTTCGAAAAGTCTCTCGCAGTACTTCAACGGTTTTGATTCGAGGCGAAAGCGGCACTGGAAAAGAGTTGCTGGCTCGAGTCATTCACCGAAACAGCGATCGTGCGACCGGCAATCTGATCTGCGTCAACTGCGCGGCGCTGTCGCCCTCACTGCTGGAGAGTGAACTCTTTGGGCATGTCAAAGGTGCATTCACTGGCGCTCATGCCGACAAGGCGGGCCGATTTCAGGCAGCCGATGGAGGCACACTTTTCCTGGATGAGATTGGTGATATCAGTCAGGAAACTCAGGTCAAGCTGCTGCGTGTTCTGCAGGAACGATGTTTTGAGCCGGTCGGCAGTGACAAAACGGTGCACGTGAATGTCCGATTGGTTGCGGCAACAAATCGAAATCTTGAAGAGATGATCGCGACCGGACAGTTTCGCGCTGACCTTTTTTATCGTCTGAATGTTGTCGCGTTGACGCTTCCGCCACTGCGAGAGCGACAGGGTGATCTGGCCGAACTGGTATTTTTCTTCCTCAGCCGCGCCGCGCAGAAAACAAAGAAGCAGATCCGTCAGATCGATCCCGATGCACTAGCCGCTCTTGAATCCCATTCATGGCCGGGCAATATTCGCGAGCTCGAAAATAATATTGAGCGTGCCGTCGTTCTGGCCGACAGCGACATTGTTACTCTGGCCGACCTTCCTCCCGAGCTTCGAAAAAATTCCGGCTTGTCCAATACATCAGCCACGCCTGCGCGGTCAGCGTCAACACGATTGTCGGTTTCCAAACCATCGCCAGCGATTGTCCGAAGTGTCGCACGCCGAGTTCCGGAACCGAACGAACCTGGTTTGCCTTCAGTCGCCCGTGATCCCGCGTCTGAAGAACATCAGCTCCGCGAAGCCTTGCGAATCGCCGACGGAAACATGGCGGTAGCCGCGCGACATCTGAACCTGCCTCGAAGTACGTTCTTCAGCAAATGCAAGAAGTACGGTATTCGATAACGGATGCTATGCAGCCTTGCTGAAGCAGGGCGTCTTCTCACTTGCGAACCATTAACGTCGATCAAGCACCAGCAAGCCAGCGATTGTCAGACCGATGCCAAAAACACCAAGTGGAGACAGCGGTTCATTAAAGAATACAACCGCACCAACGGCGCACATCGCATTTTGAGACGCATTAATCACATTTGCCCGGCTGATTGTCAGATGCCGCATTGCATGAGTGATGGCGAAAAAGCCAATCGCGTTGAAAATCCCAGCCGTCGCTATCGTCAGCCATTCGGTGCCGGTCGTGTCTGCAATCGTCTTCAGCGGAATCATCAGAAGGCTTAATGGGCATAACACCAGGAAACCGGCTGCGCTAAAGAGGAAAAGTGTGGCTGCGACCGGCATCTGAGACCGAACCGCCTTGCGAATAAAAACACCGGTGACTCCATAACACAATCCCGAGATCATCGAGAAGGCAACACCAGCCGGCACGCTCAGCGGAGCAGGCTTGCTGGTCGCAGCAGTGACCGCTTGCTCTGATACTGTCTTGGCATCTTTATCCACATCTGCTTCTGCCTCAATGAGGCCCGCGGATTCTGCGAACGCCACATCTGGCACTACCAATTCAGGTGCTCGTGATTTTGCAGCCGTCGACAAAAAAACGATCGACGCAATCATCAAACTCATACTGATACCAGTTCGAATCGACACCTGATCATTGAGAACAATACGCCCCACGATCGCGCCGCTGCAGATGATCGATGAGAAACAAATGGGAACTGAAATCGCCAGCCCAATGGCTCTGAGAGACATCTGAAAACCAAAGTTGCCGCCAAGCTGGTTGAATAGCGCAGCAACTGCAATGGGCCAAACAACTTCCCAGGCAGCAAATGTCGCCTGGCGTTTGTATCTTCGAAGAGCGAGCAGAACAATTGCTGCCGCGAATGTCGGAAACGCCTTTGTTCCGGCAACCCACATATCCCAGCCAGGCCCGCCATCGGCCTTCGACAGGCCTCGCAGCGCAAGGTTGGCGACTGAATAGGTGACTGCGGCCAGCAAACCCAGAATCAGGGAACGGACGATGACGGGAGTTGCAGGAGTTTCGTTAATGGATCTCTGTTCGGCGACCAGATTGCTTTGATCATTCTGAGCCTCTTCGACGGCCGAAGCCGAAGGGCGGAGTTGAGTTCCGGACATAACGACCGTATCGAACCTAAGGAAAGGAAGAGTATTAAGGACCAGAATGCCAGAACTCACGATGGCGAATCATAGGCAGGAAGCTTCCCAGGGCGAGAACACGACCTACTTTTTCAAGTGTTTCTCACTTCTCTTCATGTGTCCGCCTCCTGTCGCGTGGTAGAAAATGCCCTCGCCCTGCTCAAAAAGCCACACCCGTGTCAATTGCGCCAGCATTCGGTCGCTGCAACGTTGGCCAAACTGAGCGCAGCGACACGCGTTTACTCTGATTGAACTGGTCATGGTGCTGCTGGTCATGGGAATTCTCACCGCGGTGGCCGCCCCACGTCTGGTGTCCAAACTGAACGTCCATTCTGTCGGTTCAGCAACGACGCTCGTTCAGACAGACCTTCAGGCAGCCCAGCAAGAGGCGATCGCCACCAGCTCCTCGGTGACATTCACACACAATCCGCAAGGACAGCCATCAGTATTCCGTGACCGCGATTCGAAACGGCGTGAAAACCGTCATTCGAACGGTCACATTTGATGGCAATCCGTGGAACTGCGTTGTCACTTCTCTGCTCCGAGGCGTCCAGCGTACTTCGGTCGATTCGGCTTCTGTTGTTGTAAACGGAGTAGGCGTCTTTGCGGAAGATCTGGAGATCAGCATCTCGTCGGTTCCATCAACAGCCAGTGTCACTGTTCAATCAGCGACCGGCAGAATTCTGGTGGAGTAATTGTTGATGCTTCAGCCGCCTTTCCAAAGAGAAATCCTCTCCGGCAGCCATTGTCGTCGCGCGCGGACTTTGCCGGAGTTGATGCCGGCTCGAGCGTAGTCGTACACGGAACAGTCGCGAACCGTAATCTCCATCGCCATTTCGATCAGCACGCCCGCCGGTTGCCGTTCGACTCGGCCAATCCCGTGGATCAGGCAGTCTTCGACGACGCTGTTTGCCGGATAGTTTTCCGTCTTCGGTCCCGGCGTGCGGTCGATCGTGGCGAGATCATTCTTCTGACCGTATTCAAACAGCGGATCACGCACTGCATTCGGATCTCCGACGAAGCAAACGCCGCTGGCGCCGACATCATGAATGTGGCATCCCTTCACCAGCGTGCGACGATTGTCGTTGTTGACGAAGATCACGTTACAGCCGACACGGTTCACCCAATCACGTCCTGCACCACGTGCCCTTTCACATCCGTCAATCGCATGTCGCGGCCGCCGAAACGAAACGTAGATCGCGTGTGATCGACTCCCAACAGGTGCAGCATCGTGGCGTGCAGGTCGTGCACTTCGACTCGGTTTTCAATCGCCTTGTAGCCGAATTCGTCGGTGGCTCCGTAGATCGTGCCGGGCTTCACGCCGCCGCCAGCCATCCAGATCGTGAACCCTTGCGGGTTATGGTCGCGTCCGTCGTTGCCCTGAGCAAACGGTGTGCGGCCAAATTCGCCCGCCCACACCACCAGCGTTTCGTCCAGCATCCCGCGTTCTCGCAGGTCTTTCAATAGTGCAGCGATCGGCTGGTCCACTGCGAGTGCATTGTTTTCGTGGCCTTGCTTCAGGTTGCCATGCTGGTCCCAGCGGTCGCCGCCGACTTTGGGGCACGTGAGTTCGATGAATCGCACTCCCTGTTCCACCATTCGCCGAGCGATCAAACACTGAGCAGCGTAGATTCGCGTTGGTTCGTATTTCGATTCCAGTCCGTACATTTGCTGAATATGAACGGGCTCCTGAGACACCGACATCACTTCCGGAACGGCCATCTGCATGGCATAGGCCAGTTCATAGTTGCGGATCGCGGATTCCAGGCTGTCGTGTTTGCCGAATTGTTCGACCGCGAGGCTATCCAGTTGATTCACCAGGTTCAACTTGCCTCGCTGCTGCAACGCGGTCGATTCTGTGCGTTCGATATTTGCGACTCCGCTGCCCGATGGCTTGAACACCGAACCCTGAAAACTGGCGGGAAGAAAGCCGCTGCCGAAACAATCGAGGCCGCCGGGAGGAATCAGCCCGCCGTTGAGTGCCACGAAGCCGGGCAGGTTTTTGCATTCGCTGCCGAGCCCATAATTCACCCACGCTCCCATGCTGGGACGGCCCTGCAATCCACTTCCGGTGTGCAGAAAGTAATTGGCGAACGTGTGTTCGGGAAATTCCGAAACCATCGACCGAATCACCGCCAACTCATCGACGCATTCCGCCACGTGTGGAAACAAGCTGCTGACCGGGATCCCGGATTCGCCATATTGCTGGAACTTCCACGGACTGGCCAGCAGGTTGCCGTTGTTGTTGAACTGCGTGGGTTCAACGTCGAACAAAGTGCCGGGCGATTTGCCATTCTGTTTATCGAGTTCTGGCTTGGGGTCGAAGGTATCCACCTGCGACGGCCCGCCATCCATGTACAGAAAGATAACGTTCTTCGCTCGCACCTGATGATGCGGTCCGTGACCTGCCGCTCCGAGTTCCGCGTTTGCAGCGTTATCAAACCCAAACGCCGGATCGCGAGCGAGTGCCGCCAGTGCAACCGCACCAAAACCGCCGGCACAACGCCGCAGCATGTCGCGCCGTGATGATGGCTGAGATTGTAGTCGTTGGCAGGGGTATGGAATTTGTTTAGTCATCGCAGGAAAATGAACTCCTTCGTGTTAATCAACGCATGAGCAAAATCTGACCACAGCTGCAGGTTGTTTTCATCGGCGTTACTTTGCGCGACCTGAGCTTTCACGTAGCCCAGCGCGACCGCTTGCTCCTGAACTGATGGTTGTCGTGCGAACGCCGTTTGATACATCCACGCAATACGCGATTCGACGCTTGAATGCTGCTCAATCGCCCTTTGCGCCCATTGCTGAGCCTGTTCCACCACCAGAGGATCATTCATCAGAATCAACGCCTGCGCCGGTACGTTCGACACGTTGCGGCGGCCCATGGTGCTGAACGGCGTTGGGGAATCGAACGTCATCATGAATGGTGAAAGGAAATTCCGACGAACGGCTGTGTAGATCGATCGACGCCCGACTCCGTCAAGTGGGCCGCTCTTGATTGGTCGACCGCGGCCGTCCATGAAATCCGTCAGATGAATCGGAACGGGCTCACCAAACATTGTTGGATCCAGCTTTCCTGAAAGCGACAACAGAGCATCGCGGATGACTTCACCTTCAAGTCGTTTCGGCGGACGATGATGCCACAGCAGGTTCTTGGGGTCAGCTGCCATCGCTGCTGGTTCCGTGTGGCTGGACATTTGATAGGTTCGAGACAACACAATCGTGCGAATCATCCGCTTGATGCTGCGACCATCTGTAATAAACTGCGATGCAAGATGATCCAGCAACTCGGGGTGAGTTGGTGCCTGGCCCAGCACTCCAAAGTCATCGGTCGTCGGCACAATCCCGCGGCCCAACAGATAATGCCAAATGCGGTTGACGATGACTCGCGACGTCAACGGATTCGACGGATCATTGATCTGCTGTGCCAGTTCAAGCCGACCGCTGCCAAACTTGATCGGCATTGGCTGGTTCCCAGTGATGGCCGTCAAAAAATGTCGTGGTTCGATGTCGCCAGGCTTTGACGAATTCCCGCGAATCAACACGCGATCGTCTTCACCCGTCCCGTCCATCATGGCCAGGGCGAGTCGTGACTTGCGGACAACCTTTGAACTCAGCTGCGTGCGTTCCTGCTGCCATGCATCCAGAATTTTTTGAGCCGCCGCGTTGCCGGTGGTGGACTCGCTGCGTTTCATGAACACGATGTGATCAATGCCGATATTTCCCCAGCCGGCCTTATGATCATCGACAACCTGGATCGTCACTTCTTTGCCCGCAAACTTCCGCACGTCCCACTTGTTGAGCGACATCTGATTGTTGCGGTCTCCGGTCGCGGACAACACCGGCTTGCCGTCGATTAAGAGATTGACGCACGTCTTACCCTGGTGAGCTCCGCCGCCAACCAGAAATTCAATGGCATCAAAGTCGATTGTGAAAGCGCGCGAAGTGAGAGTTCCCGTCAGACTATCGCCGCGTCCGACATCACCGCCTTCGCGAATGTTGTGCGAGTTGACGAAGAACTTGCCTCGACCATTAATCTGTCCCTGATAGCTGGCGATCGTTTCAAGCGTTTGAGGAATCTGTCCAAATGCGTTTCCGGTCGCCGTCCAGCCTTCGTAAGTGCCGGATTCAAAATCCGCGAAGACCTCTTCTTCAAATTTCGCGCCGGAATTCAGAATCGCTTCTGCGGCCTGAGCGTATTCTGCGAACTGCTTGTTCGTTGCCGCAAGTCGTCGATCGATCTGCGCGAGTCCAGTCGCATCCATGCCCTGCACTGCCATGCGAACAGAAAGACGGGAGTCCACCGCCGGAACAAATTCCAGATGCAGACGATGCCCGATGTACCGTTGCAGATTCAGGGTCACCCAACCTTCGTCGGCGGCATTGATTGGCTTGATGGTCTCTTTGTGAAGCGGCCCGGCCACCAATCGGTGCGAATCGACGCAGGCAATCACATGTCCAGTGCCTTTCACCAGGCAGCTCACGGTTGCGTCTTTCAGTTCGAACGTCGGACTTCGCAGCGTCCGGCCGCTGTTGGGAAGTTTCGCGATCTCACTTCTGTCCTGCGTGTTCCCTTCAGTGATCGATTGCAAACCATTCCAGAACGAATCGCTGCCGGCCGCACCGTGAGTCGCGATTCGCACGGCTGAAGAATCTTCGAAATCCGGATACGCATCGCCTTCACGATGAGGCGTTGTGCCGAAGACGAAGCCGTCCTGTAGGAAGTATTTCTGCGGAATGTTGCTGTAATCTACGATGATGGCTTCGTCGTCGAGGTAGCTCATCTGTCGTGGAAACGGAATCCCTTCAGTATCCAGAAGATCACGCACCTGCCGCCGATACTTTGCGTCCACTTCAGCAAGCTGTTCAGCGACGCGGCGGTTCTGTTCGATGGATTCAAATCGCACCTGGCGATAATCGCTGCTCTGCAGGAAGCCGGACAGCGAATAATAGTCGGCCGTCGATATCGCATCGAACTTATGATCGTGGCAGCGAGCACACGAAATCGTGACTCCCAGAAACGTTTTCGACATCACGTCGATCATGTTGTCAAAGCGATCGGATTCGTCTTTGCGGATGTCGACCGGAGAATGCACCCATTCGCCCAGGAACCAGAAACCAGTGCCAAGAATGGATTCGTTGAAACCAGTTTCGCGATTCAATCGCGGTTCAGCCAACAGATCACCCGCGATGTGTTCTCGCACAAGTTGATCGTGCGGCACGTCCGCGTTGAGAGCTCGAATGATATAGTCGCGGTATTGAAACGCGTTCGGGGTGTCGTTGTCGAATTCATGGCCACGCGATTCTGCGTAGCGAACAAGGTCCAGCCAGTGCCGCCCCCAACGTTCGCCAAAGTGCGGTGACGCAAGTAGTTCGTCAACCAGAGTCGCGGTTGCAGTGTCCGATGCGTCAGCAAGAAACGTCGCCGCTTGTTCCGGCGTTGGCGGTAATCCGATCAGGTCGAAGTACAACCGCCGCATCAGAGCTGTGCGATCAGCATCACGCGTCGGATGCAGGTTTGCGTCTTCCAGTTGCGCGAGCACAAACCGATCCAGGTCATCTCGCGGCCATGCCTGGTCGATAACTTTGGGTACCGGCGGCGATTGAATTGGTTGCCACACCCAATGCTCGGCCTTCCGTTGTTGCAGATCGAATTCCGGACGCGATGCTTTTGCCGTGGGAGCCGCTTCTTCCGGCCATGGAGCTCCCATTTTCACCCAGCGTTCCAGCGTTTGAATATCGTTTTGCGGCAGCTTGCCCTTGGGCGGCATTTCGTAAGATTCATAGCGAACGGCTTCGATCAGCAGGCTGCCATCAAGATCGCCTGGCACAATCGCTTCGCCCGAATCTCCGCCTTTCAGCAGCGACGCACGACTATCCATCAGCAGGCCGGCCTGAATCTTCTTCGCGTTCACGCTGTGGCACGAGTAGCAGTGTTCGACCAACAGCGGCCGCACTTCTTTTTCGAAGAACTCCAGCTGGTCCGGCGTAGATTGCGTCTCGTCAGCCACAGCTTGCCAACAGGGCAGGGAAACTAAGAGGCTGGCAATCACACCAGCAATTCTGAAGCTCTTGTCAATCACTGCGGCTCCTGATTGAATAAACTACGACATCGGGAACGTAATGAAACATCCAATACTATCCTATTATTGTCGTTGGTAGCGACCATTCGTCGAGGATAATCTGCGACCTCGGAGTGGACAACGACGATGCCATTTGCCCGTGAACCGATTCGCCATTATCAAGCCTACGTCCGGATGCCGAACGTGTTGGCGACCGGGCCGCTGAAATTATTTACGCAATGTTGAACGGAACTTCAGCGCCGAGCAAGACAGAATTTGTTCAATCGGTCGGAGTAGCGCAACGACGATCGAGAGAGAACTCAATGACGCTCGAACAGATCACACCATTCGCTGGCTACAACCACAAAGAACGCCTCAGTGCCGTCTTCGAACGCGAAACAGATAAAACACCTGGTGAATACCGCCGTCGTTGAAATCGATAACGTCTGAAAAACCTTTAATGACCATATCGCTGAGACTCTTAAGAATTCCGGTTGGATTCAACCACCCGCGTCCGAATCCTCGCGAACTCGGCTACGCCCCACTTTGACCGGCGCGACATGGTGATGTGTTGAACGCTCTGGAAGTCGAACGTTCCGCAAAGAGCTCCTTAAAGAAAGGAGCCACCGCGGTGATTCCGGGTGGCTCGAATGTTGGCCGATGCTCGGCAGTCTTAATCCGACAAAGCCGGAAGACTCAGATCACAAGCAGCTTCAGCTCAGCAGATCTTTGACGCAGTCGCGTTCTTCCTTCAGCTCATTGATTGTGATATCAATTTTAGACTGAGCGAACTCGTTGTGCGTCTGCCCCTGAACAATCGAAACTTTCTTGCCATCGCTCACAAGCGGGAAGCCGGCCATCAGACCTGCTTCGATCCCATAGCTGCCATCACTGCAGACAGCAGCGCTGAAACAGCTTCCGGCAGGCGTTGGACGAATGACGCCCTTCACAGTGTCAAGTACTGCATTTGCCGCAGACGCCGCGCTGGAAGCTCCGCGAGCAGCAATCACTGCAGCACCGCGCTTCTGAACGGTGGAGATGAAGTCGCCTTTCAGCCACTCATGATCTGTGATCACTTCGGTCGCAGGCTTTCCGTTGATCTTCGCATGATAAAAGTCTGGATACTGAGTCGCCGAATGGTTGCCCCAGATACCGACGTTGCTGACTGCTGCAATCGGAACTCCCGCCTTCTGCGCCAATTGAGATGTCGCGCGGTTCTGATCGAGCATTGTCATTGCAAACCAGCGATCGGATGGAACGCCTTTGGCGTTGTTCATCGCGATCAGACAGTTTGTGTTGCACGGATTTCCGACCACAAGGACACGAACATCAGGAGCAGCAGCGGCAGCAATGGCCCGGCCAGTACTCGTGAAGATTGGTCCGTTGATGCGAATCAGATCACCTCGCTCCATCCCGGCTTTGCGAGGCACACTGCCCACACACAGCACCCAGTTGCAATCACGGAAGCCGTCTTCAAGATGATCGCTGTCTGCCTTTACCACGCCTGCGAGAGTTGGAAACGCGCAGTCATCCAGTTCCATATGAACGCCATCAAGAGCCTTCAATACCGGAGGAACTTCAACAAGGTGAAGGATCACTGGCTGGTCGGGACCAAAGACCTCACCGGAAGCAATGCGATAGATCAGCGAATAACCAATCTGACCAGCAGCGCCGGTGACAGCAACACGAATCGGAGACACCATAATGAGGACCAACCTTTCTCGACGGAAACGAAAGCAAACGACAGAGCTTCAAAGTAGATGAACGGAGCAACAGCGACAAAGATTGTAGCCCGTTTCGGTGTCGTATTTCAAAACACGACGTGCACAAATGATCTCACCCAAACGATCGGTCTAACAACCAAGAGAACGCCTAACAAGAACGGGACTGGATCCCGGGTAACGCCAATAACTCAGAGAAAACGACTACTCGACGGCCCTTTTCCCGTTTTTCCCAGAGCCTCGTCTGTCATGTCGACCAGTTGGGCAAATGTGCCTCTTTGCTAATCATCGCAATTTTGCGATCTCTCATAGAGCCAGTCTGCCGTCTTCTTGCAAAGAAGAATGTTAATCGTGTGTTAACCCCAGAATCAGTTGTCCCGATTTTCCAATGTCGCGGTTCGATTCTGGGCACACGGTTTGCGGCCAATGGGCGGGGAGGAAAAATTTGGCATTGTTACCGGCCTCTCGTGTTAAGCGAGTGTTTTTCT
The DNA here is from genome assembly GCA_041753135.1 of Planctomycetaceae bacterium. Taxonomy (GTDB): domain Bacteria; phylum Planctomycetota; class Planctomycetia; order Planctomycetales; family Planctomycetaceae; genus SXXK01. The sequence goes on from JBGSVD010000015.1 coordinate 29,033, forward strand.
GATGATCTGAAATCTTCGGAACAAGGCCGGCGGCAAAAACAGACTGTCCGTACGGGTTTTGTTGAGATGTTTGCCTTCATGGTTCGGATGAAATTGTTCGCTTGAGATGAAACCGTAATTGTGAGAACTCGGGGCGACTATTGGCTGGCCTCCGGAGTTTTGCGAATCCTCCTACATCTCGTTCCGTGACAGTCACGGGAAAAACAAACCACAGCGGCAGCATGGCCCGCGAAAATTTATTAGTTTTTTAACAAATCGAGGTCCTGCGGCACCTTGCTGTTTTTGTTTTTTTCCGGAAGTGAGCCATTGTGAATTGCTCCCTATCCTACTTCTCAAGGCGTTTTTGAGGATTTTTCATGTCTGCTCGCCAACGTGGTTTTACTCTGATTGAGCTGCTGGTCGTTATCGCAATCATTGCGATTCTGATTGCCCTTCTTCTGCCCGCCGTGCAACAGGCTCGCGAAGCTGCGCGTCGTACTCAGTGCAAAAACAATCTTAAACAACTGGGCCTTGCGATTCACAACTACATGTCACCGTTCAACTGCCTCCCGCCCGCTCGTTTGGCTCCGGATTATTCCGTCGGCGGCGTCGCGCAGGCAAGCTACACGAGCTACCCCAGTACACTTTCCGCCGGAGCATGGACGGGATTCCGTTCCGTACACACTTTTCTGCTTCCTTACATGGAACAAGCGAATATCTATAACCTGATTGATTTTGGAAGGCCCACTTCGGTTCGAATGACAACATCCGGTGTTCCCACAAACGCCAACTACACTGCCTATGCAAATGCAGCCGGTCTGTTTCTGTGCCCATCAGATGCAAACACGGGACGGATCATTACCGAAAACAACTATCGAGCAAACTTTGGCGGTTCGACTCCCAACGGCGGTGCTATCAGCACAACAACGAACAATGTTGTCGGCGGTGCGGGCGATGGGAACGGTGCGTTTTCCATTGGATCCGTGACCAGGGATCGAGACTTCACGGATGGCCTGTCGAATACCGCAGTGTTCTCAGAACGAACCAAAGGAAGTGGGCGAGAAATGGCAGGATCTTTGCCCGTGCGCGGCGCTGATGTCATTACGTCCCCTAATCGCCGTCAAGGGCCGCTGGTGACCAACGATCTGTACAACGAGTGTCTGAACGCCGTTCCTACAATATCGACCTTTAATTTCAATTCTATGGGACGCTGGCTGGAAGGTTCGGACTTTTCGAACGGCTGGCCGTTCGGCTTCTATTCAGCGACACTTTACAACCACGTGGCGACCCCAAACTGGAGAGGTTTTGACTGTGGTAACTGGAGCGCGATTGTCGATGCTCCCGGAGAATACGGTATCATTTCCGCTCGCAGCCTGCATACCGGCGGGGCGCAGGTTCAACTGGGCGACGCCAGCGTTAGATTCGTCAGCGAGAATGTTGACCTTGGAGTCTGGCGCGCTTTGGGAACCCGTGGCGGCGGCGAGGTTATCGGTGAATTCTGATTCCTGGTGTCGGCGAAAATTTTTCTTCTGAGAAGTGGATCGCCATTTCCCCGATTGGGGGGGATTGGGGATCCGCTTCTGGTGATGAAATCCAAGTTGCTTTGAACGGCGGACCGAACCTTGACCATTAGATTTTTAAGTGGTGCTCTCTTTCTGATTTCGATTCTCACTGGCTGCGGCGGTGTGAATGACGGTGGCAAAATCTCTTTCAGTGAGGCCACTGTCGAGAACGGTCTAAAGGCCTTTGAAGAAGGCGCTTGGGAAAAGGCTGAACTCGAACTCTCGACAGCAATCGACAACGGGGGACTGCAACCTGACATGGCCGAGGCCGCAATTCGTTCGCTTGCAGTTTCCCGAGTCCACCTCGGGAAACTCGCTGAAGCGGAAGCGGATCTCCAGAAGTTGGAACAGGGCGCAATGGAAATGGACCTCTTCTGGCTTGCCAGTGCGGAACTCGCCTTAAAGAAAGGCGACTCGGCAGCCGCAAAGAAGGCAATCGCTGAGGCCCGAAAAGTGAATCGATCAGTCAAGCTCTCGGAAGAATTGCAAAAGGTGCAATGATCTAGAACGCCTTTCAACACCTGGACTGAGCTCCCCGAAAATCCTGAAAACAGTCTGAAACACGTTTTGGGACGACGCCGGTCCAGGTTTTGTTCACAGTGGTTTCTTGATGCACCTGCAGATCAGTCACTCATACTAGCTGCACAGTGCCAAGTTCGATGGTCCGTTTGCTTATCTACGTTCATGCGGAATCGTGTGAACATTGATCGTGTGGGGCGTAATACTGCCATTTCAGAAATTGCGATTCAAAATTGCGATTCATCTGTGCGATCTGTGTCATCCACGGTTCAAATACGCTTGTATTTTTGACCACAGATTACACAAATTTCACGGGTTAGATCACAGGCAGAGCGTCACATGAAAGCTGAACATCCGCCCCAGCATGGCGATGTCCAGTGAGTTGCCATGCGTCGAAATCACCGCACGCACTTTACGCCACAATTGTATGGAACTGCAGTTTGAACTGGGCAAACGTTTTCGCAACTGGAGTCTGAGCTGGTTAGCTCGATCAGGGTGTTCCATCGCCTTCCGTGCAATTAGGAAAGTTGCAACAACTCAGACTTCGCTCGGACATGAGCGAGATTTCTGAACTCAAATAGAGTTCGGCTGTTTGACCTCCACAGCAGATTCGATAAGCTAATATCCGTACACTCTCGTGACATGAGTGCTTGTAGCTCTGCAGTCATTTAACTCATCAGAACTAGTGTATTGTATGACATTGGTTTTCGGGTTGCGTCATTTACGTAGAGGTCGAAGCAGCAGGCAACCCTGATTTCATGCTTTGACAGCACCGTTGCCAACTTCTTTCAAATCCAATTACTCCAATTACGGCGAATGTACTCGCCCACGCGAAGCATAAGGAGGTTCTGGGTCCAGGATGAATCGGGCACACGGGATGAGATTGTGGCACCAATTCTCGTTCAGAAAAATTCTCGCCACATTCATCGGGTCTTAACAAACGAACCACACCCTGTGTCGATGTTATCGATTCAGTTTTCTGGTTCAGTCATATTCATGATTGAGAAGCTTGTTCTTGTTCAGGAGTCGCATTGTGGTTGTCCGTAAACGTGGTTTCACTCTGATTGAACTTTTGGTCGTAATCGCAATTATTGCGATTCTGATTGCCTTGCTCCTGCCTGCTGTGCAGCAGGCTCGCGAGGCAGCTCGCAGAACCCAGTGCAAAAACAACCTGAAGCAACTCGGGTTGGCCATGCACAACTATCATGACACCGTAAATCGCTTCCCATTTGGGTTTGATGAACGTGAAACCTTGTGGTCTGCGATGATCCTGCCACAGATTGAACAAGCCAATCTTTACAACACCCTGATCTGGCAGGAAGGTGGTGCCGGGAATTGGGATTCTGCAGGCTCACCCAACACTGCGGCGTGCGGCACCCTGATAGACGCGTTTCGATGCCCCTCCATGGCAGTGCCCGAATATGTCACGAACAACAATATACCTAATCGCGTGCCGATCAGTTACCGAGCCTGCTCGTCATCCAATGCGGCCTCTGATGACCTTTCAACCATTCCTGCTGCTGTCACTCCTAAGATTGCACTGGAGTTGCAATCTGGCCTTGATGGTATGTTCTACGGATGCAGCAGCAAGAGAATGAGAGACCTCACGGACGGAACAAGTAACACCATCATGATCGGCGAATCTTACACGGATCCAACCTATGTAAAAGATGGTCAGGGTATGGACTACTGGGCATTCGGCGCACCACAAACAGGGGGCTGGGACTGCATTCCAGGCGACCTCGGTGGCACCGAGTACAGCGAAGGCCTGGGCTCTTGTTTCAGCAAAATCAATTCTCGAAAAGACCCAACCATCGCAGGCGTCTTGATGGAAATGTCCTTCGGAAGCTACCACGTTGGTGGAGCTCAATTTGTCCTGGCTGACGGCTCCGTCCGATTCATCTCAGAAAACATCGATATGAATCTTTATCGCGGCCTCGGTTCGATCTCTGGCGGCGAAGTACTTGGGGAATTCTAGTCTCAGCCGTTTCGCTTGCTCATAAGATTACTTTACTTCGATTCGGAAGCCAAAGATGTTGATGTTGTTCAGACGATCGCTCCTGATACTTTCCGCAATCTGCCTGATTCAGGGCTGTGGAAATGACGGTGCCGACTACAGCAAGGTCGATCTGGTAGGAGTGACGGGAAAAATCACACTCGACGGGAAACCGGTCGCAGCGGCTGTGATTACTTTTGAGTCCACCGAAACCGGATCATTTTCCGGGGCCATGAGCAACTCTGACGGCACCTACGAACTTCGCTTTGACAGCGCAATGATGGGCGTTACCCCTGGAGAGAAGCTTGTGAAGATTGGTACCGCAAGGCGAATTCTTGGCATTTCTTCCAATGAAGAAGCCGGTGAAGCCTCAACGGAAAGTGGCTCGGCACCAGCACCGGATGATTCAAACCTGGAACAGATTCCAGCCTGCTATCACAAAGATTCGAAACTGATTGTCGATGTAACATCGTCATCATCGAAGTTCGATTTTGATCTGAAATCTGATTGTTCAACGACGGGTGCCAATTAACGGTTAACCTCGTATTTGAAAATCATCAAACGCAAAACCCTCCCGGTAGATTCTGCCGGGAGGGTTTTCTTTTGCCATCCGGAAATGTGAAGAATGACGCCAGGAAATCGTCCATTGGCTCGAATTGGAAGTCTGGCTTCGAAACACCAGTTTCATGCAGCGATCACCTTTCTGGCGAACGACTCCTATGATTTCTGAAGAGATTGAACGATTGATGCGTCTTCGCGATTCGGGCGCACTGACCGAAGAGGAATTCCTGCAGGCGAAGACCCGAATTCTGGAACCGGGGACCACTAATCCTCAGGCATTTGGCCACGGCTCTTTTCAGGGGACTGCTGCGACAGATCTCATTTTCGGACTGGAACCTCGCATTTGGTGCACTCTGATGCATGCGGCTCAGTTGCTCACATGGACCGGCGTCGGCATTGTGGCGCCGTTCGTGATGTGGCTCATCAGCAAGGATACATCGCGCGAAGCCAACCGACACGGCCTTGTGATTCTCAACTGGATGCTGAGCAGTCTTGTTTACGGAGTGATCTCGGGACTGGCCTGCTTTATTGTGATCGGGATTCCGATGCTGGTGGTCCTGGTCGGCCTGAACATCGTATTTCTCATCATGGGTGCTCTTCAGGCGAGCGGAGGAAAGCTCTGGAAATACCCTCTGACCATCAACTTCTTCGATCCTGAATCAGCAATCTGAATGTGCCGTTACCACAAAACGGGAGATAAGAAAGGCAGCACCGAAACCAGCCGTAACGAATTGGGCGAAAATGGCTTGCGATTGAATAGGGTCTGCTGCGGGGCTTGGACGCTTACCTTCCTTGTTGCACGGCTGTCGTAGGAACTATTGAGTAAAAAGGAGTAATTGAGGATTGACGCCTGCCGACCGAGGAAAATATCCTTAGGGCGATAATCGATGCTCCTTCGATTTGTTTTGAGCGAGTATATTTATGTCACGCCTGTTGCCTGTTGCCTGTTGCCTGTTGCCTGTTGCCTGTTGCCTGTTGCTCACAACCTCCCCTGATGGTCCGCAACTGGGAGTCCTGGAGACACCCGCGGTATACGAATTTGACCTTATCGCCACTGACGACTTACTGGAAATTCGCATCCCGGTGAAAAACATGGGACCAATTCCCTGTAAGCTGGAAAGCGTGGCAGCAACCTGTGCGTGTGTTAGGACAGAAGTTCCAGCTAAACACATCCCATCGGGGGCGACTGAATATGTGCGATGTTGGATTCATTCTCCTTTTGCCCCTTCCCAGGCACCAAACGGTGAATTTCTCGGGAAGCGTGAAGTTTCGTTTCACTTGACGGTTACAGGAAGCTTTGAAACCCAGCGTGAAGTTGGACGAACGACGATCCCATGCCGGGGATTCGTCTCCAACCCTGCCCAACTTCATGGAGGCAATGTACTCCATATGTCTTGTGACGCACTGGATCGCAAGACTCTGCGCTGGGAGGAAACGATCGCATTGCCTGCTGACGTAAAGCTTCGCAGCGTTTGTGGAGCATCAGACTCGTTTACGTGGGTTATTGTTGGGACAACCGACGCATCAAGGAGTGCCGTTCAGGGAATGATGACGAACGGTGACCTGACCGACACCCGTACCAAGACCAGTTACGTTGATTTTGGCCTGGAGAATGCACACGGGCGTCACTTTGTCATTCGCTTACCGGTGCGATACCGCTCGGTCCCGTTCTTCACCAAGAGTCCGTCTGCTGTATTGCTAAGGGCATGCTCCGCCCCAAACAATCTCGCGAGAATCTCTCTGCAGCCAGATCCGGGATGTCGAATTCGAGACATTAAGATTTTGACTCCCACCAATGAGGATTGGAACATTCGCACCTTATGTACGGATATAGAGTCTGTCATTGAAGTTCGGCTGCTTCGATCCGGACCGTTGAGAAAAGAGATGCTCGATTTGGAGGTGCTTCTTTCCTTCCCGGATGGAACTTCGGAGTCGAGAACCGCGCGAATCCCTCTTATTGCTGCTGTCGAATGATACTCGTTTTGGAGTGACCGTCATGCGAAATCTGCGCGACACTATAGTGGCGATCTTGATAATTATGTCGGGCCCCTCAAACGCGAGGTTGCCTGCGGACGAAGAAACGCGCGCGACAATCGTCCGAAAATGGAAGGAACACGAAGATACGTATCGTGCCGTGAAATGCACCTGGACAGAAAAGAGATTCTATATGCCAGGTGCTATTGTCGCGCCGAACACGATTCCAGGGAGTGATCCAGGGACGTTTATCCCGGCGTGGCCCGAAGTGCCGCTGGAGGTTGAGGTTGAACGAGAGATTATTTTGCTGGGAGACTGGATGAAGCATCTGGATGCCGCGATCGGACCTCCTTCAGAGCCAGGGGCCGCGTATCGATTGTCCAGGCATGAGAGTACGTTCGACGGGGAACGCAACCAATCCATCTCTGCAAGAGGCAACACAGGCACGCTGGTCACTCACGAAGAGAAACAAAATATTGATGCATTCTCAATGACATGGTGGCCTCTCCAAAAATTTGTTCGACCGCTGGGATTTGCTTCGCGGCAGATCGATCCAGGCAAGTTCATCCTCAATCGGCTGGATAGTTCGACGATCGTTTTGAATAAGGCCTCAACTGGAATGGAGATTCAGATTGATGAGTCGCGTGATTATCACATCGTGCGATCTTCTTATCGAGATCCACGCTCCGGAAATCTTCTGCGGGATTTTGAACTACAGGTCGAAGAATCAGACGGTAAATGGCTTCCAAAAACGTGGACATTGACAACGTGGAGTTCAACGGAGCCTCAGGAAATTGAATCTCGCACAGTCGCTGAAGTGACTGACTTCCAGTTCGGCGTCGACTTGAATCGCAACGATTTTTCGCTGTCCCTTCCGGCCCGTGTTGTGGCCTTTGACAAGACCACCGGGTTGATTGGACCGCCATCAAGAATTATTAATCCGCAGGCGGAGTCGCGTGGAGTGCGAAATAAAATCTGGCTGCTGACCGCTGGATGTTTAGGAGTGATAGGCACGCTGATGGCGGCGCGCCACGTTTTCGATGGTAAGAACAGGAGAGCTTGAGATGCGTAAATGGACGATCCGAACAACGATCCTCGCGGCAATGATGTGGCTGCCAATGATCTTTGCCCAAGTTGCACCGCCGCCAGTTTACGGGCCGTGTATCAATGGCTGTACCGAAGCCGGTTTTGTATATGACGGTACGGGTGGAGTGACGGAGTATAGTCCGTATCGGGCATTTGGAACATTCCTGGCGGTCACACCTACAGGAGGGACGTTAGCTGTCGATGCTCTGCCATACCAATCTCGATACTACTTGTTCGGCTCGAAAACCTGCCCTCAACCGTGTGCCGCTGGTTGTGAAGGAACGCCAACGGTGGATGACGAAGATCCAGGTTTCAATATGCCTGGACCCTACGTGGCCCACAATGGACGATGTGAGTGCATCCCGGGACCGCCAGAGCCGCCAAGCGTTGAAGGGTTGTAGCAGGTCATGTCACGTTTTGCCGAGTAAAACAAAGGGATGACCGCATGACCACATTCTCAAGGCGAGGGCGAAGAGGTTTTACTCTTCTGGAACTGATCGTGACCCTTGGGACGATAGCACTGCTTATGTCAATCCTCATCCCCGCGATTGCGCGTGCTCGTGAGTCGTCTCGACAACTGGAATGTCGAGCACGGCTTCGTAATCTTGGGATCGCAATCACGGGGTTTACGGCCTCCTCGGGGTACTTGCCGGACGGCAATGTGCTCGCGGGTCCCCCTGACGGAACTGTTGTTCCGCGTTCAAACTGGATCATTGCGATTCTGCCATGGATGGAACAACAAAATACCTATCAGGCAATTGACCTCGGAGTGGCACTTGATACGCCGCAGAATCGTACCGTGTTTCAGCAACAACTCCCCGCATTGCTGTGCCCTTCTGACATAACGGGGATCGGCGGCGGTGACCTCTCGTACGTTGTCAACGGTGGACTTGCTCATTTGGGGACCTTACAAAATTACCGTATGATGATCGCGACGGACCATATGTATCGCCCCATTAGCCTGGACGGGCAGGAGCCACTGTTGTTTCCGAGGAACGATGATGACCGCCTCAGGAGGGTTCGCGAACAGCAGACGGGGTTGTCTTTATTCTTTCCACGGGCGATGCGGGAAACAGACATGCCAATTTCTCGCAAGAATCTGGGGCCACATGAACGCACGCCGGCAGGGGTCAGGGATGGGATGTCGAACACACTGATGCTTGCCGAGAATTTCCGAACTGGGCGAGACCCTTATGAAAATTCAGTCAACTGGGGTACCACCAGTCGCAGTTGCCTGTTCTTCGGCATTAATCCAGAGATCTGCAAGGATCACCTCTGCCGCGTCGGTAATGTGGACCTCCGTCTTGCAAACGGTGGAATCGCACGCATTAATAGCGGACTGACTATGCCCGAAGGTGAAGCACCATGGCCCAACAGCTTTCATAGTCAGGGAGTCAATGTTGTGTTTGCTGATGGAAGTGCCAGGTTTCTGAGTGAATTGATTGACGGCATCACATACTTCGATCTCGTCACACCAGACAGCAACCAGTTAAAGATGACTGCATTTGACCATTAAAATTTGGTGAATTTGACAAATGTTCAAAACCTGTGATGGCCTGAGAAGGAAAACTCTTCAATAACGCAGCCGTCTTTTCGGACTGTCCGTTCTTTATTTATCCGTTTCAGCGTTCCGGTTGCAGGGATCGTGTTTCGATGTCGAATTGGTTTGTTGACGGGCTGCCAGCCCCATTGTCTTTCAATACGCTGATTGAACAAGTTGCCACTCGGCAGATCGATGAGAACGTGCTGGTCAGTTCTGACGGGGTTGTTTGGCATCGCCTTGATGAAATCCCTGGACTCGAACACGCGAAGAAATCCTATCTCGCTCGTAAAGCTCTCGTATCTTCTGATCAGAATTTGGAAGTGAGACACAGACGCGACTTGGATTTCGATGAGATTGCTGGTCCAAGCTCTGCGAGTGTTGCGCGCCCAATCTCGCTGGGATTTTCCAAATCCGTCGGCCTGGCTGCCCTACTATTCGTTGCATCTGGCCATCTGCTCGTCTCGCACCTGGACAAGCCAGCGTTGTTTCCGGTACCAACCAACCAGTTAGAATTGCAACCAGATCTGCAGGAAACAACATGGCTGTCTGATCTGTCGAAAATAGAGATGTGGATGCTCTATTTTGATACTTGGCTCGTCGTTGCATCAGTTCTGCTCCTGTATCGGATGTACACAATTCCTCGAACCGAACAGAGTTGAAAAATTTGAATCAGCAGCCACGAACGGACCAATCCTCTCGTCCTGTTCACCACAGTGGGGTATTTTCTGCCTCAAGCCCGCGGGAATGGGAATTTTTTTGTTGATTCTCGCAGTTCTGGCACATTTTCGGCCGTTCTGGTCGCCGAATCTACGATCGTTCTCCCTCACTTCCCCTAAATTCTGCTGTCCGCGCAGTATTGGGCTGAACGGCTTGTTAGACTGTTTCGCTCGGAAAACCGATGAATTCGTGGGGACGAAATCGTCGGGACACTGATCTGCAGATTGCTGCCGGTCAGACTTCTGTTGGTGGAAGCGGCTGGGTCCCGTTTCAGATTCGTATCGTGCATTTTGAATGCAGGACAAACCGTCCCGCATCCACTGCGTATCAGTACGACAATGAGCAATGCCCGACCGCTCTTCGTTCAGGTTGAGCTTAACTGCATGTCCAACTCATCTGCTCGTGATGTTGTTATCACCGGTATCGGCCTTGTCTCACCACTTGGGATTGGTCGCGAAGCGTTCTGGTCCAGCTTATCGGAAGGCCGAGTCGGTCTGAAGAAAATTGAACTGGCATCCTTCGTTGGAACTCCCGGCTGCATTGGCGGTGAAGTCAGTGATTTCAATGACGAGACGGCTAAGAAACAACATTTGAAAACTCTTCGCAAGAGTTTGAAAGTAATGTGCCGCGAGATTCAACTGGGAGTTGCGTCTGCCCTGCAGGCGATGGAGGACGCTGGACTCCAGCCCGGCGCAGTCGCTCCTGATCGTATTGGTGTCGACTTCGGTGCGAACCTGATGTCAACTCCACCCGATGCATTGCTTGACGCCGTCATGAAAGCCAGCGACAAGTCTTCGGGGCATGCTGTTTTCGACTACGACAAATGGGGTGCAGGGCGATATGACGGCATGGAGCCACTATGGTTGCTGCGATACCTGCCAAACATGCCAGGCTGTCATATCGGTATCGCACTCGATGCCCGCGGTCCGAATAACTCGATCACTCACGATGAAGCCTCTGGTGGGCTGGTTGTTGCGGAAGCTGCAAATTCTATTCGCCGCAATCGGGCTGACGTAATGATCACCGGGTCCACGGGGACTCGCATTCATACAGTGAAAGCCTGCCACTCGAACCACTGGGACATTTTGGCGGACGGTCCGGCGGAAACTCGCGTTCGCCCGTTCGACAACAGCCGCTCGGGAGAAGCGCTTTCAGAAGCTGCCTGCACTTTGATTCTTGAGGCTCGCGAACACGCGGAAGCTCGTGGTGCAAAGATTCTGGGAACTCTTCTGGGCTGCGGAGCCAGTGCTGTCGTCAATCGTGACGGCCATCCCGATGAAACGGCCGCTGTCTATCAGGCGGCCGCGGCTGCCATGTCTCGTGCTGGCATTTCTGCGGATGAATTGGGCCACATTAACGCCTGTGCGTCTGGTCATCCTCAGCGAGATCGATACGAGGCGGCCGGTCTGCGTCGTGTTCTCGGCAGCAGCGTCGATACTGTTCCGGTCACCGCTATCAAAAGCTACATGGGCAGCTCGGGAAGCGGTGCGGGGCTGTGTGAGATTGCAGCATCGCTGCTGGCCCTGCAGCACGGCGTGATTCCGAAGACGCTGAACTTCTCAACGCCCGATTCAGAATCACCATTGAACGTCGTCCATGGCGAGCATCAGACGACCTCCAACGGGATATTCCTGAAGACCAGCGTGACACGAATGGGACAGGCCAGCGCTGTCGTTGTAAAAGTCTGATCGCCCCAGCGTGATTTCCTGACCAGCAGTTTTCAAAAATTCGCTGCGCTACTACTGTCCTGAAAACTGCTGTGTCGAGTCACGCAAATGTCTCACGCTCCGGCAACGCTGAATAAACAGTTTCCAATCTCCGGGCTGCACTTTGAAGCGGGGAATGGCGGACTAACCAGAGCCGTCATTAAGACACCAGCTGCCACCGGTGAGATCTATCTTCACGGAGCGCACATCACGGCGTGGCAGCCAGCGGACCAGTCACCTGTTCTATGGATGAGCGGCTGTTCGAATTTTGAAAGCGGCAAACCAATTCGTGGTGGCGTTCCTGTCTGTTTTCCCTGGTTTGGCCCCCACCCATCAGATCCAACAGCACCAGCCCACGGACATGCCAGAGTTCTGGAATGGGAAATCGTGGCTGCCAAGGAAACGAGTACCGGTGGAATTGAGCTGACTCTTCAAAAACATATCGAGCCGTTCCTGGCGAAATTTACGATCGAGTTCGGCACTCACCTGCGGATGAATTTCTCGACCGAACTCACGTCCGCCGCCACAGGGTCGCAGTCCTTTGAATGCGCTCTGCACACTTATTTTTCGGTGGGTGATGTTCGCTCCATTTCGATTGCGGGACTTGAGGCCTCGAGCTACATCGACAAGATGAACCATGCCACCAGGAAACCAGCAACGGGGCTGCCGGTAACTTTCAGCAGCGAAACAGATCGAGTGTACTCCGATCCCGGTCCATGCTGCGTTCTTTCAGACAGCATACTCAAGCGAACGATCAAGATCCGTAAGTCCGGATCCAGATCCACGGTTGTGTGGAACCCGTGGATCGACAAGAGTGCGCGCATGCCGGACTTCGGCGACCACGAGTGGCCAGGAATGGTCTGCATCGAAACTGGAAACGTGGGACTCGACGCGGTTGTGCTGGCTCCGGGCGAATCGCATTCCATGACAGCGACGATTGAAGCCGCTCAGTGGCTTGAGTAATCGCCCTGCTGCTGCAACCACAGACAAGTTTCAGCGCACGAAAAAGCGACCGCATTGACGAACAACGCGGTCGCTTCAGATTTCTGACTTGTCATCGTTCCGACAAAGTCTGATCTCTCAAAGCCACGACAGATCAGCCCGCGTAGAACGGATGAGCAGCAGTGTCACGCTTCTCAAGAACTTCATCAACCTTTGGCTCGCTCTTCATGGCGCGCTCGATTGACAGCTTTGTAGCTTCGTAGTTGTACTGGTAGATCTTCTTGTCGTCAGCAGCTTCCCAGTGAATGAAAACACCGCAAACAATGACAAGGCTCTCTGCCTGGTCCTTTGGAATCGCACCGGACTTAACGCAGTCAGTTACCGCGTCAGCAACAGCCTTCTGGGCTGGTCCGAACATCTGAACTGCCTGACGAGCACCCTTGATCGTGACCTTCGTGATCATGACCGTAGATGGCTTTACAGCCAGGTTAGGTGTTGAAACAGCAAGAAGATTGCTGTGGCCCATCTTCTGGTCAGCCAGGGCGTTGGCAAATGCCAAGCCAACAGGACCTGACTTGTCACCGATCAACAGATCGATGTGAGCAACTTCGTTGCCTTCGCCTACCAGTGCTTCACCAACATACATCGACATTTCGTACTTCCTTTGCAAAAACCAGTCGAACCAAAAACAGCGACCGCAGACAAGTTTGAAGTTCTGCAATCGTGTTGCTGAAACACAAAACGCAGGAACTTCCGAGCCACACTTTGCAGTTGTCTGCGGAAGCAGCAATCCGCTGCTTCTGCAATGAGGTGCCTGTGTTGTGGACAAGGTCGCCTGAAAAAGTGAACAATGCGTTAACTGGAGTCACTTGTTCCCCCAAAAGGGGAGCTCACCAGTTTTCGACTTGTTCATTCTTTGGTCAGGATTGCGACTTTTGGCCTCATCTTCAACCGACCTGACGTCGGAGTCCTCAACTTCGCTCGAACAAGAGCGGAGAGCCGCTTTTCGACCGGTTCGTTCCGTGCTTCTTTGCGGTGCAAGCGTACGAAGTCTGGCGGAATCTGCGATTGCGGCAGGATTACGGCCCCTTTGTATTGACTTCTTTGACGACTCGGATTTAACGAAGGTGCTGTCCCGCGGCCGTGGTCGCTTTGTGGGACAGATTCGTTCGTTTGACGAATTGCCCGCGGTCAGCCAGTCTGTTCGACCATCAGTCCCGCTAATATGGGCTGGCGGCCTCGAAAGTCATACAGAAGTTCTTCGCTCAATCGCCCGCCGACGGCCCATCATCGGAGCGGACCCCGACGTGGTCGACAGCTTGCGCCATCCTGGCAGGCTATTCGAATGGCTGACCGACGCGGGCCTGAGTGTTCCTGGCATCGCAACGGCGTCAACGGCCGATCCCGATCGCCAATGGTTACTGAAACCGATGAGGAGTTCCGGGGGCCTGGGAATTCGAACGCATTCGCCCCCGCTCGACACGTCACATCGAAGCAGATCTCAGCAAGTTCATGAGTATCTGCAGGAGTATATCGACGGTGTGCCGATGTCGGCGGTGTGCGTTTCCGACCAACACCGTGTTCGACTTATCGGCGTCTCTGTACAGATCGTGGGATGGCCGTGTCTTGGCGCATCAGACTTTCTTTTCTGTGGCAATGTCGGACCTGTCGATCCTGGTACTGAGGTTACTCAGCAGCTTCAACTGGCGGCACGGACCATCGTCACAGAAACAAATTTGCGGGGCGTTTTCGGGATCGATTTCGTACTGCGGCAAGGCAAGGTTTGGTGTCTGGAGATTAATCCCCGGATCACGGCATCGCACATGATTTACGAATCTCTCGAAAAAAAATCCGGAGTGAACTCGAATCTCGTTTCGCAACACCTGAGCGCGCTTGGCTGGAGATCGCCTGCCAAACGGAAACCCTCGCCTCAAACGGACCTGACTCCGTTATTGCCAACGACGTATCAGGCACGATTGATTCTTTGGGCGAAAGAGGACGTCAAGATTTTTGCGGATCTTGACGAGTCGCAGAGAGCGATGAAAAGCGCCGCAAGAATCGCCGATATTCCAAAGACCGGCTCTGTTGTTTCCGTCGGCTCGCCGCTTTGTTCTCTGCACATTTCCGCGACGTCGATCAAACAACTCGTGATGGAAACGCAACGCCTTTGCCTGAGCGCGGATGCGTTCGCGTTGTTTTCATGGTCGGACATCGCTCAGCAAATCGAATTGCTGATGGATCGCTTTCATCGAAATCGTTAACCATCCATGTGATCAAATCAGGCTGTCGATTATCCGCAGGCTCCGAAGGCACCTTTGCCGTTCTGAACTGGCTCAGGTAGCACTTTCAGCGACACCCATGCGGCGCAACCAGCGGTAGTGGGATGCAATCCCCGCCGCGAAGCTTGGATGCATATTGTAACGCACGCCGAATTCCTGGCAGGTCTCCCTCACCAGAGGCGCGATCGCCCGATAGTGGATGTGACAGATCTGGGGAAACAGGTGGTGCTCAATCTGGTAGTTCAAGCCTCCCACGTACCATGAGAGCAGGCGATTCTCGGGAGCAAAATCGACCGTCGTTTCGATCTGATGAATGGCGAACGATGACGCCATCCGACCGGTATCCTCTTCAGGCATCGGAAACGCGGCTTCTTCAACACAATGGGCCAACTGAAACACGACACTGAGCATGACGCCCTGAAAAAAGGACACACATAAATACACGCCCAGTACTTCCCACCACGAATGCAGCATGAGCGGGACGATGACTCCCATCGTCAGAAAGAACAGTTTGCCAGCAATGAAAATAGCCAGGTCCTGTCCACGCGGACGAACGACGGAATGCACGCCGATCCGGCCTCGAAACAAATCACGGAAGTCATCATAGAACTGCCATTTGATGGCAATGAAACCATACAGGAACCAAAGGTAGAAATGCTGTAGCCGGTGAATACCCAGATGTTTCTGATGCGGCGACAAACGACCCAGCATACCAAGCTCAATATCATCATCATGTCCCGTAATATTTGCGTAGGTATGATGAATCACATTATGTTTGCGAGCCCAGTAGTACGAACTGCCTCCCAGCATATCCAGTGACACAGCCGCGAGACGATTCACAAAGGAATACTTCGAGTAACCTCGGTGACTGCCGTCATGCTGAATACTGAAGCCAATTGCCGACATGGCCAGCCCCAGGGATATGGAGGCTGGTATCACAGTCCACCAGGAAACCGGACCGAAGACGAGGAATGCGTAGGTGCCGAAGAACCAGCTCAAAATCACCAACGTCTTAACGTACATCTGCCAGCAGTCGCGTGGCGACTTTCCGACGTCCTTAAAATACTGATCCACTCGTCTTTTGAGGGCCAGAAAGAATTCGTCGTGCCGCTCAAACTTTGGAATGACGGACGCTGTTGTCGTTATAGGAGCATCGCCAATTGTCGTCGGCGTCTCGGATGCCAAGAGCATATTATGCCTGTTATTCGCTCGAATTTATCGGGTTTGCTAAGGCTCGGGTTCTGCATGCCAATCTCACGCACCCCGCACTGACTCCGCCAGTGAAAAAGCAATCGCCCGCTGATGGGATTACCGTCAAGGAACCGTAACACCGCACACTTCAGAGACCGCTGACGCGGCCCAAAGAGCACATACCGGGTTGCAGGCAATCGCCTTGCCAGCTTTTTCCAGCCCACGATTTTATCCCGAGCCGACCTTCAATGCCAGCCGCATCCCATGTTGATAATTTGTGAACGGGATAACGTTCAGCCAATGATCTCGTGAACAACTCGTGCAGGAAGAACGCCGGTCAGGCGAAAATCCAGCCCCTGGGCCCTTACAGTGAGTCGCTCATGGTTAATACCCAGCTGATGCAGCAGCGTCGCGTGGATATCTCGCACAAACACGGAATCGCCGACGGGTCCAAATCCAAACTCATCGGTCTCACCCAAAGTGACGCCCGGCTTGAGTCCGCCACCTGCAAACCACATCGTGAAGGCATCGATATGGTGATTGCGACCTGTTGATTCACGAACTTCGCCCATTGGAGTGCGTCCAAATTCCCCACCCCAGATCACAATCGTGTCTTCCAGAAGTCCACGCTGCTCCAGGTCACGAATCAGAGCCATTCCCGGCCGATCGACTTCTTGACTGACGGCCGGCAAGTGCTGTTCAAGATTCTCAGTCACTCCACCGTGATGGTCCCAATTCGTGTGATAAAGCTGCACAAAACGAACGCCGCGTTCCACAAGTCGACGTGCCAGAAGACAATTACGGGCAAAGCTGGACTCGCCAGGATCCTTGATTCCATAGAGATCCAGTGTTTCCTTCGATTCACCGGATGTATCCATCAATTCAGGCGCACTGGTTTGCATGCGATACGCCATCTCATAGGCGCTAATGCGAGTGGCGATTTCCTCGTCTCCGGTAGCGGCCAGACGCTGAGCATTCAAAGCACGGACGGCGGCGAAAACTTCTGCCTGCTGTTCCGAACTGACAGATTCCGGAGTTGTCAGGTTCAGAATCGGCTCGCCCTTGTTGCGAAGTGGTACTCCCTGATAGCTGGATGGCAGCATACCGCTTCCCCACAGCACAGAACCGCCACGAGGCCCGCGTGGTCCACTTTGCAGAACAACGAAGCCCGGCAGGTCGGCACATTCGCTACCGAGCCCGTACGTCAGCCAGGAACCCAGACTCGGCCGACCAAACTGGCCACTGCCGGTGTTCATGAACAACTTCGCCGGCGCGTGATTAAAGAGATCCGTCTTACAGGTTTTGATAAACGTGAGCTTATCAACAATACTGGCGGTATGTGGCATCAGGTCGCTGACCCAGGCTCCGCAATCTCCATGCTGACTAAACCGACGTCGTGTTCCCAGCAGATTGGTTCGATGGCTGCTGCCCATGAACGCGAATCGCTTGCCTTCCAGATAACTCTGAGGCATCGGCTCGCCGTTCATTTTGTTGAGCAACGGCTTGTGATCAAACAGATCCAGTTGCGATGGCCCACCTGCCATGAACAAAAAGATGATCCGCTTCGCTCGAGCCGGAAACTGCGTTTCCCTGGGAGCCAGCATGCTTCCCGCAATCTCCGCAGCAGCAGCACTGTCATTGCCGGCAAGCAGATTTGCCAGCGCCATCGATCCAACGCCTATGCCGCATTCACCAAAGAAATGCCGACGTGTTCGCTGCAGCAAATCGTGTTCTGTGTTCATGATTACTTTCCTTCTCCGGCCCTGGCCGATCATTCGCGAGTGACCGTTTCATCCAGGTTTAATAACACACGTGCCGCGCTGAGTGTGTCCAGTTTCTCAAGCACCGCCAGTTCGCTGTCGCTCGGAATTCGTGAAGTGCAACGACGAAACGCCGCTGCAAGCCCCTCCTGCTTAATCAACTTTTCCAGGGCCGTCGCAAATTCAAAAAAGCCCCCATCGTTCATCAGCGCCAGTGCTTGTAGTGGGGTATTGCTGCGAACACGTCGAGTGCAGGTGCTGTATCCATCCGGAGCATCAAACACACTGAGCGATGGCGGAGGAGTGGCCCGATAAATGAATGTGTAGAGCCCCCTCCGATAGCGATCCTCACCTTCACTCACATTCCACGCCCGATTTGCCTGACCAAGTCCCATCACTCCCTGAGGAATCGGCGGAAACACCGGCGGACCACCCATCTTTCTGGACAGTAATCCGCACGATGACAAACTGACATCGCGAACAATCTCAGCATCAAGACGCAATCGACGCTGCCTGGCCAGCACATAATTGTTTCGATCCTTCTCGTGCAGGTCTGACCTCTCAGCAGAACTTTGTCGATAAGTTTTGGACAACACAATCAACCGATGCAGTTCCTTCAGACTCCAGCCTTTCTCCGTAAGATCTACCGCCAGCCAGTCGAGCAATTCCGGATGCGAAGGTGTCGAGCCCTGCAAACCAAAATCGTTCTCGGTCTCAACAAGACCTCTTCCGAAGTACTGCTGCCAGATGCGGTTCACGATCACTCGGGCTGTCAATGGATTGCGTGGCGACACAATCCACCGAGCCAGATCGAGCCGGTCGACTGAATCACCCACATCCTCCAGCGGAGGCAGTACAGATGGCGTCCCACAGTTCACTTCCTCGGAAGGTCGCGTGAAATCACCCTGAATAAAGACGGTCGTCTTTCGCGGCTTCGCAAGTTCCTTCATCACCAGTGTTGTGGTGTTTCTTTCCAGCAGTTTGCTGACCTCATCCCATCGCTTCAGCTGACTCTGAAACTCCTCATCGGAAGCTCCCGGACCGACGGCGTACATACTTCGTTCCTGAACGGCATTCCGCTTGTCCTTGTTTGTGTCCAGGATTTTCTGGACGTCCTTCGCGAACGATTTGCGTTGATCAGCAGTGAGTTGGGCTTCCCAGTCGGCGGTACGACCAGAGGCATTCCTGACGACTTCCTGCATCTGCGCCTCGAGCTGCCTGCGTTCTTCCAAAAGTGAGGGTGCATCGATATCAGAATCGTAGACCGTCAGGTTGGGCTCTTCCTGATTGTTGAAGAAGGCAAACAGCTGGTAATACTCCCGCTGTTTGATCGGATCAAACTTATGATCGTGGCACTGAGCGCAGCCGACGCTGAGTCCAAGCCAAACCGTTCCTGTGGTCGCTACGCGATCATAGACACTGTCAATTCGGAACTGCTCAGGATCAATACCGCCTTCCTGATTGATTTGCGTATTGCGATGGAAGCCTGTCGCAACTTGCTGTTCGACAGTCGCATCTGGAAGCAAATCGCCCGCCAGCTGTTCGATCGTAAATTGATCAAACGGCAAGTCTCGATTCAGAGCATCAATGACCCAGTCACGGTACTTCCATATCTGCCGCGGTGCGTCCACGGAATATCCGTTGCTGTCCGCATAACGAGCCTGATCCAGCCACCATCGTCCCCAGCGTTCTCCGTAAGCTGGACTTTGAAGCAGTCGCTCCACAAGTTGCCGATACGCAGTCTCTGAATCAGTCTGTGACGATTCAAGAAAGTCGTCGACTTCAGATAACGAAGGCGGCAGGCCAGTAAGATCCAGACTGACTCGACGAAGCAATGTAATGCGATCGGCTTCTGGTGAAGGCGAAATGCTCTCGGCTGTCAGACGAGCCTTCACGAAATGATCGATCGGATTCGTCGTCAGTTCAGCCGGTACCTTCGAAGGCGAGATAAAGGCCCAGTGCTTGTCGTACTTCGCACCCTGCAAGACCCAGTCTTTCAAGGTCTTCTTCTGAGCCTCCGTGAGGTGCTTCCCAGATTCCGCAGGTGGCATCACTTCGTCGTGGTCGCCCGAAAGTATTCGACGTATGAGTTCGCTTTCCTCCGGCTTTCCGGGCACGATCGCAGCGTGCCCAGACTCCAGAACTGCCACTGAGTCTTCCTGAGTATCCAGCCCCAAACCGGCTTCACGCTTGGACTTGTCAAAGCCGTGACAGGAAAAGCAGTTCTCTGAAAGAATTGGCCGCACGTCGCGATTGTAGATCAGTTCCTCCGCCGAGACCTGCGGCTGCCAGCCAGGAAGAGCTGCAAACCACAAGCAAGTTGACCAGACGATGCCACGGGAAAACCTGGAATGAAATTGTCGCATGGAAAAATCTCAGTCTATCGCAGCGGATCGCAGTAATAACCGCGAAAAAACCGGCAACCGCAAAAGAACTCTCTCACTTCGAACGAGAATGATCTTTTCACTTTTCGCAGCGACCTAAACATCAAAAGACCAACTCTGCAGCACAGAGCACTTTTTTAGAGAAGCGAAATATCGCAGGTATTCTCCCCAGCGTTGATGGTAAACTCAATTCCGCTGGTTGCAGTCTGCGTGTACTTCTTATCAAAAACAGGCTTAGGTACTTCGACGTCACCACCGCCGTCCAACATCTGGTCGGCTGTCAGTTCTTCAACGTCAACCATCCCTGGTGGCTCAACCAGAACTTTATAGGTTCCGACAGGCATACCGTCGAAAACTTTCCCTTCGCGGTGCCATTCAATTGAATAATTTCCTTCATCATCAGTGAAACCGAACCCGGCATATCCGGTGTCCATTTTCATAAAAATGACCTTGGTTTCCTTCGCTAGTTTTTCTCCATTGAAGGTCACTTTTCCGTTGATCTGGCCGATGGGCCCAAAATCAGTTCCGCCACAACCTGCAGCCACCGTAAGCAGGACGGCCGCAAAGGCCATGGCAGTCAGTCGAGTTATCATATCACTAAAATCCAGCAAAGCAGAAATCGACGAAGAATCACACAATCCGCATGCTCACCAGAGTGCGGAGACAAACCAGCCCGATGCCGCGCTGGCATCGGGCTGAAGCTTTAGGCGAGCGGCAGGAGAGGACTTACCAATGTAGAACGATTGTCCCAATCGTTCATGAGCAGTTGAGACAACTGCTCTACTATGGGCTGGTAATCCATTTCCTGCTGCTCGCCTTAATTCCGAAACAAAGCAAGTGCCTGTTCTTCGAGTTTGGTTGCGGGCAACGAAATCGAAAAGCACACGTAGCAAAACTATCAGGCTCAGCAGAAGACACGAATCAGAATTCGCCCTGAACCTGACCATCGTCGCGGGTCGACAGCTGTTTCAAAGTCTCAAGGTTCATGTTATTGGAAATGAACCGAACTGAGCCGTCAGAAAGAAGAATTTGTACACCGCCAGTGTGCAGCGAGCTTAACGGGTTATTCGCACCCTGATTACTGCCCATACCCGGGAACAGCTGATTTGCAAATGGCTCCTGATTGGGGCTGTAACGGATCGACACCATATTGAAGCATCGCTCGTCACTCTGAGATGAGTTGTTTGGGTTCAGATTTGGTGGTGTCCCCTGAACGCGAGTCCCCATGAACCATCCATGCGTCGTTCCTGATGGCGACGGCCATGAATACGTTCCGTCCAATCGCTTGAGTCTCCCTGACATTTCGCCCAGGTGCATCGTATTGCTGGACCCGTCAGTGCAGTCTCGCAGTTTGATTCCCTTATTCGCCACCATCATGCCGCCACCGGAGATGATTCCCAGAACGCCATCGTCATACAAACGGGTTTCTGTGAATGACACTGGATCCACGGCACCGGAAATCCCAGCGTAGTGAGCAAAGGCTTCTCGAATACCAGCATTGTTCTCTGTTACTGGCCCTGCACTGGATGGACAGCGAAAGAACGACATCGGCCCGGCAGCTCGAATAATTGCATTGTTTGTCGCACCAGCACTACCAGCTGACTCGCCGATGTAGCCAGGTGAGCGACCTTCCTTCAACACCTGAGCGTAAAGCGGAGCCTGTTCCACGTACGGCAACAAAGCACAGTAGAAGCTTGGACCGAAACTTGTTGTGCCAGCACCTCCGGAACGAGGAAAGGAGGAATGCACGGCCCCAGGTGCAAACTGGTTAAAAACATCGTGGTAATTGTGCAGCGCAAGACCAAGTTGCTTAAGGTTATTCTTGCACTGTGTTCGGCGTGCTGCTTCTCTCGCTTGCTGCACGGCGGGAAGAAGCAATGCGATCAGAATTGCGATAATCGCAATGACCACAAGTAGTTCAATGAGCGTGAAACCACGCGAGTACTTTTTCATCAGCAAACTCCAGAAAATCAGCACGGGAACAAAAACATCGGTAACTACGTACACTCCCTGTATGATCTCCCAAGACAAGTGGAACTCCCCTGTAAATTTCTGACTTGCATCGAAATTTTCATGAATTCTGAACATTTATTTATTTCGGACGCTCCGTTGACCGTTTTCCCGGGGAATTTCCGCCGCCATTGGAGAGTCCTGTCGTAGCGTCTTCCCGGGCCACGCATTCCGGCGATCCCTTCTCCCAATGGCTGAAACAACACTCAGGCGCGATCCGCTCATGACCGATCCTGAAAATGCATTTGCCGGACACCTCGCAGCCAACGACAAAGAACTGCGTCGTTACATCGCTTTATTCGTGCCTCGACGGGACGACGTGGAAGAGATTCTGCAGCAGACGGCACTGGTGCTGTGGGAGAAATTTGCTGACTACGACAACGACAGAGAATTTCTTCCGTGGGCGATTCGTTTCGCGTATTTTGAAGTGCTCAATTTTCGCAAGCATCGCGCGAGACGACGATTCCTGCACAGTGAAGAAACACTGTTGGCTCTGGCAGAAGCGCGTCACGAGCTGTCGGAGGAATTGATCCAACGTCACTCGGCGTTGAAACATTGTCTCGCGAAACTCAGTGCCAAAGATCGTTCACTATTGGAACGACGCTATAGCGATTCCTCCAGTGTTAAATCCCTGGCTGAGGAATCGGGGCGAACAGTTAAAGCCCTTTATCGAAGGCTTGACCGAATCCGCGAGCTGATTTTTGAATGTGTTGACCGAAGGATGTCATCTGATGGATAGTGGCACGACAAAAGCAACAAACCTCAAGGAGGTGAAGCATGGCTGACCCTGTGCTTTCCGACTCCGCAGGCGACGACCTGATTCGACGTCGCTTCGATGACAGACTCTCCGAAGCCGAGTTTGAGGCGTTCGACGAACATCTGCGTGTAGACGCCGCATTTCGCGAACGATATGTCCGGCATGCAGATCTCAACGCCTGCCTGTATGACGAATTCTCCGAAGTCGTTTCGGCAACTGAGAAGTCTTCGCTCACACGTTCGCGAGCCACCGGTCGAATGGCTGTTTGGGCATGCTCGCTGGCAGCCGCAGCAGCCATGATTGCAATTTGCATTTGGTCAGTAATGACCAGCAGAACGGGCGACAATATCGCTTCCAGCCCCGCCCCAGATCTGCAGCTTCCTGAATCAGACACGATTGGTGTTGAACACAACAGCGTCTATTTTCTTGCTGATGAAACGCCTGGCGTTCCGGATGCAGCAGTGCTCATTCTGATGGACGGAGAACAGAAAGACCACTTGTCGGCCGGATTTCGGTTCCGGCCCGGGCTGCTGAGACTCAACGAAGCTTACCTGCAAATGGAATTTTTCAGCGGTGCTGTTATCGGACTGACGGGACCAGCGGAACTACGAATTGAATCCAAAGATGCAGCAACAATTTTTTCCGGACAGGTCACTGCCTACGTCCCTGACCGAGCGAGGGGCTTTGTGCTTAACGCTCCTGGCGCTGCGGTGGTGGATCTTGGGACGGAATTTGGTTTACGCATTGATGAATCCGGAAACACCGAAGTTGAAGTGATTCAGGGCGAAGTGGAGTTATCGCTTCTCGGCGACGACGGCACTACTTTGGTCAGCGAACGAGTCAACGACTCCCGAGCAGTCCGCGTCGATCGAGATTTGCATAGGCTGACAGAACTCGACAGGAACTCAGAGCTTGATCAACCGTCAGATCGATTTCCGCAACTCCGCTTAATGACTGATCACCCGCTGTCAGTGAATGAAGCCTACGTGAATGCCGTCAAAGGCGCCGGTCCACTGATCTACTGGCGTTTTGAAGGCAACGAACAACCGCGAGTTCCCAATGAGGTCAGTGATGAATGGTCAGCCACTGTGCATGTGGCAGATGAATCGTCAGACGGAATCCGCATCGCCAATGGCCACGCCCGCTTCCTTCGAACAGAGACCCCACGATTTCTGGCGATCGATTCCGGGATTCCGGGGCTCAACGAACATTCTTATTCGATTGAATTCTGGATGCAGCCGGACGATCTTTCTCATGCCACCTGCGTTGGAATCTTTCCACTGGGAGAACCAAGGGCACGCACACACTTGAACGTGATTGAGATTGCGACGGAAACCTTTCTCATTCACGAACCGGGTGCTATTCGATTTTTGCATCGAAATCCCCCGGAACAGGAATGGAAACTGGGCACCAACGTCTTCTCAAAAGGCATCTGTGCTCCGCGTCAATGGCAACATGTTGTTGCCGTAAAGAATCCAGAGTCCATGGAGCTTTACTACAACGGCCAGCTCGCCAGACGTGTGCCGATCACCAATGCGAACAGTACTGGCGAATTTCGAATTCTGGTTGGTCAACTGAATCTGAATTCCACGTGGCGACAATACTCGGGTGCGATTGACGAACTGGCAGTCTATCCGAGTGCCCTGCCCGCCGCGGAAATCGCACGTCACTATGCTTTGATGGCGGAACCAAAATAAGAATCGTCGGCGTTTGCTGCAATGCTCGCGTTTGACGTGAGATCCTGCGTCTCACACGCAGCGTCTGGCATGCAGCGTGTCACGGCAAATCTGTGTCCATTCTGTTCACGAACAAGTCTGCCGACGATTGGCATTCCTGGTCGATACGGTCATACTCTGACGAATCCTGACAAGAGCGTCGCCTTGCCCCCATTTGGCCTGACGGCACGATCCCCATAAACTCGCTCACGTTTTTCGCTTTTCGAAAGACGTGCGCGTTCTCCTGATGCAAGACTCTAACGCCAGGGAAAACCGTCATGGTGTCTTCACGTCGTCTCTTTTTGCAAAAGTCTGCCGGTGTTGCAGGAATGCTGGCTCTCTCCGGATTCAGCCGCAGCGCGCTTCGAGCCGCAGGTGCCGTGTCCGCAGAGAAACACTTTGAAATTACGGACATCAAACGCACCACCGTAAAGCTGGAATTCCGGCCAACGCCGCGCCGCAACATGGATCGCGAGATCCCCCACTGGCGATATACGGAGCTTTGCGATGTGACGTTGAAATGCGGCGTCACAGGCACTGGCGAAACATTGTTGTTCTACACCTGGGGCGTTACGACTGATGAAGCCGTGGAACGAGCCATCGGACGCAGCGCGATAGAAGTGATGTGGGACGATTCGCTGGGCGCAGGATTGCAGATGGCTCTGTTTGACGCGGTTGGCCGAGCAGCGGAAGTGCCCGTTCATGCTCTGCTGGGTAAGAAAGCGAACCAGACCACTCCTCTTTCCTGGTGGAACATCGATACCTCTGCGGAGGACATGGCGTCTGAGTGCCAGGAAGCAATGCGTCTCGGATACATGTCTTACAAAACCAAAGGGCGACCCTGGTTTGACGTATTCAAACAAGTCGAGACAGCGACAAAATTGGTGCCGCCGGAATTCAAAATTGACATGGACTTTAACGACACTTTGCGAACCGCTAAACAGGGGATCCCGATTCTGGAAAGACTCGGCAAGTATCCACAAGTCGATATCTTTGAAGGCCCGATCCCTCAGGAAGATGTCGATGGCAATCGAGAAATCACCAACTCGACTCATGTTAAAGTCGCCATTCACTACGGCACTCCCGATCCGGAAACTTGCGCGCAAACACGATGCTGTGATGGCTTTGTTGCCGGGGGCGGAGCATCGAAGCTGATGAAGACCGGACGCTTCTGTGAAGAAACTCGCTTCCCGCTCTGGTTACAACTCGTCGGCAGTGGACTGACGGCCGCTCATTCGCTGCACTTCGGAGGAGTGTTGAAGCAGGCTGTCTGGCCTGCCGTGAATTGTCATCAGTTGTTTGAGAATAACCTGCTGACCGAACCCATTCTTGTGAAGGACGGTTTTGCGACGGTGCCCGATCGACCAGGCAATGGGTATGAAGTGAACCGCGATCTTGTGGAAAAACTAAAGATCGAGAAGCCGACCGAACGACCAGAACCTGAACGTCTGATCGAAACAACATGGACTGACGGACGCAGGATGTACACTGCAAGCAACGGCAAAGTGAATTTCATGCTGACGGCCGCCAACGCAGACCGATACCCCTATTTTGCCGATGGTGCTGATACGCGACTTGTACCCAACGACGGTACTCCACGCTGGCGTGAGCTTTATACCAGGGCGCGAAACGAAGGCCCGATCAGTGTCTGATCTTTGACAAGCGATTGCGTTCACCCATGTTCCTGCTGTTCGTCAATTTGCCAATTCGGATCTCTGAAGGATCACCATGAAAATCACGGCGTTGAGTTTGATTGCAACTTTGTTTCTGTCTGCAGCCTCGGCTCTTGCTCAGGATGAAGACCTGACTCCCGCGGCGGAGGCAACGGAATCTTCCGCAGCAGATCACTCCGCCGCATCGGACTCACCGCCGGTCATCGTACCGCCCGAACAGCAGGTGGCCGACAAGGCCAAAGAACTGGCTGCCACCACGCAGGCCAGGGTCGAAGAGATTGCAGGAAAGGTAGACCAGAATGAGACTGCTCAAAAGGCTGCCGAAGGAGTACTTGGTCCGATCTACAAGCTCGCAGAGTCCTTGAACTTCTCCGCATTCCACTGGCTGGCATTTGGACTGATGGCGGCCGGCGTTGTCAGCTTTGCGTTGCAATTGGTGCTCGGAAAGCTGGTCGTGCTGTTCAAAGGAAGCATCAATTTTCGCGAAATTATTTCTGATGCCATCGGTCTGGTGATCAGCTCGCTGGGGCTGGTCTTGACGACTCAGGCCGCAGCAGAAAATTCCACGTTCACTCACAGCCCGGCGGCAGTTCTGTCTGCAGCAGCATTCGGAATCGTCGTCGGATTTGTTCTCTACCGCTGGGGACAAGCTCAGGAAGTCAACGCCGTCACCGGTCAACGAGCCACACAGACGCCCGAGAAATAGGTGCTGCTATGCATCACAGTGTGTCATCGACCGGCATGTCGCGGGCCACAGCCAAAGGCCACTATTTTTCGCAGTAAGGACAGGGCCAGTGAGTGCTCGAAGCCCACTCGCTGGCGCTTCGAGCTTGTATAAAATCACTGCCCCTGGGCGAATGCCGACACGTTTGCCCTTCAATTCTCAACCGATGTGTCGTAGCGCACACCTTGCGGTACTGGGACTGGCACGGCAACCGTCGTACCGAACTGGCCTTCGGTCTTCGTCATAGAATCGACGGCCACAAACGCCGTGAAGGCACTCATCAGGCTGTAGTCGAGTGCCGTCTGAAGAATCGTCTGTTGCAACTCGTTTGCCTGGTTCGGCGTTCGTGATGCCTGAGCCATCAGGTCGGCAATCTTCAGGCGAGCCCATACAGCTCCGATACCTTTGTGGTCCTTGTTCGTATCGCGAGAATCGACAGCCACCGAATAGGAAATCGGCTGCATACCTGTTCTGCCACCGATGCTGACCGTGCTCGGTTCTCCTGTAAAGCGTCCTGTGACAACGACCGGACGTCCCACGATCAAATCGGGCAGAATCTGCGGATAGACATCGGTCACATTCATCGTCCCCCAGTCGATGTTCAGATCGGTCATTGCCGGGTGACTGATGCGTTCATTGAACCGATTCATGATCTGGACAGGATCATCGTTCAAACTCAGATAAGCGACCGCGCCTCGCCCCAGAAGTGCCATTCGATCCAGCAGGTAACGATTCGGAGATTGCCCGACTCCAAAGCTGAAGATCCGCGAGTCCCCAACCTTCTGAGCCACCGCGTTCAGGATGTCCGGGTCATTTCCTATGTAGCCATCTGTCATAAACGAAACCAGACGATAGCGACCTTCGTCATGCGGAAAGTCGAGAGCCGCCTGCAGTCCGCGAATCATTTCCGTTCCGCCGTTGCTATTCAGTGATGCGAGATAGGCAAGGCCGCGACGGATATTTTCCGGACTTGCAATAATCGGTGCCGGCCCCAGCTGAGATGAAGAAGAGTTGAAGTTGATGATCTGAAATGTATCACGCGGCGTCAATGTTCTGAGTACGTGGGTTACCGCAGCACGCGCCTGTTCCAGCGGTCGGCCGTTCATGCTTCCGGAGCAATCCAGCACAAACACCATTTCCATTGGGCTCCGTTCCACTTGCTTCAGCTCGGCCGGCGGATACACCATCATCGTGAAGTACTGGCCATGATCGTCCTTGTGAGTCATCATGGCCGTCTTGATTTTGTCACCCGCCACTTTGTACTGCAGCACAAAATCTTTATTGGGAATGGAATCTCCAGCAGAAAGAACAATCTGCCGCTCAGTTTCCGAGTTGATCTTCACATCAACAGTGTGGTTTACACATCGAACATCTTCAATATCAACGCCCGCTTTGATGTTCAGGCTCAATGAGACATCGTGGCCGCTCCGTTCACCAGGAGTCAGGTACTGCACTTCCGTTGACTGGCCGCTGGCTCCATTCGCACCACGAGCGACAGCACCGACTCCATCCATCGTCGCGGGCGGGTTGTAGCGAGGCCCGACGACCATCGGAAAGACGAACTCATAGGAACCGTCGTCGTATCGCAAAGTGTTGAAGTAGCGAATGTTGATATCAATCTGCTTACCCGGTTCGATATTCGCAACCTTCTGAGTAAAGATATTGGGGCGTTCTTCCGTCAACAGGGAGGCCACATGTCCCTGCGATCGAGCTTCGTTGTATATCTTCTCCGCCTGCTCGCGTTCGCGAATAATGCCGCGAATCTTCCGATCACCGACGGTCATTATGAATTCATTGACTGCCGCATTTTCCGGCAGCGGAAAAACATAGACCGCTTCGATCTTTGAGCTGTACGGATTCTGAAACTGCTGAGTCACATCGACGGTCGCAACATACCCGTCGATGCTGCCGACAACGGAGGTATGCTTCAGAGGGACCGGCACAACTTTTTCAACATCAGGCAACTTCGCCATCAAAGCGCCGCAACCGGGTCGATCTTCCGCTGGTCGCGATGGGGTTTCGATGCCTCGAGCAATCACCCAGAGTTCTTCGCCCGGCATGAGCTCATAGGTGGTGCGAGTTGTCTTTCCGCTTTGTACAGAACCAGTTCGAAACACGGTTGAGAGGCTGCGAGTTCTTTGGGCATTCTCGGGCATTCCCTCGTAGACAACCTCCGCCTCATCCACCCGCTGTGGTGACATGATTCCAGAGGACATCGCTTCAGCAGCGAAATCTCTTTCGTTGCCAGCGTCTTTCATCTCGCTGTTTTTCGGTTCAGAAAAGTACTCGCTGCTTGTCGACTCATTGCTGCCTCCACACCCGATCTGAACCAGACTGGCAATGGAAAGAAGAAGCACGGTCAATGCGCTCCATCGTGATTTTGATATGGCCATCGGTTTGTGACTCCTGAGCTGAATTTACTTCAACGTCTGAAATGAAAAATCTGAAACTCAAAAATTGAACCAACTCACCCCTGAGCTTTTGCGATCGAAATCTCGGCTGGGATCTTTGTTCCACCGGATGAGGCCGATGTTGTTAATTCGATGTGCCACAATCGGTCGCCAGAACCTGCGATCCGAACATGCACACGAGCCACTCGGCTGCGACCACGGGGAAGTTCGTCGTCTGAGCCTGTATTGAACGCCCCCAGAATCACACGATTGTTGTTCATGGCTCGCGGATCGTAGTGCGGCGGCTCCTTGAACGCAGGATGTTCGCCACCTTCGATGCCAACGATCTCCACGTCTTTCGTGGCGCTTGCCAGTTCCAGCTGCCAGGCCGCCAGATGATGATTTCCCGAATCCACAAACACATCAATCGCTTCGAATCGAGCCGCATCGCCGGCTTCATTCTGCGGGCCGGGTATTCGAACTTCAGTCACCTGAACAGGGCTGCTCAAGACCGGAGTCTCACTCTCCTGAGCCAGCGCGAATGCCATCAGGCAGAAGTCCAGGGCAATCAGCAATACCCAGCACATCGGAATTCGACATCGATGGCACATCGCTGCAGGTTGAGGATCAAAAGCGTTCATAAAATCGTCCCTTCGCAAAACCTGAATTTTTATGCCTGCGGTTCGCCATACGCATCAGAAGTTCAGCACGGTGCGGACCATCTGACCGACGATCAGACTTCTGTTATGCCAGCAGTTACAACATCACCGCTCGCTGAGCGACTTCGTTGATGTCAGCCTGATCCCACTGCCCATCGCCATTGACATCATGAACCGGCAGAGCTTGTCCGCTGCGAATCCTGCGAGCGATCGCAAAGGCGTCGAGGATATCGATTCGCCCGCTCCCATCCAGATCCTGCATCAAAAGTTCATCTGACGGTATCCGTGCAGAATCCGAAACGACTACGTTGCGCGAAACATCAACCACACCTGGCGATCGAACAAAGAACACCACCGCAGCCGCCGCGATCGTGGATGCAATCGCTGTCAGCTTCCATGTGCTCCAGCGACGACGACGAATCGGCTGAATTTGCGGTGCCAGATGTCGTCGAGCATCCGCGAGAATGGCTCGGTCGATGTCCGAAGAAACGTCAGGAACAGGCCCATAACGACTGCGCAGGGCCGACCGAAGTGTTTCGGGCACGCTGTTTTCGAACTCATCAAAATCCTGCAGATTCATCATGGCATCACTATTTCGGAGATCAGACCGCGTCTTGATTTCAATGCAATCAACAGACGCCATTTCCTGTGAAGTGCGCGAGTCCTTGGTTTGGTTCAAACTTTTCGGAAAGATTTTTTGAACGCGGTTTTACCCAATAATTTCCCGTCCGGTTCGAACGTCGCTACCGTACATTCCGGTTCAGTGATCAATGTGTGTCTCAAATGTGTGTCTCATTGGTCATGAGACAATGGTGATTGAGAATTCTCTCCCTATGCCGCCAGCACCGACCGACAACCGAACGGATCAGCAACTGGTGGAAGCCATCAACGGCGGCGATTCGACAGCATTTGAAATTCTCTATTACCGACATCGCGACTGGACAATGCGACTGGCCCTCCGATTCACCGGGCATCATGACGACGCATTGGATGTGCTGCAGGAAGCGTTTGCGTACTTTGCCCGCAAGTTTCCCGGCTTCATCCTGACCGCATCACTCACCACGTTTCTTTATCCGGCGGTCAGAAATCTCTCCATCGCCGCGCGGAAAAAGCGTCGTCGTTCATCCGGAGGCGATGACCAATTGCTGCTCATCGTGGAATCACCAGCTTCGCAGGATTCAAATCGTGAAGATCTGGCAACCAGTCTCGCCACGCTTTCAGAAGCACATCGTGAAATTCTGCTGATGCGATTTGTGGACGACATGACTCAGCCTGAAATCGCCGCTGCTCTTTGTCTTCCACTGGGAACCGTCAAGTCACGATTGCATCACGCCATCCTGGCGGCAAAGCAATTGCCTGAATTGTAGTGAGGAACAGTCCCGAAATAGTCTCCGTACTTTGATAGGAGCGGAAGGGCGCGAGCCCTCCGGTTTCACTTCACCGGACGGCTTGCGCCGTTCCGCTAAAATGGACAGTTACTTCGGGACAGGTCCTTACGGCTTTGGAGATTCAGGCGGAGCCACTTCGGCAGGTGCGGCCTCAGTCGCTGGTGCAGGCGGTTCCGGAGCGATGGCTGTTAACCAGAGTTCACCGACGATTTTTCGATCAGCCGTCGTGAATGTTCCGAACTGCTGCTGTTTCGAATCAACAGATTCTGCCACGATCCTGATCGCGCCCTGAAAAGTTTGTTTCGCGATCCCTGTCAGTTTCAGCTTGACCGCCTTCGACGAGTCTCCATCCTTTTCTGATCGAGGACACTCTGCCGTAATCCCTTCGGGCAGTCCTTCGATCCGAAAATCGACCGGCTCGACAAACCCATTTTTTCGTTCGATCGAAACAGGAATGTCCAGAGGCTTGTCGGCTGGCATGGTGAACGACGTGCTTTGCACGGTCACCGCAAAAGCTGGCCGAGTTTCTTCACAACGCAGCACATAAAAAAATCGTTCGCTCGTATGTTCATAGCGATCGCGAACATTCACACGATACTGACCGTCGGCTGGAATTGTCAGCTGCAACTCTGCATCTGCGTTGGTGCCATTGATGTCGTCCGCTTCTTTGATCAGCTTCCCATCTTTGTCTGTCACCGTTAACACTGGATCCAATTGCGAACCATAGATTCGGGCTCGCACCGACAGCGTGATCTGCTGTGACTTCACAGCATTCAACAGGTAGGTGTCAGTAACTTCCGAAGAAATGAGCCCACTCACCGCGACCGGCAGCGTCAATAGTTTTTCGGGGGACAATTGGGATTCCAGCAGCACCGGTACATTGCTTGTCTCAACAGTCACAGGCAAGGCGATGCCAGTGTCAAGGATCGTCGCATCTTTGCCGAGCGATGCTGTTGTGCCTGAAACATTCCATCCATGCAGTTCCAAACGGGTTTCTTCTGCTTCGCCAAATTTCACAACCGGAGACGTGTATTCAACAACCGGCTCCGTGCTCAGTGTGAGTCGATAGACATAGTCCGCTCCGCCTGCAAACTGAATTGTACTGTTCGGTGCCGATGGAAAAGCAAACGCACGGATGAACCACTTTCCGTCTGCGGGAGCTGTAAAAATCAAACGTGGATCCAGATCGATGTCGTCATTATTTTGAGCAACCACGGTGCCACGTTCATTGCTCAACTGCAGAACAGCATCCATCGGGGATCCTAATATCGCGTTGGCCAGCATTGTTGCCACCAGCGTCTGGCCTCCTCGCAACTCAACCGCGTACGTATCGACATCGCGTGACTTTTCCAGCACTCCGTTGATCGTGACAGAAGGCAAGGTCACCTGCTGCGCATCGGCAATCTTGTTATTGGGTTCAACTTCAGCAGCCTCAGGAACAAGCCCCGCCAGGAACGGAAGCAGTTCAGTCGTTCCACTGGCATTGCAAAACCGAACCCAATGAACACCGGCTCGAGCCGTCGGAGCAATTGTGATCGTTGCCGTATCGCGTTTCTCGCCGAGCACAAACGCGATGCTGTCGGCCTCTGAAACCAGTTTCAAATCGCCGTCACCGACTTTGCCAGTCAGCTTCACTTCAAACGAAGTTCCTCGCTGCCCGCCTGGCGGGAACAGTCGCTGGATCGCAGGAGGCTCACCTGCCACAGCCAGGTCACAAACCGCAAGACACAACAGAAAAGCGGTTTGCATTCGAATAGATCGGGCGGGCATAGCGTCTTCAATGATAGATCTCAAAATACAAATCCGACCTTCGGCCATTTTCGAAAAGCCAACGGGGCTCAAATCAGTTCCGTAATCGGTGTCGGATCACTGACAAGATGAGACGGACGTCCTTGTGGACTGTAGAGAATTTTGTCCGGATCGATGCCCAGCTTGTGGTAAACAGTCGACACGAAATTCTCGGGCGACAGAACTCGATCGACGGCCGAGAAGCCTTTTCGATCCGTTGCACCCACAACTGTTCCGCCCGGCGTTCCGCCACCAGCCATCAGGACGGACATCGCATTCGCCCAGTGATCGCGACCGCCGGTTGTCTGGCCGGACAACGTGGAGATCTTTGGCGTTCGACCAAACTCACCCAGAGCGACCACCAAAGTAGACTCCAGCATGCCACGTTCTTTCAAATCCTGGATCAGAGTTGCCACGGAGTTATCCCAACCCGGCAATCTCTTCCGCAGTGCGCCGAAGATGTCGCTATGATGGTCCCATCCGCCGTCATAGACAGTGATGAAGGGAACCCCAGCTTCGACAAGTCGACGAGCCAGCAGGCATCGCTGACCAAATCCGTCGCGTCCATAATGCTCGCGTGTCTCGGGAGATTCCTGACTGATGTCGAACGCTTTCTGCGCTTCCGGTGACGTCACCAGCGTGTGACCCTGCTGGAAGTATTCATCGAACGCCAGCACTGGATCGCCGGCTGCAGCATCGCTGAGGCGAACCATGCGGTCGATTTTAGATCGCAAATCTGTTCGACTGCCAAACCGCATGTCCGTCAGATCGCGAGGCAGCGCAACGTCGCGCACTTTGAACTTCGCATTGTTCGGATCATCACCAACAACAAAAGGAGCGTACTTCGCTCCCAGAAAATTAGGCCCGCCAGAACGCGACATCGAGGGCATGCTGAAGTACGGTGGCAGACCATTGTCACGGCCCAGTTCCTTTGCAACAACGGAACCCATGCTCGGATGAAAGCTGACGAACGCTCCGCAGCCGACAGGAATGCGCGGGGGAGCTCCGGTCATCATGTAATGATTTCCAGCCCCATGATTCCCCTGATCATGGCGAATCGAGCGAATCATCGCATAGTCGTTCAGGCTGGCGGCCAGTTTCACCATGTGTTCCGAAAACCCGACGCCCGGAACCGACGTTTCGATCGAAGAAAACTCGCCGCGATACTCCATCGGAGCATCTGGTTTTGGGTCGAATGTTTCGAAGTGTGTTGGACCGCCGTCCATCCAGATCAGAATGCAGCTCTTTGCTTTACCGGCTGGAACAACTCCCGCATGTTGCGTCTCCGCACGTGCTTTCAAACTGTCGACAAAGCCCGCGCCCAAAAAGCCGCCGAGGCCGAGTTGCAGCGTATCACGTCGTGTGACACCATCGCATCGTTTCCGATTCTTCATGATTCACCTCTGAAACAGTCGTTCTCATATTTCCGTTATCCGCTCCGCGAACAACGATGATCCAATCAATCCTGAAACACAAACTCTGCCGAATTCAACATGGCCCACATCAGATCCTCAATCACCTGACGTCGCACCGCGCCTTCAGCAGACAATAACTCAACGACCAGAGCCGTTTCCTCTGGTGCGGGATTGCGACCGAACACTCGAGTGTACAACTCCGTCGAGATTTCTTCGCCACTCCTTTGACTGTCCGCCAGAGCTTTCGCCGTCCCGCTGTCACTTCCGATATCGCGGTACAGTTTCTCCGAATTCATCAGGTGCAAACTCTGCACGACCGTGGAATCAGCAATACGCTCGCAAGGTGGATCCTGGTTCGGATCCGGTCGACCAAAAGTATCCAGAAACAGCGAATCAGATCGATGGGTCCAAAGCTGCTTGGCCGATGAATCCGGCGGCATGGCATCAAATTCCAGCGGAACATCTGTTATCTGTGCAACGGCATCGAGCAACACTTCCGCACGCAATCGATGACGGTAGTGCCTTGAGTAGTTACGAGTGTCAGACAAATTCGTTTCGTTCGGAAGCGAACTCAATTCATAGACATGCGAGTTGGCGATCGCTCGAACAAGTTCTGTCAGCGAAAACCGAGAGTCTCTGAAGTGTTCCCCCAGTGCCTTCAACAGAGGACCGTTGGTGGGTGGATTGGTAGCCCGAAGATCATCAACCGGCTCTACACAACCGCGAGCCATCAAATCAGCCCAGACTCGATTGGCCATGACCTGAGCAAACAGGTGATTGTTCGGAGACGTAATCCACGCGGCAAGCGATTCCCGCTGATCCTGTCCTTCGATGATCGGCGGTGCTTCGCCAAACAATGGACGCGGCTCCATTGTCGCGCCGGTGACAGGATGAGTCACACTTCCTCGATTGCCTGTAAAGACGAATTCTTCGGAACCCGAAATCGGTGCGGAGATCCCCGTCCCTTTCCGCCCGATCTTTGCGAAGTAAGCGGCGAAGCTATAAAAGTCGTCCTGCCCCCAAACCTCAAACGGATGATGATGACACTTGGCACAATCCAGACGCACACCGATAAACAGCTGACTGACAAGCGTCGTGAGTTCTTCGGGCTGACGTCGATCACGAAACATCGTCACCGATCCATCACGGAATGTGCCACCACGAGCCGTCAGGAGCTCACGAACAAACTGATCCCATGGCTTGCGATCATGAAACGACTGGCGAATCCAATGGTCGTAGTTGAAGGTCGCCTTGATGCCAACATGGTACGGATTCGGTCGCAGCAAATCGGCCCACTTGTTGGCCCAGTGATCAGCAAATTCGGGCTCCAGCAACAACCGATCAACCAGCTTTGAACGCTTATCCGCGGAGGTGTCGGCAAGAAACGCAGTGACTTCTTCGTGTGTAGGAATTCGACCGCAGATGTCCGTTGTCGCGCGACGCAGGAATGTATGATCATCACAGACCGGCGATGGTGTGATGTTCAGTCGTTGCAGTTTGTCCCAGACTAAACCGTCGATAAAATTCTTTCGCGGCAGCAGAGCATACACTTCCGCCGCAACAAGTTCGGTCCGGGGAATCATCACGTCACAGACGGCAATCTGACCCATAAACCGTGCCATGATCGCCGCATCACCAGTGATCTGGCCCGCCTTTACCAGTCCCTCTTCATCAACAGCCGCGACCGGTGCTTCGTTCGACTGGAAAGCGGTAAGCCGCGTGACATCACGCTCGGTTCCATCAGAATACTTCGCAAGGACACTGAGCGGCTGAATCTGACCGGGGGACAGAACAGCCGAAATCGGCGTGACCGAAATGGACTGCAGAGTCGGTGCGTTTGCCGCTTTGCGAGGCATTCCCTGGCGGATCCATTTGAGCATCGTCTGATATTCGGGGCCATTCGCTTCCAGACGCTTTCCGCCACCGTGCGGAACTTTGCCCGCTGGCTTTGCAATCAGCAGACTATTTTCCGGAGCCGCTGGGAAAACTCTGCGAGCCCGACCTTCTTTAGCGATCGCGTCAAAGTCTTGCTGCCCGTCAAAGCCCAGCAAAGAGAGTTGGAAACCGCCCTGCCCGCGGGCTTTACCGTGACACGGGCCACTGTTGCATCCGAAGCGAGTAAAGATTGGCTGCAGATCGTTTTCAAAATCTACAACGGTCGACTCATCCGCACACAATCCAGGCCGCGATACGGCGCTGATCATGAGCAGCAACACGGGAAAAAGAAATCTGGCAGATCGACGTAACACGGCGTTGCTCAGCTTTCGAGGCAGGGATCTCAGGGATGGAATTGGCGGCAGGCAGTTTTCGGGGACTTGCAAGCTAACAAATCCGCACGTTCTTTGTCACGCAGAAACCTGCCAGGAACATTGTTTCCCCTGTTTTTGATGCATGGGAACCCCAACGTTGAGCCCACATTTTTTTGAGACCTCTCTGCAGGCAACTCCTTTGTGACATTGCACTTCGGCCGAGCGACGCGTCACAGGCCCAGTGGACTGAGTGATCGTGCAGGTTTCTGCGTTGATGCGATCGACGCGGCCGAGAATCCATCCGAGGGCCATGTCGACAAGCAAAGAGACTCGCTGCCTCGCCCACGACAAGATCGCGTAATCCTTTAGACGAGTGCTGCAAAAAAGCTGCACGAGCTCTTCAGGTCACTTCTTGCTCATGTGGCTGCGTTCACGAAGCTGCTGCCATGTGATGAACTCAATCCCCATCGCATCAATCTGCTTCCTGACATCAGCGTCCGAGAAAATTCGAGTGTCATCACCGCGCAAGAAGTGGCTGCCCGTGATTCCCTGAAGTTCCTCATTGTCGTATCCGCAGTGAATAATCATCTGCGTCACACCTGGCTTCAAATCGCGAAATGTATCAAGGTATCGTTTCTGACGAGCAGCATGATCCTTGCCTTCATAAAACTGAAACAGGTAGTCGATTGGCGGCAGTCCTTCTGATTCCAACGCTGCGATGTAGTGCTGGTTCAGGCGAATCAGATCCGGGTACGCCTGAGCAATCGCCGGATCGAGATTTCGCATGATCATTACCGGCAAATCGTACTCCAGCCCAAGTCGCACATAGATGTCCAGCATCTCGGCCGTCGACACGACTGTTCCCATATGAGTATCCAGATGGCTCAATTTGATTCCCGCCTGCAGCGCTCGATCGATTTGAGCACGAAGTTCGATTTCAACTTCTGCGGGTCGCGCGGCCGCCTGAACGGCCTCTTTATTGCGATGCAGATAGCCATCTTTGTCGACCAGTGTCGGCACTTTGTCGCGACCTGCTACCGGTCCCCAGCGGTAGGAACCGAATTCTGAATTCAGAGTCAGATGGATCCCGAAGTCTTTTTCGGGATGCTGGCTGGCCCATTCAGCAAACTCAGGAAACCACGGACACGGAACCATGATGCTGCATGATGATACGAAGCCTTTTTCCATCGCGTCGATAGTGGCTCGATTGACAGAGTGGCTCATACCCGCATCATCAGAGTGGATAATCAACGATCGCTTCAGTGATGAATCCGGCAAGTCAGCAGATTTGGTCTGCTCCTGCGAAAACGCGGAGTGAACTGAAATCGCAAAAAACAAGACCGTGATTGCCAAACGTATCGCGCTGGAACGCTGAGGCGGATTTGATTGAAACACGATTGCTGTTCTCTTTCCCGGAAACACGTGAGGGCTGCAGCCGAAGTCGTTAGATTTCAGACAGGTGCAACAAAAGTCTGATTTCCACGTGGCTCATGTTTGCAACCTGCCTTTTCCCAACACACAACAGATGCCGACTATAGACGGCGGTCAATGCTCGCAACAGGGACTGATTGAACTGACCTGCCCGTGAGAAGATGAAACCCATATTTGTTCTGATGACTCGGTCAATCGTGTGAGAACGACTCACAAAACCAGGATGGCCCCGGAACAAGGGCAAAAATACAGAGAAAACGTCTATTAGAGGGTGCCTGCCCCGGTTTTGCCTGGGCCTCATAGTACAATTCCGGAGAAATCGATTTCCATCTGTTGCCGGAGACTTCCCCTGACCGCCTCATCTGATGACTCAAGTCAAGCAATCAGCAGCAGCCTCAATGCCAATAGCCTTGTTGAAGGCTGTGAGAATCATGGCGCATGCGACGCCGACGCAGAATGCGATCATCACGCGGAATGTGATCATGAATCCGCCTGCCATGACGATGCCTGTGAGCAGACGCCTGGTTCCGCGATTCCGGAGCTGGATGCATCGCTGCCTCGACAAACGCGAGTCCGAGCCTGGGAAGTTTCGCTGGATGCGGCCACACGACCAGACAAGAACAATCTGCCGCCCGTTCCCGAGCGGATTCATCGACGATGGGATCGCTTCGTTCGACTTGTCGGAAATGACGGAGTGCGAAAACTTCTCGGATCCCATGTCACAGTCTTCGGACTCGGTGGTGTCGGCAGTTACGTTGCAGAAGCTTTAGCACGGTCCGCGGTCGGACGTTTGAGCCTGGTGGATTTTGATGACGTGTGCCTGACGAACGTGAATCGTCAAATGCAGGCCTTTCCAGCAACAGTCGGGCAATCGAAAGCTCAATTGCTGGCAGAGCGGGTTCGCGCCATTCATCCCGAAGCGTGGGTCGATCCCGTTCAGGCCTTTTACGATGCGTCGACGTCGGATGCCCTGCTCTCTCCGCGTCCGGATTTCGTTGTTGATGCTATTGATAATGTGACCTCCAAAGTGCTGCTGCTTGAGACCTGCCTCAAGCAAGGCATTCCAGTCATCAGTATTACCGGTGCAGGCGCGAGGCTTGATCCAACTCAGGTGCGAGTGGACGATCTAAG
The DNA here is from genome assembly GCA_041753135.1 of Planctomycetaceae bacterium. GTDB lineage: Bacteria > Planctomycetota > Planctomycetia > Planctomycetales > Planctomycetaceae > SXXK01. The sequence continues at coordinate 68,562 of JBGSVD010000015.1, forward strand.
TCGCACCAGGGTTGACCCACTGGCTCGCATCATTCGCAAGGAACTTGTGAAGCGAGGCTTCGGGGCGGAGGGTGAGATTGGCTTGCCGGTCGTCTTTTCCGGAGAAGAAGTCAGAACTCCGGAAGTTCCTGAGTGGGATGTCGAAAAAGGCTTCCAGTGCATTTGCCCGCATCGAGCCGACTCGCCACATGCTTGCGAGAAGCGACGAATCATTTACGGCACCTCAACATTTATGACGGCCGCATTCGCCATGGCCGCAGCTTCTGTGGTCATCCGCCGCTTGACTGGAAAATGAGACGGTTGAAATTTACCGCACCGACCCGATATCTTTAGCAAGATCCACTACGGACATGAAGTGGCTTCATGGAACGGTATTGTACTGAACCGTCAGCTCGCGTGAGCTATCACCAACTCACTTGCCGGTGAGTTCTGCTGGACTGCATCGACCAGCCTCGTCCTACGGATTGACCACGCAACGAAATCCCGTGTGAAACGCACCGGTGTCTTCTTCGCCCTTCATGCGAGCTGTCACTCGATAGCCAACGCAGTATTGATCGCTGCACATGAAGGAACCACCACGCTGCACGCGTTTGATAATTCCAGGCTCCTGCGGATCAAAGCTTTCGGACGGACCCGGCGGATTGCGGCGAGGGCTTTCGGCGTAATACTCGGGCTGATAATAATCTGCGCACCATTCCCAGACGTTCCCTGAGATTTCGAACAGCCCAAAGTCGTTCGCAGGAAAACTTTTCACCGGCGCGGTACGAGTAAATCCGTCTTCGCCTTTGTCCTCAATTGGGAACTCACCCTGCCAGATATTGTTCAACCACTGACCTTCAGGATTTCGATCATCGCCCCATGGATAGGTCAGCCCAGCTCGGCCACCCCTTGCTGCGTATTCCCACTGAGCCTCAGTCGGAAGCTGCTTGCCAGCCCACTTGCAATACTCCTGAGCATCCAGCCAGCTTACATGAACGACCGGATGATCCATACGATCATCGATATTGGAATCCGGGCCTTCCGGATGTTTCCAATCGGCTCCCACGACATACTGCCACCAGCTATAAGCACCGCGCTCCGGATCGATTTCATCACGACTCCCTAACTGCAGACTGCAGATCGACCCTGGCTTATTGAACTCTGGCAGAATCTGTACGTTCTCCAGCTCGGAGCCTGGCTGAATACTGCGAAGTTCTGGCGCGCGTTCTGCTGTGGTGACATAGCTGGTCGCTTTGACAAACGCCTGGAACTCTCGATTTGTGACCTCCGTGGTGTCCATCCAAAATCCGTCCAGCGTCACATCGTGCGGTGGAAACTCGTCGGGCACCGTATTGAGTTCACCCATTCTGAAATGGCCGGCCGGAATCCAGGTCATATTCGCGTATCGAGGATCATCAGGCTTTGGCGGTGTCGCCGTCGCCACGACCACTTTGGAATCCGCGTTCTCTGAGGTCGTTTCGCCCGCGTTCGCATCCACATTGCGACCGCCGGACCTTGTGACCGCCGCAACAAATCCGATGGCCGCAATCAGAAAGAGAGATGTCGCCAGAACCAGATTTTTCATAAGGTCGACTCGTCGAAATCTAGGAGAATGCCGGCAACAGCTTGCGCATTGATTGAACGGCCGACCGGACGTCTTCGTCTCGCTGATCGCCACCCGTGCGTTCGACGCAGATCCAGCCGGAGAAATTAGCCTCGACAAGTGTCGGCATCAATTCCAGCCAGTCTACACTTCCGTCGCCAAAAGGAACTTCAAGGCCACCTCCATCCACATCCTTCTGTCCGTCCCTCGCGCGAACATAGCCAAAGGACTGATAGAGATCTCGGAACAACTTCACTGGCTTTGAGCCCGTCATTACACACACAGCCGGATCGAACACCACACCAACAGGCCCAGCGCTGATGCAACTCAACAGGCGAGAAATTCTCGCCTGATCATAGGACGCCAGCTGCAGCTGCAACGAAGCTCCAAAATGATTGCCGTGCGTGACAAGGTCGTTGATGATGTCACACAGCATTTCAAACCTGCGCGCTTCCGAGGGCCCGGATGGTTTGAGTTGCTGCGTTTCCGGAGCAAACGAAAAAGGATTACGAAGCGAGTCGACATCATCGTTTCGAGGACCGTTCGGATCAGCCGGTGCGTCCTGCGCGTCAGGATCAGGAATTCTTCCAACTCGGACGATCACTTCCGCAGTGCCAAGCTTGCGAACCATTGTCATGGCCGCACGGATTCCGTCCAGCCTGCGATCGAGCGACTGTTCCTCATATAAGGAATGCCTTGATGAATACATCAAGCCGGCGACCTGCAACTGATGCTCTTCCACATAAAGTCGCAGTTGGCGAAGAGCCGTGTCGGAAAACTCCTCAGATCGAACTTCGTGTCGAGCATTCAGCCGAAGGCCCTGCACAGCATTTTTTGCCGCGCTGGTAATTGCCTGCCGAAGCGGCTGACCAAAATCTTCCGTGGCCACAGCCAGTCGAAGCACCATTCGAAAACTCTCTCCCCAACAAATGATCCCCGAAACGAGCAGACTCGCCGCCGGATCAAAAATGACTGCCAGCCAACCTTCGCCGCCCGATTGAACAATCACGCGTAACAACGAGTATCGATTCGACCAGCGACAAATAACATCGTAACAACCAGAATCGCAGGTGTCGCTTCAATCCGATTGCCTGTCGATTTTATAAGCATTTTGCCTGCCGTCATGAGTTCCGGTTGAACGAAAAACAGAAATCCGCAAACCGATTCTCGCGGAAACTCCCGCACAGAAATTTTGGGCAACATTCCTGGGGCGACATTCCGCGAGCGAAGATAGTGAAGACTACGACTTCTGTTCTGGCGACGCTCGCCGCGGATCCGCCGGGTCTTCGCGAGATGCCAGCTGCTGGATCAGGTCCGTTTGAATCTGCTGGATTTCCAGCAGTCGTTGCCACTGATGTGTCAATAACATGTCAAGCTTGGAGTGCAGCTGACGAATCTCCAGTTCCGCTTTCAGATTCACGCGATAATCATGTTCAGCACGGACACGATCCTTCGACTCCTGACGATTCTGGCTCATCATGATCACTGGCGCCTGGACCGCCGCCAGACAGGACAAAATCAGATTCAGAAGAATGAACGGAAAGGGATCAACCGGTTTTCCAAGAGACTGAACACTGTTGAAGAGAATCCAAACGAACATCACAAAACCGAATGTGATCAGAAACGACCAGCTTCCACCAAACGCGGCAATCTGGTCGGCCAATCTTTCGCCGAAAGTTCGATTTGCAGCGATCTCGGAATTCGTGTTTTCCGAAATCAACTCATGATCCTTAAGACTGCGAATGACATCCGCCTCAAGATTCGACAACTCGCCCTTCTCTATCTCCAATGCATTCGCCACGTACCGACTACGGTACAGGTTCAGGTCATCCAGACAGATAAAATCTTCATCTGTCCAGTCGGGATGATCCGCACGAATCAAATCAACAATAGAAGTCCGAACCAGGCGAGCAGGCATCAACTGACGACGCGCCTGACCACAGATCCTGCATTTTGGCACTTCAGCCATATCCCGCGCCCCCTAATATCCCATTTTGAAAAGTTGATCGCCAACGCCGGAGGCTGGCCGAAAAGTGTATCCGAAATCGTCGTCGCAAGTGAGAAACATGAATAAACCGTTTTTTGCCACAAATCCCTGCGGCAATCACGGCATTTTCAGAACCCAGATTTATGCAACTGTACGTCTCGATAGTCCCCTGGTGGATTGTCGGAAGAACTTGGGCTATGGTGTGACTCTGCCGCCGATGTGTCGCAGGGCATCGGTGCAAAGGTTCAGCCGAATGGTGATTCCTCCTGCGTGGTTTTTGTGGTTCGAAAATTCATGTCTACGTTCAAAAAGCTGCTTGTTGCCAATCGTTCTGAAATCGCTATTCGAGTGTTTCGAAGCGCGACGGAACTGGGAATTCGAACGGTCGCGATTTATTCGCACGAAGACCGGTACGCTCTTCACCGATTCAAAGCCGACGAAGCCTATCGCATCGGCAAAACGGGCGAACCGATTCGATCGTATCTCGACATCCCGGCGATCGTGGCTCTGGCCAAAGAGATCGGTGTCGACGCGATTCATCCGGGCTACGGATTTTTGTCTGAACGGCCTGAGTTTGCCAAAGCCTGTGCCGAAGCCGGTATCAAGTTCGTCGGTCCGTCAGTCGATTGCCTGGAATCGCTCGGCGACAAAACTGCCGCGCGCAACATCGCGATTCAGGCAGGCGTGCCGGTGCTTGGCGGAACGAAAGATTCCATCGAATCGGTGGCCGAAGCTCGCGAGAAAGCCACGGAAATCGGCTTCCCTGTGATGATCAAAGCGGCCAAGGGCGGCGGCGGCCGAGGAATGCGAGCTGTCAAAACGGTTGCCGATTTCGATCAGGCGTTTGAGTCCGCTCGCAACGAAGCTCAAACGGCCTTCGGCTGCGGCGACGTCTTCATCGAAAAGTTCATCGCCCGAGCCAAGCATATTGAAGTCCAGTTGCTCGGCGACGAACACGGGAACCTCGTCCATCTGTTCGAACGCGATTGCTCCGTTCAGCGACGTCATCAGAAAGTCGTCGAACTCGCGCCGGCTCCGAATCTTTCCAAAGTTTTGCGAGACGGAATTCTGGATGCCGCGGTGAAGATCGGTAAAGCCGTGAATTATTCGTGCGCGGGTACGGTCGAGTTTCTTGTCGACGTTGATGCCGAGAAGTTTTACTTCATCGAAGTGAATCCTCGAATTCAGGTGGAACACACGGTCACTGAGGAAATCACGAACATCGACATCGTCAAGTGCCAGATTCTGGTGGCTCAGGGAATGCCGCTGGCGGACGAAGAAATCGGGCTCGGCGATCAGAAAGAGATCAAGACCAACGGCTTCGCGATTCAATGCCGAGTCACCACTGAAGACCCGGCGAACAATTTCATGCCGGATTATGGTCGAGTCACCCATTACCGTTCGTCCGGCGGCATGGGCATTCGACTCGATGCGGGCAGCGCGTTCTCCGGAGCAGTCGTGAATCCATTTTACGATTCGCTGCTGACCAAAGTGACAACTCGCGGCCGTCGTTTCATCGACGCGATTCATCGCATGGATCGCACTCTGCGCGAGTTCCGAATTCGTGGCGTGAAGACCAATATTCCGTTCCTCGGCAAGGTGATGGATCATCCCACTTTCGTCAACGGAGACTGCACGACTCGCTTCATCGATGAAACGCCCGAGCTGTTTCAGTTCGAAAACCGCAAAAACCGCGCGACGAAGCTGCTGTCCTATCTGGCCGAAACCGTTGTCAACGGCAACAGCCTCGTCAAGGGTCGCCCGACGTCCCTTCGTCGCGAACCCGCTCCCGTGCCAGCAGTTCCACGAGGCGTGGATCCGCCGAAGGGAACTCGCGATAAGCTCAAAGAACTCGGAGCCACCGGGTTCGCAAAGTGGGTCACTGAGCAGAAGCATCTGCTGATCACCGACACGACCTTCCGCGACGCTCATCAGTCGCTGCTGGCGACTCGCATGCGAACCTTCGACCTGCTCGAAATCAGCGATGCGTACGCTCACTACTGTTCAGACATGTTCAGTCTCGAAATGTGGGGCGGTGCGACGTTCGATACCACGATGCGTTTTCTGAAGGAATGTCCATGGCAGCGACTCGTGCAGATGCGCGAAAAAGTGCCCAACATTCTGTTCCAGATGCTGCTCCGTTCGTCCAACGCGGTCGGCTACACGAACTATCCGGACAACATCGTGAAGGTGTTCGTGAAGGAAGCGGCCGATGCGGGGATCGATGTCTTCCGAGTCTTCGACTGTCTCAACTGGCTGCCCAACATGGGCGTCGCTATGGATGCGATCGTCGACAGCGGAGCCATCTGCGAAGCGGCGATTTGCTACACCGGTGATATCACGAATCCCAAGCGCAACAAGTACAATTTGAAGTACTACGTTGAGCTGGCAAAGCAGCTCGAAAAGATGGGCGCTCACATTCTGGCGATCAAGGACATGGCCGGTCTGTGCAAACCAGCGGCCGCATCGCAGCTCATCAAAACGTTGAAGCAGGAGATCGGGATTCCGATTCACTTCCACACGCACGACACGGCCGGTATTCAAGCCGCGTCGATTCTGGAAGGCAGCAAAGTCGGACTGGATATCGCCGATGCCGCGATGGCTCCGATGTCCGGCGGCACGTCTCAGGTCAACCTCAACACGCTTGTCGAAATGCTGCGATTCAGCGATCGCGACACGAAGCTCGATTCCGATCGGCTTGACCAGATCGCCGAATACTGGCGAGCCACTCGCGACTTCTACACGCCGTTCGAAAGCGTGGCTCTCGCTGCAACGGCCGACTTGTATCGTCACGAAATGCCGGGCGGTCAGTACACCAACTTGTTCGAGCAGGCTCGAGCGCTCGGTCTTGCCGATCGCTGGCCGGAAGCGTGTCGCATCTACGCCGAAGTGAATCAGCTGTTTGGTGACATCGTGAAGGTGACGCCAACCAGTAAGTCGGTCGGCGACATGGCTCTGTTCATGCTGGCTAACAATCTGACCTGCGAAGACGTGCTGAACCCGGACCGCGACATCGCGTTTCCTGGCAGCGTGATCGACTTGATCAGCGGCGGCATGGGACAGCCACCAGGCGGTTTTCCGGAAGCGGTGAAGAAGCGAGTTCTTCTGGGCAAGCAGGAGTTCGTTGGTCGTCCCGGTGAAACTCTTCCACCGGCCGAAATGGAAGCCGCAAAGAAGAAAGTGGCCGAGTTACTGGATCGCGAACCAAACGGTCAGGACGTGATTTCCTGGTTGCTCTACGGTCGCGTGTACGAAGAATTCGCGAAGCATCAGAACGACTTTTCGGATGTCAGCATCTTCCCGACTCCCACGTTTTTCTTCGGGATGGAGCCGGGCGAAGAAATCTCAATCGACATCGAACCGGGCAAGACTCTGATCATTCGGTTCGTCTCCGTCAGTACGCCGCATGCGGATGGGACTCGAACGGTGTTCTTCGAACTGAACGGCCAGCCTCGCGAGATCACGGTGGTGGATCAGTCGATCGAAGCAACCGGGACTTCACGAGTCAAAGCCGACCCAGCAATCTCCGGCCAGGTCGGAGCGACGATGCCGGGCATGGTAGTGAACGTGGCGGTCAAAGTCGGCGATCGCATCAAGAAGGGCCAGAAGCTTCTGGCTCTGGAAGCGATGAAGATGGAGACGATGATCAACGCAGAACTCGATGGCAAGATCCGCGATGTGCTTGTTCAACCCGGCACACGAGTCGAAACCGGCGATCTGCTGGTAGTGATTGAGCCGGAGTAACAACGTCGTTGTTTGCTCCGCAAACAAAACGGGTTGTGGAGTGAACGCCGCGTCGTTCGCCCCGCGCCTGAACGGGGCAATCTGGCGATTTACAGACACGACGTGCGGGGAAAAGAATAACCGAACTCCACAACCCGTTCTGATCGCGGAGCGATCAACGACATAAGAAGCTCTAAGGCCAATGAAAAATCTCACACAACCACTCAAATGGCACGGCGGAAAGTATTACCTGCGCAACTGGATCATCGGACTGATGCCGCCGCATCTGCACTACGTCGAACCATTCTTTGGTGGCGGCGGAATCCTGTTGGCTCGCGATCCGGATCGAGACTGGCTCGACACAGGCAAAGAAAAGCTGCCCGCTGCGCTCAAGGGCTGCAGCGAAGTTGCGAACGACCTGCATGGAGAGCTGACGAACTTCTGGAAGGTGCTCCAGAATTCGACCGACTTCGAAGCCTTCCGCCAGAAGGTCGCATTGACGCCGTTCAGCGAAGTGGAATTCGAACAGGCTCTTGAAGCAACGGAGAACGCCGTCCCATCGGAAGACACCTCGGACAATCGCGTCGCGCGAGCTCACCGGTTTTTCATTCTGGCTCGTCAGTCACGCCAGGGACTCATGAAGGACTTTGCCACGCTGTCGAGGAATCGAACTCGTGGTCGCATCAATGAACAGGTCAACGCCTGGCTGAGTGTCGTCGAAGGACTGCCGGACGTGCACGAACGACTAAAAAATGTCCTCATCCTCAATCAGGACGCCTGCGACGTGATTCGCAAACAGGATGGCCCCAACACTCTGTTCTACTGCGACCCGCCGTACGTTCACGAATCACGGTCAACCACCGGCGAATACAATCATGAGATGACAGAAGAACAGCACAGCAAGTTGCTGGGGATCCTCGCCGGAATCGAAGGCAAGTTCATGCTCAGCGGCTACCCAAGCATTCTGTACACCGAGTTCGAGGAACGTCACGGCTGGAAGCGTCACGATTACCTCATCGACAACAAAGCGGCCGCGGGCAAGGTTAAAGAAAAGAAGACCGAATGCCTGTGGTGCAACTTCTGATCAGCGTTTTGGCAGAACGTGACCCAGGCCGCCGTCGATGCCGATGACTTGACCGGTCACCCAGTTGTTTTCCGGATCCAACAGCCACGTCGCCAGGGACGCCACCTGATCGGGTTCGCCAAGTCGACCGAGCGCATGCAGACTGGAAGACGCTGCGGCTGAGGCCGGGTTCTCCCAGATGCGACGAGTCATCTCGCTGCGAACAAGTCCGGGACTGACCACGTTTACTCGGATATTGTATGGCGCATAAGTCGCGGCTGCGGAACGGGCGAGACCGATCACCCCGGCTTTGGCTGCAGCGATGGCTTCATGGTTTTGAATGCCGATTTCCGCTGCTGCCGAACCGAACAGCACGATCGATCCTCCGTGCTCACGCAGCAGTTTTGAACCTGCTTTTACCGTCGCAAACGCGGTGAACATGTTGGTTTCCAGCGTCTGACGGAACTCATCATCCGAAGTCGCATGCGCTGGCTTCAGTACGACGGAGCCGATGCAGTTTACAAGCCCCGTGAATCCGCCATTGGCATTCGCATCTTCCTTCAATGCATCCTCAAGAGCCGCCGATGTCGTGAAGTCCACGCAGACATATGGCTGACCAAGTTCCTGAGACAGAGCCGACAACTTGTCCTCATTGCGGCCCACAAGCAGAACACCTCGCCCCTTGCCGCTCAGCCGACGCGCAATCGCGCTGCCGATCGATCCCGTCGCCCCTAATATCGCCACGCGTTCCATGATTCCGCCTTCCCGTGTGATCTGTCGTTTGTTCATTAAAGACTGGCCTGCCTCGATTTCCAGGACAAATCTGGAGTCGGTCGAAACTAGTTCAATGCAGCGTTCAACAAAACAACTGCCCGCATTGACCTATCCAGAATCCTGCTGTGGTCAGCAACGGCTTTTATTCAAACTAACAAGCCCATACACGACATTTCCGATTCCTTCCCTTCAACTGGTCTGGTTCGCTGTTTCGCCATAACATACTGAGCCACCGTTGTTCTTGTATCCGCGCCGTTTGCCCTGAACTGAAGGGTCTCCGACGGCGACTTCTTGATATCGGCCTGCCAGGAAAACGTCATGTTCAACGCTCTTCGATCGATTCGCATGTGGATCCCGTTGGTCGCTGGGATCGCAAGCAGTTACTCAGCATCGATTCTTTGTGCACAAGACAAATCGATTCCAACAGCGACGCTGACGATCGACTCCATCTTTGCTGAAAGACAGTTCAAGCTTGATCCGTTCACCGGACAATGGCAGGCCGACAGCCAGGGATTTGAGCTGATTCGAAAGGACCCGGCGACTGGAGCCACTTCGATTGCGAAGATTGAACTCGTCAGTCCTGAGGCGGAAGAAGTTCTGGTCCCGAGTGACTGGCTGCGTCCGACTCCGACCGACAAACCGCTCGAAATCGACGCCTATGAATGGTCGGCCGATCGATCGAAGTTGCTGATCTTCACCAACACACGCCGAGTCTGGCGATTAAACACGCGGGGAGATTATTGGGTTCTGGAACTCGCCAGCAAGCGCCTTTACAAACTTGGCGGCGACGTGCCTGAAGCTTCTTTGATGTTCGCGAAATTCTCGCCCGACGCAACCAAAGTCGGCTACGTCCACGATCGAAACGTCTACGTCCAGAATCTGCCTGACCAGAAAATTGTGAAGCTGACTTCGACCGATGCCCCAACAAAAATCAATGGAACGTTCGACTGGGCGTACGAAGAAGAGTTCTCCATTCGCGATGGTTTTCGATTCAGCCCCGATGGACAACAGATCGCCTTTTGGGAGATCGATGCGTCGGGAATTGAACAGTTTCCGCTCGTTGATAACACGTCGACGCTGTATCCCACAATTCAGTACATCCCGTACCCCAAAGTCGGCACGACAAATCCTGCCGCGCGAATTGGTGTGATTAATCTTCGCTCTCTTGAAACGATATGGGCTCAAATTCCAGGCGACACTCGCGAAAATTATCTGCCGCGAATGGAGTGGGTGGATTCCAGTCAGTTGGCGATTCAGCATCTCAACCGCCGACAAAATCAATGGAAGCTGTATCTGGTCGACGCGAGTTCAGGCGATGCAAAATCTGTTCTTGAGGAAGAAGACGCGGCCTGGATCGATGTTCATGACGAAACAATCTGGCTCAAGGACAAGTCGCGATTCCTCTGGTTGAGCGAGAAGAGCGGTTGGCGACACATCTACCTGGTGTCTCGAGATGGTCAATCGATCGTTCCGGTTACCAATGGCAAGTTCGATGTGATCGAAGTTCGGGGAGTCGATGAAGACGAGAAGCTGATCTACTTTTATGCGTCACCAGACAATGCCACTCAGAAGTATTTGTACCGAGTCAGTCTGGATGGCAGTGAATTGAAGCGCGTCACTCCTGCGAACCAGTCAGGAACTCATCGATACGTTTTGTCTCCGGATCGCAAGCGAGCCCTGGTGACGGTGTCGCGATTCGCAGCACCGCCAAGGACCGATGTCGTCCGGCTCAGCGATCATTCCGTGGAGTTTGTCGTAGATGCGAACGACGCCTTGAATCGTAAAGTTGCGGACCTGCAACTGCCGGAACATGAATTCTTTCGAGTCGACATCGGTCAGGGCGTTGAGCTGGATGCCTGGAGCATTCGGCCACCAAATTTCGACCCTAAGAAAAAGTATCCACTAATCGTATTCGTCTATGGTGAGCCTGCCGGACAGACGGTCCTGGATCAGTGGGGCGGTGACCGCATGCTCTGGCATCACACGTTGGCTCAGCAAGGCTACGTCGTGATGAGCTTCGACAATCGCGGCACACCCAGCCCTCGCGGCCGTGAGTGGCGTAAGAGCGTGTATCGACAGATCGGCATTCTGGCATCCGCCGATCAGGCCGCCGCCGTGAAATCGGTACTCGCATCGCGTCCGTACCTTGATGCCAGTCGCATCGGAATCTGGGGCTGGAGCGGCGGCGGATCGATGACTCTGAACATGCTGTTCCGTTACCCGGACATCTATGCCACAGGAGTTTCCGTTGCGCCGGTTCCGAATCAACTGTACTACGACACAATCTATCAGGAACGCTACATGAGTCTGCCGACCGACAACGGGGAAGGCTATCGACTGGGTTCACCGATTACGTTCGCCCATCAGCTCAAGGGCGACCTGCTGCTGATCCACGGCACGGGTGATGACAACTGTCATTACCAGACGAGCGAACTGTTGATCAACGAACTGATCAAGCACAACAAACAGTTCTCCATGTTCGCGTATCCGAATCGCACACACGCCATCCGCGAAGGCGAAAACACGTCTCGGCATTTGTATCAGATGATCACTTCGCATTTCCTGCGAACGCTGCCACGCGGTCCTCGCTGAGAAGCAGCGACAATCCCATCGACGGAGCGATGGGCCTACAGTACTCCCGTCGCTCCGCCGACGGGAAAGCCAACCGCACACAGAGAGTTGACATCCCCCGCTCGACGGATCAGCTACTCTGGAATCTCATTCACTGTGTAATACGCATGGCGATGAAGCAGTTCATCGTTGTCGCGGGAACGCAGTGCGTTGAGGTCGAACTCATAGACGAAGCCCTTCGTCAGCGTCTCCAGAACGATCTTCGCCGACATGCCGTCTTCGGCCAGTGAAACGGATTTCACCGCCGGTTTCGTCTGGTCGACTTCTGGCCCACCGTAGCCGCCATGATACGGATGAGTAAACGTCGAAAGCACATACGACGCGGGCGAACTTCCCGTCGCCTGATCAACAGGCTTCGTGAACGTCACTTTGAAGCCATCCGGTTCGATGGTGATGCGATTGATCTCGAACGGCATCTTGCCGCTCCATTGAACACGCTCCAGAGCAAGCGGTTTCATTCCTCGCACGGGCCATCCACGATTTGTGCCGCCTGCAATGAGGTTGCCGCCGGGCGTGAATTTCACATTCAGAATGCCCGTCGAAAGCCCTTCGCGAAACGGATAGCACGCTCCCTGCCAGACGCCGTTCACTTGCTCAGTCGTCGCCCGCATCAGAATCGAAAGCGTATAATCTCCCAGAAACATCTGCCCCTCAAACGGGCCGAACTTGCCATTGGTTTCATTCACGCTAAACGCAGTGATCGAACGGCCCATTCGAATGTACGGAAAGATCACGGCATACGGAACCAGTGGCTTCACACGTTCCTTTTCGGTCACAATCCGAGTCCCCGATTTTGGCAGCGGCGGAACATCACCCAGCTCCGGCGCGAACTTGTACCATTCGAAGCTTGCAGGATGGCCGTGAAAACTTTGCTCAGAGACCGCCTTCAAGCTACACGAGCAATTCCACGGGCCCTGACTCTCCACATAAAACAGCGACCCGTGTTCATCAAAACCAATCCCGCCCGGGCTGCGGAGACCGCTGGCAAATGCGGTGGTTTTACCGTCGGGAGCAACCCTCATCACAAAGCCGCGAAACAAGGCGTACGAATTGTATGATTCGGAAAGCCCCAGACTTACAAACTGGTTTCCTGCTGCATCAAAGTCACTTCCGAACGCGTACTCATGATAATTTGCATAGCCCCAGTTGTCTGAAATCGTTTCGAATCGATCCGCCTTGCCGTCGTTGTTGGAATCACTAATGCGAGTCAGCTCGCAACTTTGCGTGACGTAGAACGCATTGTCTTTCCATGTGAGTCCGAAGATCTCATCCAGCCCCGAGGCGAATAGATGATACGTCGGATTGGGTTTCGCATCGTCGATGCCATCGATCAGGTAGATCTCACCACGACGCGTCCCCACGGCGACTCGATTGTCCGGCAGCACCGCAAACGCACCGGCTTCGACAACAGTGTCCGGCGGCAGCGGAATATTGACGATTGGATAAAATTCCCGCTCGCGTTCCTCCGTTCCCCAACGATCACCGACCTCTTCGGCGCTCGTGCTGCTCGGTCTGAGGACAGTGATCAGGATCAGCAGGCAGGTGATCAGCCGAAGCTTTCCAGCATGCCGTGGCCGAAGCACTCGAGGAACCCTTGCAGGATCATCAACTTTCCAACGAGGCGTTGCCATTGTAGAACGATGGTCCCAATCGTTCATGAGCAGTTGAGACAACTGCTCTACAATGGGCTGTTCAGCAGGTTCCTGCCGATTGCCGAAGAAGCCTTCCGCAACGGGCTTGCTATTCAACGGGTTCATAGAGAATCTCCTGTGTTGATTGACCCTGCGGAAGTTCCAATTTCAACAGTAACTCCGACGACGCGGGATTGTCTGGCAACGGCCGTTTTTTGATCTGAACCTTTGCACCATCGGCGTGCAGAACAGTCAGACGCAAGCGACCGGCCTTGAAGACTTGATCGGACTCGGCAGAGATCTCGCCGGTCAACGCTCGGAACCAAACCGTCTGCGGAGCCGGCGAATCGAACTGCAACACTCGAATCAGCCGCAGCTGCTCGTCAGACCCAGCTGCCGTCGTACGATCTTCAATCTCAATCGTACCACTGCGATACATGAACGTCGGAATTGAAGATTCGTCCAGGAAGTAGCCTTTAAACTGGTAGCCGTGATTCTTCGGATACAACGGATCGGGATTGGCGCGAGCCTCCTTCGACATCACTGGCATCAGCGGCCACGGCGTGTCGTCAGTCGCGGGCTGAGCGAACGAAACATCCTGAGCCAGCGTGATCGGTTCTCTGGCCGGATTGAAATCACCGGAGCCCTGACCATTCCAATTCACACCAACAAAATCGCCCTTCCAAAGTGCGGACAACGTTCCCGTTTCGGCATTGAAAGCGTAGCTGATTTTCTCCGGCAGACCGACGGCGATGCCGCGAAACCCGGCGACTCGACTTCGCCCGCGATGAATCATCGCTTCGTTGCCCACCACGAGCTTTGTGTTCGACCAGCGAATTCCTGACGGGTCGGCGGCCGATGTGCCAAGCGACAGGTAGTACCAGATCGCTTCGATCTGCAGATCGGTGTCGCCGTCAAGAATTGTTTTTTGCGACGCGATGCCGTTCGACCACGCCGTCGGCATAACGATTCTCGGACGATACGTTCCCGGGCTGCGGAGAAAATTATTGAACCATCCCGGCTGCAGCCGCTGGTACGACGTCATCAGATCCATGCCCTTGTTAACCGGCGACGGCTTGCCGTTAAAGTTGTGGCAGTTGATACAGTTCAGACCTTTGTCGCCGAGCAATTCCTGGCCGGCCTTGCGAAGCAGTTTCTCTCGTTCTCGTTCCGCGTCCGATCGGCTTTCCGGGCTGGGAATTTTCATCTCGCGACTTTCGAGCACGTCAGTTCGCGCCACCAGGTCGGGCAGATGATGAAGATTCGCCGCGCCATACTGTGGCATGCGAGTTGACAGATAAGGTCGCACGCTTTCGCCATCGAAGAGCACTTTCTTCAACCACGCTGGCTGTAGTTTGGCCCCGAGTAAAGTCAGCGGCGGCGGAAGGCGTCCTTCGTCGCCGAGATTTCTTTCACTGGTCAGATAGAACGGATTGTACTCTTCCGGAATTCCACCGTAGTCGTCGCGAACATGGCATCCGATGCAGTTGAAAGTTGTCAGCGTCTTCGCGATTTGAACAGCATCCGAATCGGGTTTGGAATCTTCCTGCAAAGCCGCCATGATCGCCTGAGTCTGAGCATCCGGCAGATGAAACTGCGGATGATTGCCGCTCGTCTTTGACAGGCAGCCTCGCGCTGCATCAGCAGACTTCAACGATGCCAATGAAGTTGATGCCAGCGGAGCTGCCGACATTCCTTCCACCGTATGACAGGCCGCGCAGTTGAGTTCTTTGAAATATTTCTTCCCGGCGGCCGCCAGGGAATCGTCTGGCTGAAGTGCGTCCCGTTTTTCCTGTTCGCCCAGCAGATAACCGGCGATTGCCTCAGACTCCGCCGGAGTCAGCTTCATATCGGGCATCCGGCCGGACGCTCGAACCCTGAGCGGTTGATACAGGAACTCGCTCAAAGATTTCGCGCTGTACTTCTGAGGCACATGCGAAAGACTGCGAGCCATCGGCTTGATCACGTCGTTTTCTTCGGGCGTGACTTCTTCGTCCTCATCTTCTGCGCCCGGAACTCCGTCAGGTTTCTGGTACAGGAATTCTTCGCCCAGTTGTTCTCGTGGCCCGTGACAGGCGACACAGCCGACGGAATGAAACAACGCCTTGCCTTCTGCCGAGTTGGCCTGACCGATGGCCGCATGCTGATACACCTGCTGGGACTGAGCCACCAGAAAGTGCGTTAGTGCGGTGGCGATTGTTTCACGCTCCGCTTCTGTTTTCGACGCCAGCATATCGGGCATTGTGGCTCCCGGCTGAGCAGTCGATGGCGAAGCCAGGAATCGCTTCAGATAATCGGGCGAAACGCGTGCACCGACATCCAGCAGATTCGGCGCGGCCTTCGCGGATTGAATGTCCTGTCTGCCGCCTCCATGACACGCCGCGCATCGCAATTCGGCAATCAGCACATCCCCAGCCTGTGACTGCGTGAGCGGATGGTTGCCGGGCAGTGCGGAATCTCCGGGATTCGCTAATGCGATGCTGCCGAACAGAGATAACGAAGCGCAGAAAAATAACATCGAAGACATCGGCCAAAAAACGCAACGACGTTGTCGTCTGTCAGGAGCCCAGTAGCCAATTGATTGATCTGCTGATAAGTGTTTTCTCATGGCGGTCGTTGTATTCGACCGCAACATAGGTTTCAAAGGAAACACGCGAACACTTTGGAATCAATGCATTGATTCCAAATAAAGTGATGCCCGAAATCAAATTACGGACCCATGATTCTGGTCCGCGACGGAAAACCGATTCATGAACTATTCGAGTCAGCGCGCGGACGCTGCGGTTGCTCCAGTCATCGCGTGCGTTCTTGACCGGTCCCGCCAGCTTCTCAGAGCGGTGTACCGGCGCAGCGCGGGGCACAGTCTTCGTCAACTTGTCACCACGGCAAGAATCCGTTCAAACCCTTACCGAGCCACGAAAGCCCCTGACTCCGTAGTACGACTGAGCCCCGTTGTGATACACGAAGACTCGGCCGAAGCGACGATCGCCGAAGATCGCGCCGCCGAGCGTTCTGACATCCTCGGGTGTTCTCAACCAGCTTGATGTTTTTGTGTCGAACTCGCCAAGCGTCTGCAACTCCCGATATTGCTCTTCCGTCAGGAGTTCAATGCCCATGGTCGCTGCCATATCGATCGCGTTGCTTGCGGGCTTGTGCTCTTTGCGTGACTCCAGGCCTTCGCGGTCGTAACAGACACTGGTGCGGCCTTTCGGTGTCTCCGGCGAACAATCAAAGAAGACGAATTCGCCCGTCTTCTTGTCATGACCAACGACATCTGGTTCGCCGCCAGTTCGTTCCATCTCATTCAGCGACCACAACTTCGCAGGATCGGCTTCAAGCCTTGCCTGAACCTTGCTCCACTGAAGGCCCTTGTGTCGCAGCATGTTCTTTTCAAAGCGGCATTCCAAAGTGGTGATCAACTCTGCACGCTGTTCGGCTGTCAGAACTTTCTTCAACTTGGCAGCTTTCATATTTCGCTCTGTCTTCCCGCAAAAATGACGAGCCCTGCCCGCCGGAAGTTCGTCGTCTCGTCGAGGGAATTGTAGTCGCGAATGCATGAAAATGGACATTAACGACAACATCGCAAATCTGCCGATTCGTTCTGCCCCACCTGCTGGATCCTGTCACCAGTCACGGAACCACATTTCGAATCGAGGAAATGTTGGGCTTCATGTAGATGCCTGTCGTAAAGCTTTCCGGAGAAAATCTGCGCTGACACCGATCAAGATGAGACTCCACCCGTCAACAGGGCATTTGACAATCATGCAGCGAGTATTTTTGTGCACCACCAGTCCCTGCCGTAGATCTCCAACCAAATTCAACGGGCGATACTGCTTCTGCCGACGGAAATTGAACTTAACGGGTCACGAGAGTCGTAGCCATGGCAGATCATTCGAAAAATCAGGACCCTGACAAGCAGCGAAAGCTCCTTGGCTTGTTATCGCAAATCAAGGCACGCCGTGCGTCAGGCCGGAGCATCGACGCCGGAGCGATGCTTCGAGCTTTTCCAGAACTGGAAACAGAGTTGCAGGCCTTCTTCAAGGCGGAGGCTGAAGGGAAGTCCACGGACGATGCTTTCGCATCGACACGACTTGGGAATCGGCAGATCGTTTCATCGAATCGAGAAACTCGTGGAGGGGAAACTCGGCAATCCGATACGGCGTCAGAGTTCAACGTTCGAATGTTCGGCCGGTATCGACTTCTGCGACCACTTGGCGAAGGGGCGATGGGCAGTGTATGTCTGGCGTTCGATACGACACTGGATCGGCAGGTGGCACTGAAAATGCCGAAATCGTCGACCGTCGACGAGGCTGAGTTTCTCGCTCGATTTACTCGCGAAGCCCGCGCTGCCGCCAGATTGAATCATTCGAATATCTGCCGAGTTTATGATGCCGGTGAAGTGGATGGCACCGCATTCATTACGATGGACTTCATTGACGGCGTGCCGCTGTCGCATCTCATCGGAACACCGTTACTGAAGCCCGTCAATGAAGTTTTTCGGATTGCAAAAATCATCGCTGAAGCAGTCACCCATGCACATGAGAACGGTATTGTCCATCGTGATCTCAAGCCTGGAAATATTCTGGTCGACGCGAACCGCAATCCGTTCGTCACCGACTTCGGACTCGCTCGACGCCTCGTCCCGACTGAGGGCACGAAGGTCACTCAGGAAGGCCTGCTGATTGGCACGCCGGCCTACATGGCTCCGGAGCAAGTCCGCGGAGAACAAGACAAAGTCGGCGTCGCTTGTGACATCTACAGCTTCGGCGTAGTGCTGTTCGAAATGCTCGTTGGGCGACTTCCGTTCGACGGCAGTCTTGCGGATCTGCTCGCAAAAGTCCTTCGCGACAACCCGCCGATCCCTAGTTGTGTTCGATCCGATCTGACAGAGGACATTGATGATGTCGTGCTGAAAATGCTGAAAAAGGAGCCCGGGCACCGCTATCGATCCATGGCAGATGTCGTCACTGCGATTGAGCGACTGGAGGTGCAGTGGACCAGGTCTCAAGCTTCGGCAATGAGTTCATCTGCAGTGGACTCCATGGCATCTGCGAATACAACAACAACTGCAGCATCGTCGCACGATATTCTCAAAGCTCACATCGAAGTGATGCTGGGCAAGGGGCAGTATACGACGGCCATTCAGGATCTGGAAAAGCTGGCTGCTGAAACGGCTCCGATTGCGAAGAACGCTGCCGCATGGGCAAGGAACAAACTTTCTGGCGTGAAGGCCGAGGCAAAAGCCATGAGTCCCTCAGCTCTGGCTGCATTGCTGCAAACTGCTCAGGAACTTTTCCATCGACATGACTACGCTGGCTGTATCCAGTTGCTCAGCGACGTTCCCGCTTTGCGTCGCACCTCCGGCATGGAAGATCTTTTGGCCAAAGCACAGGATCGTGAGTCTGAAGCAGAGATGCTTCTGGAAGATATTCGAGATCGTGAGCGACGACAGATCGTGGATGGGCTGGAGCCACTTGTTCGCAAGCTGCTGAAACTGAAGCCCGGCAATTCCTACGCCAGAAAACTCATGCTGGCTCTGCAGACATACAGTAAGACTCCCGCTGGGCGCCGCCATTATCGCTTTGAACGCGGACGCCTGCAGCCGATGCCGGAGATCGGCTTCTTCCGCCAATGGGCTACGTTGTGCATCTTGACCTTCGTCCTGACGTTTCTGGGTGTCTACGCCTACGTCGTGAAGGTTCTGAACAGCGACAGGCACGTTATTCAGGTCGATATCGATCGTGACTGGATGAAGAAGCAGGGCGGCCAACTGACAATCACGATCGACGATGTGGATCACTTGGTTCAACTACCGCTGTCGGATAACGATTCTTTCGATTCGATTATCACGGTCCGCGGCGAGCGCCTGATTGGTGTGAAGAACGGTGATTACTTCCTGTACGGGCCTCGAGAGTTCGTGATCGAACGGAAAGATTCTTCGACGCTTCAGATTACAGCGACAGAGATGCGATTGCTCGGATCGAGCAGCAATTCTTCAACGACCAGTGTGAAAAGTAAGGCAAACGAACCCCTGAAGGATGATGTGCGGCCAGAAATAGAAACCGAATCCACTGACATCGCGAATCAAACGGCAGACGAAGAACCTTCAACGTCAATTCCCAAAGTGGGCGACTGGATTTCTCTGTTCGATGGCCAAAAAGCGTCCGGCTGGTCACGACTCGGTCCGTTTCAGGTACGAGACGGTCTGCTCGTGGGTACAGACGGCCTTGGACATGCAGTCACGGAAAACACATATGGGGACTTTGAGCTGGAGGCTGAGTGGCGATTGCAGGGACGTCTTGCCGATGGCGGCATCTACTACCGTGAAAAATTCCCAACGGATCTGAGAGGCAACGAATACCAGATCATCGCTCCATCACATCCTGTGATCTCATCTCCGACGCATCAGACAGCGGCATTCTGGGGAGTGGCACCGCCAACAATGAACAACGCACGACCTCTCGGCGAATGGAATCAAACGAAAATCGTCTGTCGTGGTTCCATCGCGCAGCACTGGCTCAATGGTAAGTTGGTGGTTCGATACGATTCGTCATCAGAAGACTGGCGAAAGCAAATCGGGAACTCTGTACAAAAAGATAAAAAGCTGATTCCTGGTACACAGAACGAGGGGTTCATCTTACTGCAATCATTCTCTGGTGAGATCGCATTTCGATCGATTCGAATCCGAACGGAGGACGCATCGAAATATTCCCGAACCTTGACGAACGAATTCCTCGCGATGGAACAACCTGTTGGGGTGCAGAAATTCGAGAACGATCGGTACTCGCTCATTCATAATGCGACGGCTCAGGATGTCCTTTCCTGGTCCGCATCTTTGCCGACCTCGCAGTGTCCTGTGTGGATCTCTTTAAGAGCGAACAGCCATGTACCTCGGTTCGACTGCGTATCTTCATCCATGGGAGCCAACGTCAATCGAAATCTGGCGATCGTTGACGCCGAAGGCGAAACATTTGAGCAGCCACCACTGAAAGGCGGGCTGCCTTTGTTGATTGCATCCTTTCGAGAAGGCGATCGCAAACGATCGCTTGGATTGACACTTAACCATCAGTTCCCCTGGCAGTTCTGGGGCGGCGACGGCGGATTTATCCGGGCGAAAGTGACTGAAGGGCTAGGGATTCAGTCGCCATTCCAGGGAGAAGAATGGCCAATGATTCCGGTGTTTCTTGCCTCCAACCACGTCAATGCACCTGGATCGTACCATGTGATTCTCCAACCCCACATTCCCTATCGAAAACCTGAAATCAAACTTGCCCTGACGAAAGTTGATCTGATCCAAACGCTTTCACAAGCTCGCTCAAAAAAAAGCCGACCATTTCGGTTCGGCTTTGATCAATTCGATTTTATCGCCACAGGGAAACCCACATTCCTGGTTGTTCTGACGGAGAACGTCGCCATCGAATCGCGCGGAATCAGCGAAGAGTGGTCGTACTCAATCGATCTCACGGCCAGCGAACTGAGTCAGCAGCTGGCCAATCTTGCCACAGGCAACGGAATACCACGTTCGCTGTTCTCGTACATTTCGGACAACAGGCTTCGCTACTGCGTTATCTGGGACAACGTATCACAGGAACAACTGAAGACAGCCACCATTAAAGAAAAAAAATGACGGCTGACTCCGCATCACTTGCTGTGAGCGGACTTCACGATCGTTGTATGGAAGTGAATCATTAAGATCGGAAACAAATGAGTCAGGATTCAGCATCGTCAAACTCGCAGGCAGAACGCCTGCACGCGGTTATCACTGAATACAGGAAGCGTCGAGACGCCGGACAAAATGTTGATCTGGAGTCTCTCCTTCAGGCCTACCCGGATCTGGCAGACGAATTACGATCATACTTTCAGGGCGAAGCGAATATGGAAGATCCTGCACTGGCGGCCACGAAGCTGGGAAAATTCCCGGGGCAGGCGATGTCCGGGCGTGAAACGATTGGCCCTGGAAAAACGGCATCCGACACAGCCTCACAGTTCACTGCCCGCACTTTCGGGCGATATCAGTTGCTTCGGCCACTTGGTGAGGGCGCGATGGGAAGCGTGTACCTCGCGCAGGATACGACACTGGATCGGGCGGTCGCTTTAAAGATGCCGCGGAGTATTGCGACAAAGAAGGCGCAGGACCGCGCGGAGTTTCTGCAACGATTCACTCGAGAGGCTCGCGCAGCGGCGGGATTGAAACACATTAACATCTGCAGCGTTTACGATGCCGGAGAGATCGAGGGGACCGCCTACATCACGATGGACTTTATCGATGGCGTACCGCTTTCTCGGTATGTCGGAACCAACGTCCTGAGATCGGTCCCCGATATTCTGAAAATCGTTCGAGTGATTGCTGACGCCGTGTCGCATGCTCATGAGAAAGGCATCATTCATCGCGATTTGAAATCCGGCAATATTCTGATCGACGGCCAAATGACGCCATTCGTCACCGACTTCGGACTCGCACGGCGAGAAGCTTCGGCGGAGGGTTCCAGAATTACTCAGGAAGGTTTGCTGATTGGAACGCCCGCGTATATGGCTCCCGAACAGATTCGCGGAGAGCAGTCGCGAGTCGGCGTTCCAAGCGACATCTACAGCCTCGGCGTTATCTTCTTTGAACTGCTCACTGCCCGGCTCCCGTTTGACGGCAGCATTCCCGAAATGCTGACCAAAGCCCTGCGCGATTCGGTTCCAATTCCAAGCCGGCTGCGAACGGATCTGACAGAGGATGTTGACGATGTTGTTCTGAAGATGCTGCAAAAGGAGCCGGAACGCCGCTATCAATCCATGCTGGAAGTTCTGGAGGCAATCGACAGGCTTTCGGACAAGCTTCAGAAATCATCCACAACACACGCATTAAAAACGTCGAACAAGTCAGATGATCGTGCAAAGTCGCCCTTCGAAATTCAGAAAGCTCATATCGAGCTGATGCTGAAAAAGGGACAATACGCCAGCGCGATTCGGGATCTGGAGACGCTTTTAACCGAACAGTCGCCCGGCGCCAAAGAGGTGGCAGACTGGGCTCGAAAAATGCTGCCAATCGCAAAAAAAGAGGCCAAAGCGCTCAGTCCCGCAGGGCTCGAAGCGATGCTGAAAACAGCCGAGCAACTGTTCGAAAAGTCTGACTACCAGGGCTGCATTCAGCTGCTTGACGAAGTGCCTTCGCTCAAGCGAACCGATGTGATGGAGACACTGCTGCAGAAGGCTCAGCAGCGTGAAGTCGCTGCGGAAGAACTGATGGAGCAGATTCGCGACAAGGAACGACGAGAGAATCCGGAAGGTCTTGAGGCTCTGGTCAAGAAATACCTGAAGCTCAAGCCCGGCAATGCGCACGCGAAGAAACTTTGGCAAGCCCTTCAGACCTACAGTTCCACTCCGGCCTCGCGCCGCTATTATCGATTTGAGCGTGGTCGGCTGCAGCCGATGCCGGAAATCAGTTTCTTCCGACGTGACGCTCTGCTGTCATTTCTGGTCGCCGCCTTATCGTTTTTTGCAGTTTACGCCTATGTCATCATCTATTTGAAGAACGGCTCGCAGACTCTGGCAATCCATGTTGATGATGAGTGGATGAAACAACAGGGAGGCCAATTGACACTCGTCGTGGATGGAGACGAGCACACAATCAATTTGTCAGCCAGAACTGGTCAGCCACAGCCCATCGTTGTCAAATTTGGTGAGCGAGTATTTTCCGTTAAACATGGTGATACCGTCGTCCATAATCCTCGCACATTTTCGATCGAGCGTGACGGAAAAAGCGTGCTGCAGATTACGTCAGAGAACATGGAGTTGAGGAATTCGCCACTGATAGCCGCTGGGCCAACTGGAATGACCCCGGCGGATCAGCCAGAAAACAAAATGTCGGCTTCTTCTCAAAATGAAGTGTCAGACCTCGACAAGGTGGCAACCGGAGAATGGAAACCGCTGGTCACGGAACAAACGGTGTTGCCCAAATCAGAACGCATCTCCTGGAAAGATGGCGTTCTGGACCTCAATCGAAACGTGCTGAATTTTACGGAGATCAAGGCTCGCAACATTGTGATCAGGGGCGAGATGCGAAAAGTAGAAGGGGGAAGTGGAACATTTCATCTGAGAAAAACGGAAGGCTCAGATCCGAACGCTGAGGGCGGTCATTCGGGGCTCTACAACGCATGGTATGACGAAACTGGTCAGGATGGAGTCGGTGTCTTCGGGATGGGCAAGACAGGATCACCATGGAACAAACTCGCGGAGATACCGTCTGAGAAACGATTTGCAGCCGAGCAGTTTGTTCCGATCGCCTTTGCAGCGATTGAGGATCGGCTCATGCTGTTTGTCGAAGGCAAAAAAGTTATCGACGTGCAGGATTCCACATATTCTGAAGGCAGCCTTTCTTTAGCTTCCGGGCGCGGAAATGCACAGTTTCGCAACGTCGAATATCAGATCCTCGACGCAGTTGGAGCGTCAGCTGTGTCTTCTCCACCAGCTGGAAATACGGCCACTCTTCTTCATGCTCCATTTGACTCAGAGACTGCCGTGTCGCAAAGAAAACTCTGGGCATCGAAGATTAATGAGCCTGAAGAGACGGAAGAAGCCGGCATTCGACTCCTGCTCATCCCGCCCGGTGAGTACATCATGGGAGCTCCGGAAACCGAACCCTGTTACAAGCCACACGAAGGACCGCAGCACAAGGTTCGAATCACTCAGCCGTTCTTCATGGGGGCCACGGAGATCACTCAGAAGCAATGGGCCGATCTCATGGGAACTCGACCATGGCAGGGACAGCCCGCTGTCACCGAAGGCGACAATTACCCGGCAACTTACGTCAATTGGTACGATGCGACCGAGTTTTGTCGGCGTCTCTCTGCAACGACCGGGCGCACCTATCGACTTCCGACAGAGGCCGAATGGGAATATTCCTGTCGAGCCGGAACTACTACAACATGGCACTTCGGTGACGATGTTGAAGGCCTTGATGCACATGGTTGGCTTGACACAAATACGACGAAGATTGAAAAGTGGTATGCGCACGAAGTTGGCAAGAAAAAACCGAACCCCTTTGGCCTTTATGACATGCACGGAAACCTGTTCGAGTGGTGTGAAGACTTTTTCATTTCAGACATCTATTCGCGTCGAACCGGCACATCGGAAGATCCAGTCGCGATTTCGCCTGCAGAGCCATCCGAAAAGCATATCACGCGAGGTGGCGCATTCGACTGGAACGGATATGAGATTCGTAGTGCCCTGCGAGGCGCTGCAGACGCAAGATTTCGCAGTGAACGCGATGGTCTTCGAGTTGTTCGCGTCTGCTCTTCATCTCCAGAAAACGTTCGTGCTCAGGAACCTGCGAATGCGCCGTTTTCTGCTCTGAAAGCACGGGCGTATCAGCAGGCCTGGGCCAATCATCTGAAGCTTCCTGCTCATTTCACGAACTCTGTCGGCATGACGTTTCGACTCATACCGCCGGGAAGTTTCACGATTGGAAGTACCCAGGAACAGATTGACACGGCGCGCCCCAATCTGCACATCGGTCAGGATAAAACACGCCCGAACAGACTGCCGTCAGAACTCCCGCAACAGCGGATCACCCTGACGCGTCCCTTTTATCTTGGCGTGACGGAGGTGACTCAGTATCAATACACCACCGTGGTTGGCACGAATCCTGCGACATTTGCCGAGACTGGGGACAGCAAAGCACTTGTTACTGACCTCGACAGAACCAACGCTCCCGTGGAAATGGTCTCCTGGATCAACACCGGAGAATTCTGCAATCGACTGAGTGCTCATGAAGGACTTGAGTCTGCGTATCGAATCTTGCCTGATTTCATTACGCAAACAGGCGTTGGAGGTTACCGCCTGCCCACCGAAGCGGAATGGGAATTCGCCTGTCGAGCCGGAACAACGACGCTGTTTTGGAGTGGCGATGATGACACAACCCTG
Organism: Planctomycetaceae bacterium; assembly: GCA_041753135.1. Taxonomy (GTDB): domain Bacteria; phylum Planctomycetota; class Planctomycetia; order Planctomycetales; family Planctomycetaceae; genus SXXK01. Next base: position 93,863 of record JBGSVD010000015.1, read on the forward strand.
GCAAACATCGCATGGTTTTCCAGGAACAACGAGGGGAATATTCCAAAGCCCGTCGCACGCAAATTAGCCAACCCTTTTGGTCTTTATGACATGCACGGCAACGTCTGGGAGTGGACTCATGACGTCTGGCGACCGGACACGTATCAAGGCCTGACAGGCCCCGCCGCAATCGACTCGCGAATTGACACCGGGCCTGAAGATCGTCGCGTCATGCGGGGCGGCGACTATTTCATGAACGCGGCTGAACTCCGCTCGTCCTGCAGAGATGCCTGTGCGATGGGCTCCGTCTGGACTGACGTTGGTTTTCGAGTCGCTCTGTCGATTGAAGCCGTCCGATTCCGACTTTCACTATGACCCACGCGGCAGCGTCCACCACAGGACGATGCTGGCGATTGCGAAATGACGAACGTGTTCGAGGCTGACGAACAAATACGGGCCATTGTTGAACGTGGATGCACGCAGTGCTCCGACAACAAACGAAATCAGCAGAACACCGACGATGGACACAGCGGAAGCGCAAAGGCCAGCCAACGCGACGCGAACAATGGAAACTCGCTGAGCGTTCAGCAAAGCAAACACACAGCCAAGGACAAAAAACTCCAGCGTGAAGATGCCAAAATTCATCAGCAGGCCTGACGCTGCAATCTGTGACGGAGTCTGCGACATCACAAGAGCAAAGTAGAGAATTGCGCCCACGATCATCTTTGTTGCAGAAACCACGGTACCAGCCAGGAAGTACAGCCATGGCCTTGCTGGCTCAGAAACAAGCCTCGCGCAGAACCACAGGAGTAGTCCCATTCCCAGGCAACCGAGACCACTGCTGGCGTAAATCGCCGCTTGAAGTCCCACTCCCAACGAATGGGAACCCAGAAGCAGCACCAGGGACATGACGCCGCTAATCCCACCGACCAGCAGACCGCGCAGGAGAAACGCGCGCAAGGACGGCGATCGGACGGCCCGCGCAGGCTCGAACGATTGGAAGTTTGTAGAAACCTCATAGGGATTGAACTGTTGTGTCACTGCTCAGACACTCCATCAAACGCTCGGCTCGGGCCAAAACACATCCGTTACAACAGGACTGACAAAACGCGAGACCATCGCGGTCGAAGCGAAGGCTCACCCGGACGGCAAACGGAGACGCCCAACGTCCCGGCAGTGCCGATCAGAGCAGTTTCTGCCGTTCGACGCAATGTCGATCAAAAATGTTATCGTTCAAAAATTTCTCTGCTGATGTCGATTCAAGGATATTCTCATTCGACAATAGACTGTGTCGACAGGTCCGATTTGCACCAACCTCGTTGCCGGAATCTTCCCCAGATGTTGGCGGGTGGAAAAAATTCGCCGAAAAGAAAACCTGTTCGATGACAATCTGATCAATATCAAACTCAGTCTTTAACTTTCCTCAGGAATTCCGTATGAGTCGAGTTCGCGTTCTGGTCGGCACCAAAAAGGGCGCTTTCATTCTTTCGTCGGATGGAAAAAGAGAGAACTGGGATGTCGCCGGGCCTTTGTTTGGAGGCTGGTCGATCTACCACATGAAGGGTTCACCGGTTGATCCGAACAGGATTTATGCGTCGCAGTGCAGTGACTGGTTCGGCCAGGTCATTCAGCGTTCCAGTGATGGTGGCATCACCTGGGAACAACCCGGCGGCGAACCGGCTCCTGACTTCACCGGTCAACCGACTGGAGCGAGCAACAAGTTTGTGTACGAAGGAAATCCCGGCACGCATATGTGGTACGACGGAACTCCGCATCCGTGGGACTTTAAGCGAGTCTGGCATCTGGAACCATCTCTGACCGACGTCGACACTGTCTATGCTGGAGTCGAAGATGCCGCGTTGTTTCGCTCCACTGACGGAGCGACAACATGGAAGGAATTGCCCGGTCTTCGGGACCAACAGGGATCGCAATGGCAGCCCGGCGCGGGAGGCATGGCGTTACATACGATTCTGCTGGATCCCACGAATCCGCAGCGAATCTACGTTGCGATTTCCGCTGCTGGCGCGTTTCGAACCGATGATGGCGGGGTTACATGGAAGCCGATTAATCGAGGCTTGAAGTCCAGGTATCTGCCCGATCCAAACGCCGAGATTGGCTATTGCGTACACCGGCTGGCTCTGCATCCTTCAAAGCCGGACACGGTTTTCATGCAGCTTCACTGGAACATCATGCGAACTGACAACGCCGGAGATCTGTGGACGAACATCAGCGGCAACCTGCCAACGGACTTCGGATTCCCAATCGATGTGCATCCGCATGAACCGGAGACAGTGTACGTGATTCCAATCACAAGCGACTCCGAGCATTACGTGCACGAAGGCAAACTGCGAGTCTTTCGAAGTCGCTCCGGCGGAACAGATTGGGAAGCGCTGACCAACGGTCTTCCTCAGAAGGATTGCTACGTGAACGTCCTGCGAGACGCGATGGCGACTGATTCTCTGGACGAAGCCGGTATCTACTTTGGCACATCGGGCGGGCAGGTTTACGTCTCACCTGATGGCGGCGATCACTGGAAAGCGATCGTGCACGACCTTCCCGCAGTGCTTTCTGTGGAGGTTCAAACGCTCCGATGACAACTAGCCGCGTTCGAGTGGAACTGCCTCATCATCTGCAAACGCTTGCCCGCACCGGCGCCGAGGTTTCTGTGGAAGTTCCACATCCGGTGACAGCCGGTTCAGTGCTCGATGCAATTGAAGCACGCTACCCCATGCTTTGCGGAACCGTTCGCGACCACGTGACCAAACAGCGGCGGCCGTTTGTGCGTTACTTTGCTTGTCAGCAGGATTTGTCGCATCAGAATCCAGACGTCCCGTTACCTGCCGCCATCGCGGACGGTTCAGAATCCTTTGTGATCTGGGGCGCGCTGGCGGGCGGTTAGACCAGGCGTCGAAATCACTGTCGGACTTCGGCGATCGGCAGGAAATGGATTCTACTAATCGCGGTCACGATTGGGTTGTTTAACCGTCAGCCGGAGGCGTACGCGGATGCCGCCAACCTCGTACGCCTCCGGCTAACGGTTAAACGAAAACAGCTCCGGCGGCACCGTTTAGAATAGAACAGCCCATCGTAGAGCAGTTGTCTCAACTGCTCCTGAACGATTGAGACAATCGTTCTGTTATGGAAAGCCTCTCCTGCCGCTCTACTTAACACGTTGACGCCTGCCAGTTTCTCAATACGGAGGGTGCGAATTTTGCCCGGGACGTCGGGAGTCCCTTTCGGGAAGAAGCCGTCTTTCCCACGGAGTCGCCGATGATTGTCAACGTAGGTCCTTTTCTGCCGGAAAGGACTTTCGCCGCAAGGCGAACCTCGTGTGCAAGTGGCTGCGGGAAATCGGACTGGTTTGTTTGTTGACGTTCACACAGGTCGCGGCAAGCCGCGAAGTCCTGCCCGGCAGGCAGGACCTACCAAAATCCGCGACAGCCCCGTCGTGAAAAAACCACTTCGGCAGGTCGAGTTGACACTCCCATGGGGGTTGATATCGTGATCTCCGCGGCGGGTCCGATATTTTGATATTGAACGCGCCGCGTGATATTGAGATCAACCATCACGTCGCCCGTGTTTCATGGCTTTCCCGGCCAATATCACACGGCGCGTGTAATTCAGAGTTCGCCTCACAAGGCAGACAAACACCTTGGTTTCCGATGAACAGGATCAACCCGCTAGTTCAATTTCACAATGGTGTCACTTTCCAGGGCATCCAACTCACGGTGCCCTGGCACATCACTCAATCCGACTTCCTTGATCTAGTCCCAAGCGACATAATCACGTCTACCAACCCAAACTGGATTTGCGGCGATTTCACGCTGTTTGGTGTCGAAGACAACTACGGTTTCAACTTCATCGCCTGCCCCGATTCGCTCTTTCATGAAGTTCAAGTTTACGACCATGATCCAAGCACATTAACGACAAGGTTTCTCAGGTTTGCTGAGTCTATCAAACTCGTCCTTGGCGAGCCGACGATGGAATTCAATACACATGTCCGTTGGTACGACAAGTTCATCGTACTTGATCTTTCGATAACAGATGTCCGTAGCATACCTGATGGTCCAAAGTTTCCTCGCTTCAGTTTGTCGCTGCAAAACAGCACCAAGTGTGCCGCACACTGGAACAATCAGCCAACACGTCGGCCGGGAATGGAACAGTGGGGCTAACAAAAAGATGCACGCCGAGCAGCGGTACGGCGTCGTTTGGTATTGAAATTCACTCGCCGCTGCCGGGTGATCTTTGCCGTTCGCATTGAATGCCTGTCGTGAAAAGCAATTCCACAAATGTTGTCAAGGTAACTAAGCGACTCCCAGATGACCTCGCGGAGTTTCTGCGACTTGTGTGGTTTGCGAGTATCGCTGGGCATGAGGATTGGGCCGAAACTGAATCGGACGATATGATTCAAATGCCTCACATCGCTCCTGTAACCGGGGGCCTGGACAATAAGAAGGCTAAGCGATTTCACTTCACCTACAAGCCGTTAAATTGCGGTGGAGCTCGTTGGAGTCTCTTTCTCTTTGACAACGAAATAGAGGACATCGCAAAAGGCAGGACTCGAGAATTGGCGTTTTGGAAATGTCGTCACGATTGCTGTCACGACCTCGACACTTATCCGTCAGATGTGTGCTGCTCATTAACCCCAAGACAATTGTAGGCAACCTCTGACAATACGCAGAACAAAATTAAAAAATCGCTCTCTGCCCGTAATCAAATCGCAAATGCGAACAATCCCATGCAGCGGAATGGCGGTAGTTCGCGTCTTGACATTGATACTCTTCCCCCGCCATCCGCTGATCTTGGTCGTTCCCCACGATTGATCGCAGTCAACTCTTACTTTGCCGCTGCTTTTTTCTTGCCGTTGCCTTTCGCTTTTGCTTTCGGCTTTGCTATCGGACCTTCGTTCTTTGTCGGCATTGGAGCCTTCACTTCGGCGCGCCAGGCGACCAGACGATTGTGGAGTTCCCTGGCTTTGTCTGGGTTTTCTTTCGCAAGGTTCTTTGTTTCGCCGATGTCATTCGCGAGGTTGTAAAGTTCGAGTCGGCCGTCTTCGAGAAACTCCATCAGCTTCCAATCGCCCGCCTGAATGAGGCTGACCGGCGTCGTACGCCACAGTCCAGGGCCTGACCCCAGATAGCCAGGGAAGTGCTGGAAGATTGCGTCGCGTTCCAGCCTCGCTTCGGGATCGCGGAACAGTTTGGCAAGGCTCTCTCCGTCGAGCACTTGCTGTGGTTTCGGTGCGCCTGCGATTTCGAGCAGCGTCGGATAAATGTCCACATGAATCGACGGCACGCTGCTGGACGATCCTGATGTGGTCACGCCCGGCCAACGCACGATGAACGGTTCACGCGTGCCTCCTTCGTACAGACTTCCTTTGCCGCTTCGCAAGGGAGCGTTGTCGGTGATGCCGCCGCCATCTCGGTCATTTGCCTTTTCCTTCTTCTCTTTGCCTTCTACGCCTGGATCGCGTTCGAGGCCATCTGGTCGGTTGTAGCCGCCCACGCCGCCGTTGTCGCTGGTGAAGATGAGCACAGTGTTGTCCGCCAGTTTCAATTCGTCGAGCGTTTGCATCACACGGCCAACGCTTTCATCAACGGAGGCAATCATTGCCGCATACGTCGCACTATTGTGGCCGCCGACTCCCGGTTTGGGTTTGAACTTAGCAATCAGATCGGCCTTGGCATCGAACGGCGAATGCACTCCGAAGTGAGGCAGGTAGAGGAAGAACGGTTCGTCCTTGTGCCGCTTTATAAAGTCCACGGCTTTGTCAGTGAGGAAGTCAGCGAGGTACTGTCCTTCGGGATAATCGGTTCTGGGATTGGTGGTGAAGTTGAAGTGCTGTCCCGCGCTGACGATGGCCTCATCGAAGCCGCGTTTGCCGGGGTGGTATGGCCCCTGCTCACCGATGTGCCACTTTCCGAATAAGCCGGTCACATAGCCAGCGGCTTTGAGTTGCTTTGCGATAATGTCGCGATCGAGCGGCAGGTTCGTGACATTGTCCACCGGCCGCAACGGACGCATGCTCCAGTCGAAGCGGTCCGTGCCACCGACGGTATAGACTCCGGTGCGAGCACCGTATTGTCCGCTCATGAGCGCGGCTCGAGTCGGCGTGCAGTTCTGACAGTGATGATGACTGAGCAGCTTCATTCCCTGCGTCGCGAGCCGGTCGATGTTCGGCGTCTCGTAATACTTGCTGCCGTAACAAGCGACATCAGTATAACCAAGATCGTCGGCCATAATGAAGACGATGTTGGGCTTCGAAGCTGGCTCAGCGGCAGTCGCGTCGATCACCATGAACGAACCGAGCAGCAAAGCGACAAGAAGTGTGTGGGGACGTTTCATAGGGAGATCAATCCGAGCAGAACAGTCGTGGGTGATAATGGCCGCGTGTTTTCCGCGAGAGTCCCGTTTCGGTCAGAATCCGGGACCGTCGAAGTGTATTCGACGACGAACCCGCCCGGATAGCGTATCGCAAGATCACTCTTTGGATGGATGCCGCCCACCGAACGCCATTTCACTCCCCTGCTCTTCTCCGCGAACGCATTTCAGAACTTGTTCCGCCCGGTTCTTTGCCGATCTGCTGAGACAGCCCTGGGCCATCATCTTGCGCCATCATCGTGGGCTCAAGCTGGAAGGAATCGCACCGGCATTTGGGAGGCGACTTACCTACAAGCTCGAAGCGCCAGCGAGTGGGCTTCGAAGACTCAATGGCCCACTCGCTAGCGCTTCGAGCTTTTACAAAATCCAGTACGTTCCTTCAACACGGATTTTTATCTTGACGGTGCACTCGCCTAATTCTGTGCTGGCCTCGCCATGTCCGGCTGATCGGGAATCATTTCTGATCCCATTCCCATCATGCCTTCCCTTGTCTCCTCAACTGGCTTCTCAATCGTCTTGATCTCCAGAACGCGATTGTGCAAAGGCCAACGCTCCACTTGTTCCGTGATGCCAATTAGGAACACCAGATTGGGCGGCAAAGTGGCGATGGAAGTCGACGAGTCGGATTGCCGAGCGGTATCCTGCAAATAGAGGTACAAAGAGGATCCCAAGCGACCCGCAGAAAACAGCAGCGGCTGGCCGACTGCGATACGATACGTCTCGTTCTCAAAACCAATCCGTACTGGTTTCGAAAGCCCTTTCGGAGCATAGAAGAAAGGTGCTCCTGTCCATGGATCTGTGGACAGAATCGAGAATGGGGCTAAGGCCCAGTCATCACCTTCATCAAGATCCATCAGGCTATCCGGAAATTTCCCGTGCTTTATGCGATGCTTCTGAAGCAGAATTGTGAGCAACGTGGCTCGTTCTTCGGCCATCAGATTCACTGTCGCTGGAAACCATCCAGGTTCAAGCCGATCGCTGAACATTGTTGGATCATCACTGAGATCACCAATCGCCGACGTGGCTGCAAAGCGTTGAACAGCCTCGGATGCGGCGGCGATTGAATTGACGGCGCCCCGGCTGAAGTGATTCGGCAACCCTGCACGGCCGCCGGGCGAAAATGCGGAGTACTGTGTGTTGAGGATTGCCGTCGAAAGGTACATCGTCGATAACGCTCGTTGGCGTGTTGCCGAGCTCATCTCGATGACCCGGTCATTCAATGATTCAACATTGGACATCGCTCCAGCAAAGGTGTCCATGTCTCTCGAATCACCCCGAATTGTGCTGATAGAAGTATTGTGCAGCGCCACGGACGTCCAGAAGTACATCCGGCGACCCAGCATGTTTCGTGGGTCAAGGACTGGCCATTCTCCCCACTTTCCTGTGAACACCAGCAGATCTTTGAGTTCTTTAGACACGGCGTCCAATTCAACGCCGTTCAGGTCTGCACATCCCACCAATTGGCGGAAACTATCGAGTGCGGCTTGCTCGGAAGCTACGCATGCGTTCCAGTTGTTCCAAGACGATGTTTGGTTCGCGAGTGCTCGTGCGAGTCGAATGGCTCTCACGTGCTGCTGGATCGCTCCTCTCACGTCACCACGTTTCTCCCGTTCCGTTGCATCGGCCAGCAGAAGGAATGTTACCGTTGGAGCGGGCGTGTTGGACCACGGTGCTGTCCATGACAGCGGAAGTAGTGGCCATTCCTGATTCGTTGAAAAATGCTGATCAAATGATTGAAGCAGTTCCGCAGCTCCGGAGTTATCCTCGCTCTCGATGATATGCAACGGGAGAGTCACGTTACGTCCGTTGAGTAGATTAGCCATGGGCCAGCCCGAGAGCGGAGGCGAGAGCCGTTCTTTGAAGCTGGACGAAAGAAACTGCGTGGCAAAGCGTGACCAGATTTGTTGGCTTGATGTTGAATCGGACCTTGCCCAATCGATGTCCGTAAATGCAAGTTCTTTCGGAAACCCATCAAATTGTGGAGCGTCATAGGTCAAGTAGTAATTCGCCTTGCTGGCGGCGTACCTGGGCTCGAGAGTCCACATGATCCGGCTGGCTTGCACGAAGACAAGACACGGCACGACCAGCCATGCGGCTTGAATAAGTCGCAGCTTCCACGTCACGGTTCTGTCGATCCAACGCCTTGCCGTGAAAAGCGTTGCCAGCAGGAAGCAGGTGCCAACCGGGACAGGCCCGAACCAGATTGAGTAGTCCAAGTCGACGCAGATGTTGATCCAGCAGCCTGCAGCAAAGAAGAGCAACAGCGACGCTGCATACGCCAGGATCTGGCGTTGAATCCAGCAGGCCGTGAGCTGCCCGATGCTAAACGTCATCAGCACCCAGGCGACACCTGTGCTGACCTGCAACCAATGATCGAGTGCGGTTGCATCGCGAGTGAACTGATCCGAGTCGTGAATATGCGGGGCCCGAATGTTTGAGATCACTTGCAGGATTCGCAATTCCATCCCGTGCGTTGTGTGGTCGCTCTGGGAATTTGGAATGACCGTATCCAGAAGGACGATGAATGCTCCCCCGGCAAGCATCAAAACGAACCATGTGGTGGTTTTCGTCAGCCAGATGGATCGACCGGACACTCCGATGTTGGCAAGCAGCGAAATCGATCCCGACCGCTGATCGGCTCGCATCGTCCGCTGCCCACATTCATGAATGAAAACAACAAGAAACAACACCGGCCAGAAGTAGTCATGGCTATAGACAACAGCGCGCCCGGCGCAGATTGCGACTCCGATCAGCAGCCACGTGACGCCGAAAGGAATCGCCGAACGACATTCTCGCCAAAAGAGTGTTGCAAGAATACGGTGTTGTGACATTGGCAGAGCGACGACTCGCTTCAACAACGCGTTCCATTTCGGAGCAAATCTCCAAACGCGGCTGCTGGGTCTTGCCGTAACACGCTGTGGCATTCTCCATTCCCGCGGCAGTCGACCAAGGTGCCATGGACGAATGAGAGCAGCAGCGATTGCAAAAAAGAACAGGAACGAAAGCCACGTCCACGGCAGGAAATCAGCATTCGGGTTGCGTTCCACAACAAACCCTTTGACGATTTCTGCACTACGAGCCATGACGGCACAAAACGCAAGGGATGCGAAGCAAATAATGGCCGCGAGACCAACGGCGGAAATCACTCTTTTCGTAACGATGGATGCCACAAGCGTGCTGGCAAAAAGCAATATCATGCTGGCAATAAAGTTGAACCACTGATCATCAAACGTAATGTTGCTACTTTCTGTCCGCCAGATTCGCGGAAACGCCAAGCCGATCACTTCCAAGACACCACTCAAAGCGGCCATGGCCAGAAACAGTGCCAGACAGCCAGTCACGATCGCGGCGACCTTCGCCGTCATCAATGTCGACGTTCGGCATGGAAGCATTCGCAACAGGCCAACGGTTCGATCATCCACTTCGCCGGCAAACGCGATCGCAGTTGCGGCGACAAGAAAGAAGACGCAAAATATCGACGACGTCAACAGCGAAATGAGCCACGGAGAGGCCTGCAATCGCATAATGACATACAGGCAAACGCATCCGAGGAGCAACGCGAGCCACAACTGCCGCTGGGCTCGGTGTTCCTTCCAGATCAGTCTCGTAAATGCGGTGCTCATAGGTGACTTTCTAAATCTTCTTTGGCGAGCCGGGGATGTTTTCGTTTCACCGTTAGCCGGAGGCGTACGTTGGTGGCGGCATCCGCGTACGCCTTCGGCTGACGGTTAAACAACTCAATCGTGACCGCGATGAGCATTGTCGGGTAACTCAAGGCCTCAGCGATGGAACATCGTATTGCCCCGTAGAAAGCATCTCCTGCTCTGCCGCCTGTTGATTTCGATTCTGACGCAGCAGAGTCAGCAAGATGTCTTCTAAAGACGGCTTGCGAATTATCGGCGGCGGCAGCTCCTGCGACCGACAAAGATCGGTAAGAGCTCCGCCGTCAAGATTTCGCATGAGCCAGATGTGTTCGTGACCGACCGGCACATGAGCGAGCACTTCGCCGGGCAACCTGGGCGGCATCGCTGTCAGCGACGGCATCGTGAGCACCACTTCCGTGACGGATTGTTTGAGATCCTCAAGCCGCTCATGAGCGATCACTTTGCCGTTCATCAGCACGATGACATCATCGGCGACTCGTTCGACTTCGCCGACCTGATGACTGGACAGCAGCACCGATCGCCCTTCCGCCGCGACGTCGATCATGCTTTCGAGGAACTCGCGACGCACGAGCGGATCGAGCCCTGATGTTGGTTCATCCATGATCAACAACTGCGGCCGATGAGCCATCGCCAGTGACAACGCGACTTTCGCTCGAGTGCCCTTCGACAGGCCTTTGATCTTTTGCGAAGGATGCAGATCGAATCGTTTGGTCAACTTTTCGTACTCGGCCTGATATCCGGTTGGATAAAAGCCAGCCGCGAACCAGCCGATTTCATCAACCGTCATCCAGTCGTACAACGGCGGCGAATCGGAGACGTAGCCGACTCGCGAACGAATCTCCAACGCGTGCGTTTTGGGATTCATCCCCAGCACTTCGATGTCGCCTTTGTCTGCGGACTCAAAGCCCAGCAGCAGCCGAATCGCGGTGCTCTTGCCGGCTCCGTTCGAACCCAGCACCGCACACACCGTGCCGGGCTGGATGTTCAACGAAACATTATCCAACGCTTTCACGCGTCCGAATCGTTTGGAAACACTCGACAACCGAATGACAGGTTCCATGGGGGAGACCTTAAAAAAGAATTGCTTGTTTCGGCGACCGTATCTGTCTTTTCCGGCGAACGGCAGGGCGTCCGGCCGGACACATTCTCGACGGGCTACGGGGGCGGTTCTCTTTGCAACTCAGCCCATTCGCTATGAACGAGCGAATGAATTTCATCCGACGACACTCCGTTCTGGATCGCCTCACGCAGAATGTATCGCAGCCGTTCGCGGATCATTTCGAGTCGCTCAGAACGACACTTTTCCGGCGCATCCATGGCAACTGCCAGCCCGGTTCCTCGAATCGAAACCAGCACCCCCTGAGCCTGCAGGTCACGATACGATCTGGCCACCGTGTTGACATTCACCGCCGCCGAAGTCGCCATTTCGCGAACAGACGGCACATGTTCGCCGACCACCAGCGATCCGTTCGCAATCGCAAATTTCACCTGGCGGCAAATCTGCTCGTAGATTGGGATGCCGTTATTGGTGTCGATCTGACAAATCATCTGAAGACTCCTGTAATAGCTAAATAGTACAGTAGTGTTTCGGCTTCGACGTGTCAACGAGATAACTCAATTTCGTTGACTTTTGCGCCGCGGCCGTTGTTAACGCTCCTGATCGGGGTAGCCCGTCATTCCTGTCTGCGTGGGAAATAACGTCACGCGATCGAGCCGAATGTGCTTTGCCAGCGACGTCGCGGCTGTGATAGCTTTCGGTCGGTGATGTCAACCGGCGTGTACTTCGCGCACAGGTCTATTTTGAAACCGCTATTCAAGACGAAACAACAAATGACAGTTCGGTTGCTATCCAGACAAAGTGCCGCGAGGGTTTCGTGCTGGTTGATTTTTCTGAGTGGCATTGGTACTCCATCTGTGGCTGATGAAGTCACCTCACTCTCCATCACCTCAAGCGCCATCACCTCAAGCGCCAATCCGGCAGGGGCCGCGTTACATCCAACGCCCCATGAGCGCAGTGATGGCACTGAAACTGCCGAATACGAAGAGGCGATTCAGTACTACCGCACGCTCGCAGAGTTAAGCCCGATCGTTCAAATTCACGAAGGCGGACTGACCGACAGCGGACGGCCTCTGCATCTTGTGCTGGTCTCTGGCAACGGTGACTTCGATCTTAACCGAGTTCGCGCCAGTGGCCGATCGGTCCTGCTGATTAACAACGCGATTCATCCAGGGGAACCCGACGGTGTTGACGCATCCATGGCCTTTGTGAGAGACCTCGCGCTCAACAGCGATGCATGGAAAAAAGAACTGGACTCTGTACTGGTCGCTGTGATCCCCGTCTACAACATCGGCGGCGCGCTGAACCGAAATTCTCATTCTCGTGCCAATCAAAATGGCCCGAAGTCGTATGGCTTTCGAGGCAACGCAAGAAACTTTGATCTCAACCGTGACTTCATCAAATGTGATACTCAAAACGCGCGCAGCTTCATTGCGATGTTTCGCCAACTGGATCCTGACATCCTGATCGACACGCACGTCAGCAATGGTGCCGACTACCAGCACGTTATGACGCTGGCTCACAGTCAGAAGGACAAACTAGGCCACAAACTGGGCGAATACCTGCACGGCAGGTTCGAGCCGCAATTGCTTTCGAAACTGACGTACAACGGGATCCCGGCGATCCCCTATGTCAATTCCGGTGGCGGTCCACCGGACACCGGCTTCAGTCAGTTTCTGGAAACGCCTCGGTATTCCACTGGCTATGCGGCCTTGTTTCAGACCATGGGTTTTATGGCCGAAACTCACATGCTGAAATCGTACCCCGAACGAGTCGCCGCGACACGACGATTGCTCGACGAAACACTTCGACTGCTGGCTTCAGAAGGCCGCACCATTCGCGACATCCGCCAGCAGGATCGCGCCGACTACCCCCGGCAAAAAGAGGTTGCGATCGCGTGGGAACTGGATCGAACACAGCCGTCTCGACTGGAATTTCATGGTTACGAAGCCAGTCTTCTCGACAGCGAGGTGACTCCCGGCAAGCGATTGTACTACGATCGATCAAAGCCGTTTGTGCGCGACGTTGTCTTCTACAATAAGTATCGCCCCAGTCGGACAGTCACCCTTCCCGCCGGATACCTGATCCCACAGGGCTGGCACGATGTGATTGATCTGATGAAACTGAATCAGGTCTCGATGACGGTTCTAACGCAACCGACAAGCCTGCCTGCGGAGATCTACCATGTTGACGAGGTGAAGACAGCGACCTCGCCGTTCGAAGGGCACTACATCCACAATGACGTGACGGTGTCGTCACATCAGCAAACGATCGATGCTGTTCCAGGCGACGTCCTCATTTCTCTGCAGCAACCTGCCGCGAGGTTCGTGGTCGAAACTCTGGAGCCGCAGGCGATGGATTCACTGTTTCGCTGGAACTATTTTGACACGATCCTGCAGCGCAAGGAACACTTTTCGCCTTATGTGTTTGAGGAGACTGCTGCGAAGCTGCTGACGGATGATGCGTTGAAGCAGGAGTTCGAAAAACGCAAAGCCGCCGATCCGGAATTTGCCGCAAGCCGCGATCAGCAGCTTAATTTTCTGTACGAGAATTCCGACCATGCTGAATCCGCGTTTCGCCGCTATCCTGTCGCTCGTTTGATGCAGTTGCCGTAGTTCACGTCTCGCAGCACCACAATGCTTTCGCGAAAAAACGCCGCGTGCGATAAGCAATTCTCAATCGCACTCACGTGTTGCCCACAGGCCTGTCGCATTATCCGTAGTGGATCTTGCCAAAGATCCTCACAAGCACAGGGAAGTTTAGCAACTTCCACTACAACTCATTGGATCTGCCCGGGAATTGGGCACTCTGGCGCCGTTGATGGTGTTCGTCTGGTCATATTTCTCGAACAAAAACATCCAAATCAGACTAATGCATCAGCTCGTTTCGGCAATCCGAAATAGCTGGCGTCTCAGATGCACTTGATGCTTGCGGAGTGTCCGGGCCCAAAGATATCCTGGCGGCGATCAGTATTCGTGATCGCAGTCCAGTGAGTTTTCCCCCTTGAACTCCCACGACGCATCTTTGGACGTATCGTGTCATCTTCCATTGTCAGTCAAGCAGGCCACCTCATGGTTTCAGTTCGAATTCGAGGAGTATTCGCTCCTTGCGTGGCAGTGATATCCGTAATCTTGTTACTTCTCGCATCAGCTTCGGATGCTGTCGCGCAGGCGGTGACGAACAGCAAGTATCAGCAGCCTGATGCGTTTCGCCAGCTGGAAGAAATTCTCCCCACGCCAAACGACTATCGAACGGCATCGGGTGCTCCGGGGCATAAATACTGGCAGCAGAAAGTCGACTACGATATTGACGTTGAGCTCGACGACCAGAAGCAACGCATCATTGGACGTGAGACCATCACGTACACGAACAACTCGCCCGATGCACTGAGCTATCTTTGGTTACAACTGGACGCGAACATCTTCGACCCGAAGGCCAACAGTCGAGCATCGGACAACGCTCCCTCACTGGGTAATGGAATTTCCTTCCGAGGTCTCGACTCCCTGCTGACGGCAGAGACCTTTCCGGGTCAAACCGAAATCACAGAAGTCAAGAACGCAGAGACGAATGAAAAGCTGCAATTCACCGTCGTCCGCACCAGCATGCGAATCGACCTTCCTGCAGAGCTTCGGCCGGGGCAAACAACGCGGTTCTCGGTTTCGTGGAACTACAACATCAATCACTCGAAAGTCATCTCGGGGCGAACGGGTTGTGAATATTTCGAAGAGGATAAAAACTACATCTACGAAATGGCCCAGTGGTTTCCTCGCCTTTGTGCCTATACCGATGTGACTGGATGGCAGCACAAAGAATACATTGGCAAAGGAGAATTCACTCTGGAGTTTGGCAACTACGTCGTCCGCATCAAAGTGCCGGACGATCATGTTGTCGCGTCAACGGGTGAATTGCAAAATCCGAATGAAGTGCTGACCGACGTTCAGCGAGAGCGGATCGAGAAAGCGAAATCAGCCGTTGATCCCGTGTTCATTGTGACTCCGGACGAGGCGAAAGCCAATCAGGCCGAAGGGACTGACGGAACAAAGACGTGGATCTTCAAGGCAGACAATGTCCGTGACTTTGCATTCGCCTCATCACGCAAATTCATTTGGGATGCCATCGGGCACGACGTTGGCGGCAACAAAGTCATGGCCATGTCGTTTTACCCGCTCGAAGGCGAACCGCTCTGGAGCAAGTACTCAACGCGCGCCATCGTGCACACACTGGACGTCTATTCGAAGTATACGTTCAACTATCCGTATCCGGTTGCCATCTCCGTCAACGGCCCGGTCGGCGGCATGGAGTACCCGATGATCTGCTTCAACGGGCCTCGACCAGAAAAAGATGGCACCTATTCGGCACGCACAAAGTATGGTCTGATTTCCGTCATCATCCATGAAGTGGGTCACAACTATTTTCCAATGATCGTCAACAATGACGAGCGTCAATGGACATGGATGGATGAAGGATTGAATACCTTTCTGCAGTATCTGGCAGAAGTCGAATGGGAAGAAACCTATCCGGCGAAACGCGGCGAGCCTCAGAACATCACGGGATACATGCAAAGCGCTGATCAAGTGCCGATCATGACAAATTCTGAGTCGCTGCTTCAATTCGGCAACAACGCCTACGCGAAGCCAGCAACAGCACTGAATGTCCTGCGTGAAACCGTCATGGGCAGAGAATCATTCGATTTTGCATTCCGTGAATATTCACAACGCTGGAAGTTTAAGCGTCCGTATCCGGCGGACTTCTTTCGCACGATGGAAGATGCCAGCGGCATCGATCTGGACTGGTTCTGGCACGGCTGGTTCTACACAACCAATCACGTTGATATTGAACTCAGCAATGTTCGACATTACACACTAAGCGACGGAGATCCTGCTCGAGAAGCCCAGGAAAAACGAGTCGAACGCAGCAAGGAACCGGAGACGCTGTCCAAACAACGCAACAAAGAATTGCCCAAACTTGTGGATGCGTTTCCGGATCTTAAAGACTTCTACAATTCGTTCGATGACCTGAATGTTTCGAAGCAGGACAAGAAGGCGTTCGAAAAACTTCTGGCTGACATGACGCCACAGGATCGCAAGTTACTGGAGACGAAGTCCAACTTCTACATCGTTGACTTGAAGAACATCGGCGGTCTGGTGATGCCCGTGATTCTGAAAGTCACCTACGACGACGATACAACAGACGTCTTCCGATACCCGGCGGAACTCTGGCTGCTGGACAGCGTCAACTGTTCAAAGTTGATGATTACCGAGAAGGTTGTGAAGTCTGTTGAGCTCGATCCGAATCTGGAAACAGCAGACGTCGATCGATCGAACAACCATTTTCCGCCGCAGATCAAGTCGAGTCGGTTTAAGTTGTTCCAGGATCGCAAGCAATCTCAAAATGAAATGCAAAAAGCGGGTCTTGGAAAAAAGGAAGAAGACAAAAAGGCAGACGACAAGAAGAGCGAAAAGGCGGACGCTGAGGAGAAGACTCAGCCATGATTCAGCCACGGCAAACTTCAACAACGAGAGGCCTCGCCCTTCTTTTCGTCCTGGGAATGCTGACAGCAATTCCAGCGCAGGCGGGGCATCCTTTTCATTCGACCTTCACGGAGATGGAATGGAATTCCGAAAGCCGTCGCTTTGAAGTGGCTCTGCAACTTCCCGGCTTGCAGATTGACGACGAACTATCGCGACTTCATGAGCGGCACATCAATCTGGAAACGACCGAGGATGCCGAACCGCTTCTGCAGAAGTACATCAAGTCGCGGTTTGAAGTGACGGGCAAGGGGCTCAATCAATGCCAGTTGCATTGGGTCGGCATGGAGATCGACGCTCGCAACGTGTGGGCGTATTTCGAAGTCGAACTTTTGCCGAGTAACTCCGCTGCCGACTCGTCATCAGGTGCTTCGATGCCAGAAGGACTGAATATCGACTGCCGCTTTTTGGTCGATTCGCTGCCGGGACAAGTGAATCTGATCACCCTTATTAACGGAACTCATCGGGCAACCGCTCAATTGACCGCGGACCAGCCAAGGTGCAAGGCCGTGGGTGATCACAGTCTGGAAGCAACAGGCACGCGTCAGCTGGAGTGAGCGATGACGCGTTGTCATACATGCCTGTGAAATAACACGTTGCGAATACGAAATCTCCCTGGAGCAATTCATCCATTCCGTGTAGCGGATGATTGTTAAAGTAAGTCCTTTTCTGCCGGAAAGGACTTTCGCCGCAAGGCGAACCCCGTGTGCAATTAGCTGCGGAATATCGGCCCGGTTCGTTTGTTGACGTGCATACAGGTCGCGGCAGGCCGCGAAGTCCTCCTCGGCAAGGAGGACCTACCGAAATCCGCGACTGCACCTCTTTCGCCGACGCCTGATTTATCGCTTGCCAATCGGAACTTCGACTCCCTGGCGAATCAAGTCGGCAAGCTCCTTCGTCGACAGTTTTGCCGACGCATCCGCGCCCGACAGAACGCCGTCAACGAGGTCGCGTTTCTCGTCGTGCATCTTGAGGATCTGTTCTTCGATCGTATCTCGAGCAATGATGCGATAGACCATCACAGGTTTCGTCTGACCAATACGATGAGCTCGGTCGGTGGCTTGATCTTCCACCGCTGGGTTCCACCACGGATCCATGTGGATCACGTAGTCGGCGGCTGTTAGATTCAAACCCGTTCCGCCGGCCTTCAGCGAAATCAGAAACGCATCACTCTCGCCGCGCTGAAACGCCTCGACTCGTTCCTGTCGCTGAGTTGGCGTGGTTTGGCCGTCGAGGTACTGATAAGTAATCCCGGCTTCGTCCAGCGCGCTGCGAATCAGGGCGAGATGTGTTGTGAACTGGCTGAAGATCAGCGGGCGGTTGCCTCGCTCTTTCAGTTGTTCCAGTTGTTCCATCAGCACTTCCAGTTTTGACGACGAGCCTTTCCATTTGTCGTCGACCAGGCCAACGTGACACGACAATTGTCGCAAACGAGTGAGCATCTGCAGAACTTTGAAGCGCTGGTCGTGCGACAGGTTATCATCGCCGATCTGTTCGAGTTCACTGACAGCCGTCAGTCGCATTTGATCG
This sequence comes from Planctomycetaceae bacterium, assembly GCA_041753135.1. Classification (GTDB taxonomy): domain Bacteria; phylum Planctomycetota; class Planctomycetia; order Planctomycetales; family Planctomycetaceae; genus SXXK01. The sequence continues at coordinate 112,003 of JBGSVD010000015.1, forward strand.
TATCGCTGACGTTCATCGGGCGAGAGTTCGACCAGCAAATTGGTCTCAGTGCGACTTGGCAGGTCTTTCAGAACTTCGCCCTTGGAGCGTCGCAGAATGAACGGCGAAATGACCTGCGCGAGTGCTTCTCGTCGATCGCTCTTCCCATCCTTTTCGATCGGTCCAGCGAAACGGCGGCGAAACTGTTCCCACGAACCAAGGACGCCGGGAGCCACCGTATGAAAAATGCTCCACAGCTCGCCCAGATGATTTTCCATCGGTGTGCCGGTGAGTGCGATCTTCCATTCGGCCTCGAAGGTTCGGATCTGACTGGCCGTTTTACTGTTGCTGTTCTTGATGTTTTGAGCTTCGTCCAGAACCAGCGTGCCCCACTTGATGTCCTTCAGCAGTTCCGCCTCACGCAGAGCAAGCCCATAGCTGCAAATGACCACATCGCCATCGCCAACTCTGTTCTTCAGATCGACTCGATCGATTTCACGGAACAAGATCGGCGTGAGCGACGGAGTAAATCGCTCACATTCCTTCTGCCAGTTGAAGCCCAGCGATGTCGGAGCAATCACGAGCGTCGGACCGGCTTCGACTCGAGTCAGCAGCAAGGCTAAAGTCTGCACCGTCTTTCCCAGGCCCATGTCGTCGGCCAGAATTCCACCAATGCCCCAATGCGACAAACGACTAAGCCAGCGAAAACCTTCGAGCTGATAATCTCGCAGGTTCGCGTTCAGTCCAGCTGGTGGTTCATGGACAGTGTCGGTCGCTTCACGCAGTCGCTTGAGGCACTTCTCCCAATGCTTATCCGCTTCGACTTGAATCTTTGCCGCTTCCAGAACATTCATCACTGGCGCAGCGGATGCATCAAGCTGCAGCTTGCCGCGATTTTCCTGGCTAACGTCCGAGAGGCGCTTGAGCGCGGTGCGAAGTTCATCGGCAACGGCCGCCCATTTGCCAGGAGCAATCTCCAGCAGACCGTTGGACGAACGGCCATGCATTCCAGCCAGAAGATCCTTCAATGGGATTTCCTGATCGCCAATCCTGCAGGTACCGGTGAGCCCGAACCAGTCTCTTTGGCGAGTGACTTCAACTCGCACGTTATTCGCACTGAGTCGACCGATAACATCAAACCGGCTGACAGAATCCTTGTGCCACAGCACCACCAGTTCTGCTTTTTCAACCAGAGCGCCAGCGTCGGTCAGCAGATTACTAATGTCCTCGCCATCGGAAATACGCCAGCCCCAGCGACTCAACGGAACTCCTCGTCGCAGCTTCAGTTCAGACGCCAACTCTCCAGCACGGCGAATTTCTTCCGCGATGTTGCGAACATACTGCACTGGCTCATCGTCGACTTTTTCATGAATGCGTGCGAGGCCTTCGCCTGGCATCTGCAGCATCTGGTTGCGATCGCGAGCCTGCAGTGATGCATCCATCATGCCGTTGCGTCGCAGTTGCAGCATCAGCACCATTTGAGCATCGTAGGCGATTTCTTTTCCAGCAACCGATTCCGGAAGTTGCACGGCCATGCACGATCGCAGCGGTTCCAGTTCCTTCAGCAGCAAGTCCTTCTTCTCGAGCGGCACGACTTCCTGTTTCTTCAGCAGCTGCGTGCAGATTTCGTGAGAATGCGGCGGCCCCTTGAAGTAAATGGCCTGACGTCGCTCCTGAATGATCACCAGAACGCCACGATTGGCACTCACCAGCAGCTTTTGAGTTCCCGGTGTGATACTGTTAATGAAGTCCGTCGCGTTGGTCGAAAGCTGCAGACCACCTTCGACTTCTCGCACAATGATTTCCAGCGACTGCAGGCTCAGATCCGTTGAGTCACGGTCAAAGGAGAATTGATCGGACCCCGCGAGAACTCGCAATGCGTCGGATAACTCGATCGTTGGAACACTCCAGCGTTCCTGTTTCACCATATCAGCCAACTGATGATCAAGACCTGTCCAATAGTCGCGTGGTGATTTAAGAAATGCCTCGATCGAGCTTTCTTTGCCTTTGGTCCAGCCGCCGCTTTTCTTTTCGGTTTGCAGGCAAGGTTTTAGTGAGACCGTCTTGTAATAGGTATCGAGGGACAGATCCCAGACAAAACGTGTGACAGGCTTTTCGTCAACCGTCTCTGTCGATGCCAGCGATTGCTCCACCTGCGCGTTACGAGCCAGCACCTGCAGCAGAGACAGTGTTTGTTTTAACTGGCGATCCTGCAAATCCTCTCCAAGAATTTTTGTGGTCAGTTCCGACGTCGGATCCTCCAGCATAGCTTCGAGCTTGTTCGCCATGAAGAACGTGTGCTCGCAGAGATCCTGGTGCCCACAATTACAGCTGGCTGAGAAATTTCGTGATTGAATGTTGAAGTCCCATTTGCCGCGATATGTTGATGCTCCGCAGCGGAGAATGACTTCGCAGCCGGATTCGCGATCGACGGACTTCAACTCAACGGAGCCCTTGAGCTTCTCGCCAAGCTTTTGCTTGTTGCCTGAATGAGATTCAATGAGGGCAGTGATCCCGTCCTGCCATTCTTCGAGCAACTCTTCGGGATCCAGTTTACTACGATTATTGGACTTCTGCGAACCCATCAACTCTCGCATAATCCTGGCCATCCTCGAATCGTCGGCCATCTTTGACGGATCAAAACCAAATCCACCAAATCCTTTTTTCCCGCGAGCCATCGCCTTGTCTTCCCTGATGTTGTTTCTTCTGCTTATCCGGTAATTTATCTGCGTTTCGAACAGCATTCCGAACGGAGCATGGTCGCAGGATGCCCCGTGATTTCAAGAATCTCGGGCCTGAAATTGAGGAAGTGCCTGCATTTGTCGGAGTTTGAACTCACAGCAACCACGCCGCATCCCTGGCAATACGACTAACTTTCAGCAGGTTCGCTTGAAAGTCAAGACGCCGACTGAATGGTTCGACTGCCGACCACGCGAATTGATCCGCTCGCCAGTTGGCGAATGGCATCCGGATACGCAATCTTTTCCTGTTCAAAAACCAGCGATGCCAGATCATCGGCCGAACAGCCGTCCGGCACGGCGACCGTTCGCTGGACAATGATCGGGCCTTCGTCGTATTCGTTGTTCGCAAAATGAACTGTACAACCACTGAACTTCACACCACGATCAATGGCCGCTTCGTGAACATGGTGGCCATAGAATCCGTGGCCGCAAAACGCGGGGATCAGAGATGGATGAATGTTGATCACTCGCCAGCGAAAGTCCTCGGGCACGTGCAACAGGCTCAGGAAACCAGCCAGAGTAACCAGGTCCACATTGGCAGCTCGAAGTTCCGCAAAGACGGCCCGGCTGAACTCACCGACTCCGGAAAAGTCACGCGGGCGAATCACCCGGCATTTCAGTCCTGCGGCCAGCGATCGTTCCACGCCTTTGCACATCTTCTGACTGGCGATGACCAGTGGAACTTCTGCGTTGAGCTGTCCGCTGCGAATCTGATCCAGAAAATTCAGCAGCGTCGTGCCGCCGCCACTGATCAGAACTCCCAACCGAATTGGACGATCCTTCACTGGAGGAAATGGCAGAATGGGTGTTTCAGTGCGTGCAGCCGAAGAGGTCATCCGCGAGTGGGCTCAATTCTGGAATCAGCAAACGGGCCGGAAAAAAGATCCTGCGAAGTTTGACGGAAATCAGGCCGTTCGTCCACCAGCAACATTAATCGACGCTGCTCACGGCGATCCCGCTGCACTCGCCCCCAGAGCGTCATAGCCACGATCAGCGATAAAAAGCCCAATACCAGCACCAGTGTGTCGCTTACCGGACGAGTCTTGTTTTTTGCCGACGCCAGCAATTGGGAATTCGCGGGAAGATGGCCGTCTTTGGCCAGCGCCAGGATCTGGTCGGTTGTTGGATTCCACGACACATGGCCCGCAATAACCAGCGGAGCCAGCCGATTCTCCTGCTGTGATCGATACACATACATTTTGAAAAAGCAGCCAGTGACTGTTACCGAATTAATCAGATCGCTTGATACAGGAAAATCTTTGGGCAACGACGGCGTCACAATCACCGCCGGATTTTGCTGTGAATCATCCGTGAACAGCCACAATTCGTGCAAAGGCTGCCCATCGAACAACGTCGAATCTCCGCTATAACTGATGACTCGGCGCACATGCCCTCGTAATGTCACGAGCCTGCCCTGCCATCTGTCCGGATTCTGAAAGATGTCGACAAACAGAGGAAACGTTTCCTGGTTAGCCTGATGCTGCAGGTACCGATTTTCTCGCAGCGACATCTGACGATCCAGCCGTCGTCTGCGAGTCTCGTAGCCTTCCGTCTTGCCCTCGTCCGTTCGAGGAATGGCGCCGTTTCGCAACTGATTCTCCAGCACGAGTCGATCGGCGCCCGCCTTTTCGCGAACGTCCTGCAACAACTGACGCACTCGTGACTTTTGCTCTTCCTGAGCTATCGCTGCCTGAACATCACTGCTGGTCAATTGAAGCTGACGCAGTGTTTCGTGGTACAGCCAGCTTTCATCATCACTGACTTTGCGTTTCGAACGAACATGATCTCGCACATATTCGTCATACGGCCGCGGTGTCAGAATTCTTGCGACATCTGTAAAAATCAGCGGCTGCTGCTGCCAGAGTTTGACGAACCAACCCTTCACCATCACCGGTATCGCCACGCGTTTCTCAACCGGCCACGCCAATGACGGTTTGTTCTGCGACTGAGGATCAACGTAACTGATGGCATCCACCATCGCGATCACTTCGGTGTTCCGAAGGTTCTTCAGAATGCCTCGCTGCATGGTGAAGATTCGCTCTTCGCCTTCCAGAGTCCTCTTAGCCTGCAACTCTTTCGGGCCAAGCGGCGTGAACAAACCGTACAGAACGACAGGTCGCCCCACAAAGTCTGCGGGATGCGACTGCATGTCGACCTGCAACGAGTACTTTGTTAGCTCCTTTACGTCGAACGCATGGTCCGTGGACGACAGCACACGAGAGTTGCCGCGAGCGAACGGATCCGAGTGATCGGTCGTCTTCAGCTGCAATTTGATCTTGCCGTTTTGCCACGCCTGCCTGCGAACTTCAGCAAATCGGTAGAATGCGGTTTCCCAGGCACTGGTGACGTTGGCGTTCTCCGGAAGCTGGCTTGGGATCAACGTTCGACGATCCATGATGGCCCGCACAAGCTCCACATAACTGTCTTCTTCGGCCTCCGTCAGGTTTGGCTTTCCATGTTCGAACAGCCAGTCCTTGCCGATCTCCACATCGGCGACTGACACCGGTTGCAAAGTCCAGTCAAACTGTTCGTCGTCCGACGCTGCCATGTCTCGCGGCTGCGGCAATGCACTTCGTTCCGCTTCATCGAAACCTTCCGGCGACGTTTCACGATTCCCAAAGCCCGAAGTAGCCCCCTTGCGAAACGGTGACGGCAGATCATCCACCGGCTCCAGCCGGATACCGCCGGATGGCATTTTCTCGTTGCTTGTTGCCCCACGAGACGAACGCGTTGAGCGACTTCGAGAATCCGGTGATGTGCGAGGATCGTCTTCGACCGCGGGGAGGACTCGGGAGCCCGAGCCACTTTTCTCACCCGACAAACGAGGCAGATCGTCCAGAGCCGGGAACATCTCATCGCCCCCTGCCGAAGGCCGAATTCGCTCATCTGCGATTCCCGCAACAGAGCACGCAACAAGTGCTATCGCCAGCAGAGAAAGACGACCACGGCAGTAAGCCGGTCGCAGCGTAATTTGTTCGCCTGCAGCCATTGCCGCAGCTATCGTCAGTTTGAAGTTCATCATGGCTCAGGTCTTCCGTTCCGCAAAATGCCAGCTTTGCGAAGTTTAGGAACTTTGCGTGACATTTTGCCAGTGCGGAATCCCCGAATCACACGTTTGGCCCATGACCACGACCGAACTCAGCAGAATCATCCGCCTGCGACGGTCCAATCTTTGTCAGGTGCATGGCCCCGTTGCACCCGGCCCCGTTGCACCCGCCACCGTTGCACCACCTCGAACCGTTACACTTCACCCAAAGCAACAAGTCGCGTTCTTATTCTCAAAAATCGACAGTCGATGACAATACAAAATTGGTAACACCCGAAGAAGGTCACGTAACACCGGACAGCACTTCTGTGCCAGTGTCGTTTTTGATCCCCGACAATCTGCCTTCCACTGGGACGATCACCAAAGCCGCTGGCTCAGGTTCCAACACTGCCTCAATACGCCACTATTCCTAGAGTATCCGCATCCGACTCGACAACGAAAGCGACCTGAGGGAAATCGTTTTTTAGATTCCGGTATTTGACTTGAGCGTGCAACACGAGTAGTGCGGAGACTTGCGATGTCATCAAGGTTTGTGAATCGACCCGTCTATTGTCGGCCAGCAAACAACTCGTACTAACGAAAAAGTCACAGTCCGCCGAATGATCGACGAACTGTGACCTGAAAAATCAGAAGTCTGCTTCACACGAGAGCCACCGCATGGCCCGCTGCAACCGCCAGCTCAACACACGATCGGCAGACTGCCGACTTTCGTTCAAACTGAGCGACTCCGAATTACGGCAGCAGGATTTCGAATTCCTTCACTTCCTTCTTTGTGCCGCCGGTGATTCCGTAGTCTTCAAATGTGTCGGTGCCTGCTCCACCTTCGAACACAGCGTCGAGAGCCGCAGAGACGTTCATGCCGGTCAGGCGATCGTTTTCCGAATCCAGACTGACGATCAGATTCTTCGCCGACGCAACATCCATCATTTGCACAATGTCGTTACCTGGTCCGGTGAAGATCCCAAGATCTTCAAGAGTCGAAACTTCAATCAGTGTGACTCGGTCAGCACCAATAATCGCATTGGCGTCCGTCGAGATCGCCAGACTGAGCGACTCGACCGTTGTCAGACTAACTCGATCAGAACCACCTTTTGATTCCAACGATACGTCTCCGCCAGCCATCACGGATTTCAATGTCATCACGTCGTTTGCGTCATCGCCAATCAGCGATACATTGAAGCCAACCACAGCACCTGTGACTGTTGCGTTCAGGACACCGATACCACCATCAATGTAAAGGTCCTGACCAACGATGACGCCATCCGTACGAATCGTGTCGTTACCACCGGCTCCTTCAATCGCAACATTGTTGCCGACCGTGATCGAAGCTGCTGCGGGAACAGTCAGACGATCGGCTCCCTCACCGAGATTCACGTACAGATCATTCGCGATCTGCAGACCTCGAAGGGTTACTACGTCGTTTCCGCCACCAAGCTGCATTTCGGCAGCGTTCAGGGCCAGTCGAGGAAATCGGGCTGACGCAACACCGTTGATCCTTGTTCCGTTCTGACCGGTGACAACAACGTCCCCGGCTGCGTTGCGAGCGACCACAATCTGATTGCCGACGTTATCACCCTCAATGACGAGCAACGCTCCTTCCACGCGAGCTTCCACATTGTTAGCCATGGCGTTACCAGCAACACTGGCAAGTGCAAAAGTTCCTACAGCCGCTCGGATTCCAAATCGCATCCACTTTTTCATTGTAAGCCCCTTAAATCCATCTAAATTACCGATGCCACAACAGTGTTGTTCGACTTTCGAACATCCTTCGAAGTGGCTCATGGACGTTTAAGGCCAGCCTTGGATACGAACCCGCCACAGATTTTTGAAGATTCGTCTCTCCTTCGAAATGAGTGTTTCACAAACGATTGCTCAGCCGCCACGATCTCGTCGCGTCTGCATTTGCAATCCCCCCAAAGCGGATGTTGAAAACGTTCACGGGCGATCTAGAAAACGGTCAAGCGGGCGACGTTCGTTTTTTCGTCGCTTCAGAGCGATTTCAGTATGACACGCTGTTTTGAAATGAAAGTGATCAATGCTGATGGCCTCCCCAAAGGACTCGGCAGGTTCAGTAACTCGGTCGGACCACGACCTTGTGATGCTGATTCAGGCAGGTGACGATGATGCGGCAACCCTGCTGTATGATCGCTACTCCACCCGATTGAAACTTCTCGCGGATCAGCAGATGTCGCAGGGAGTTCGCCGAGTGTTTGAGCCGGAAGATATTGTCCAAAGTGCGTTTCGCAGCCTGTTTCGAGGCGTCAACGCGGGCAGTTATTGCGCTCCGGAAGGTCGATCACTCTGGAGTCTGCTGGCTGTGATTGCGATCAATAAGGTCCGTCGAAAAGCGACACGAGATCGCAGCGTGGTGGCAGTCTCCCTAGAGGCCGCTTCCTCCGATGATCAGACCGCGATCGATGTGCCCGATTCTTTGTCACCCGAACAGTTTGAGTCCTCTTTACGAGAGGCGATTGAATCGCTTCGACCGGCTGAACAGGAAGTCGTTCAATTGCGTGTTCAGGGGTTCAGCGTGGAAGAAATCAGTGATCGTCTGCAACGAAGCTGCCGAACGATCGAACGGACTCTTCAGAGCATTCGCGCGAAGCTGGCCGAGGCCGTTCAGGAAGAATCTGAGATCGCTTCGGAAAAAGCGGGACAGGCACCCTTGGGGTAGACTTGCTGGAAGGGGTCCAGGCTCTCCCCGGGGAGCCAGTCCCGTTTTTCCCGCTTTTTAAAAAACTCATGGCGGGTTTCTTTCTGCAACTGGCCTTCAGGACCATATGCGCGACTCAAAATTCCCGACCATACGCATGATTCCTTCTTCCTCGCACATCTCATTGATCGATCACGTCCTTGAGCTATTTGAGCAGCAATGGGCGCCGGATGATCACGGCTTGATTGCGCGTTTGCTGGATGATCAGCCTCGTGGGATGCGATCTGAATTGCTGCTGGAGCTGCTCCGCGCGGACATCGGGAGACGATACGCGGTCGGGCCGGAGGTTGATCTGGAAGATTACTTTCGACGATTTCCAGACCTGAAGGAGTCGGCCGATGCGACCGCAGCGATTTGCTTCGAAGATTTTCGGGCGCGTCGTCATCGTGGACGTTCACTGGTGGCCAGCCGCTGGAGCTGCTACCCCGCTGTGCAGGACCAATCGTGGCTGATTGAACTGCAATTGGCGTCCATAGAAACAGAATCATCCGTCGTTTTTCAGTCAACGGCCGTGAACGCGGCTGATGAGGCCAGTCAAAGCAGCGAATCCCCTTCAGGATCGCAGCCGTCAGGTCTTTCTTCGTCGCCATCGCGAGGATCAAACGACACAGAAGTGCTGGGCGACTTTGAGCTGGTTGCATTGCTTGGTCAGGGTGCGTTCAGCAAAGTGTATCTAGCTCGTCAGACGACGCTGGGCGGTCGCTATGTGGCCGTCAAGGTGGTCAATCAGCCGCTTCGAGAAGCATCGCATCTGGCACGACTGCAGCACACCGGAATCGTGCCGTTGTATTCGTGCCACCGAGCGCGAGACAAGTGGATCCTGTGCATGCCGTACAGCGGATCAGCGACGCTTGCGGACTGGATGAAAGGCGAAGCGACTCCCAGCTCGCGAACGGGACAGAGCCTGATCGCCACGATCCACAATGCACAGAATCGAATCACCGAAGCTGGGGCGAACATTCACAGTTCGTCAGACTTCTCGATCCTCAACGCAGAACAGAAAACAACTCTGCGAGCATGGCATTCAGCCGCGACTCAGCCTCTGGACCGCCTTTCATCGATGGAGGCTTCCGAATTCTCTCTCTGGATTGCGCGCCGACTCGCCAGCGCACTCGCGCATGCTCATCAGCGAGGTGTTGTCCATGGCGATTTGAAGCCAGCCAATATCCTTATCCGCAACGATGGTGAACCGGCGCTGATTGACTTCAATCTGTCGCAGGTGACGGATGCGGCTCCCAAGTCATGGCGCGGCGGAACGTTCCCGTACATGGCAGCTGAGCAGTTGAAAGCGATCATCGCCCGCACCAAAGGACCGGCTCGCGAGCAGGCCGATGTGTTTGCTCTTGGAGTCATTCTGTTCGAGATTGTGGAAGGGCGTTTGCCGTTTGGAATTCCCGCAAGTCTCGCCGAGACGGATTTGCAGATGGCGGTCCAGCAACGGACCATGATTCCCGAGTTTCATGAGCATCAATCATGCTCGGAGGGCCTGAAGTGCATCATCCGCAAGTGTCTTGCTGCAGATCCAGAGGACAGATACTCCAGCGCGGTCACGTTGCAGGAAGATCTTGAATGTGAGGCTGCTCATTTGCCTCTGGCACACGCCTCGGAGCCTTTCGTTCGCAGTCGACTGCCGAAGTTAACTCGTCGATTTCCGCGCTTGTTTTCCGGCGGATCCATTACGCTTGCTTCGTTGTTGCTCATTGGGTTCCTGCTCAATTCTCTGTTCAGTTTTCAACGTCGGTCGGAACGTCTGGCCAGCCTTGAAGCGATCAGGGATTTTGAGAGGCAGTCCGACCTGAAGTTTGCTCGGTTTCTTCAGGCGGACTCGTCTTCAACTCCGCGAACATCCAGCATCTCATTGGATGAGTTGAAAGCGTTGCAGGCACTTGTCTCCGTTCATCTGAGTCCCACGGTTGACTTGTCTGCCGATGAACGTCGGCGTGCTGAAGAGCGTCTGCTGGCTCTGGCCTTTATCGAAGCCCATGGCTTGTTGGAGTCAACTACGGATCAGAACGGTCCACAGAACTCCAGAAGAGATCTACTGCAGTCGATTGCGGGATTGTTGCCAGAGGGCGCGAAGTCAACGAGGACCGGGCAGTTGATTCAGGCAATCGCCTCTGGGGATTCCAGACTGCCACGAAAAGAGAGTGACCCTGCAAATGCAACGCAGCGTAAGGCCGCCGATCAAACAATCGAGGCTCTTGCAAAGTTGCTGGAATCAAAGCCTCGCAAGTCGCTCGAGATTCTGGAATCCACAGAGTCGCCGGAATCACTGCGGCTCATTCACTGGATGACTCGTGGCCGAGCCCTGATGGAAATCGGCGAGCCTCGTCGAGCTATCAGCGCGTTCACAATGGCTCTGCGCGACTCAAATGTGAGTGATGTGGTCCTCAGTCGGGGACTGGCCTATCTGAAGATGGCGAAGTGGAGCGATGCCGAAGGGGACTTTACAACCTGCATTCAGCAATCTCCGGACGACGTTTCTGGCTACTTGAACCGCTACGCCGTGCGAGCAGCGATGGGACGCACTGAGGATGCGATGCGGGATCTGAATCGAGCCGTGGAACTGCAGCCGAATTCGGCTCGTCTGCGTCTGATTCGATCACGTGAACTTCGCAAGGCGGGCCAACTGAAAGCGTCGCGTGAGGATTTCGACTTCGCCATGAAGAGTCCTCCCAGGACGGTCGAGGACTGGTTGTCAGTGGCTCTCGCAAAACTGCAGATCAGTCCAGAGCAGGCGTTGAAGGATCTCGAATCGGCAGAGACTCTGCATGGTCCGGATACGTCGATTCTTCAGACAATGGCTCACGTCCTTTCTGAGCATCTCAATCGTCCCGAAGATGCGATCCGAGCCCTCGATCGTATCCTGCAGACTGAGCCCACATTTCAGAAGGCACTTGGAGGACGTTCTGTGCTGCATGCGAGACTTGGAAACTCTGAGCGGGCTTTGGACGACGTCAGACAACTCGAATCACTGGAAGTCGATCTCACGGGCGAAGCTCTGTACCAGATGGCATGCAGTGTGGCACTGTGCTCGCGGACTCAACCGGACCTTCAATCGCGAGCCATCCGACTGCTCGCGCGTGCGGTCCATCAAAACTACGGCGGTGAATATATGGAGACGGATGTGGATCTCGATGCCATCCGCAGCTTGCCCGAGTTTGACAACATCCTAAGAAACTACAAACTGATTTCATCAAACGAATAACAACGCTTAACAAAACCGGGACTGGCTCCCGCCTGGAGTCTGATATCCCTGAAGAAATTGCATCACAGGGTGCCTGTCCCGGTTTTGTTACAGCCTCCCAGTCTCCTGACCAAAGGCAGATCCCATGTTCCAGAATAGAAATGCTCGTCGATCACGGCGCAATCACTCCCTGTCCAATGACATTTCGATCGTCCAGATCGAGGCGATGGAAGAACGACACCTGCTGGCCACGTTCGGCGTCCCATGGCCGGATGCACGAAATCTGAGTGTGAGTTTTCCAACCGATGAAACCACCATCGGTGCGTACAGCAATTCACTGCGGACCGTCCTGGATCAGGTCGCTGATCGGAGTGTTTGGCAGGAAACGGTCCTGAAGGCATTTCAGACATGGGCAGTGCAGGCCAACATCAACATCGGACTTGTTCCCGATCGAGGCGACGCATTGGGAACGGTCGGTCTCGCAAACAACGATCCGCGATTCGGTGAATTCCGTGTCGGTGCGTTTCCTCAGCCCGGTGTTCTTGCCAGCGCGTTGCCGTATCAGCAGATTGCCGGAACATGGGCGGGAGATGTGCTACTGAATACTCAGGCGAACTGGTTCCTGGGCGACTGGGCTTCGGGCTCATCGATCACCGTGCCGGCTCCCAACGCCAAAGGCCCGGCGGTCGAGGTATTCTCAGTACTTCTGCACGAAGCCGGAAATGCACTCGGCGTTGCCGACAACAACTTACGTCACACCGTTATGTTCACGGACTATACAACTCCCAAGGGGCGATTGACGACAAGCGACATCACCGCCATCCGCAGGATTTACGGGGCTCGCCGCGATGTTTATGAGCCCGTTGCAAACAATACACGAACTGCCGCAACACGCATTGTTCATCCAGTGGGATACAACGGACTGGCACCTCTGTCCGTTCGTGGCAGCCTGAACACGATGACCGACGTGGACTTTTATCGCTTTCGCCCACTGGCAGGCCGAGAGAAAGTCAATGTTCGCTTGTGGGCATCAGGCATCAGTCTGCTGAAAGCTCAACTGGAAGTGCTGGACTCCACGGGCGCAAAGATTGGTGACGTGAAGGCGGATAGCATCTTTGAGAACAATCTGCAGCTTGAAGTGGGTTCGCTGAATCCGAATCGAGACTACTTCATTCGAGTTGCTCGAAACAGCTCCGACGTCTTCGGAATTGGTGACTATCGGATTGATCTCGACTATCGTGACCCATCCCTGCAGCCTTCGATTGTGCCGCCTGTTTGGGATGCTGACGCGGTCGACGAGGATAACCAAACGGTGGATTACGTATCCATTGATCAGCTCTTCTCGAATGGCCTCGTGAGCACGGAGACCAACGCCAACAATACGCTTCAGACTGCCACTCGTCTGGAGACCACGCCCGGTTTTCTTCCCGGCAGCCGCTACGAAGCCCAGGCGTCGCTCAGTTCGGCAACAGATCGAGACTTCTATCGCTTTAGGGCACCTGCCGCGGTCGGTGGTGTGTTGAACGTGGATGTGAATCCCGTCGGAAATCTGACTCCCCACATGGACGTTGTTGTCATGAACGCGGCCGGAGATCGTGTCCCTGCCAGACTGCTTCAGAAAGCTGGCCAGGGTCGTTCCATTCAGATTCTGAATCCCGTCGCTAACGCGGAATACGTGATTGGTGTTCAGTCGCTGGCCACATCGACGACTCGCACTGGGAACTACATAGTGACGGTCGACTTCTCCACAGAAGCGGCAGCCATGGAGTCCGTTTTCAGTGGAATAGTGACTGCGACTCAGACAGACTACTCTCAACTTCAAACCAACAAGTCTCAATTGTTTCGATTCGATTTGTCAGCCACCGCGGCGACCATTCGCGAAGGCGTTCAACTGTCGTTCTTTGATGAACGAACTCGTGACCTTGTCTTCACACTGTCCGTCGGTGCTGGACTTTCAGCCACCGAATTCGTCTGGCTCCCCAAAGGAACCTACATCCTGCGAGCTGACTCACACACTCGTCAATCGCAGGTGGCCGGAACAATCTCATTCCAACTCCGAGCCGATGTTTTGAGCGACGATCAGGGACCAAATCCGGTCGATCCAACCATTCTGACGCCACCGCCAGTCAATGATCCATGGATCTGGGTCGACTTTCCACCGCTCGATCCTCCAGTCGTTTCCCCACCACCACCGATCTTCGAAAACCCCTGGCTGCCGCGGACCAATCTGAATCTGTTCCGTGATTACTACACGGTGTATTATGGCTGAAAAGTCGTTTGCCAAACGATTGCGGCAAACTCACATTTGCCGCTCATTTCTCCCGCAAGCGGATCATTTTTTAAGACATCCTCATCAAAGGTGTCCCAGCGGCTGTTTTCGATTTGCCAGATGTGGAGATCCCGATTTGAAAGATGCGAGTTCATCGAGTCAATGGTCGCAAGCGAAAGACGGAGCACGAAGTCTGGGGCCGAGTGATTGATCGTGTGGAGGCCATCGGGCCGAATGTGGAGTTTACTGGGTGATTCCGCCCGAGGCTGACGAGGAATTCGCAGCTCACATGGAAGACGTTTTAGGCGTGTATTCCCGTCCCTATAAAGCCTATTGCGTCTCTGCGCAGTGGATTGACGACGGCCAGCGGAATTTGACTTTCGTGCAGCCGTTGCACCAGCAGTGATTCGTACTCTCCGGTCGCCTCAAGCACAACCAGTCTGGCTGTGACATCACCGAGCGAATTCATCCAGTGGGTGAACTGATCGGGCGCCTTTGCGAACGTACCAAAGGCTCCATTAATGTTTGCCATATCGAGAGTCTCTTTGGATTCCTCGACATCAACCACCCGCCTCTGATTTCGTACGAATTCCACGGGGGCGATTCGCAGCAGGGAATCGATAGGGGAGTTCTTGCGAACCGCAGAAGGAAGCGGCAACGACGCCTGATGATGCTCCGGCTCTTCCGGAGCGATGGCAGCCAGCAATAGTTAACGAATCCGTAACACGGCTGAATGCCTATCAACTTCTCTGATGCCGCATACTCATTATCGTTTCAAAAACCGGATTCATCGCCCCCACTGCGCGTAGCGATATTGCGCCAAAGTCGAAGATCAATTGATGGCAATAGTGCACGCACCGAGCCGTCCATTAACAACAAGCTCACTGTTCCTCCACTGTGGTCGCTTCGTGCGCCAACTATCGCAAGTCTCGAATTTCCATTTCCAGAACTGCCTTCAAACGTCCCCAGCGAACAGTCGGGAACTTCCGAATTCGGAGCAAGTGCGTGATTATATGACGTATGCAGGAACCCGTCCGTCAGGTAATCGTGGCCAGCAAACGAAGAGTAGGAGGGACCAGGATCACCCTGCAGTGCGGCACACGCACGGACAGCATCTTCCGCTGAGGCGGACGACGTCTTGAATCCGAGGGACAAAACTCCGCTATACCAGACATCTCGGCGGCGATCATACCCATCAAAACCACCCTGTCCCATAATCGTATGAACAACAGGGGCCATGCACTTAGGAAACATGCAACAGCAGAAGCTGGGGAATTCAATATGCCGCCATGGGCCAGCTCGCTACGAATTCTTTGCGTTGCACCAGAGCTGCAACTGGGTCACCAGTGAACCGGGGGGAGCCATTCGGTGCATCGCACCGATGTTTTGGTTCTAGTTCAAATTATCTCTACACCCACGGATGGGCTCTCAACCCGACAATGATCCTCTGGTCGATCCTGATCCCCACGCCGACTTATGAATTGTAGAGGAAAGCGCTGGATTGGTTTCGACGCAATTGGTCGAAGCCAAGCTAAGGCGTCGCACCTCCGGAGCTTGGGGTTTGCGTGTGATCGTGTACCTCGGGCTAAAGCCCTGTCATTTATACACAACAGTTTCATATTTCTAACTCAATCATTTGGTCCGAAGGCGGTCCATGCTGAGGCGAAGTCGGTCATGCGGCGGAGTCCGATCCAGAGAGGTTGTGGGCCAGGGGGGCGTTCGGTGGCCCG
>JBGSVD010000016.1:0-4352 GCA_041753135.1 Planctomycetaceae bacterium
GGTTTCACGGTCGAGGCATCGACCGTGCCCGCACTGAAACCGGCCTGCTCGTCCTCGCCCAAAACCTGCTCCGCCTCGACAGACTCAAACGTGATGCCATAAACTCAGCGAATACGCCAACCTAAAAGCTGCACGATCTCAAAGGCGGCGAGGGCGAACATCTTCGCGACTGCCGACGAACGCCGATCCGGTTCCATGGCTATTCAATCTCTTACCGCCGGGCCGGAGTGACACCCGCTGGTGCGCCGACTCCCAAGTGGCACGCCCATGTTCGCATCGACGACGACACTTATCGAGTGCTCAAGGATCGCTTTCTGGATCTCGCCATGCATCGATCGGCAGAGACACTGGCCTCCGAGTTCGCTCGGATCTCCTTCGCCCGATATGCACCCGTCCGACGGCAACTCCTGAACATTCTCCGAGCTGTCAACGAACGTCGCAAGCAACAGAGCTTCGATCCGATTCCCCACAGCGCCCTGAAACTCAGACGAACTCCAGTGAAGGTCTATGTGCCGCCAGAGCCTGACGATCACCAAATCAGAGCCACGGTGGAGGCCGCCTAATTCATGACTGCGATACCGTATTTTCTTCTCGCACTGCCGATCATCGAACTCGCCACGTCCAATCCAGACGCTGGTGACCTGATGTTGGCGATCTGGCTGCTGAGTATTACATGGAGAATGGGCTGGCTGGAGCGGTGAACTTCGTCACCAGTCGTTTTCGCCTTTTGCCCATTCCTCACGGAGTTGGACGCGACGAGGAGCGTTCATACAGAGTAAGCGGACTGTCGCTCGCCCTTTCGGCGTCAACCCCACCACAGTCCCGTCTACAAGTTCAAAGTGCTCTTTCCAATCATCCATTCGTGGATGAAACAAATGCACAACAGCATTGTTCACGGGATCCACGCTCGAAAGGTTGGGACCTTTGAAGGCGTTGCACCGATCACAGGCAAGGGCCAGGTTTTTAAGGCTGTCATCGACCAGATGTTGTTGAGCAATCACGTGTTCAACATGGAAGGGAACAAACGGCGTAGCGGCCTCTGGAATTCCACAGTATTCGCAGCGCCACTCAGCTCGCTCACGCACAATCGTTCTTGTGGTTGCATCCATGACTATCGTGAAGGTTTCGCAAGAACTCTTCTCGCTTTGGCCTGCAAAATCGAGATCACATCAACAGCCTCAACGAACTCACGATATTCGGCCTCTTCCTCTGCCGTCAGGGTGCCCTGATTAGCCTTCCCGCGAAGCTGCTCGATATGCGACAGCAATTCTTCATCCGCACGCAAGCTGATCAGCTTGTTGGCAAACTCAGGGCTCATCGCCTCCGTGACGGGCTGTAACATTCGGTCGAGATAGTTGATCGTGCTCATTTCTGAATTCTAACACTGCGCGATACTGATTGTCACGCAAAAATCATTCGATTGACTTTCCCGGATCTGCCTTTCCGTCGTTAATGGATTTTCGTAGTCTGCTCCTGAATGACAAATGGCCTTTGATGCGTTGATCCGGAGGTTTCTCGATGTCCGACACACCGCTTGAGCAGCGCATCGAAATGCTCGAAAAGCAAATGCTAGTCGTATTGCGGAGAATGCATTCGTCGTCTGGCCGAATCTCTGAGATAAAAGATTGGCGGAAGAGCCTTGGAATGTTTGATGATCACCCGGTGATGAAGCAAATCGACAAAGCTGGACAGATAGTCCGTCAGGAGAACCGGGAAAAGGACGCCAAATGAATGATAGTGCTGCTCGATGGATTTCAAGGTTACGCCTGCCGTTTGTCGCCGTGTCGGTTAGATGCGTCTTGCTGACCGCCAACACTCGCGACTTCTCCAGCATCTCCGGATTACGAATTGAAAACTGGCTGGAATAACGGCGGGCACAAACCGTTCAGTGTTGTCGCGTTTCCTCAGTCGAAGTGCGCAGGCAATTCATAACTTCTGCAGCAATCGATCGCGCGTTCCCTTAATCACCACATCAGCATCAACCAGACGCCCCGCGTCAGGATCAGCCAGACCACGTCGGAGCGATTCCAGGCTCTGTTCCAGCTCGGCCTCGGACAGCCGGGACGCAGACCAACGCTGAAACAACTCATCGAGCGATGCGCCTGTAGAGCCGGTCCGAGAATGCTCAAGGACGTACTGTCGAAACGCTTCAAGCTCTTCAATGACTGTGCTCATAGGCTCAGATTCTACCACTGGAATAGTTAGAGAGCAATTTCTTTCGGCTGTGCCAAGCCGTAGTATCGCGCCAAACGGGCGTCCATCACAGAACTCCTTCATCGCTGAAAGAATAGTGTTCATTGTCCGTGACGATCACATGATCAAGGAGCTTGATCCCAAGTATCAGGCCGGATTCGAAGAGTCGCTTGGTGACCTTGTGGTCGTCGTTACTCGGCTGTATCGAACCAGAGGGATGGTTATGGGCGATCACGATGGCGATCGCTCCGGAAACAATCGCTCGCTGGAAGACTTCACGAGGCGTCACAACCGCATAGTTGGCTGAACCGATTGAAACGATGGAATACGCTGACACCTGATGCATGGCGTCGAGAAACAAGGCTACCAGGTGTTCTCGGCTATTGTCGGTCAGAACCGATCTCACAAACGTGGCCACGTCGGATGCTGATCTGATCTTGAACAGGGCCTGTTGGCTGTGGATGTAGCTTACGCGTGTTTCGCGAATGAAGGTGTCTTCAAACGCCAGTTGGCCCTTGCACTTTGAACGCGTGGTGCAAGTTGGCTTCGTGCTGGAATCGGTTGTGGCTTCTGGGTTCTTTGATTTTTGCATAGTCCTCATGATTTTTTGATGGTTGCTTGTTTTTCATTCACCGAAAGGCGCCAGCCGATGGAAAACAATCAACCATTGACACAGAGCGTGAATCCAAAGGTTCAGCGGGAAGCTGATGTCAGCCGAGCTGGAGCAGAAGCATGACAGACAGCAAGTCTTTCGAACCTTGTTGTGAACAGATGAATGATTCCCGGCTGGAGCCGGCACTAAACTCCTTGCAGATATGCCTTGCGGCGACCTTTCGATCGATGGCTGAATCTGATGTTGATGGGAGCATGCCTGTCTGCTTCGATCAATTCGATGATCCGCGTTGCCGTCTGCAGGATTCACTCAGGAGAGGCCAACAGAAATTTCCTGTCTTCGCGATGCAAACAAGTGGAGTCGCTGGCGATCGCCTGAGTCTGAATGCCATGAGCTTTGCACACAACAAACGCCACGCACTCGGCCTCTGCGGAAATCAATTGTCGGTGCTGGACAACTTCGTCGTCGATTGAGTCTCGAAGCAGGATTTCGTATGCCAGCGTAGAGGCCAACTGGCGAAACTTCAGTGATTCGTCGGGTCGATCGTTGATGACAATGTAGCCGTCTCGCAAGCGTCCTCGAATGCCCTCTGACAGCGGCTGAGTCGCCAGCCTGATGTTGAGCGTTTCGTAGACGCGTCGAAGAAACATCAGGCTGATCGCGATTGAAGAACAGCTTTTAACACTGGAATGCTGAAACGTGGTCATTGCACCGAGGTACGTTTCCAGCATATCGGTCTGTCCTTGCCGCAACGATTCGGTAAGTTCATCGAGGCATTTGTTTGTGAGTTTGGTTGCGTTTTCTTTCTTCATGAGTTTGTTCTCCTGTTGTGTGCTGCTCTCGGCCTGAACCGCACTGATGGTTTTGTTTCGACTGTTGTTCAGTCTGAGCCCGCCGTCGGCCCGCCGGGCCATTGAACACGGCAAGTCAGGGTGGAGCCTTTTCGGAACGAAAAGCAGCAGTGAGCCCGCACCGCGTGGCGAACGGACCTTGACGCCGTGATACCATGAGAAATCACGACGGCGGTATTCGCCTTCTGCTGTGGTGGTGGGGCGGCTGCTTATCTGAAAACCCGATAGGCGCAGCACCCTGAACCAACCATGTAGCAATTCACTCGGCCCCAAAGCTCCCAGAAGGCTTCCCGAAGAATGCCGAAACGTGGAGCACCCTCTCCTGCAACTGATTGAAATTCTTCAGCAAACAACCGGGATACGGCAGTCTCAACACGCCACTTGCGCCGAGCCATGAGGTGAGTTATCTTTCACGGGTGAAAGACGTCACCAGCAACAATTTTGGAGTCCTCATTGCCTACCTTGTCCCGGGGGCCATTGCGTTGTGGGGATTGAGTTCTTTCTCGCCGTCAATGCGAGCCTGGTTTGCATCGACTCCGACAGACGCTCCGACGATCAGCGGCTTCCTGTACCTGACAGTGGCATCATTAGCCGTGGGAATGACCGTCACCGCCATCCGCTGGGCCTGCGTGGATCTGGTTCATTCTGCGACGGGACTGAAAGCCCCGGATCTGGACTTCTCCCAACTGCCCGGA